>JAZQGO010000001.1:0-3350 GCA_045540055.1 Acutalibacteraceae bacterium
GCGTAACATTTCGCATTCATCCCTTACGTTTGAAACGCTACACCGTACGCCTTGACTAACACTGGTGGACCAGCAGGGACTCGAACCCCGGACCGACCGGTTATGAGCCGGTTGCTCTAACCAACTGAGCTACTGGTCCGTGTCAGCAAGAAATATTATACCATAAAATTCTTTATTGTCAATATTATATTTTTAATTTTAAATAGAAATTGTGTTGCAGTAATCAGTAAAATATGGTATTATTATATGGATTTAAGTTTTGAAGTAAGGAGATATACATTATGTCTGACAAGCGTCCTATCGGTATATTTGATTCAGGCCTCGGCGGTTTGACCGTTATGAAAGAAATAGTTAAGCTTATGCCCAGAGAAAATATTGTATATTTCGGCGATACAGGCCGTGTGCCATACGGCACGCGCAGTCGTGAAATTATTCACAAATATGCGCTTCAGGATGAAAAGTTTTTAATAAACAACGATGTTAAGCTTATTATAGCCGCCTGCGGTACGGTAAGCTCGGTTGTTGCCGATTTACCGAACAGCCTGCCTGTGCCCTTCTTTGAGGTTATTTCATATGCCGCAAAAATGGCGGTAGGCGCTTCACATAATAAAAAAATCGGCGTTATCGGTACATCGGCTACTATCAGTAGTGGTAGCCACAAAAAGAAAATTTTAGAGTTGGACAGCAGCGTACAGGTTTTTGCGACCCCCTGCACACTTTTTGTTCCCTTTGTTGAGGAGGGTTGGATATCGGCCGGAGACGATGTAGTACTCGGTATGGTAAGACGATATTTAGAGTCGCTGAAGCAAAACGGTGTTGATACCTTAATTCTCGGTTGTACCCACTACCCTATTTTAAGCGAGGTTATTCATAAGGTTATGGGTGAAAATGTAACACTCATAAATCCGGGGCAAGCTCTGGCTCTGGCGGTTAAGGACTATTTAGAGCTTAACGGCTCTGCCTCAGACAGTGATAAGGGTTCTTACGAGTTCTTTGTAAGTGACAAGACAGCTACCTTTGAGAAAACCGCACAAATGCTTCTGGGTGAAAAAATTGACTATAACAAGGTTAAACAGGTGGATATTGATAAAATATGAAGGATGTTTTAATAGATATTAAGGGTACTCAGGGTATTGGAGACGACAGTGATACCATTGAGCTTACCACAATCGGTCAGATGGTTATTAAAAACGGTAAGCACTACCTTTTCTATAAAGAGAATGACTCTATCGGTGCTAAGGGTGTTAAAACAACGCTCAAGGCCGAGGGCGATAATAAAATAACACTTTCTCGCTCGGGTGAGCTTGAAAGTCGCCTTGTAATTGAAAAGGGTCAGCGCAGTAAATGCTTTTACTCGACCGTTCAGGGTCAGCTTGTGTTGGGCATTTTCGGTGAGGATATTACCAACACGCTGGGAGATAACGGTGGAGTTTTAAGTATGACATACACAATAGATGTTGAAAACAGTCTGTTAAGTCGAAATAAAGTAGAGATAAAGGTCAGAGAGGTTAATTAGCATGTCAAAAATAGTAAGTATTGCAAAAGAACAGATAAAAGAATGTATTATAAATGCGGCAAAAAACGCAATTGAGAAGCAATTGTTGCCCGAGGCCGAACTTACCCCCTTTATTATAGAGGTGCCCTCTAATCGCGACCACGGCGATTATGCCGTAAATGCCGCGATGGTATGGTCAAGAATTTTTCGCAATGCACCGCGAAAAATTGCCGAGACGATTATGGCCGAAACTAATTTTGATAGCACATACATTGAAAAATATGAAATTGCAGGCCCAGGCTTTATAAACTTCTTTTTAAATGATAAATACTATGCCGATATAGTCGCAGACGTAATCGACTGCGGCAATTCTTACGGCAGAAGCGATTTTGGTGAAAACAAACGCGTGCTGGTTGAATTTGTATCGGCCAACCCAACCGGACCGATGCATATAGGAAACGCCAGAGGCGGTGCTCTGGGCGACTGCTTAGCCGCAGTACTTGATGCCGCAGGCTACAGCGTCGAGCGTGAGTTTTACATTAACGATGCAGGCAATCAGATAAATAAATTCGCTTTATCGCTCGATTTAAGATACCAACAGATTTATAAAGACGGTATCGAAATGCCTGAAGATTCATATCACGGCGCCGATATTGTCGAACACGCCAAGGCATTTGCCGAAATTAACGGCGATAAATATATAAATAAGGACGAGGCTACCCGTCGTAAAGCGTTGGTTGATTTTGCGTTGCCTAAAAATATTCAGGGACTTCACGACGACCTGCTTAAATACCGCATTGAATATGACACCTGGTTTAAGGAAAGCACACTGCACCAAAACGGTGAGGCTATGAAGGTTGTCGAGCTGCTCAAAAACAGCGGTCACACCTATGATAAGGAAGGAGCTGTTTGGTTTAAGGGTTCAGATTTCGGCTGTGACGACTTCGTGCTTGTACGTGCAAACGGTGTACCTACCTATGTAGTGCCCGATATTGCCTACCACTATAACAAGCTTGTTACACGTAATTTTGATAAAGCCATTGATATTCTCGGCGCCGACCATCACGGCTATGTTCCGCGTCTTAAGGGTGCTCTCACAGCACTCGGTGTTGACGCTAACCGCCTCGATGTAGTGCTTATGCAGATGGTACGTCTTGTTCGTAACGGCGAGGTTATTAAGGCATCAAAGCGTTCGGGTAAGTCAATAACACTCGTAACACTTCTTGAAGAGGTACCGATAGACGCCGCAAGGTTTTTCTTTAATCTTCGTGAGGCCAACAGTCACTTTGACTTTGACCTTGATTTAGCGGTTGAAGAGTCGAGCCAAAACCCCGTATATTACGTTCAGTACGCATATGCGCGAATCTGCAGTATAATGCGGAATTTAACGGCTGACGGCATTGAAAGACGCGACTTAGATAAATGTGACCTTACACTGCTTAACACCGCGGAAGAAAGAGAATTGATACTTCATCTGTCGTCTCTTACCGAAGAAATCATTACGGCGGCCAAGGTTTACGACCCCGCTAAAATGACCCACTATGTAAACGAGTTAGCCACCAAGTTCCATAAATTCTACAACGCCTGCAGAGTTCGCGGCATTGATGAAGATCTGATGCATTCACGTCTTGCACTTTGCGAGGCTTCAGGCATTGCAATTAAAAATGTGCTGAATCTTATGAAGATAGACGCACCCGAAAGTATGTAAAAAAGAACCAACCGAACGGAGCGCTCACATAGGGATAATTTGCCCGAAAAAGTGAATTTTTGCGGTCTAATGTGTTAAAAAGGCACGGTATGCGTCAGCATTACCGTGCCTTTTCGTCTGTTATCCCACTAAAAATTCATCTTTTTC
>JAZQGO010000002.1:0-70275 GCA_045540055.1 Acutalibacteraceae bacterium
TTTCATTTATAAATCCTCCATTTGTGTTTTTGCTTGACTGGCAGGTCTCTGCTATTTTAACACAAATGGAGGATTTTCGTTCATCGGTTAACCTCTTTTGAACCACGCGACTATCGCGTGGTTTTCGTTATACAAAAAAGCTGTGTAGAAATTTCTACACAGCTTTTAATTTAGTCTTATACCATGGCAAGCAGGACATTTAGGCGCCTAAATGTTACTTGTTAGGAGAACCTAAAACCCTTTGAACCTATCTCAAAATAGTGATATTGTGAGACAGGTCTCACAGTGATATTTTTTTAGAACATCTCGCCAAAGAGCAGGATTACTAAGAGCAGTAAAAAGGATGTGTAAAATTTTTCACACATCCTTTTATCTTATACTTCAACAAACTGGGAATTGGGTGCCTAATTCCAGCTTAAAACTTTTTATAGACAATAAAACTACGGGTATAATTTTGTTTTTGCCGTACAGTTTTAATGCCTTTATTTAACTTCCAAAGATTTTGCAGCCTTTAATTCTGCTTCAACTTCTTTTAAGGAAATCTGCTTTTCCTCAACACCATAAAATTTCGGTTCGTCTTCAGGTACATATCTTGAAAACTTATTGTTAACGCATACATATCTCCCCATAAATGCCCCTATTTCCGTATATACTCCACTAGGGAAAGGTGGCTCATTATCTATTGGTGCTGAAAGGAAAATCAAATACTTGTCGCCTGTTTTTAGTTCAGATGAACCCATAAAATCAGTTTTAAGAACAGTGCTTTTGATTTGTTCGTCAGTGTAACTTGAGAATTTGCCCTTTCCAAAAACTTCAATATGCTTTGAAAGTCGAGCATATCCACCGGCAGTCAATACTGAAATAATATCATTTTCTTTCAAATTTCCTTTGTATACATTTTCAATAGCAAAAGTATATATCGTATTTCCGACACCACTATCGTCGAAATAATATATTTCTTTTACTGTTCCGAAAACAATATTTTCCGAATCGGGATATAATTCTTCTATATTGTTATATATTTTTGCAAAATCCGGACTTGATTTTAATTCTATAACATTACCGAAATTTTTGGGCTCAAAAGTATCATTTAAGACAACCGTTTTATCGGTAAAGTTTGTTTTTGTAAGTATGCCGTTCTCGGTATTACAACCTGAACAACATAGTAAAAGAAGCGCAGAAAAAAATATAAAGCAAATAATCTTCTTATTCATACCTTTTCCTCCTTATCAATTATAAAGGTGGTTTATAGTTGCCAAATCTGTATAATTAGCTCTTGTTGCTGTTCTTTCGTCGCCTAATTGTGTCATAATTCTATTTGGGTCAAAGGAGTGTGCTAACCCCATACAATGACCAAATTCATGGGCAATTGTTCCCCTTTTTTCCGAAGCACTAAGCTCGTTAAAATTAGAAGTGTTCAAGATTATTTTTGTCCATTTATAGTTATAAGTTGGTACACCTATATCTTGATTAGACGTATTATAGAAAAAGGATTCCCCCAATACACCATAAGCATGAGGATACATTTGTTTCTTATAAATATCAAAAACGGAGCTACTTTGATTTGATATTTGTCTTATTAAAATTGATGTTGTTAATATATTCGAAGTGTTTACCCATTCATATCTCACCTGAGAAATTATGTCTGTAAGCGATGATGCTGAAGAATCAATCCAATAATATCTCACATGTTCTCCATAACTTCCCACTCCATTTATTAGTTTTGCATCATTGTTCCAAGTTAAAAAACCATTGTGAGCAGATGCTTTTAACGGTGAAAAAGAAATCATAGATAGCAGAACACAAACACAAGTAAATATTGCAATAATATGTCTTTTTTTCTTTAACATTTTAATTCCTCCTAATAAATCTTAATAAAAAATATTTTTTGAAACATTGGTAACACCTCCTCTTATATGCTATATTTTAATTATGCATAAATTAATTATTTATCTCTATAAAATCTATGTGTTTTTCGAAATTCATTAACTTGTTAAATAAAATTGTCTAGAATATCCAAGATGTTTTTCTCATTTCATTTCTTTTAACATCAGATATATTTCTTCTCCCATACCGCAAAAATAGTTTTCGTATAGAAAAATCTTTTGTTCAAGGCTAAAATACACCTTATAACCGAAATCTATATAGCCATCAAAAGTAAAGGCGCTGCGGTCGATTTTGCGGTTATCTACCCATTCAGCTGTTTCAATCGTAAATATTAATTGTTCATATTTATCATGCTCCAACTCGGTTTTAATTGCAATATTTAATTGATTATAAATTTCCTTGTTGTTTTCGTTAATTGGTTTCTTATAGTAAAATACAACCCCTTGCACATTTGGGATATAAGTATCCAATTCAGCAACATCACTACTGTTATTTAGATTATCATTACTGGTGGTCAAATTATTTTGCGCAGATACAAACGGAGTCTCTAAAAATAGAAACAATAAACTCGCCGTAATAACAAGTGACACTAAAACAAACAGCCTTGCGGGTCTTTTATAATTTACTATACTCGCTATGCGATTTTTAACACTTGACTCACCAAAAGCCACAAGATATGCCGAGAACTCTTTGTTTGTTGTGCCGCATACAAGCAGTGTATCAGAATATTCTCTCTTATATTCCGCACTCTTGTCCCTTATTACCCTTTCATCACAAGCTAATTCTATATCCCTACAACAAAGAAAATATGCAAGCCACACAAGAGGATTAAACCAATGAACAGACAGCAAAACAAAACTTAACAATTTCCAAATATGGTCTAAGTATTTAAGATGTGAATTTTCATGGTCTATTACATATTTAAGTTGCTCTTGTTTGATAACAGATGGCAAATACACCTTGGGTTTTATAATTCCAAATATAAACGGTGTTTGTATATTATCACAAATCCAATACCTATTATCCAGTGTTATTGAAACATCTACCCTTTTTTTAAGTTTAATGTAACTTAAAATTAAATAAGTTATCATAGCCGCTACACCCACCAGCCACACTATGCATAAAAAATTCGTTGTGCTGATGCTTTGTGTGACGGGTTTAACAGGGGGTATCGGTAAATTATTCAACGAAGAGGTATCATTTATACTAATTTTGGGGGCTATAATTCCATTAACACTCACTTGTGGCACAACACCGACCTTACTCACAATTTTAAAAGGAAAAACTAACCTTACAGCGACTAGCAACCACATAATATTGCGTATCCATTTAGGTGCCTTTTTTAGAAATATGCGCAAAACAACAACAGCCAGTATCAACCACCCTGAAGCGATACTTATTTCAACTGTATTATAGAATATATTTTGCATAATTAATCCTCAATACGTTCAATCATCTTTTTAATTTCCCAAATTTCTTCATTGCTTAATTTGCGCCTGTTAGTAAATGCCGCAATAAAACTCGGAAGTGAGCCATCAAATGTTTTGTCAACGAATTTTTCGCTTTGTATAGAATAGAACTCTTCCCTATTTATTTTTGTGATAACTGTACCCGAAATATTTTCAAAAATTCCTCTATCGCACAGTTTTTTCAATACGGTATATGTAGTGGACTTTTTCCACCCCAGTTCTTTTTCGCATAATTTTACCAATTCAGGTGACGGTATAGGCGAATTTTCCCATACAATATTTGCAAAATGTGTTTCTACTGTTCCTAACCTAATTTCCTGCATTTTAAGCCTCCTTAGTCTATTGTCTATAGACTCTATGTTTAGTTTACCAATAATAGACTGATTTGTCAAGAAAAATATAATACCAATGTAGTTCTCTAAACAAACCTATTCCTATAAGAAAATATAACTGCAAATCAATATTACTCATGTAAATCACAAATAAAACTAGCCAATTGGTATTTCTCACTGGGATGTAAATTATGAATGGTTAGACTTTGAAAACAATCATCTACTAAACGACAGATAATTTTCCTCTTTTTCGTACTGCACCACAGGCTGCAACTAGTTATGAGCGCAGTTAAGGGTTTTAGGTTCTCCTAAAAATTGGGAAATGTGCCGTACGTTTTCCCTGCTTGCTACGGTATAAGACAAAATTAAAAGGAAGCACGAAATTTTCGTGCTTCCTTTTTACTGTCCTCAAGTGTACGACTCATAGGCATCGCTTCTTTTTATTATTCTTATAATTTTTTGCTTAACCCTTCTTAAAAATACCGTTAATAAGTTGCACCGTGCAATGCAGTAAAGCTTATAGGAAAAATCAGTCACCTTATACTGCTTGCCGTTATGGGTAAAGGCGATAACCTCACCGATTATATTTTCATCCTTTATGCCGTATTCTTTGTTAAGCTGATTATCCCCTCGCATAATATAGCCGTCCTTGTTTTTGCCGATGACACGGTGAAGAACAAACTGACCACTCTGTCTGCGATAAAGTGGCAGAGCGTATTTTTTAAGCGGACGGTTAAAGCGCTTAAGTGTTATAACATCGATACCACCTTTGAGCATCGGGCGCATACTGTTACCTCGTGGTGTAAAGGTAATCTCACCACCGTCGCTCAGCACCGTTTCAAGTACGGGCAAAAGCTGCTCAAGTCTTACTAAATTAGGCATTATCATCCTCCGTACTGCTCATGGTTTCATACGCAAGGCGTGCCGCAGATATATCCATATTGCAATAAAGCTTATAGACACTAACGTGTGTCAGCAGCTTATCCATAACAAAAAGCAGCTTATCCATAAACTCTATGTCACTGCTGCGCAGGGTCTGCTCAAGCATAAGCGGAACAGATTTTGAGGGCGAGATTTTTTCGATACGGTTTTCCTTGGCCCTTTCGATAAAACATATACCCGCAACCTCGGCACGCTTATTGGCACTCAGGTCGTGCTTGCCGCTAAAGGGGGTGCCGTAAGCGTAAAGCTTGCCGTTCTCATAGCGTATAGCAGGCTTATCGTCGTTGATTATGTATGCCTTATCGCCAAAGAGCTTGAGCCACAATTCAGTATGGGTTGATTTGCCCGTACCGCTCTTAGCCGAAAAAAGATACGCCTTGCCGTCTACAACGACGCCTGAAGCGTGCAACAGCATACCGTCAAAATCTAATAGTTGACGGTAAAATGAGCCACCTGCCAACATATATTCATATTGGTCGGCAAATTCATCCGACCTGAAGTGTTTTATCCATTGTTCAAGCTCTTTATCGGTCACCTCAACCGTTATGTCGGGTGTGTCGGTATCCTCACCCACGAGATACGCCTTTGCTCTGTCAAGGGTGAATGGGAAACGCAAATTCATATTCACTTTTAAACCTGCAATATCATATAAAGACATATCTATTACTCCTAAAATTTATTATACATTGAAAAGGAACTCTACGATGTCGCCATCCTTCATTACATACTCCTTGCCCTCGGTACGTACGAGTCCTTTGGCACGGGCATTTGCCATACTGCCGCTCGCCTCAAGGTCGGCGTATGCGATAACCTGTGCGCGAATAAAGCCGCGCTCGAAATCACTGTGTATCTTACCTGCCGCCTGCGGTGCCTTAAGTCCGTCGCGTATTGTCCAAGCGCGCACCTCTTTTTCGCCTGCGGTGAGGTATGAAATAAGACCTAAAAGGCTATAGCTTTTCTTTATCAGTCGGTCAAGTCCCGAATTTTCAAGACCCAGTTCACCTAGAAACATAAGCTTTTCTTCCTCGTCCATATCGGCGATATCGGCCTCAAGCTGAGCGCAGATAGGCAGAACCTCAGCACCCTCTTTTTGTGCTAACTCCTCAACCCTTTTAAAGTATGGGTTATTGTTAGCATTGCCGCCTGCAAAATCGTCCTCACTCATATTTGCGGCGTATATTATAGGCTTTGATGTGAGCAAATTCATAACGTCCATCATTGCCTGTGTTTCCTCAGTAGTCTCGACAGTACGTGCAGATTTGCCCGAGGAGAGCACACTGTATAATTCTTTTAAGAAATCAAGCTCACTTTGAAGTGATTTATCACCCTTTAAATCCTTAGTGACCTTGGCGATACGGCGCTCGACCATCTCCATATCCGAGAATATAAGCTCAAGGTCGATGGTTTCAATATCACGAATGGGGTCAATAGAGCCCTCAACGTGAATAATATCATCATTTTCAAAGCAGCGTACAACGTGAACAATGGCGTCAACCTCACGAATATTCGCAAGAAATTTATTACCGAGTCCCTCGCCCTTTGAGGCGCCCTTAACAAGACCTGCAATATCCACAAATTCAATAACTGCGGGTACTATTGGCGGAACCTTGTCGCCAACGGTGTACATTTTGCAGAGTGTTTCAAGACGACTGTCTGGCACCGACACGACACCAACATTGGGGTCAATTGTGCAGAAGGGGTAATTGGCCGACGCGGCTCCCGCATTTGTTATAGCATTAAAAAGTGTTGATTTGCCGACGTTGGGCAAACCCACGATACCGAGTTTCATATAATTCCTCCAAAATATGTACGTTCAAATTAATTATATAATTTTTTGCAACTTTTATCAAGATTTAATCAAAAAAAACTTTTATTTTGTAGCCTTGTATTGTATAATGATATATGAATAAAATAATGTTAAGGATGTGTTTTGATGAAACAGGCATATACCGTCTCACTTTCACGAATTATTAAAGAACACAGTCTGGACCCGCTTTATTTGCCTATGAGTGCTGAAGAGATACTTATCGACAGTGCCGAGGTCAACCGACCGGGGCTACAGATGATAGGATATTACGAATTCTTTGATAACAGACGCATACAGATTATCGGTAAAAGCGAATCTGCTTATCTTGAAAAACTTACCAGTGCCGATTTCAACAAGATAATAAACAAGCTTTTTGAGGTTGCGCCCTCGGCTGTGGTTGTCACCCGTAACCTCGCAATTGCCGAGCGGTTTAAGCCCTACGCTGAAAAGTATCAGATTCCGCTTTTAAAAACTGCCGTAGGCACATCGGAATTTATGTCTTCACTTATCGCCTTTTTAAATCTTCAATTGGCACCTCGCATCACCCGTCACGGTGTTCTCGTTGAGGTTTACGGCGAAGGTATACTTTTGCTTGGTGAAAGCGGCGTCGGTAAGAGTGAGACCGCTATTGAGCTTGTAAAAAGAGGCCACCGTCTTATAGCAGACGATGCCGTTGAAATAAGAAAGGTATCGAGCAAGTCTTTGGTTGGCTCTGCCCCCGATAATATTCGCCACTTTATTGAGCTTCGCGGTATTGGTATTATCAATATCAGCCGTATTTTCGGTGTGGGCGCCGTAAAGCTGACCGAAAAAATTGACCTTGTAATCAACCTTGAACACTGGGATTCTAATAAATCATACGATCGTATGGGCCTTGAGAGTGAAAAGACCGAAATTTTAGGTCTCGAAATCGACTCACTCACCATACCGATAAAGCCTGGTAGAAATCTGGCTATCATAATTGAGGTTGCCGCTATGAACAACCGTCAGAAAAAGCTCGGCTACAATGCGGCTCAGGATTTACTTAAGAAGCTCGGTATGCAGGATGACGTAAGTACAAATGACGACACTATCGTTGATGTTTTTTAGGAGGAAAAATATGTATTGGTTAGGAATTGATTTAGGCGGAACAAACATCGCAACAGGTGTTGTTGACGAAAACTATAATATTATCGGTCGCGGTAAGGTTAAGACCAACTGTCTTGGCCGCACGCCCGACGAGATTGCCGATGATATGGCTACGGCTGTATATATGGCAATTGAAAATGCAGGCATTGATAAAAGCGAAATTGTCGCTATGGGTATCGGCTCACCCGGCTCAATCATACCCGAAACCGGCACCGTGGCTGTTGCTAACAATTTAGGCTTTGACAATGTGCCGCTCTGTCAGATGCTCAAAAGTCGCACAGGCTTTGATTTCTATATTGAAAATGATGCTAACGCTGCCGCCTATGGTGAACTCTTAGCAGGCGCCGGCAAGGGCAAAAAGAACTTTGTGGCTGTAACACTCGGTACGGGTGTCGGCGGAGGTATTATAATCGACGGCAAAATTTTCTCGGGCTTTAACCACGCAGGCGGTGAGCTCGGTCACACCGTTATTATTCACAACGGTGAGCAATGCAACTGTGGCAGACAGGGCTGTTGGGAGGCATACGCTTCGGCTTCAGCGCTTATCCGTCAGACAAAGTTTGCTATGATTAAAGACCCAAAAAGTGTAATGTGGGAGATAGCAGGAAGTATCGAAAACGTAAACGGTCTGACCGCCTTTGATGCTATGCGTAAGGGTGACGAAACCGCAACAAAGGTCGTTAACCAATATATCGAATATGTAGCGGTTGGTATCGTTGATATGATAAACATCTTCCAGCCCGAAGTTATATGTATCGGCGGCGGCATCTCTAAAGAGGGTGACACGCTTATTAACCCAATTAAGAGCTTTGCCCGTCTTGACCGCTACTCTAAGAATGTCAATATGCAGACCAAAATCAGAACTGCCGAGCTTGGTAACGACGCAGGTATTATCGGCGCGGCATTCCTATGTAATCTCTACAAATAATCATCGGGAGATTTTTTATGAACCGTGAACTAATTTGTTCCTTTTTGCGCCAAAACTGCCTTGAGTATAAAGAACAGGAAAGTATGGCTCGATACACCACCTTTAAAATCGGCGGAAATGCCGATTTTTTGGTGCAAGCGCAGAATGAAACAGACGTCTTAAGTATTCACAAATTTTGCAAAGAAAGCCGCATCCCCCTGACCGTACTCGGCAAGGGCTCGAATGTTTTGGTGTCGGACGACGGCATTGACGGGATTGTTGTATTATTATCCGGACTCGACAGTATCACCGTAAAGGACAATACCGTTGTATGTGGGGCAGGCGCTTCGCTTGTCGCTTTATGCAACTGTGCCGCCGTTAACGGCCTTTCGGGACTCGAATTTGCCTTTGGTATACCCGGTACCGTCGGCGGTGCGGTGATTATGAACGCTGGCGCCTACGGCGGCGAGATAAAGGATGTTATCGTAAATGTGCGCTACATTGACGAGCACGGTCAAATCAGAACCGTAACCAAAGACGATATGGCGCTTGGCTATCGCACAAGTATTTTTAAATATAACGGCGGTATAATTTTATCGGCTGAATTTGCTCTGTGCAAAGACGATGAAGCTGAAATCAAGGCAAGAATGGCCGACTTTATGTCACGAAGAAAATCTAAACAGCCACTTGAATACCCGAGCGCCGGCAGTACATTTAAGCGCCCTGAGGGGTATTTTGCAGGCGCACTGATTGAGGGCAATTCGCTCAAAGGTTATAAAATAGGCGGCGCTATGGTAAGCGAGAAGCACGCAGGCTTCGTCATCAATTATGACGGCGCCTCTGCTAAGGATATTAAGGACCTCATATCGCACATTCAAAATACCGTTAAACAAAACGACGGTGTAACTCTTGAACGTGAGGTTATATATTTAGGTCGTAATTAGGTAGTTATTATGGAAGTTTTAATTATCACAGGTATGTCGGGTGCGGGAAAAACTCAGGCGGCCAATGCCCTTGAGGATATGGGCTACTATTGTGTTGACAATATTCCGCCACGTATTATCCCCTCCTTTATTGAGCTGTTTGTCTGTAAGGACGGCGGATTTAATAAGCTAGCTATCGGTACAGATATTCGAGGCGGTCAATTATTTGATGATATAATTGAGGTGCTCGACGCCCTTAAAAAGCGTAAAATTTATTACAGAATTTTATTTCTTGATGCGGCAGACAACACGCTTATAAACCGCTACAAAGAAAACAGACGCCGTCACCCGTTATCACTTACCGAAAGCATAACGGTTGAGCAGGCGGTTATTAAAGAAAGAAAATTACTTTGCGAAATTTATAACCGTGCCGACTATGTTATTGACACTACGCATATTTCTTCGGTGCAATTAAAACAGCAGATTAACGGTATTTTTTCTTGCGATAACAACGGCGCTTTTGAAATTCAGTGTGTGTCATTCGGTTACAAATACGGCTCACCAAAGGATGCAGATTTGGTGTTTGATGTGCGTTGTTTACCCAACCCCTTCTATGTTGATGAGCTTAAAAACCATACGGGGCTTGAAAAGAGCATTCAGGATTTTGTTATGGCATCAGACAACAGTATCGGCTTTTTAGAGCGTGTAATTTCTCTGCTTGACTTTGTTATTCCACTTTACATCAAGGAGGGCAAAACACAGCTGGTTATTGCCTTCGGTTGCACGGGTGGACACCACCGTTCTGTCACCCTTGCCGAGCTTGTAAGCGCGCACCTGACCAAGAATAATTATCACTCTGCTACACTTCACAGAGATATAAACAAAAACTGATTTGGGATTATAATTATGTCATTCTGCTCAAAACTTAAAACCGAATTATGTAATTTGAGAACGTCCGAATGTTGCCGTATGGCCGAATGCTATGGCATTATGCTGTTCGGACGATTCTTTTCACGTGACAAAATCGGTATACAGACCGAAAATGAGGCTGTGGCCGCTAACTTTTGTTACCTGCTTAAAAAATGCTTTGGTATATACGAAAAGCCGATTTCCTCATTTGGTAAAAGGCCTATGCACAAAGTATCGGTAAGCAGTGCTGGCGACAGAGCAAAAATTATGCAGGGACTCCTCGGCAGCAATGTTTTAGATACCGATATTTTAAATAAGGACTGTTGTCGTGCGGCATTTTTAAGGGGCGCTTTTTTAAGCTGTGGGCAATGCACTGACCCCGAAAAAAATCCGAGAATAGATTTAATAATTAAAAATGAAGCACTTGTCCCTACCCTATTCGGTCTTTTAAGTGACGTCGAAATTGAGCCTAACTTAACGGTGCGTTCCGGCAAAAATGTTATTTACTTTAAAAAGAGTGAAACTATTGAAGATTTAATAACCATTATGGGTGCAGGCAATATAACGCTTGAACTAATGGATTTAAAAATAATTAAGGAAGTGCGCAACAACATAAACCGACGCAATAATGCAGAGGAAGCCAACACCGCAAAGATGGTCGAGGCTTCAATAAAGCAGCGCGGCGCTATTTCCTTTTTAATAAAGCAAGAAAAATTCGATATTCTGCCCCCCGAGCTTCAAGAGGTAGCGCTTTTGCGTATGGCAAACAAGGAAGCAACCTTAAATGAGTTATGCCGCCTTTCGAGCTTCCCTCTTACACGTTCAGGCCTTAACCACCGCCTGCGCAGAATTATTGACACAGCAATAAATTACGGTTTTAAGGAGAAATAAAATGAGCTTTGTTCATCTGCATGTGCATACAGAGTATAGCTTGCTTGACGGCTGTTGTCGTATAAGCAGGCTTATTGATGCTGCAAAGCAGATGGGACAAACCGCCATTGCCATAACCGACCACGGCGTTATGTACGGAGCTGTTGAATTTTATAAAAAGGCTATTGATGCAGGCATAAAACCCATTATTGGGTGTGAGGTTTACGTAGCCCCACGCTCACGACATAATAAAGAAAAATTTTACGACAGTGACTATTCTCACCTCGTTCTCTTGTGTAAAAATGAAACGGGCTACCAAAACCTTATTAAGCTTGTATCGGTGGGCTTTACCGAGGGTTTTTATTCAAAGCCCAGAATAGATAAGGAAATTTTAGAAAATCATAGTGAAGGGCTTATTGCGCTTTCTGCCTGCTTAGCAGGTGAAATACCCAAGCTGCTACTTAAAAACGACTATGAGGGTGCTAAAAAGACGGCTCTTTGGTATAAAAATATATTCGGTCAAGATAATTACTACCTTGAAATGCAGGACCACGATATTTACGAGCAAAAGCAGGTAAATAACTACATTTTGCGCCTTGCCAGAGAAACGGGCATCGGTGTTGTTGCCACCAACGACGTGCATTATATTAACAAAGACGACAGCGAAGCACACAAGGTGCTTTTATGTATACAAACGGGCAAAAAGATAACCGATGAGGATACACTTGAATTTAAAACAAACGAGTTTTACCTGAAAAGTGAAAGTGAAATGGCGCAGATTTTCAGTGCTGTTCCCGACGCTATCAGCAACACGCAAAAGATTGCCGGTATGTGTAATTTCAATTTTGAATTCGGCAATATTAAGCTACCCGTTTTCGACATTGGGGACACCGACCATTTCACCTATTTTAAGGAGAAATGCTATGAGGGACTTTATAAAAATTACGGTGAAAATCCAGATAAGGCCGCTGTAGACCGCCTCGAATACGAGCTTAGTGTTATTAACGGCATGGGTTATACCGATTATTACCTGATTGTTGCCGATTTTGTAAACTTCGCTAAGACTCACGGTATTCCCGTAGGCCCCGGACGTGGTAGTGGCGCCGCCTCGATTGCGGCATATTGCATAGGTATTACGGGTATTGACCCTATAAAGCACAATCTTCTTTTTGAAAGATTTTTAAATCCCGAAAGGGTTTCTATGCCCGACTTTGACATTGATTTCTGCTATGTTAACCGCCAGAAAGTAATAGATTATGTGATAGATAAATACGGGTTTGACCATGTTGCGCAGATAGTCACCTTTGGTACTATGGCGGCTCGTGCGGCTGTGCGTGATGTAGGCAGAGCTATGGATGTTCCATATGCGCTTTGTGATAAGGTCGCCAAGCTCATTCCTCAGGAACTGAAAATATCAATACCCTCAGCGCTCAAAAAATCTCAGGACCTTAAAAATTTGTATGAGAGTGACGATACCGTAAAAACGGTGCTTGATATGGCTATCAAGCTTGAGGGTACACCAAGAAACGCCTCTACCCACGCAGCAGGCGTCGTGATTTCAGATAAACCTATCGCCTGGTATGTTCCCCTTTCAAAAAATGATGAGGCCGTTGTAACACAGTATACAATGACGGCGCTTGACGAATTGGGACTTTTGAAAATGGACTTTTTAGGACTCAGAAATATAACCATTATTTCTGACACCGAAAAGGCGGTAAGACGGCACACGCCTGATTTTGATGTTGAAAAAATCCCCTTTGATGACACCGCAACCCTTAAAATGATGGGCGAAGGCTACACAGACGGCGTATTTCAGTTTGAATCGGAGGGTATGCGAAATGTACTACGTCAGTTCGTCCCCGAAACCCTTGAGGACCTGATTGCGATAATTTCGCTCTACCGACCGGGTCCTATGGACTCTATACCCAAATACATCCACAACCGCCATCACCCAGAGGATGTGACCTATGCACATCCCCTTTTAAAGCCGATACTCGATGTTACCTATGGTTGCATTGTTTATCAAGAGCAGGTTATGCAGATTTGCCGTAACCTTGCAGGCTATTCTTTGGGACGGGCCGATATAGTCAGACGTGCAATGTCTAAGAAAAAGCACGATGTAATGCAAAAAGAGCGCAAAGCATTTATATACGGCGAAACCGATGAGCAAGGAAATGTTATATGTGAAGGCGCCATCAGCCGAGGGGTACCCGAAAATATTGCAAGTGATATTTTCGACGATATGTCAGCCTTCGCTTCTTACGCCTTTAATAAGGGCCACGCCGCCGCATACGGAGTTGTGGCATACAGAACGGCATACCTTAAATGCCATTATCCCTCAGAATATATGGCGGCAATGTTCTCAGGAATGATTGACAGCGCAGGAAAAATCGCACAGTATAACCCCGAATGTAAGCGTTTGGGTCTGACACTCTTGCCACCCGACGTCAATAAAAGCTCAGCAGAATTTGTAGGCAGCGGTGATAAAATTCGCTTTGGTCTTTCTGCACTTAAAAATATGGGCGATGCGCTGATAAATAAGATAATTAACGAAAGAACTGCAGGCGGTCCCTTTACCTCGATGTATGATTTTTGTCTTAGATGCTCAGGAAGGGATTTTAACCGCCGCGCACTTGAAACACTTATTAAAAGCGGCGCCATGGACTCGCTTGAAAAGACAAGAAAGCAGATGATATACTCGATTGACTCGGTATTATCGGCCGTTGACAGCGAGAAAAAATACACCGACGCGGGACAAATGGGTCTGTTTGATATGGGCGAAGAAAAGCATACCTTTACCCTCCCCGATACGCCCGAAATGCCGAAAAAGGAAAGACTACTGCTCGAAAAGGAAGCAACAGGTCTGTTTCTTTCGGGGCATCCGCTTGAAGAATATGCGGCATACTCCGATTTCATTAAATCCAACAGGCTATCAGACATAGTAAGCGGCAGGTATTCGGATGGAAGAAAGGTTACCGTAGTAGCACTAATAAATAACATAAAAGTGCGCACACTTAAAAGCGGACAGACTATGGTAAATATTACGGCCGAGGATATGACCGGCACTATAGATGTTACGATGTTTGGCGCCGCCTATCAGGCAAGCCGTAGCCTTTTAAATGAAAACAATATTGTTCTGCTCAATGGCCGCATTTCAGAGCGTGAAGACCGCCCGACAGAGATTGTTTGTGACAGGCTCTCCCCTCTTGACGAAAATATCGTGAAGGAATACACTAAGCGTGCGCCGACGGTTTATGTGAGGGTTCGGTCAATCGACAGTCCCGAGGTAACACAGCTTAAAAATGTTCTGGCGCAAAACAAGGGTACCAGCCCTGTGTTTATCTACTGTGAGGACACTAAAAAGAAATTTGCGGCACCCGATTCGCTTAAAATCAACTGTAAAAGCGACACATTAGCAAAAATTTCGGCAATTGTTGGAAATAATAACGTAAAAACAGTTGAATAATTTTTTTAAATATTATATAATTACCTTAATTAGTTATATCAATTTGGAGATGAGTTAAATGGCAATTAAGACGATAGGCGTTTTAACAAGCGGCGGCGATGCCCCCGGTATGAACGCAGCGATTCGCTCGGTTGTAAGAGCCGCCATCGCTATGGGGCTTAAGGTTAAGGGTATTCACCACGGTTACAACGGTTTAATCGAGGGTGATATTTTTGATATGACAGTACGCTCGGTATCCGATATTATACATCGTGGCGGTACCGTTTTATATACTGCGAGAAGTCCTCTTTTTAAAACCGAAGAAGGCATTAATCTTGCGGTTGAAAACTGTAAAAAATTCGGTATTGACGGTATTGTTGTTATCGGCGGTGACGGCTCCTTCAGAGGCGCCAGAGACCTATCTTTAAAGGGTATCCCCTGCATCGGTGTTCCCGGTACTATTGATAATGACATCGCTTCCACCGAATACACCATCGGCTTTGACACAGCAATGAACACCGCTATGGAAATGGTGGATAAACTGCGTGATACCACACAGTCACACGAGCGCTGCAGTGTTGTTGAGGTTATGGGCAGACACGCAGGCTGGTTGGCTTTGCAGACAGGTATTGCGGTAGGTGCAACCGCTATTTTGGTGCCTGAGGTACCCTTTGATTTCGAAAAGGATATTATAGGCGAAATTAAGTTGGCACAAAAGACAGGTAAAATGCACTATATCATTGTTGTTGCCGAGGGTGTTGGTAATGTACACGAAATTGCAAAGTGCGTTGAAGAAAAAGCAGGCATCGTAACACGTGCCACAGTTCTCGGTCATGTTCAACGTGGTGGTAGCCCGACAGTGCGTGATCGCGTTATGGCAAGCGGTATGGGCTACGAGGCCGTAAAACTCTTAAAGGAAGGTATCGGCAACCGTGTCATTGCATACCGCAATAATGAGGTCGTAAACTTCGATATTTACGAGGCTCTTAATATGGAGAAGCCGTTTGATATCGAGGCTTATAAAATGGCATATACCATTTCTATCTAATAATTATTGAGCACGGTTTCTTTATTCAGATTTAAAGAAACCGTGCTTGCTTAGGATGATTAAAATGGACTTTTTACATAGGACATGGGTCGAAATTGATTTAGATGCTCTAACGCACAATTTCAACACCGTCAAAATAAACTCTGCAGGCAGTAAGATTATGGCGGTTGTAAAGGCTAATGCTTATGGGCACTCGGTTAAGTATATTGCGCCAAAGCTTGAACAGCTTGGTGCCGATAGCTTTGCTGTATCAAATCTTGTCGAAGCGCTACAGCTGCGTGAATACGGTATAACAAAGCCAATTCTTATTCTTGGCTATACCCCTGCTGAAAATGCCGATATTCTGGCAAAAAGCGACATTGCTCAGACCGTGTTCAGCCCCGAATTTGCTAAGAAACTGAGCCAAAACGCACAAGACCAAGGCGTAACGGTTAAAATTCATATTAAGCTTGATACGGGTATGGGGCGTATTGGTTTTGATTGCCGAAGTGACGACTCGTGCGGACTTGACGAGGCAATAGACGCCCTGCGTCTACCCTCACTCGAATATGAGGGTGTATTTACACATTTTAGTGTTGCTGACAGTAATAAAGCAGATGCGATTGAATTTACCAACGCACAATACAACAGATTTTTGAGTTGTATTTCAAAAATTGAGGCGGCAGGCTTTAAGGCAAAATACAAGCACTGCTGTAACTCGGCAGGCAGTTGTCTGCATACGGACAAGCATATGGATTTTGTCCGTCCCGGAATAATTCTATATGGGCTTACACCGGATGACAGTCTGACTCTCCCCTTAAAGTTTTTGCCCGTTATGACCTTTAAGTCGGTAATTTCAATGGTTAAAACCATTGAAAAGGGCGAAACGGTCAGCTACGGCCGCACTTTTACTGCACGAAGAGCTATGAAAATAGCCACCGTAACCGCAGGCTATGCTGACGGCTACCCTAGAATACTCTCGGACAAGGCGGAGGTTATCGTTAACGGTCAGCGTGCCAAGGTAATCGGTCGCATATGTATGGACCAATTTATAATTGATATAAGTCATATTGAAAATGTAAAAGAGGATGACGAGGTCATTCTTTTTGGCAAGGAGCTACCCGTTGAGGAATTGGCTTCAATTGCCGGTACAATTAACTATGAAATAGTCTGTGGAATTTCACCCAGAGTTCCCAGAATTATAAGCAAACACGAATAATCCGAGCCTGCCTAAAATGGCATAATTTCGGTGCTTTTCGGCTTGTCATCGTCTGTAGGCGTTAGCCTTACAGACTTTTTCGCACCAAAAATCATACAAAATTCTGCTCATTTTAGGTCGTAGAATTTTAAAGAGAAAGATTTTTGTCTGTGCGAGGCACAAAGCGCAACAAATCCTGTCGGATTTGTGAGTATTTTAACAAAGCAAAGACGGAAATCTTACCTTTAAAATCAGGTTTGGATTATTCATGTTTGCTTAAAAACAAACGGAGGATATGAAAATGAAAAAATTGATTCAGGAATTCAAAGAGTTCATTACCAAGGGTAATGTTCTCGACATGGCAATCGGTGTTATTATCGGTACTGCTTTTAAGGACATCGTTACAAGTCTTACCGACAATATCATCTCCCCCATCTTAGGTGTATTCGGTGGTGTGGATTTCAGCGAATACAAATGGGTTATCGGCTCGAAAGAGGTTGTCGACGCCGCAGGTGTTACAAGCGTGGTTGAAAACTCCATCAATTACGGTGCATTCATCACAGCGGTTATTAACTTCTTTATTATGGCGCTCATCATTTTCCTTATGGTAAAGGCAGTTGCTAAGCTTGGCGAGTTGGGACGCTCACTTGCTAAGAAAAAGGAAGTGGAAGCCGCTGAAGAAGCACCCACAACAAAGATTTGCCCCTTCTGTAAGACCGAAATTGCTATTGATGCAACACGCTGCGCACACTGTACTTCAGAACTTGATAAATAGTTTTTACATAGTTAAAGCCGTAGGCATTGCCTACGGCTTTGATTTTTAGCGTGACATACTTTCTATCATTAAAAGTCGGTTATATTTTGCGACGCGGTCGGTGCGGCAGGGTGCCCCTGTTTTTATCTGACCGCAGTTTGTGGCTACGGCAATATCTGCAATCGTTGTATCCTCGGTCTCACCCGAACGGTGCGACAGTATTACCGCATAATTATTTTTCTGCGCACTTCTTACAACCTGCAGGGTCTCACTCAGTGTACCAATCTGATTGGGCTTTACAAGTATGGCATTTGCCGCATGCTCGGCAAAGCCCATTTTAAGCCGTGTTACATTTGTGACAAACAGGTCGTCACCCACCAACTGCATTTTATCACCCATTTTTTCAGTAAGCTTTTGCCATGCCGTCCAATCGTCCTCTGCGAGTGGGTCCTCAAGAGATATTATCGGGTATTTGGCGGTCAGTTCTTCATAAAAACCGATAAGTTCACTCGCCGTCATCTTCTTCTGCCTTTTAGGCAGATAATAAAACCCGTCATTTTGGTTGTACCATTCACTCGACGCTATGTCGAGCGCAATTTTAAATTCATCGGTGCTGTAGCCCGCCTTTTCAATGGCGGTGCAAATAAGCTCTATTGCCGTTTCATCGTCCTTAAGATTAGGTGCGAAGCCGCCCTCGTCCCCGACACCTGTTATATCATAATTTTTAAGCAGAGCACCCAGCGTATGATATATTTCTACACATTTGCGCATATTTTCGCTAAAAGGTATTTCGGCGGTCGGCACAATCATAAACTCCTGAATGTCTATATTATTTTTTGCGTGGGCGCCACCGTTTAAAATATTCATCATAGGTCTTGGCAGAATGCTTGCGTTCACACCGCCGAGGTATCTGAAAAGGGGCATTCTGTAGTGCGCTGCCGCCGCCTTTGCGCAGGCGAGTGATACCGCCAGAGTAGCGTTTGCGCCAAGCACCTTTTTGCTCTCGGTTGGGTCAAGCGAATTGATTATTTCATCGATTTTTTCCTGTTTTGTGCAGTCATAGCCCACAAGCGCAGGAAAAATTTTTTCGCTTATGTTATTTACCGCTTCGCTGACCCCCTTACCACCAAATCGTGTCATATCCTTATCTCTTAGCTCGTGCGCTTCATACGCACCCGTCGATGCGCCCGACGGTGACAACGCAAAGCCCTCGCTTGAATCATTTAGTACAACCCTTGCCGCTACGGTTGGGTTGCCGCGCGAATCTATAAACTCGTAACCCTTAATTTCTTTAATCATTTTTTTCATTTGATGACACTCCCTTTTGTGCTATTATTCACAAAAACGACAAAAATATTATTATAATATAAAAATAAGACTTCTTTTTTAAGCAAATATATGATATAATATTAAATTGATAAAATATATAAAAAAGGAGATTCTTTTCGTGACTGTTAGCGAAGAAAATTTTACCAATAATAATATAATTTGCGGCCGTAATTCTGTACTTGAAGCGGTACGCTCGGGCAGAGAAATTGACCGCCTTTTAGTCGCCCACGGTGTATCGGGCGGTTCGGTTGCGGCTATTATTGCAAAATGCTCAGCAAAGGGTATTCTAATAAAAGAGGTTTCGCCCCAGAAGCTTGACTATCTGTGCGCAAACGCTAATCATCAGGGTGTCGCGGTAATGTTCTCGGCACAGGAATATTGCACTGTTGAGGATATTCTTGATGACGCTAAACAGAAGGACGAAAATCCCTTTATCATAATCTGTGACGAAATTGAAGACCCACATAATTTAGGCGCAATAATACGAAGCGCCGAAGCCTGCGGCGTACACGGTATAATTATTCCCAAAAGGCGCTCGGCCTCTTTGAATGCTACCGTAGCCAAGAGCGCAAGCGGTGCACTCGAATATATGAAGATCGCACGTGTGACCAATATAGCAAACGAAATTGATAACCTTAAGAAAAACGGCGTGTGGGTTTTCGGCGCCGATATGGACGGTAAAGATTACACCACCTTTGATTACTCAATACCCGTAGCATTGGTAATAGGTAACGAGGGTAAAGGTATTGGCCGCCTTGTAGCGCAGAAGTGTGATGAGATAATCAGCCTGCCTATGAAGGGCAAAATCAACTCACTTAACGCATCGGTTGCGGCGGGCGTGCTTATGTACGAGGTAGTTCGCAAGCGCACCTGAGCTTCAACTTAATTTTCGGAGGATAGTATGGGATTATTTTCAAAGAAATCTAAGCATTCAAAAAAAGGTGAAAATATATTACCGATAGAAAAAAATCAAGAGTTATTTAAAATGACCCCTGCCGGCGAAAAGTCTGCCTTTTTCGCACCCCATGCCTTAACACCTGAGGAGGTTATCGGAGATAATCCGAAACACAAGACGAAGGATATAAAGATGTCGGGCGGTGTCTCACCTCTCGATGTTTTAAAGCAAAAGTCTTTAAGCAACAGTGAAAAGGTACACGACCGTATAAAAGCCGAAGCCAAAACCGTCTTACCAAAGGTTAAAGCGCCCGAAAAGGCCAATGATAACGGTGGCGGCATGTCACTTCTCGATAAATGTATGCCGTATATTAAGGAGGCGGGCGCACCCCTTAAAAAGCAGGAGCCTGCATATACGCTTGACAGTGTTGAGTCGATTTTAAACACTACAAAGGCCAAAACCGACGCTCTGCTTGCACAGCTGAGTAATATGGGCAGTGTAACGGTTGATGATTTGGGCAAAAAACTGCCCGAGGCTACACTGAAGGAACAAGCACCCATAGTCGACGAGCCTAAGAAAAAGCCTGATGAGATTTTTTTAGAGCCGCCTGCCGAACAACCGCAGGAAATTGAAGCCACACGAGTTATACCCACCATTTCGGATATAGATAATGCCACCAGCGTAAACATTAGCTATACCGCCGAATTTGAGGATATAAGCAGTGGCACCAAAATTATAGATCTGTCAGCAGAGATGTTTGAAGAGAATGCCGCACCCGTAACCGCAATACCTACCGATAGCCGTGCTTTATTTGAGGATGACTTTTCAGTTGAGCAGGAATACACCTGCTATGACGATGTGCGCAGAATCGGCGGCAAGCTCACCGCAAAGCGCAACGGCGCACGGGCAAAAATGATATTTACAGTTTTATTTACCGCCGTATTGGCACTTGGCTTTATACCATCAGTTTATCTGACACTGAATCAAAACCCTGTGTCCTTTCACACAGTAATTGCAGTGCTTTACGGACTCATCTGCCTTATCAACCTTGATATGTTTTTAAAGCTACCCACACTCTTTAAAAAACAGACACAGCCCGAGGCCGCCATCGGCGTTCCCACTATTTTCACCGTAATATATGCTGTTTTCTCACTTATTCGAGGTGTTAACCCCTTCTATATAGTTATGTTTTCGGCTTTTTCTGTCTGCCTTAAGACCATAGCCGTATTTATGAGGGAGAAATATATTTTAAATAATTTCCGCATAATTGCAACAAATAATGATAAGTATGCGATCCGTTTTATTGATGACCGTCAGGTTACCTTTGCTATGGCAAAGAATTCGATTGATGGTGATGTGCTTGTAGGCTGTTCGAGCAAGACCAATCACATTGATGACTATATGAAAAATTCCTTGATTAGTCCTGTAATGAACGGTATGTTGCCGAAGTTTTTTATTTGCGCCACAATAATTTCGCTTGTTGCGGCGGTTCTTGCGGCCGTATACGCTACCGATTTCTCGGTTTTCATCTCATCAATGTGTGTTTATTCAGGTTTTTTATTTGCGCCTACTTTGATGTTTACCGATATTTTGCCACTATCCCGTGCGGCAAAGCGTTTGAATAAAAACGGCGCTATGATCAGCGGTACATCTGCCGCAAATGATATTGAAAACGCAAATGCGGTGACCCTCTCGGCAAATCACCTGTTTAGCGCAGGTACAATCAGTCTTTACAATATGAAGATACTTGACTCAAACCAAATTGACACAACCCTGATTGATGCCGCCACTATAACAAAACAATGTGGCAGCCCGTTATACCCCTTATTTGAGAGTATAGCAAAAACCCAAGATTCACTTCTGCCTGAAGGCGATTCAGTTAAGTATGAAGAGCGTCTGGGGGTCAGCGGATGGGTAAAGGACCGCCACATTTTCATCGGTAACCGCACGCTTCTTGAGGCTCACGGCATCAGTGTGCCGCCCGTTGCGGTTGATAAAAAGATACTTCAAAACGGCTTCTTCCCGATTTATCTTGCGTGTAACGACAAGCCCTGCGCCCTGCTTATTGTTAAATACAATGTTAAGGCAAGCACGGCATATGAGCTTCAAAAGCTATGTAATTCGGGTGTTACCGTCCTGGTTGAAAGCTGCGACCCCAATCTGACAAACGAAATGATTTGCGATTACTTCGGGCTTTATGATGACTCTGTACGGGTTATGAACAGCTCGGGTGTTCAGCTTTATTCAGGTGCTACCGAATATACCTCTTCTTTATCGGCCGGTGCCGCCTTCAGAGGTAATGCCGACGGATACCTTTCAATATTTAACTGCGCCGCTAAAATCAAGCGAGCCGTTAAAACTCTGTCGGTCTCCCACATAATTTTATCACTTTGCACCTTTGCCGCTAACATTTACAGCACAGTCTTAGGAGATGCTAATACCCTTTCGTCAGGACTTGCTTTAATGTATGTCGGACTATCTCTTGTAATTTCATATATAATTTATCTTTTAAACAGACCTTAATTTTAACAGAAAAGAGGCGAGCAAATGAAGGGAATATTAAAAAGACACTGCGACCTATCTAAAAGCCGCAATATAGTATACCTTACGACAGTAAGTGTCTTTTTGCCATACTACTTAACCTGTATCGTTATGACCGTATTAGGATTTTATATACTTTTTAAGACTAATATTAAGAAAACGGTTTTCTGTCATTTTGGCTCATCCCTTGTGCCTATTTTCTCGGTTATAACGCTGATAACTGCGGTCTGCTTTAAAAACTGGCTCGGTGCACTTTGCTCGCTTGTCTTTTTTCTAATTATGACCATCGGCTTTTTTGTTCGCACCGTTATGACCAAGGAGGTTTTTGAAAAGGCGCTCGATATATGCTGTATCGGCGGTATTTTTGCCTCGGTTATCATATTTATCGAACGACTTTTATATCTTTGCCACGAGTACTGGTTCCCTATATATCCGAATATTAAGGAATACCGCTGCTTTGGTAATCTGTTTGGAAATATGTATTTCTCGTTTTATTTCCATCCAAACTATATAGGCTCGATACTAGCCGCAGTAATAATAATTTGCGCCTACAAGGTTGTTGCCAATAAGCAAAATCGGCTTCACTACTACATTATCGCCGCCTTTTCGGCAATTGCGATGTTTTTAACCGAGAGTATGTTTGCGTGGGTTGTAGTGTTTTTAGGGCTTTCGGTATTGCTTATTCTACAAAAAAGGCACCTGCTTTTAAGCATACTTTTTATAGTTACGGCGTGTGGTATCTTCGTCTTACTTAACGTACCCGAGTTATTCCCGAGAGTAATGCACATTGGCGGCACTACCGATAACCGCGTGCAGATATGGGACCTCGCGGTTAACTCACTTTCAAAATCGCCTTGGTTTGGGCAGGGCTTTTTTACCTACTATAAGGTGTCTCTCGCCACCGAGGGCGCCTATATTACGACACACGCGCACAATATATTTATTGAGCCGTTGCTCAGCTTCGGTGTTGTTGGCTCTCTTATACTTTTCATCAGCATATTTATTTTGTTTGAAAAGGTTGTTCTTTGTAAAAACTTTTTGCGAAAGAGCTACATTACGCACTTAATTTTCGCACTGACCGCCGGCATTTTAATACATTCAATAATTGATATGACGATGCTTTGGATGCAGACCTCGCTTTTGTACTGCGTTATATTCGGAGGTATCGGCGCGGATGAAAGAACCTTTTATTCTATATTCAAACGACGTCGACGTCATTTAAGAAATAAAAAACACACTTTTACGGAGGAGTAATATGCATAACAAAAAATTCTATTTAACAACCGCCATCGCCTACACTTCACGCAAACCGCACATCGGCAATTCTTACGATATTGTTTTAGCCGATATGATCGCCAGATATAAGAGAATGATGGGCTATGACGTGTATTTTATGACCGGCTCTGACGAGCACGGACAAAAAATCGAAGAGGCGGCTAAAGAGGCCGGCATATCCCCGAAGGAGTATGTTGACGGTGTTTCCGGGCAGATTAAGGATGTGTGGAACTGCCTTAACACATCGTACGATAAGTTTATCCGTACAACCGACGATGACCATGTAGCAGTTGTTAAAAAGATATTTAAAAAACTTTACGAACAGGGCGATATTTATAAGGGACATTATGAGGGTAAATACTGCGTACCCTGCGAGTCCTTTTTCACCCCCTCGCAGTTAATTGACGGCAAATGCCCCGACTGTGGCAGAGACGTTATTGATTCAAAGGAAGAAGCATATTTCCTGAAGCTTAGTAAATATCAGGATAAGCTTTTGAAATATTATGAAGAAAACCCCGATTTTATAAAGCCCGAATCACGCAAAAATGAAATGATAAATAACTTCCTAAAGCCCGGCCTTTCGGACCTTTGCGTTTCGCGCTCCTCATTTACCTGGGGCGTACCGATTGACTTTGATGACAAGCACATTATCTACGTTTGGATAGATGCTCTCTCTAACTATATTACGGGTATCGGTTACAACCCCGACGGAAGCAGTGAGCATTATAAAAAGAATTGGCCTGCCGATTTGCACGTTATCGGTAAGGATATTGTGCGTTTCCATACTATTTATTGGCCTATAATCCTGATGGCACTCGGCGAGCCGTTACCGAAGCAGGTGCTCGGTCATCCTTGGGTTTTATCGGGTGACGATAAAATGAGTAAATCTAAGGGTAACGTGCTTTATGCCGACGACCTTGTTAAGCGTTTTGGTGTTGATGCGGTAAGGTACTACCTGCTTAGTGAAATCCCCTACGCCCAGGACGGAACAATCACCTATGAAATGTTTATTAACCGCTTTAACAGCGACCTTGCAAATACTCTCGGTAACCTTGTTAACCGCAGCATCGCAATGGCCAACAAATATTTCGGTGGCTCTGTTAAGGGTGAAAACACAGTAACAGAAGACTGTGATAAGGACTTAGTGAATGTTGCAAATGAAACAATCGCTAAGTATTACGAGCTTATGGACTCATACCACAACGCAGAATGTGCCGATTTAATTATGAACTTCGCCAAGCGTTGTAACAAGTACATTGACGAAACAACACCCTGGGCACTTGCTAAGGACGAAGCAAACAAGGCTCGTCTTGAGGCTGTGCTTTATAATCTGCTTGAATGTATACGAATTTTAAGCATTCTGCTCACACCCTTTATACCCGACAGTTGCGAAAGGATTGTACAGCAGTTGGGTTGTGAAGAAAAAACACTTGAATTGTTCGCCGTTAAGGAATATGCCGTAAATGAGGCGGTTGCCCTATTTGCAAGAATTGATACCGCGAAGGTTTTAGCCGAAATCGAAAAGGAGCTTGAGGCTAAACAGGCCGTAGTAGAAAACATTGCTACCGTAGCACAGATAGGTATTGAGGACTTCGCAAAGGTAGAACTCACCGTTGCAAAAATAATTAACTGTGAGCCTATCCCGAAGGCTAAAAAGCTATTGAAATTAACATTAGACGATGGTAGCGGTAAATACCGCATTGTTGCATCGGGCATCGCTAAATGGTATACCCCCGATTCACTTATTGGCAAAAGCGTAATCGTTGTATCAAACCTTAAACCCGCAGTGCTGTGCGGTGTTGAGTCCAACGGTATGATTCTTGCCGCCGACGCAGGTGAGGATGTCAAGGTCATATTCGTAGACGATGTACCTGCAGGCAGTAAGGTAAGATAATGGGTATGATATTTGATACCCACGCGCATTATGATGACACACGGTTTGACGGTGTGCGTGACGAAATGCTTATGTCTATGCCGCAAAAAAATGTCTGCGGCATCATAAACTGCGGCACCGACATTGCTTCTTCGAAAATTGCTATCGAGTTAGCGGAAAAATATACCTATGTTTTTGCAGCGGTCGGCTATCATCCCGAATCGGTTGATAACGGCACCTGCTTTGACGAAAAGCAAATGCTTAAATTCATTAAGGAAAACAAGGTTGTCGCTATTGGCGAAATCGGGCTTGACTACTATTGGGATACAACCTTTAAGGAACATCAGCTCGACATGTTTGAAAGACAACTACAGTTTGCCTTGGCACATTCGCTTCCTGTGATTATACACGACCGTGAGGCGCACGCCGACACCCTGCGACTTATAAAAAAATATAAACCGCGTGGCGTTTTGCACTGCTTTTCAGGCAGTGTCGAAATGGCAAAAGAGGTTGTCGATTTAGGGATGTATATAGGCATCGGTGGAGTTGTAACCTTTAAAAATTCAAAAAAAATTGTCGAGGTTATAAAAGAAATTCCGATTGAGCGCATTTTGCTCGAAACCGATGCGCCATATCTTGCGCCCGAGCCCTTTCGCGGTAAATTAAATCGCTCGGATTATATCGAGTTTGTGGCAAAAAAAATAGCCGAAATTAAAAATATCGGCTACGAGCAGGTACTCACACGAACGCTTGAAAACACAAAAAAATTGTTTAAAATTTGAAAAATACAAAACGAATAAACCTCCGATTTCGGTAAACACTAATACCGAAATCGGAGGTGATTTTTGTGGATAACAATCAGAACAAGAACAACAACAGCAATAACCAGAATAAAAACGACCAGAACAAGAACAACCAGAATAAAAACAATCAGAACAACAGCAATCAGAACAATAGCAATCAGAACAACAACCAAAACAGAAACAATTACTAAAAAATGCCCCGAAATTTCGGGGCATTTTTTTATAAAACTTTTGATAAAAATTCTTTAAGGCGCGGTGATTTTGGATTATTGAAAAATTCCTCGGGTGGTGCTTCTTCGGCGATAACGCCCTCGTCAACAAAGATTACCCTATCGGCAACCTCACGTGCAAAGCCCATTTCGTGAGTAACAACCACCATGGTCATACCTGAATTCGCCAACTCCTTCATAAGCTCGAGAACTTCACCAACCATTTCGGGGTCAAGCGCACTTGTCGGCTCATCAAAAAGAATAACGTCGGGGTTCATAGCCAAGGCTCTGACAATGGCAACACGCTGTTTTTGACCGCCCGAAAGCTGTGACGGATATGCGTCTGCCTTGTCCTGAAGTCCGATTCGCTCGAGCAATTCCATTGCCTTTTTATAGGCTTCCTCTTTAATCTGCTTGGTGGTCTTACTAGCCTCAGCATCTGGATTTTTCATTTTGAGCTTACGCATACGTTTTTTCTCAACGTATATCGGCGCTAACATAATGTTTTGAATAACGGTTTTATTGTTAAAAAGATTAAAATGCTGAAACACCATTCCCATTTTTTGACGGTGGATATTGATATCGACCTTCATATCGGCAATGTCTACACCGTTAAAGAAAATGTTACCTGAGGTCGGGTCCTCCATACAGTTAAGGCAACGCAAAAATGTAGATTTACCCGAGCCCGATGCACCTATAACAACGACCTTTTCACCCTTATTGATATTAATGTTGATGCCCTTAAGCACCTCTAAAGAGCCGAAAGATTTTTTAAGATTAACGACCTGAATCACTTTTCCTCAGACTCCTTTCCATTAGCTTTACAAGACCGCTTATAATAAGTACAAGAACAATGTAAATTATTGCCATAACAAGATACGGTACCATAAATTCATAACTGTTTGAACCGATACGGTTAAATGCAACATATAGGTCGAGTGCGCCTACGAAGCTTACAACCGAGGTCTCTTTTATAAGGGTTATAAACTCGTTACCTAGGGTCGGCAATATGTTTTTAATTGCCTGCGGAATAACTATTGACAGCATAGTCTTTGAGAACGGGAGTCCCATAGCTCTGCCGCCCTCCATTTGACCGGGGTCGACTGACAGAATGCCGCCGCGCATTATTTCGGATATGTATGCGCCGGAGTTTAGTCCGAACACTGCAGTTGCAACCGTTACGGACGGCAAATTTATATTCATCAGAGGCAGTGCAACATAATATGATAAAAGCAACTGCACAACCATAGGTGTGCCTCTGAAAAAGGCGACGTAGAAGGTACATATACCATTTAAAACTCTTGGAAGCAGTTTATATTTAGGCAACACTCTTACAACCGCAATAAGCGTACCGATAACTATACCGATAACAAGACCTAAAACGGCAATTTGCAAGGTGTTTTGAAGACCTGTTAAAACCTCTTTATAACCGCCTTTATCGATAAAAACCTCAATAAAGCGTTCAATTTTTAAACCAAAATTACCCATAAAAAATTCCCTCAGGATAACAATAGCCTCACCTTACGGTGAGGTTATTGCTAAAAATATAATTTACTTATAATTATGCTACTTCGTTGATAGCGTCAACAATAAACTTAGCGGGGTCAGAGTCAATGATAACGTAGTTAATGTTACCGTTGATAAGGTCTTGAACTGCGAGTGAGCCTGAACCGTAGCCCTTGCCCTCTACGTTGTAGCCATCGAAGCCCCACTCAGCATCACCCTCAACATAAAGGCCGCCTGTTGTACCGTTTTGATAGCCGATTTTTGTTGACTTGTCGAAGCCCTTAAGAATTGCAACAACTTCGTCGGTTGTCTTGCAGGCGTCAAATGTTGTGTCGTCGCCCTTAACGATGAGCTTCTGGTTAGCCTTGTAATATGAGGTTGAGAATGTAACGTACTCTTCTCTCTCAGCATTAACGGTAAGACCTGCCATAGCGATATCGCATTTGTGCTGACCAACAGTTAAGCAAACAGCATCAAATTCCATATCCTTAATTACAAGCTCTTGACCGAGATAGTCGGCTAAAAGCTTAGCAATTTCCATATCGATGCCATAGAAGCTGTCGCCCTCTTTATACTCAAAGGGAGCAAACTGTGCGTTTGTTGCAACAACGAGCTGCTCTTTTGAAGCATCTTCCTTAGCAGAAACTACTGCTGTGGGCTCGCCATCGCCAAAGTACTTGTCGCAAATAGTGTCGAATGTGCCATCCTTCTTAATCTTGTCAACAAACTCGTTTACCTTTGTAAGAAGCTCGGGCTGATTCTTGTCGACACCGAATGCGTAATCCTCTTCGGTAAGATTGATGTCGATAATCTTTACCTTTGCTGCGGCGGGCTTGTTACCGCAACCGGCAAAACAAGCAACTACCAACAAAATTGCTAAACTCAATGCTAATAATTTTTTCATTGTTTTTCCTCCATTTAAAAATGTTGTGCATATAATATAACACACCTTCCATAAAAATGCAAGTGTTTCGCATAAAAATTATTGTTTTTTTGAATTTTTATGCAATTCGACTATCGTTGAGGCATAATTATGCAATTATATGCGCAAAATATGCATATTTCAAAATGTTTTTTCGTAACAAACAGCTCTTGACCGTCGGTCGAATTTATGTTATACTAATCTACCACCCGAAAATATAAAGGAGGGATAACGGTGGATAACACAAAAACCATAGCCACAAATAAAAAGGCGTTTCACGATTATTTTGTGCTTGAATCGTATGAAGCCGGTATCGCTCTGTCGGGTACCGAAATTAAGTCGATACGGCGCGGCGGCGTTAATCTTAAGGACGCTTGGTGCAGTGTCGATGCCGGTGAAATGATTATAAAGCAGATGCACATAAGTCCCTACGAACAGGGCAACATATTTAATAAGCCACCCACAAGAAATCGCAAGCTGCTTTTACACAAAAAAGAAATTATGCGTCTGCTCGGTCTTGTGCAGCAGCAGGGTATATCGCTCATCCCCTTGTCGCTGTATTTCAAAGGCTCGCTGGTTAAGGTACAGCTTGGTGTCTGCAAGGGTAAAAAGCTTTATGACAAGCGTGCGGTCGAAGCGCAAAAATCTGCCAATCGCGACATTCAACGTGCAATTAAAGAAAGTAATCAGTAATATCACTATTCACTATTACCTATTGCTTCAATATACGGGGGCGTAAAGGTTTCGACAGGGATTTTGAACTAATGTAAGCGGGTAGCGGTGTGGGACCGCTTTAAAACTCACAACTTTTAAAAATAACTGACAAAAATACAGTTGCTTTAGCTGCCTAATTAGGCGGCTCATCCGACTACTGAGTACCGCGGCGGTAGAAGGGTGTCATTTAGCGGTGAACATGAATGTGTGAGAGCCTTGTAGCACATCACGAACTAAAGGCTACCGAAGTTGCAAAGTTGTTGCTTAATTTGCAGTCAAGGGAATACTTTTAAGCAACTTCACCCGAAGAAAGCGTTAGGAATAGATTTTTGGACAGGGGTTCGACTCCCCTCGCCTCCACCAAAAAAATGAGAGCATCGTCGCAAGATGGTGCTCTCTTTTTTAGTTTGTTGCAAGGGAGTCAAACCCGAGAGGGTTTGGGCGTTAAGAAAACAGTCCGGTGGACTGTTTTTAGCACAAAGCGGTGAAGTCCGGTACCGAACGCAGCGCGTTGGGTGGACAAGCCATTAGTATGCGAAGCAGACGGTCGACTCCCCTCGCCTCCACCAAAATGGAAAATGTCACCGACATGATATGCACCCCAAAAGTTAGACGCTTTTGGGGTGCATATCAGTTGCAAGTCTTATTTATTTTATCTCAACCTTTCGTTAAGCTTCTGGCTTGAAGCTTTAAGGATGAAATACACTGTAAACCATATGACAAAATATAAAATCACAAAAATCGCGGTGAATATAAGTATTACATTAAGGTCAAAGGGTATCCAAGTGTTTAGCAGATAACAGCCCACATAGGCTACATACAATAGTACGAAATGGCACAAAAGCGACCTGCACACCGACCAATGCTCAATCTGATTGAAGACACTCACTCCCGCCTGAATAAAGGCAAGAAAATAAACCGACACCACTCCTACAAGCACCTGAGTTGCATCAAGCGTAAAGCCCTCAATCGTTTTTGACAATATATAATATACAACGCTCAAGACAATCGGGCCAAGCCCCGAAAACACAAAGCCTCTGTGTAAAAACTCCTTTAAATATTTATTCATACTATAAACCCAACCTTTCTTTAACATTCTTTAATTGCCGACGCGAAATATAGTCGGTATAACCATTTTTAAGTGTAATTTTCATTGAACCTCGAAAAGACGCATCAAACCGCTCAATTTTTGTGATACCAACGATGCAAGACTGATTTATCTTGATAAATTTATCACCACACAGCCGTTCTAACTCATAGAGTCGACACCTCATTCGAAGCTTTTCGTTTTGTGTGGTAGCGTAGACTTTGTTATCCTCTACCGTAAAACAATATATATCGGTTAAATTGAGTTTAACGGTCTGGGTATCGTTATATCCTATCAGCTCTAAATCACTCTCGACCATCTGCTCTATTGCGCTTATCAGCGCGTTCTTTTCGTGAGTATATATGATTATTTCTTCGTCACGCTCTTTATCAATTATGACACTTAATTTCATATGAACCCTCCTTTGAGTACATATTAGCATTCGATTTTTTGAATTTCAATACTATAAAAGTGTTTGGTAGCAAACACAGATGTATGCGGTAAAATTATAAAAAACGACGATATTACATTTTTAATTTAGGATCCGGTATTGTGAAATTATGGGAATAAAAAAATAAGCCCGTCGGGCTTATTTTTTTATTCCTAATTTACTAAACCATTTAAATGTCAGCGGCCAGACGGCGCCTGCAAAAAGCACCATACAGAAATACGTAATGCATCTGTACCACATATCACCTAAAAACAGACCGAACACGATATAGCCGAGTTCTTGAATAGCGAGGGTAAGACCCAACCCGATAACCGTCTTAATTATTTGAGCCCACCAAACAGCCTTGGTGGAAAACCTAATAAACCTTAAATCGAGCTCGTAAACTACGGCAAAGCCAACAACTGCGCCGAGCATCTTATAGGCGTTTTTAACCGCACTTAAAAAATTGGCGTTGCTTATATCGGTTTGGTATATCGGCTCGGTTATAATAACCTGCGCCACCGACCACAAGAGCATAACGGCCAAAAAGATACGCATAACATTGGGATTTTGGCGTGATTTTTCAATTATGGGATAAAAAGCAAACACAAGAATTGTTGCGAATATTATTGATACGCCGACATCCAGCGGTGTGTGTACGCCAAGGTACATTCTTGAAAAAGCAACCAGCGCGGCGACTGCTACGCATAAAATTCGCACGAGGTTGCGCTTTGCAAAGCGTGCAATAGAGCCGAATATGCCAACCGCCGACTGAGTATGACCGCTCGGGAAGGAATAGCCTGTTGCCTCGCCTATCGCACTCTCGATAGGCTTAAAATTTGGGTCCTTTACCCAAGGTCTGTCAATCTTAAAGGTGACCTTTAAAAGCTGATTTAACTGCGTACCGACAAAACCGACACATAGCATATAATAGCCCTTGTACTTATCGACACACCAAAGTAGTATTACTGCAATAACAATAAAAAGTATTTCTTCGCCAAGGTGTGTTATTGTTGACATTAAAAAATTACACACGGGGTTTCTTAATTTTTCTAAAGCATATAAAAACTGCACATTATTCAACTCCTTATCACGTATTTTACCATAAATATTAAAAAATGTAAACAAAACATTAATTTCTCGTACTTTACACGTTAAAATATTGACAATTTGTCATTTTAGCAATATAATGTATTTTACCCTATTTTTTAAACACGAGGGCTATTTATCCTTTTTAGGAGGTTAATTATGGACAAGATTTTAATAATAACTACGGGCCTCGGTGCTTTAATTGCACTCTTATTCGCAATATTCACAGCCAAAAAGGTGCTTAAATTTTCCGAGGGAACAGATGCAATGAAAAAAATATCTGAAGCCATCAGAAAAGGTGCCAACGCATTCCTCAAAAGGCAATATAAAATTGTTCTTATCTTCTTTGGTGTTATGTTTGTAATACTTGGTGTAATGGCTTTCTTTAATCTATTAACACCCTACGTACCCTTTGCATTCATAACGGGCGGCTTCTTTTCTGCCCTTTCTGGCTTTATCGGTATGAAGATTGCTACCGCATCCAATGCCAGAACCGCCAACGCCTGCCGCGAGGGACTAAACAAGGGCTTGCGTGTTGCATTCTCTGCCGGCTCGGTTATGGGCTTTACAGTTGTAGGTCTTGGACTGCTTGATATTACAATTTGGTATTTGCTCCTACGCTTCGGCTTTAACTGTGGTGCATCTGAAATTACAAGCGCTATGATTACCTTTGGTATGGGTGCTTCATCAATGGCACTGTTTGCACGTGTGGGCGGCGGTATTTTCACCAAGGCTGCCGACGTTGGTGCCGACCTTGTTGGTAAGGTTGAGGCGGGTATACCCGAGGACGACCCGAGAAACCCCGCCGTTATTGCCGATAACGTTGGCGATAACGTGGGTGACGTTGCAGGTATGGGTGCCGACCTTTACGAATCGTATGTTGGCTCTATACTCTCTGCTTGTGCTTTGGGTGTTGCCGCTTTTGCAGGAAAGCTCGAATTTGAAGCAATGGCACTGCCCATGATTATAGCCGCAGTCGGTATACTTTGCTCAATACTCGGCACATTTTTAGTAAAAACAAAAGAGGGTGCAACACAGAAAAACCTCTTAAAAGCACTCAGTCGCGGTACCAATTTCTCGGCAATACTAATCGCCATCGTTTCTTTACCGCTTGTATATTTCATTTTAGGTAAAGAAAATTGGTCCCTATACTTTGCAATTTTAGCAGGACTAATTTCAGGTGTTCTTATTGGTCAGTCGACCGAATATTTCACTTCGGACACATATAAGCCTACCCGAAAACTTGCCGCTTCTTCTGAGACAGGCTCAGCAACCATTATTATTAGCGGTTTATCGCTTGGTATGTTGTCTACCGCATTACCTATAATTATTGTTGCCGCTTGCGTTTTAGTTGCATATTTCGTTTCAGGCGGTGCTACCTCTGCCACAATGGGTCTTTATGGTATAGCGCTCGCAGCAGTAGGTATGCTATCTACACTCGGTATTACACTTGCCACCGACGCATACGGTCCTGTTGCTGATAATGCGGGCGGTATTGCCGAAATGTCGGGACTCGAAAAGGAAGTAAGAGAGCGTACCGACGCGCTTGACGCTTTGGGTAACACAACCGCCGCTACCGGCAAGGGCTTTGCCATCGGCTCGGCGGCACTTACAGCCCTCGCTTTGATGGCTTCTTACATTGAAAAGGTTAAATCTACTACCGGCGGTGCCGAAAAAATTGCAGACCTTAGCATTATGAATCCTTCTGTGCTTATCGGTTTATTTATCGGTGCATGTCTGCCCTTTGTATTTGCCGCACTGACAATGGAATCGGTTGGACGTGCCGCACAAAGCGTTGTTAAAGAGGTAAGACGTCAGTTCCACGAAATTACAGGCATTATGGAAGGTAAGACCGAGCCCGACTATGCAAGATGCGTTGACTTGTGCACTAAATCAAGTCTTGGCGAAATGGTTTTGCCCACCGTAGTTGCAGTTATTGTTCCTATTGCCACAGGCTTGTTGCTTGGTTGCACAGGCGTCGTTGGTATGCTGGCAGGTGCTACCGCAACGGGCTTCCTAATCGCAGTATTTATGTCAAACTCAGGCGGTGCTTGGGATAACGCCAAAAAGCATATTGAGGGCGGCGTTTTCGGTGGTAAGGGTTCACAAAACCACAAGGCCGCAGTTGTTGGCGATACAGTTGGCGACCCCTTTAAAGATACGTCGGGTCCTGCCATCAACATTTTGATTAAATTGCTTTCAATGGTATCAATCGTATTTGCCGCAGTTGTTGTTAATTTCAGTTTGTTGTAAAGTAAAAAGCAGTCATCAATTGATGACTGCTTTTCTTATATCAATTTTTTGATTTTTGTTTTATCCAGCGCTAAGCCTAAACCCAAATATATTATACCGCTACCGACTATTTGCACCACATTACCGAATATCGATAATGCAGGTGTTATCCAGTTGCCGTAGATCAGAGCCTCGGCTATGTAGTATATAACAACCGTTATTATGAGTGAAAGAAAAAGCGCAAACACATTTCTTTTATTTATGATTTTATTATTTTTCGAAGTAAACATAAGCGCCATTAACGCTTTTACCACAAATGTGAAGGGCATCCAAACAACTGCACCGCACATTAAGTCGCCCAGTGCACCGCCTATAGCCGCCGCTGTGACAGCGTATGGCAACCGCAGTAATGATGCCGCTATAAATATAAAAGCATCACCAAAGTGCAAATATGCAGTATTTGCGCCAATCTTTATAGGCACGTGAAAAATAAATCCCGTGAATACCGCAATCATTGCTGTGAAAAGTGCGGCAATAGTAAGATGCTTTATAGATTGTCTTGTATTGCCCATATTGCAACCTCCAAATTTATTAGTTAATATTATACCACTTGAAAGACGTATGTCAATATTGTGTTGACAATACCCTAATATAATAATATAATTAGTAATTATAGGAAATTTTAGGTGATATTGTAATGGATAATCAAAACACAACAGCTTTAAACACAAAAAAGAAGGCCTCCTTTACGGGCTCGTTAGGATTTGTACTTGCGGCAGCCGGCAGTGCGGTAGGACTGGGTAATATCTGGCGTTTCCCCTACCTTGCGGCTAAGCACGGCGGCGGTCTTTTTATTTTGGTATATATTATTTTGGCTTTAACCTTTGGCTTTGCACTACTTACTACCGATATTGCCATTGGTAGAAAGACGGGTAAAAATGCACTACAGGCCTATGGTGCCCTTAGCAAAAAGTGGAGCTTTTTGGGCGCGTTATCCTTTATTGTACCCGCCATTATTCTTACATACTACTCGGTTGTTGGCGGTTGGATAACCAAATATGCCGCCGATTATATAATAAACGACACCTCGGTAATGGCTGGCGACGGTTACTTTACGTCGTTTATTACATCAAACGTTGCACCCATTGTATTCACCTTTATCTTTTTGGCAGTTACCGCTATTATTGTATTCTTTGGTGTTGAAAAGGGTATTGAGAAGTTTTCAAAATTCGTTATGCCGGGTCTTTTGGTGCTTATTATCGGCATTGCGGTATTCTCCCTCACCCTCTCTCACACAGAAAACGGTGTGACACGAAACGGACTTGACGGTCTGGCACGTTATTTTATACCTGATTTTAGTAAGGTTACATTTAAAAGCTTCTTCCAGCTTCTCCTTGATGCAACGGGTCAGTTATTCTATTCACTCAGCGTTGCTATGGGTATTATGATTACCTACGGCTCATATGTTAAAAAGGACGTTAATCTTTCAAAAAGCGTGACGCATATTGAAATCTTTGATACCGCCGTTGCTATCCTTTCGGGACTTATGATTGTACCCACCGTATTTATTTTCTCGGGTGAAGCAGGTTTACAAAACAGTGGCGCAGGACTTATGTTTGTGGCGCTTCCGAAGGTGTTTGAGGCAATGGGCATTATAGGTAAATTCGTCGGTATAGCCTTCTTTATAATGGTTATCTTTGCGGCACTTACCTCAAGTGTATCAATTATGGAAACCATTGTGGCTTCCTGCATGGGTTTCTTTAAAGCCTCACGTAAAAAGACCTCGCTTATTATTGCCGTTATTTTTGCAGTAGCATCGATTGTTATTTGTCTTGGCTACAACATATTCTACTTCGAGTTGACACTTCCAAACGGTACCGTTGGTCAGTTGCTCGACGTTATGGACTATTTAAGCAACAGCGTGCTTATGCCGATTATTTCACTGCTTACCTGTATTTTGATTGGTTGGTTGTTAAAACCAAAAACCATCATCGAAGAAATGGAAGTCGGCGGTGTGAGATTTAAAAAGAAAACCCTGTATATTGCAATAGTTAAATATATAGCACCCGTTATGTTGGCACTCATTTTAGCACAGGCATTGGGCATTACAAATCTTTTATTTAAATAATTAACACAAAATCCCTGATGATTGTATCGGGGATTTTGATATATTTGTAAGTAGATTTTTATATGCTTTAGTGATATAATTATCTTATCAAGTCTAATCGGAGGAATATCCTTGTATAAAATTTTACGTAAAGAGGTTCTAAACCCCACCGTCACACTAATGGATATATATGCGCCCGATATTGCAAAAAAGGCAGAGCCGGGTCAATTTGTAATTTTGCGAGTAGATGAAGCCGGTGAGCGAATACCGCTTACCATCGCCGATTTTGACCGCCAAAACGGTAGTGTTACGATTATATTTCAAATTGTTGGCGCTACTACCGAAAAGCTAAACCACCTAAATGAAGGAGATAGTCTTTGCGATTTTGTGGGCCCCTTAGGTAAGGCTACCAAAACCGAGGGGCTTAAAAAGGTTGCCGTTGTTGGCGGCGGTGTTGGCTGTGCTATTGCCTACCCTGTAGCAAAGAAGCTACACAATTTGGGTTGTGAGGTAACCGCAATTACCGGCTTTAGAAATAAGGACCTAATAATTTTAGAAAATGAATTTAAAGCGGTTTCATCAAAATATATTCTTATGACCGACGATGGCTCGGCAGGTACAAAGGGACTCGTTACCGATGCCCTCGAGCAGCTGATTATTGACGGCGAGGAATTTGACGAGGTTATCACCATCGGACCGCTTGTTATGATGAAATTTGTATGTATGCTCACAAAGAAATACAACATTAAAACGGTTGCGTCGATGAATCCTATTATGATTGACGGTACGGGTATGTGCGGCGGTTGCCGACTTACAGTCGGCGGTAAAACTGTTTTTGCCTGTGTTGACGGTCCCGAATTTGACGGTCATCTTATTGACTTTGATGAGGCTATGGAGCGCTCAAACGCATTTGCAAGATTTGAACGCAAAAGATATGAGGATACCTGCAACTTATTTAAAAAAGAGGTTGAATAAATTGGCTAATATGCGTTTAGATAAAAATAAAATGCCTGTACAACCACCCGAGGTTAGAAATCATAATTTCGATGAGGTTGCACTCGGCTATACCGAGGAGCAGGCAATCGACGAGGCACAGCGTTGCCTTAACTGCAAAAACAAGCCCTGCATTTCGGGCTGCCCCGTTAAAATTCATATACCCGAGTTTATTGATAAGGTAGCAAAGGGCGAATTCGAAGCGGCTTATAATATTATAGCCGAGTCCTCTGCCCTGCCTGCCGTTTGCGGTCGTGTTTGTCCGCAGGAAAATCAGTGCGAGGGTAAATGTGTAAGAGGCATTAAGGGTGAGAGCGTCGCAATTGGACGTCTTGAGCGTTTTGTTGCCGACCTTCACAATAAAAATAATAATACCGAAATTAAAAAGCCTATACCTAACGGTCACAAGGTTGCCGTTATCGGCTCGGGTCCCTCAGGACTTACCTGTGCGGGTGACCTTGCAAAAATGGGCTACAGCGTAACGATATTTGAGGCTCTGCACATTGCGGGTGGTGTTTTGGTATATGGTATACCCGAATTCCGTCTACCAAAGGATATTGTACGCAAGGAAATTGAGGGACTAAAGGCACTCGGTGTTGAAATTAGAACCAACTCGGTTATCGGCAAGCTTTTCTCTGTTGATGAGCTTATGAATGAGATGGGCTATGAGGCGGTATTTATCGGCTCGGGCGCAGGTCTACCTAAGTTTATGAATATCAAGGGTGAAAACTGCAAGGGCGTTTATTCTGCAAATGAGTTTTTGACAAGAATAAATCTGATGAAGGCATATCTTGATGATAGTGACACTCCCGTTCAGACGGCACAAAAGGTGGCTGTCGTTGGCGGCGGTAACGTTGCTATGGATGCTGCCCGTTGCGCAAAACGTCTTGGTGCCGAGGTTTATATTGTCTACCGAAGAGGTATGGAGGAATTGCCTGCACGTAAAGAGGAAATCGAGCACGCCATAGAAGAGGGCATTATATTTAAAACCCTTACCAACCCCACCGAAATTTTATGCTACCGCAATGAAAATGATAAAACCGACCAGAAAAACGGATTTGTTTGCGGCATAAAGTGTGTAGAAATGGAGCTCGGCGAGCCTGACGCTTCGGGCAGACGCCGACCTATTGTTAAGGAAAACAGTGAATTCACAATCGACGTAGACTCGGTTATAATGGCGCTCGGCACATCGCCCAACCCGTTAATAACCTCGACGACAAACGGTCTTGAAACTGAGAAGTGGGGCGGAATTATTGCCGATGAGCTAACAGGTCAAACCTCACGCGAGGGTGTATTTGCCGGCGGTGATGCCGTTACGGGTGCCGCTACTGTTATACTTGCAATGGGGGCCGGTAAAAACGCGGCAGAGGCGATTGATAAATATATTAAATCAAAATTAAAGCAATGATAAAAGCGCCCGGAAAATACTCAAAAATTTAAGTGCCGAAGACTTAACTCTTCGGCACTTGATTTTTAATAGTTCATTTCTTTAAGTTTAAAATATGCCTTTGGATGAGCACATACGGGGCAAACCTCGGGTGCCTGCTTGCCGATAACAATGTGACCGCAGTTAATGCACTGCCAGATAGCATCGTTATCCTTGGAGAAAACAAGACCACCCTTTACGTTTTCAAGAAGCTTTAAATAGCGCTTCTCGTGTTCCTTTTCGATTAAAGCTACGCCCTCGAAAAGTGCAGCGATTTTGTCAAAGCCCTCTTCCTTAGCAACCTTGGCAAACTCGGCATACATTTCGGTCCACTCGTAATTTTCGCCTGCAGCGGCATCCTCAAGATTTATAGCGGTATCCTGAATGCCGTCGTGAAGCAGCTTAAACCAAATTTTAGCATGCTCCTTTTCGTTGTTGGCGGTTTCTTCAAATATTTCTGCTATTTGAACGTAGCCGTCCTTTCTTGCCTTTGAAGCGTAGTATGTGTACTTGTTTCTTGCCTGTGACTCGCCTGCGAAGGCAGCCATCAAATTGGCCTCGGTTCTTGAACCTTTGAGTTCCATTATAAATTCCTCCTTAGTTTTTTATATTATTTGCATTGTTGCAAAATTTAAACATAAAAAGACGAATCGGGTACATTTTTTACCCATTCATTGTAATAATACACGGCAAAGCGTGAATGAATGATATAACACATCAATATATACGGTACAGTGAAAAATAGCGGAACGCCGAGAAGTGACGTCACAAACCAACCAAGCAGAGTAAAAATTAGTCCCACAAAATTCCATATACTAAGCTTCGCGGCCTTGCAGGAAAGGTGCATCGCTTCAAGCGGCTCAATTTCATCATTGATGATAAATACGAAGGGCGCAAGGTAGTATTTTGCGGTAAAAATAACCGTCAGCAAAACTCCTAAAGAGCGCAAAAATACCGAAATTATCCAGAAGTTTGTCAGCCATAGCGGTACGGCACCGAAGACCTCATTGAAGCCACCGTTTGATATATACTCTATAACCAGAGACGGCACTATCATAACCGAGCCCATAATTAAAAACCTTGATATAATCTGAAGTGTTATATTGAGGGCTCTGAAATACATTTTACGAGAGCCGAAGTAGAAAAAGACATCACCAATATCGGTGCATTCCCTGTCTGACAGGTGCCAGATAAATTTAAGCACCCCAAACAGTAATGGCGAGCCCACAAACAAGGCTATGGCAGATAAAACTATAATAACCGCCGTGGTAATAACCGTCGACTCAATAAAACTGCAGATAAGTGTGCCCGTTACAAGTAATATAACATTAAATAACACCCAAATCATTATAGCAGCAACGGCCGTAGCCCAGTTGCCCTTGAGCGCCGATAAAGCATTAACTTTTATCACCCTACTGTTTGGAAACATTGATTAAACTCCTTATAAAATAAAGGTTGACCTAAGTATTATATCACGTAAAGAAAAACCGACAAACAACTTAAATTCACCGCTTTTAGACCTACCAGTATCAATACACTAAAATTGTATTATGAAACAATCCAAAAGTCAATGGCTATTTGTTAAATAACTTTTAACTTTGCATAGTTCGCCATAAGCTTTTTCTTGCCTGCTGACACAAAGTTAATTTCAAGCAAGGAATCGTCACCCATAGCGCTAACAGAGAGTATCACACCCTCGCCAAATGTTGCGTGGCTTACATTCATACCCGCTTTATATACATTAGTGTCCTTAAACTTGAGGTTCGGGCGTGAAACGGGTGTATACTGCGCTCTGACACCCGAGCCAAAGCCACCAAAATTCGATGCTCTGTCATCAAAAATAAAGCCCGACGCACTGCTTGCAGGTTTAATTTCATTGCAGTACTCTTTTGGTACCTCATTTAAAAAGCGTGACGGCATATTTCGGGTGGTCGAGCCAAAAAGCATACGCAGGTTTGTGTTGGTTATTGTAAGCTCTTTTCGAGCCCTCGTAATAGCGACATAGGCGAGTCTGCGCTCTTCCTCTATTGCCGCAAGACCCTCGCATACCGTCTGATATCCCGGGAAAACGCCCTCCTCCATACCGACAATAAAGACATTATTGAATTCGAGTCCCTTAGCTGAATGTATGGTCATCATAACGACCTTATCGTCGTTTTCATCCATAGAATCAATATCGCTGATAAGCGCGATTTCCTCAAGGAAGCCCGAAAGGGTTGCCTCCTCATTTTCCTGCTCGTACTGAACGACACTTGAGGTGAGCTCGTATATATTATCAATTCTGTCCTGCTCACTCTCCCCCGCCGCCTGCAGTGCCGCAACATAGCCCGAGCGACTTATGCAAGACTCCAGCAGCTCGTGAATCGGCATATTATTGGCATCCTCACGCAGCTCATCAATCATACTGCAAAACTCTTTAAGCTTTGAGGCTGATCGCGCAAGCATGGGGTAGTCGGCGGCAGTTTTAAAGACTTCAAAGAGCGAGAGTCCCAGACTGTCGGAAATCTGTGATGCATTTTTAATTGTGGTGTCCCCAATGCCCCTCTTAGGCTCGTTGGTAATTCTCTTTAATCGCAGGTCATCGTATGGGTTATTTATAACCGTTAAGTAGGCTAAAATATCCTTAATCTCCTTACGCTCGAAAAAGCGCATACCGCCTATGACACGGTAGGAAATACCGCTGCGTGCAAAGACGTTTTCAAGCGCATTTGACTGCGCATTCATTCTGTAGAGTATGGCGTGGTCACAGAATTTGCCGCCGTTGCGCACGTTTTCAAGTATCTTATCGGCAACATATCTTGCCTCGCTTCGCTCGTCCTCAGCGGTATAAAGTGTTACCTTTTCACCAGTACTGTTCTGTGTCCAGAGGTTTTTACCCTTTCTGCCCTGATTATTCTTTATAACTGCATTGGCAACATCGAGGATATTACCGGTTGAACGGTAGTTTTGCTCAAGGCGAATGACCTTAGCCTCTTTATACTGCTTTTCGAAATTCAAAATATTTTCTATTGTTGCGCCTCGGAAATGATAAATACTTTGGTCATCATCACCAACAACACAGAAATTGCGGTATTTTTGCGCTAAGAGGCTGACCAGAACATACTGCGCATGGTTGGTATCCTGATACTCATCAACCATTATGTAACGGAATTTATCCTGATAATATTCGAGCACATCTTCATTTTCACGAAAGAGCTTGACGGTGTTGTTTATCATATCGTCAAAATCCATCGCATCGTTATTGATAAGACGCACGGTATACATCTTATAAATTTTCGCTATCATCGACTGGCGGTAGTCGCCTGTCGCATTTTCACCATAATTTTCGGGTGTTATAAGCTTGTCCTTAGCCGAAGAAATGGCGCTTAACACCGCCTTAACGGGCAGGAATTTCTCATCAATATTCTCCTGCTTCATAATTTCCTTAATGACCTTTTTCTGATCGTCGGTATCGTATATTGTAAAATGCGAGGTGTAACCTATCTTTGCCGCAAAGCGACGCAGTATCTTACCGCAGACCGAATGGAATGTGCTTGCCCAGATGTCTGTCGCATTCTCGCCTAATTTGAGCGCAATACGCTCTTTAAGCTCATTTGCCGCCTTGTTTGTAAAGGTAATGGCTAAAATCTGCCAAGGCGCAGCCGCATTTGCTGTAAATACGGGCGGTAGGTAGTCACTGCTACCGTTTAAATACTCTAAACCATGACTATATTCTTCATCACTTAAAGTGAGGGGTTTGCCGTAAGCGTCACCGTATTTCACAATGCAGGCAATACGGTTTACAAGCACGGTGGTTTTGCCGCTACCAGCACCCGCAAGCACCAAAACAGGCCCCGACACAGTTGTTACTGCGCGAAACTGCATATCATTCATACGTGAAAAATCTTTTTCTATAATTTTGTCTCTGAGAGTCATAAAATCTTGCTGTGTCATTATAATTCCTCCGCTAACATAAAAATATTTTACAATATTTTTAATAATATAGCAATGATTAAATTGACCTTTTGGTAATTTTTGTGTATAATATAGTTTGTATTGTTACGTAATAGGAGAGATTCTTATGAAAAGAACAGAAATCGTAAATGTTTTTGCCAAACTTGATGATCTAAAGGATACCACCCTTACCGTCTGCGGTTGGGTTCGTACCATCCGTCAATCAAAAAATATAGCCTTTATGGAGATAAACGACGGTAGCGCCTTTAAGGGTTTACAGGTTATTCTTGATAAAGAGACGCTTGCTAATTTTGATGAAATCGTTTCGCAGAATGTCGGCGCGGCGGTCAGCGTCACGGGTTTGCTTGTTGCAACACCTGAGATGAAGCAACCCTGCGAATTGCAGGCTAAAGAAATCAGTGTTGACGGCGTTTCAAGTCCTGACTATCCGTTACAGAAAAAGCGTCACTCACTTGAATTTTTACGTACCATTCAGCACCTGCGACCCAGAACAAATACCTTCTCTGCCGCCTTCAGAGTGCGCAGTGTTGCGGCATATGCCATTCATATGTTCTTCCAGCAGAGAGGCTTTGTTTATGCACATACTCCGCTAATTACTGCCTCTGACGCTGAGGGTGCGGGCGAAATGTTTAGGGTTACCACGCTTGATGCCCAAAATCCGCCTATGACCGAAGACGGCAAGGTTGATTTCAGTGAGGACTTTTTCGGTAAAGCAACCTCACTTACTGTTTCGGGTCAGCTCGAGGCCGAATGTATGGCTCTCGCCTTCGGCAAGGTTTACACCTTTGGTCCGACATTCAGAGCCGAGAAATCCTATACCGCACGCCACGCGGCAGAGTTCTGGATGATTGAGCCCGAAATTGCATTTGCAGACTTAAATGATGATATGCTTCTTGCACGCGATATGCTTAAATTCGTGCTGAAATATGTTATTGATAACTGCCCTGCCGAGCTTGATTTCTTTGAGCAGCATTTCGAAAAGGGTCTTAAAGATAAACTCAATTCGGTTATCAATGCAGAATTCGCTGAGGTTACCTACACCGATGCTATTAAACTACTTGAGGAAAGCGGTCACGAGTTCCAGTATCCTGTAAACTGGGGCTGTGATTTACAGACCGAGCACGAAAGATTCTTAACCGAAGAAATATTTAAGAAGCCGTTATTTGTTACCAACTATCCGAAGGAAATCAAGGCATTCTATATGCGACTGAATGACGACGGCAAGACCGTTGCCGCCGTTGACGTACTTGTTCCCGGTATCGGTGAGATTATCGGTGGCAGTCAGCGTGAAGAACGTATCGACCTGCTAACAAAGCGCATTGAGGAAATCGGCGCCGATATTAAAGATTACGACTGGTATGTTGACCTTCGTCGCTACGGCGGTGCTAAGCACGCAGGCTTCGGTCTTGGCTTTGAAAGACTTATTATGTATATGACAGGTATTCAGAACATCCGTGATGTTATCCCCTTCCCGAGAACAACCGGTTACGCTGAATTCTAAAAAACACAACATCCCGTAAGGATAATCCTTACGGGATGTTTTTTACTTTAGCTCCCAATAATAGCGTCGGATGGACGGTGGGAAATCATCAACAAGACCATATTCAGGGTCGTAGAATTTGCCCTTTGCATACACAGACCAATGCCAGCATTTCGGTGTTTCAAGGCTTAATAGTGCGAATTCGGGTAAATCTTTTTTATTTTTTACCTCGCATCTATTAGGCGAAACAGTAATGCCAAACTCTGAAAAAACACGCTTCATTGTTTTTAAATCGGTTTCGTTCTCGGTGCCGCAAAGTTCTATTATTCGTGAGACCTCGGCACCCGTCAGCATAGCGAGTACCGCCTGTCCGCATTGAAGGGGTGTAGGCTCGTAAATATGTTTAATATCCTTTGAAATCATTATTCTACCGTAACAATCTCAATCGAGTCGATGGTAACATCGTACATCGGTTTATCATTAGCGCCGACCTTTACTTTTGCTATATCGTCAACTACGTCCATACCCTCGTATACAAAACCAAACACGCTGTGGCGGTAATCAAGCCAAGGGGTGCCGCCAAGTGTTTCGTAATCGGCAATTACTTCATCTGTAAAGCCGCCCTGCACACCGATTTGCTTCATCTGCTCTAACATCTGCTCAGGGCAGGATGTAGCCTGAACGATAAAGAACTGACTGCCGTTGGTGTTGGGGCCTGCGTTTGCCATACATAAAGCACCGCGAATATTGTGAAGCTCGGGCGCAAACTCATCCTCAAAGGATTCGCCCCAGATACTCTCGCCGCCCATACCTGTACCCGTTGGGTCGCCGCCCTGAATCATAAAATCATTGATAACACGGTGGAAAATAAGGCCATTATAATAACCCTCTTTTGAATGTGTAACAAAGTTTTCGACCGTCTTGGGTGCAAGTGAAGGAAAAAGTTTAATTTTAATGTCGCCCATATTGGTGTGCATAACCGCAACTATATCGTCTTTTACGGGCAAAGTTGTTTGCAAACTCATAATATTGCCTCCTATCGTTTTTCTAATTATACCTTGTATAAACGCTTTTGGCAACAAAAAAATTGCCACTTGATAAATTCAACATATTATGTTAAAATATCTGTGTATATACAATATAATGTGGGGGATAAGCAATATGAAATGTCCTTTTTGTGGTGATGAAGAAAGCAAGGTAATCGACTCACGCCCGACCGACGAGGGAGAGCGAATTCGCAGACGCAGAGAGTGTCTTAAATGCGGCAAGCGTTTTACAACCTATGAAATAATTGAGAGTCTGCCGATTATCGTAATTAAGAAAGACAAGTCACGTGAAAGCTTTAACAGAGATAAGCTGATGAACGGTATTTTGCGTGCCTGTGAAAAGCGCCCGATTTCTATTAACACGCTTGACAATATGATTGATGAAATTGAGGTCACCATTCAGAACTCGCTTGACCGCGAGGTTACAAGTGATAAAATCGGTGAGCTTGTTATGGATAAACTTAAAAATATTGACGAGGTTGCATACGTTCGTTTCGCCTCAGTTTACCGTCAATTCAAGGATATTACAACCTTTATGGACGAGCTTAATAAGTTAATTTCAAAATAGACTGATTTAAAGCATAGTATTTTTAAAAATACTATGCTTTTTTATTATATAATACTTGTAATTATTGCCAAAATCTGCGATAATAGTATTGAATGTAGAAATAGCACACTAAGTGCTATTTCTACAGCAAATCTTTGATTTGGTGACGAATTTTCTTTGAAAATTTGTCAATACCATTTCAATGCTCTACAATCATTCTAATATATATTTGTAGAAATATGTTTTGAGGTGAATCACTTGACAGAATTTGAAAGAATGGCGCAGCTTCTGTTGCCCGACATTGACAAAACACCTGAATATTATGAAAAGCTTTACCCCGCAAGAAATTTAAGTGAGGGCGCAAGGGTTGTTCGTATCGCCCCGTCCCCTACAGGATATTTGCATTTAGGCACACTCTTTGCAGCGCTTGTAAACAGAATTACCGCCACCTCGACAGACGGTATATTCTTTACACGCATTGAGGACACCGATAAAAAGCGTGAGATAGTCGGCGGTATAGAGGATATTATTGACGGCCTTAACCGCTTTGGCATAACAATTGACGAGGGCTTTGTAAGCGGAACCGATGAGAAGGGTGAATACGGCCCCTATCAGCAAAGCCGCAGAGCCAAAATATATCAGACATATGTAAAAGATTTAATTAGCAAGGGACTAGCGTACCCCTGTTTCTGTACCGCAGAAGAATTAGAGGCGGTACGTCAAACCCAAGAAAAAAATAAAATTCGCACAGGCTACCACGGAGAATATGCAAAACATCGCAATATTACGGTTGACGAGGCAGTAGCCCTTATAGCCGAGGGCAAACCTTATGTTGTAAGGCTTAAGTCACCAGGTAATGAAGAAAACCGCATTACATTTGATGACGGTATTAAGGGTAAAATAGAGATGCCCGAAAATGATGAAGATTTTGTTCTGCTTAAATCTGACGGAATACCCACCTACCATTTCGCGCACGCAGTTGACGACCATTTGATGCGCACAACCCATGTTATACGAGGTGACGAATGGATTTCATCGGTGCCTAAGCACATTCAACTGTTCCGCCTGCTCGGTTTCAAACCGCCGAAGTATGCACATGTAGCACCCATTATGAAGTTAGACGGTGGTGCTAAGCGCAAGATTTCTAAGCGTAAGGACCCCGAGGCCGCAGTTCGTTTCTTTGCTGAGCAAGGCTATGAAAGCGAAAATGTTATTGAGTACCTTATGACAATTGCCGCATCAGATTTTGAAGATTGGCGCAAATGCAACCCCGATGCATCCTATAAATCATTCAAGTTCAATCTTAAGAAGATGAGCGTTTCGGGCGCCTTATTTGATGAAAATAAGCTACTTGATGTCAGCAAAAACCGTATTGCAAGGCTAAAATCAGGCGAGGTTTATGATAAGCTTACCGCTTGGGCGAAAGAGTTTGACGGTGAGTTTTACGAAATACTCGTGAGTAATCCCGAATTTACAAAGGCGATGCTTGCCATCGACCGAGATGACAGCCCAAAGCCGCGTAAAGATTTAGCAAAATGGAATGAGGCACGCGAGTTTTACGCATATTTCTTTAATAAATTATATGTAAACAAATATGAGCTACCGAAAAATATTTTGAGTGACGATGCCGCTAAATTCCTGACAAAATATCTAGACATATACGACCCGTCAGACGACCGTCAGGAATGGTTTGGCAGAATTAAAACACTAGCACCCGAGCTTAACTTTGCGGCAGAAACTAAAGAATACAAGGCCAATCCCGACGCCTATAAGGGTAGCGCGGGCGACCTTAGCACAATACTTCGAATTGCCATCACAGGCAGACGCAACACACCCGACCTTTGTAGTATTATGCAGGTTTTGGGAACGGACGAATGTAAAAAGCGTATTAATGATATGATAGAATTTATAAAGGGGTAAAAATATGGAAGAGATTAAAAACATAGGCGAAGCGGAAAATACCTCCCCTTCCAATTTTATACACGATTTTATCGACGAAGATTTGAAGGAGGGCGTTTACAACTGCGTTCAGACACGCTTTCCGCCCGAGCCTAACGGATATCTTCATATAGGTCATGCCAAGGCCATTTGCATTGACTTTGGCACCGCACAAAAGTATAACGGTAAGTGCAACCTGCGTCTTGATGACACCAATCCAACAAAAGAGGATGTCGAATATGTAGACTCTATTAAGGAAGATATCCAGTGGCTTGGCTTTGAGTGGGACAATGTTTTCTACGCATCGGACTATTTTGATTTTATTTACGAATGTGCGTTAAAGCTTATTGATTTGGGACTTGCCTATGTTGACGAGCTGTCCCCCGATGAAATTCGTGAGTACCGTGGCACCTTGACCGAGCCCGGCAAGGAAAGTCCCTACCGTGACAGACCGATAGCCGAAACCAAGGATTTATTTGCCCGTATGACCGCAGGTGAATTCCCGAACGGCGCAATGGTATTGCGTGCTAAAATTGATATGACTTCTTCGAACCTTAATATGCGTGACCCCATAATCTACCGCATTATGAAGGCTCATCATCACCGCACAGGCGATAAATGGTGTGTTTACCCGATGTATGACTTTGCCCACCCGTTATCCGACGCTAAGGAGGGTGTGACACACTCTTTATGCTCGTTAGAGTTTGAAAACCACAGACCGCTTTATGATTGGTTCTTAAAGATACTGGGCATCCCTACACCGCCAAGACAGATTGAGTTTGCAAGAATGACCGTAAACTACACCCTAACGAGTAAGCGCAAGTGCTTAAAGCTAGTAAACGATGGTCTGGTTTCGGGCTGGGATGACCCGAGAATGGCAACTATATGCGGTATGCGCCGCAGAGGCTACCCTGCCGAAGCAATCAGAGAGTTTGTAAATAAAATTGGTGTTTCGAAGGCATACAGCGTTATCGACTATGCACTGCTTGAATCGTGCGTGCGCGATTATCTTAACACCAACGCCTCTCGTGCGATGGCGGTGTTGCGTCCGCTGAAAGTAGTAATTGACAACTACCCTGAGGATAAGACCGACGAAATCCGCGTTGATATTAACCCTAACAAGCCCGAGCTTGGCAAAAAGACCGTCACCTTCTCGAAGGAAATTTATATCGAGCAGGACGACTTTATGTTAGATCCTCCAGGTAAATATTTCCGTCTGTGTCCTGCAAAAGAGGTTCGTTTAAAAGGTGCTTACTACATTAAGTATGCTTCTCACGAAACCGATGAAAATGGCAATATAACCGTAGTTCATGCGACCTATGACCCCGAATCCTTTGGTGGTGAAACACCCGACGGCAGAAAGGTTAAGGGCACACTGCACTGGGTAAGTGCTAACCACTGCAAGACGGCTACCGTTCGTCTTTATGACCGTCTTTTCAACGTTGAAAATCCCTCTGATGAGGAGGGTGTTGAGTCCTTTGCCGACAATCTTAACCCCGATTCACTCGTAATTCTTGAAAACTGTAAAATCGAAGCTGATTTAAGCTGCGCTAATGCGGGCGATACATTCCAATTTATGCGCCAGGGTTATTTCTGTCTTGATAAAGATTCTGATGATAACAATATAATTTTCAACCGCACAGTAGCTCTTAAAGATTCTTTTAAAAAGGGTTAATTAGATGAAAGTTAATGATATTTATTTGTTTTTAAACGAGCTTTGCCCCTTTGATACGGCCTGCGATTTTGATAACGCAGGACTGCTTGTAGGCGATAAAGATGCATCTGTTACAAAGGTAGTGGTTGCGCTTGATTGCACCGAATCGGTTGTAAATCAAGCTATCGAGCTTGGCGCCGAGCTTATTATTACACATCACCCCGTTATTTTCTCACCCCTTAAAAGCGTATTGTCTGGCAGTATCGCTTATAAGCTTATTAAAAACGGGATTTCGGTGATAAGCGCCCACACTAATTTAGATGTGGCCGACGGCGGTGTTAACGACTGTCTTGCAAATGCGCTTGAATTAAAGCAGGTAGAAAAAATAATTTGTGAGGACGGTTTTTCGTTTCGCAAGGGTGTCTTAGATAATGAATACACACCCACCGACTTCGCAAAATTTGTAGGTCAAAGGCTCAACTTCTCACCCCGATTTACTATTGGTAAGAAAAATATAAAAACCGTTGCCGTTTGTGGCGGCAGCGGTGGCGATATGCTGTATGACGCCATAAAGGCAGGTGCCAATGCGCTTGTGACGGCTGATGTAAAGCACCATGTACTTTTAGAGGCGGCACAGCTTTCCTTTACCCTTATTGATTGCGGCCACTTTAACACCGAGGATGTTGTAATAGAGCCGCTCAAAAGTGTTTTGTGTGAAAAATTCCCCAACATAGCCTTTTTTACCAACCACGAAAGCTATATTAACTGTTTGTAAATGAGATGATATTTTAATGCTTGATAACCTGATTACAGTTGCTTTGCAGGTTTTAACGCTTTTTATTATGATTGCCGTGGGCTTTGCTTGCGGCAAGACAAAGCTTATAAATGAAACCGCCGCTAAGGGACTTTCGAATGTCGTTATGTATGTAGCGACACCCGCCGCTATTTTGCAGGCATTTACGGTTGAGGTGAAATCACCCGAAAAAACAAAAAACCTTATATTTGTAGCCGTCATAACCTTGGCTTTACATATAGTAATTATACTGCTGTCTAAACTGCTGATACGAAACAAGAATGACCGCACCAACCGAGTACTGCGCCTTACCGTAATTTTTTCAAACTGCGGATATATGTCGTTCCCACTGCAAAAGGCGATTTTAGGTGATATAGGCGTATTTTACGGGGCGATGTTTGTCGCTGTGTTTAATATACTTTTGTGGAGCTACGGCGCACTGCTTGCAAGCGGTGACAAAAAGAATTTAGAGCCTAAAAAGCTTCTGCTTAACCCCACGATACTGAGTGTAGCAATTTCACTGATTCTTTATGCCTTCAGTATAAAGCTACCTGATTTTGTCTCAAGCGCAGTAACGGGGCTTGGCAATCTCAATACCCCACTTCCCATGCTGGTTATTGGATTTAATCTGTCTACCTTCCCGCTTATACAATTATTTACCGACAAGCGTGTGTATCTGCCGAGTGTATTAAGACTGATTGTTATGCCGTCTGTGGCCCTTGGCATAATGTTTTTGACGGGCATACGGGGTGTACCGCTTATTGCCTGTGTTGTAGCGGCGAGCGCACCAAGTGCGGCGGCAAGCGTAATGTTTGCCACAAAATACGGGCTCGATTCGGCACTTGCCTCAAAAATCACTTCGCTTACTACCCTGCTCTCAATAGCAACAATGCCTGTGATTGTAGCACTGGCACAAATGATATAATAAACAGTAACGGCTTGTACTGTAAAGTACAAGCCGTTACTGTTTATTAGTTATTTGATTTAATTTCGGTTTTGCCGCCCATATAAGGTCTGAGCGCCTCAGGAATGCGTATTGTATAATTCTTGCCGTCAAATTCAAGATTATTTTCAAGGAAGGCGATTAACATACGCGGCGGTGCAACAACGGTGTTATTAAGTGTATGCGGCAGATACTTCTGACCGTCCTCACCTTTGATACGAATACCGAGTCGGCGCGACTGAGCGTCACCTAAGTTTGAGCAGGAGCAAACTTCAAAGTACTTCTGCTGCTTAGGACTCCACGCCTCGACGTCGTATGACTTAACCTTAAGGTCTGCAATGTCACCTGAACAGCATTCTAATGTACGCACGGGAATATCCAGACTTCTGAACAGTTCAACCGAATAGCTCCACATCTTATTAAACCATTCCATACTGTCCTCAGGCTTACAGATAACTATCATTTCCTGCTTTTCAAACTGATGAATACGGTAAATACCACGCTCTTCAATACCGTGAGCACCCTTCTCTTTGCGGAAGCAGGGCGAGTAGCTTGTTAAGGTAAGCGGTAGAGAAGCTTCGGGTGTGATGGTATCAATAAACTTACCTATCATCGAGTGTTCACTGGTACCGATAAGATAAAGGTCCTCGCCCTCAATCTTATACATCATAGCATCCTTTTCTTCAAAACTCATAACGCCTGTTACAACGTTTGAGCGAATCATAAAGGGCGGTACACAGTAGGTAAAGCCCTTATCTATCATAAAGTCACGAGCGTATGACAGCACTGCGCTGTGAAGACGTGCGATATCGCCCATAAGATAATAAAAGCCTTCACCTGCAACACGACCTGCTGCCTCTTTATCAATGCCGCTGAAATGCGCCATAATATCGGTATGGTAAGGAATTTCGAAATCAACCTTTGTCTGCTCGCCGTACTGCTGAACCTCAACGTTTTCGCTGTCGTCCTTGCCTATCGGCACACTATCATCAATAATGTTGGGTATCTTCATCATTACCTGATTGAGCTTTGCGGTAAGCTCATTTTCCTGCTCCTCAAGCTCTTTTAAGCGGTCTGCCTGCTCGGATACTAACTTTTTCATATCCATAGCCTCGTCACGCTTGCCCTGTGCCATCAGCGCACCTATCTGCTTACTTACTTTATTACGGTTTGCACGAAGGTCATTAGCCTCGCTCTGTGCGGCACGCTTCCCTGCATCTAACTGGATAGCCTCGTCAACAAGCGGCAGCTTATTATCCTTAAACTTCTTTTTAATATTTTCTTTTACAATATCGGGATTTTCTCTTAAAAATTTAATATCCAGCATTTTCTTTCCCCCACCAAGAACATCATTGAGATTATTATAGCACATATAATTATTTTAATCAAGGCATATAATGATAAAAGGTAGTTAAACACAACAGTAACATCACATAAAAATATTGCGAATTTACTCGATAGTTGTCCCAACATTTGCAAAAACAATCTTAATAAAACTTGACGGTAAAATACTATGGTAGTATAATTATCCCATAAATTTAAAGCAGGTGATACTGGTGATTCTATCAACTCAGACCGATATTTTAGGCAGCCGCTTCGGTGACCAGAAGGCAATCGAAATTCTGGCAAGAGCAGGCTTTGACGCCTATGATTTTTCTTTCTTTAAAATGAAAAATGACGAAAACTATGAGTTAAATAGCAAAAACTACCTTGAATATGCCAAAAAACTGCGAAAGGTAGCTGATAAAGCAGGCATAAAGTGTAATCAAGCTCACGCACCATTTCCGTCGAGTGTAGGTGATAAACAACAGGATAAAATCATATTCGACAAAATAGTAAGGGCTATGGAGGTAGCGGCGCTTCTCGGTGCCGAAACAATTGTTGTTCATCCTATAAAGCATATGCGCTATCTCGGCAACGAGGCCGAGTTGTTTGAGCTTAATATGGCCTTTTATAAAAGCCTTATACCCTACTGTGCAAAATTCGGCATAAAGGTTGCCACCGAAAATATGTGGGAACGTGTACCCGGTACCAACAAAATCACCCATGCGCCCTGCTCGCGCGGCCAGGAATTTTGCCGATACATTGATGCGCTTGATAGTCGATGGATTGTCGGCTGTCTTGACATAGGTCATGTGAGTTTAGTTGATGAACAGCTATATGACACCATCATAACATTAGGACATAATCGCCTTCAGGCCCTGCATGTTCACGATAACGACTATCTTTCCGATACCCACACTCTGCCGTTTATGTCGAAAATGGATTTTGAGCCGTTTATCAAAGGGCTTTCAGATATCGATTATACGGGGGATATGACGCTTGAAGCAGATAACTTTATACGCCGGGTTCCTGACGGTCTTATAGATACCGCCGTTAAATACATGGAGCAAACAGGTAGGTATATTATAAGCGAGATTGCTAAAATTAAATTTAAATAAAACTTAGGATGTCATAATTGCTAAAAAAATTTATCAACTCAACCAAAATACAAATAAACACACCTGCGCCCTACGGTGCACTACATCTTGCATTTGCGATATTGGGTGTTATATTATCTGTTTTAGCCGCAAAGAAATTTAAAAATTTTAACGACAAGCGTAATAACACTTTATTTTTTACATTAGGATTTCTATTAGCTTTTGGTGAAATATATAAACAGCTTTATTTCTTTTTTGTGATAGGTAATGGTAGATATATATGGGATGCTTTCCCCTTTCAGCCATGCAGTATGGCTATGTATATTTGCTTAATCATCCCTTTTATCAAAAAACCTACCCGCAGACAGCTTTTATATGACTTTCTGTTTATCTACAGCACACTCGGTGGTATTGCGACATACGTTGCGCCTATAAATGTTTTGAACACCCATCTAACAATAACCATACATTCACTTGTATGGCATATGATTCTGATATTCATAGGCGTATATCTTTTATATTCTAACCGTGTGAGTTTCTCAAAGGGTGCATATAAATCAGCCACAAAACTTTTTCTTACGCTGTGCGGCACAGCATTTTTCATAAACTGCGTCGTTACTGCCATTACAGGTCAGGAAATTGCAATGTTTTTCTTAGGACCACAGATTACCGATATAGTGCTTATTAAAGACATCTGTGTCTCTTTCGGTTGGTTAGCAGGGAGTATCGTAAGCGTTGTAGCAATGTGTCTGGGCGGTTATCTCTTCTACCGTCCTTTTTACCGAAAACATAATAAATAATTTATTATATGATAAAAACTGAAAGGCTTAGCCCAAGTGTCCGTTACGACACTTGGGCAGTTTTATTGTATAACAAAAACGGCGGGAGTCAAGCCCCCGCCCTACAATTCTGATTATTTAAAGTATCTGTTAAGAAGACCCTCAAATGCCTTACCGTGTCGAGCCTCATCTCTTGCCATTTCATGAACGGTATCGTGAATAGCATCAAGATTTAACTCTTTAGCAAGCTTCGCAAGTTCAAATTTGCCCATTGTTGCGCCGTTTTCGGCATCTACACGCATTTCAAGATTTTTCTTTGTAGAATCGGTTACTACTTCACCCAAAAGCTCTGCAAACTTTGCTGCGTGTTCAGCCTCTTCGTAGGCTGCCTTCTCCCAATAAAGACCTATTTCAGGATAGCCTTCACGGTGAGCAACGCGCGCCATTGCGAGATACATACCAACCTCGGTGCATTCGCCCATAAAGTTTTCACGAAGACCCGAAATGATTCTTTCATCAACACCCTTAGCTACGCCAACAACGTGCTCGGCAGCCCAGGTCTTTTCGCCTGCCTGCTCTTGAAATTTGGATGCCGGTGCCTGACAGATCGGGCACTTATCGGGAGCCTCATTACCCTCGTGAACATAACCGCAAATTGTACAAACGAACTTTTTCATAAAAACATCTCCTAAAATAAATTATTTATTATTTGTATTTATACAAGAACTGCAAAGACCGCTAAAAACATATCCGCTAAAATTTACCTCACAGTTAAGTTTATTCTGTAGAAAGTCTTTAAGATTGTTTTTTGGCACGTCGCAGTCTAATATAGCGCCACAATTATGACAGTAAAAATGCATATGCTCTTTTACGTCACCATCGTAATGTTGAAAGCCGTCGCCCACCGAAAGCTCTTGTACGTCACCGTCTTTTTTTAATTCGGTAAGGTTACGATAAACGGTGCCAAGGCTGATTTTTGGTAATTTTTCTCGGCATTTTTCGTAAACCCACTGTACTGTCGGATGCGTATCGGTTGAGCGTAAAACCTCAACTATTACCTCCCTTTGTTTTGAATAGTTTCTCATGAATCTTACCTCAAAAATAGTAATCATTACTACTTTTTACGTTTTTATTATAACACACTTTTTAGAAATGTCAATAGTTTTTAAAAAAATTTTCTTGTTGACAATTGTTTTATTTTGTATGATAATGTAGTTGTTGAAGTTTTATTAAAGGAAGGTGCGGTTAATGTATAACAAAGGTATATCCCCCTACGTTATTAAAAGGTTACCGCGATATTATAGATTTTTGGGTGAGCTTTCCAGCTCAGGTATTAAGCGTATTTCCTCTGCCGAATTAAGTCGCCGCATGGGGCTGACTGCCAGTCAGATTCGTCAGGACCTTAACTGCTTTGGCGGCTTTGGTCAACAGGGCTACGGATACAACACCGATATGCTCAGAGAAGAAATCGGTAACATATTAGGAATTGATAAGCCAAAAAAGGCAATACTTATAGGACTCGGGAATTTAGGCCGCGCCGTTACGTTGCATCTTAATTTCGAGGAAAAGGGCTTTTCGCTTATCGGTCTTTTTGACAGTAAGGAGTCGCTTGTGGGCAACGTCATTCGAAATATACCCATTCGCTCCACCAATATGCTGGATGATTTTTGCCGAGAAAACAAGCCTGAAGCCGCAATACTGTGCATACCTAAAACCGCTGTGCCCGATATTGCCGACCACCTTGTAAAATTAGGTATTAAGGGTTTTCTCAACTTCAGTCACTACGATTTAGGACTTAAATATGATAATATCGTTGTTGAAAACGTTCACTTTGGCGACAATCTGATGACCCTATCCTATAATATTAAAAATATGGATAAATAATTAAATCACCACACATAATAAACGTGTGGTGATTTTTTTGCTTGTAACTATTATTCGTACTGCCATTTTATATTTATTTGTAACGGTAGCCATTCGTCTTATGGGTAAGCGTCAAATTGGCGATATGCAGCCCAACGAGCTGGTGGTGACGCTGCTAATTTCCGAGATTGCCGCTATTCCCCTTCAGGACGCTAACCAACCCGTGCTTAACGGTATTGTGGCTATTTTTATGTTGGTAATAGTTGAAATAATAATGTCGGTTTTGACTATGAAATATATGTCACTTCATAAAATTCTAAGCGGTAAATCGGTTATTATTATTAAGGATGGCAAAATCGACCAAAAGGCAATGAAGCGGGTGCGACTTACCGTAATAGATTTAGTTGAATTATTACGTGGGCAGGATGTTTTTGATATAAGCACCGTTTCCTTTGCCGTACTTGAAGTAAACGGAAATCTAAGCGTAATTTTAAAGCCCGAGCATCGCCCCATAACACCCAAGGATATGAAAATACAGATGAAAAAGGACGGTCTGCCCCTTCCCGTTGTTTCTGATGGTAAAATGGTAAGCGAATCATTGCGCGAGCTAAATATTAGTGAAAACACAGTAAAGGAACTGGCAGGTATGCGGCACACAAAGCCCGAGGACCTGCTTTTAATGACGTTGGACCAGTATGGCAACTGCTATACAGTAAGCAAACACGAATAATCCTAACCTGATTTTAAAGGTAATATTTTCGTGTTTGCTTAATAAAGGAGAATAGAAATGAAACGACTAATAGCGGCTATTGTACTGATTATATGTCTCGCATCATTGTGCGTTACAAGCACCATTACGGTGGGTAATTCGTATGTCAAATTTCAAAAGGAACTTGATAACTGCCAAAGCGCAGTAAAGCAAAAGAATTATGAAGCCGCGAAAGAAAAAAGCGAAGCACTGGCTCGTGTGTGGCAGGAAAAGCGCGGCGTCCTATCTATCTTTATAAATCATCTGACTGTTGAAGAGGTAGATGAAACTGTGGCACAACTATCATCCTTTGCAAACAAGGAAAACGAGGCGCACTTTTTGGCAGAATGTGAAGTTTTAGAGCTTAAATTCATAGAAATGAAGGAATACTGCAGTGTTAGTCTGCACACACTTTTTTAAAATAAAAAAACCGTGGGTGCTACCCACGGTTTTGTTTTAATTTCTTACGCATTAGCCTTGTTTAAACGGTTAACCAAAGCTGATTTTTTGTGTGCTGCGTTATTCTTATGAAGAATACCCTTAGAAGCAGCCTGGTCAATCTTTTTAACTGCAGCCTTAACTGCTACGGCGGCGTCAGCATCGTTGTTAGCAATCGCAGCGTCAGCCTTCTTAACTGCTGTTCTAAGCGCTGAACGATAAGCCTTATTGCGCTGATTGTTAGCCTCGCTAACAAGAACACGTTTCTTTGCAGATTTAATATTCGGCATTGTCGCACCTCCTCAAAAATTCTCACGTAATAGTATATTACCACTTTTTAATTTAAAATGCAACACTTTTTTTAATTTTAATTAACATTAACAATATATTTGCCGCTAAGAATAAATTTTATTGTTAAATCATACGATACTAGTGGTGATATAATATGAAATTTAAGGGGTTTATGTTGATTTTTTGTGTTCTGCTTACATCAGTATATACCGCAGGACATGGATTTTTTAAATACATAACCTATAGCTTCCCCGAAACATATCAGGATGTAAATTTTCTGACAACCAATAAAGGTGAAGACAGAGCAGATACTACCTCTGTAAATTCCTCCACCGATAAGAAGGAGCAAAACAAGACCTCAAGCAGCAATAACGATGCCAGCACTATCGCATCTACCGACGGACAGGCAGTGGGCGGCATAACCGCAAAGTTCATAAGCCCCTATACCGCCGTCACAAAATATAATAAGGTATATCTTAAAAACAACACGGGCACCGATATAAATATTAAGTCTTTACTTGAAAAAAAGTTATCCTTCAAATTAGAAAGCAGCAAGCCACAGGTGCTTATTATGCACACCCATACCACCGAAAGCTTTATGATGGAGGAAAGGGACTATTACACCGAGTCGGACGCCTCACGCTCACGCGATGAGACCAAAAATATGATAGCCATAGGTGATGTTATTGAACAAAAGCTAAAGGCAGCGGGCATAGGGGTTATTCACGACACGACGGTGCACGACTACCCTGCCTATTCGGGAAGCTACACACGAAGTGCGGCCACTGTCAGCGCCGACCTTAAGGCCTACCCGTCTATAAAAATTGTAATTGACATACATAGAGATGCAATAACCGGCAATAATAAAGAAAAGGTAAAGCCCGTTGTCCAAATTGACGGCAAAAATGCCGCACAGGTTATGCTGGTTATGGGAAGTCAGACGGGCGGCATTACAGGATATCCTAACTGGAAGGAAAACCTGAGCCTTGCGCTTAAATATCAACAAACTATGGAGGTAATGTATCCGGGACTGGCGCGCGCCGTAACCCTTAACAGCGGCAAATACAATCAGAATCTCACAAAAGGTTCTATTCTGCTTGAGGTCGGCACCGATGCTAACACGCTGGAAGAAGCAAAACGAGGTGCAGCATATGCGGGCGATGCTTTGGTAGGTCTTTTGAATACCCTGAAATAAATGAAATGAAAGTTTTTTACAGAAGTTTTTTATATTGTTTTATAATAGTAGGTAATTTAGCACTGCTGACCTATGGTATTTGTGTGTCCTATGAAAACATACGGCGCATCAGTTACGGTGAATATGTAAACGCCATTGAAATTAAAAATGATTCGATACGAATTCTTGATTTTTATTTTGAGTTTAAATAAAAAATGACCAAATCGAACGCCCACGCCCCGCGGGGAAGGATTTGGTCATTTTTTGTTATTGCTGTGTTGACGAGGTGTCTGACATGGTGCCTGACGTGGTGCCTGACGTGGTGGATTCGCTCTCACCGGTATATGTGTTAACCCTTAGAATCACACCTGCGTCGAGATCGATGCCGGTACCTGTACTGGGTTCGACATCGATTACAGCACCCGGCTTCTTGGTTGCATCATAGTCATCAAGCGGTTCAATATTATTATAATTGAAGCCCAATTTAAGTAGCTCAAAAACCGCCTCGTCATAGGATTTGCCGATAATTGAGGAGGGTATCTTAACAGTCTTAGGGCCAAGGCTTACAACAATTTTAATAACGGTACCCTTCTTGACGGTCTGGTCAGAGGTCTGCTCCTGCGAAATTATATAGCCGCGCTGATGCTCACTGCTATACTGCTTTGAGGTAATCTCAAACTCAAACAGTGTTGTATAATCGGTATTGGTTATAATATCAGCATATCTTTTACCGACAAGATTCGGCACCTGATAAAGTTTTTCATTCGATTCGCTGACGTCACCCAACGAAGAGGTTTGACTCGGCGGCGCAACGCTTGAGACAGGTGACGAATTACCGTCGGGCTGACCCGTCTTGCCGAATCCTAAAGCGAAATACAGTATAACCGCTATAACTATGAAAACCAAAGCAGTTATTGCAGATGAAATAACAGCATAATTCTTTGATGATTTTTCGGGCTTTGCCGTACTTACAGGCTTAGGTGTAGCGACCGTCTTAACGGGTGCCGCCTTGGGTTGTGGCGGAGTAGGCGCGGCAACAGGTGTGAAAGCCACGGTAGACTCGCCTGATACAGGTGTTAAAGCAATACGGAAGCTATCCATATCCTGAATTCTGTCCTTCGGCATAAGTTGCAGACCGTTGGCAAGTGCCGCTAAAACATATTTCGGCAAAATTTCGGCATAGCGTGCAGGTATCTGCATATTGTCGTTCGAAATTCGCTCAGTTACATCGGTAGGCGCCTTGCCTATAAGCACACGGAAAAGCGTAGCCGCCATACCATAAACATCGGTATATTTGCCATCACGGCACTCAATATCATACCCATACTGCTCAACCGCAGAAAATCCGGGGAAAAGCTGTATGGTCATATTGCTTTTGGACATGCGAACCGAGCGAATGCATATATCCATTAGTCTCAGCTTGCCGTCACGACCGACAAAAATAGTGTCGGGCGAAATGCCACGATGGATAATGCCTGCCTCGTGCAGTGCCGCAACGGTTGTTATAAGAGGCAAGAACAAAGGGCGTGCCTGCTCCCACTTTAAGTCACCGCCGTTACGAATAAGAAATTCACGAAGGGTAATACCGGGAACCGTCTTTGTAATATTGTAGGCTGTGCCACCCTCTTCAAAAACCTCTACCGTCGGCAAAAGTGACGGCAGGTCAGCAAGATTAGCGATTTTGCGATTGAGCTCTAAAAAGCTCATAATTCCTTCATTAAAGGTAAACTCGTTACCCACCGCTATTTCAACAGTACCGTCAGCCCTACGGTTTGCGGCACCCTTAGGATAATACTCACGTATATTAACTATGCTGTCCTCTTTATTATCCCAACCGACATATGTAACACCCTCGCCGTTATGCTCTATAACGCGGCCGACTAAGTATCTGTCCCGAATCCAGAAGCCGAGCTGAAGATACTCGCTATCATTCGACACTGAATTATCAAAGCCGCAGATTGAACATATCTTCTCGCCGCCGTTATCATTCATGCAGCCAAGGCACAATCTTTCTGTATTTAGCATATTTATCTCCTTTAAAAAAGTTAAAATATCTATATAATTATTTTACCACAAATTTTGTAGGTTGTACAGTTTGTATCCTGTAAACATTTAATATTTATCAATTCTTAAGAACTTCTTAAAGACGCAGGTATGCTTTGGTGTGACCTTTCTATCCTCATGAAGTGAGCCAAAAAACCAATGCTTATACCGACACATTTCATCAATTTCCTCAAAATAGCCGTTTAATTTATTTACCCTGTCGGGCAGACCCCATCTGAAAAGCATAGCGCTTTTGACGAGTGACGGCGGCTCGTGGGTAATAATATAATCGACCTGCCTGCCGCATTCGTCGAGAATTTTAGCACCCTCGGTCATCTCCTCAGGGGATGGAATTTCCTCCTTCCACCAGAGGTTGTTTTCTATGCGCATATCCTTGTCGGTGCTCTCGCCTCCGCCGAAGGTATATATTCTTGTACCGTCGATATCAAAAATCTGACCACGCATCAGATGAATCAGATTACCGCTTATGCGGTGTATCATACCGCCCTTCCAATAGGTTGTGCGGCATCGGTTAATAAGATCCATATTATCGTGTGTGCCGTCAATAAAGGCAACGGTAAATTTACGGCTGCCCAAATATTCAATATATTCCTTTTCCTTTGCGTCGCCGTTCCACAGATAACCGAAGTCGCCGCAAACGATAAGTATATCGCCTTTTTTAAGCCGTAACCAATCTCTTGTATATAAGCGTTCCTCAGCGCCGTGCATATCACCCGTAATATATATCAAATTTTCACCGCCTTTTTAATATTTATTCTTTCTTTTTTGTTCAGTATAATGTATAATTGTTTTATAAATAAACTTATTCCTTCAGGAGTTATGAGATGTTTAAAAGACTATATAAGTATATTATAACATTTATATTGATATTTGCAATATTTTCCTCAAATATCGTTTCGGCTTTTCAGATTAGTGGATTTGAGCTGAACGCCAGAGCCGCTATGCTTATTAGCCTTGATACCGACCAGATAATGCACGAAAAAAACGCCGATAAAAAGATGTACCCCGCGTCCCTTACCAAAATTCTCGCGGCTGTTTTGGTGCTTGAGCAGGTTGAGGATATTGATAAAACCACAATAACTGTCAGCGATTCGGCGCTGACCGCCATAATGGGTACGGGCGCGAGCGTCATCGGTCTTAAGGAGGGTGAAGTGCTGACGGTACGTCAGGCGCTTTATTGCCTGCTTGTGTCATCCGGCGGTGATGTGTCATATGTAATAGCCGAATATATCGGCGGCACCACTGAAAACTTTATGAAGATGATGAATGAACGTGCGAAGGAACTTGGAATGAAAAATTCAAGCTTTGGCAACCCTGTAGGACTTCACGATGATGAAACCTACACCACCGCCAGAGATATTTCGATTCTTGTAAAATACGCCCTAAAATTTGAGGCTTTTAAGGAAATCACCTCTACAGTACGCTACTATATGGCGGCAACCAACAAGTCACCACAGCGTGTTTTGTCAACGACAAACTTCCTCATTGACCCCTCAACCAACTATTACTATATGTACGCTTCGGGTGTTAAAACGGGCTTTACGGATGAGGCGGGCCGATGTGTAGTAAGCACGGCATCCTACAACGGCTATAACTACCTATGTATCATAATGGGCTGCGACAGTACGGGCGGCAGGCGCAACGAATTTGTTGATAGCCGCAATCTCTACCGCTGGGTATTTAATGAATTTGAATATAAGGCTTTACTCGATATATCCCAGCCTGTTACCGAAATACCCGTAGAGCTTTCAATGGAAACAGATTATTTAAAGCTGTATCCTGACAATAATATAACCCAGATTTTACCGCAAAATGCCGACTCATCAACCATCACCATCAAGCCGCGCCTAAAAAGCACGAGTGTTGACGCACCGATAAAAACGGGCGATGTTTTGGGCACCGCCGATGTAATATATGCGAGCGAAATTATAGGTACGGTAAAGCTTGTTGCTAAAGAGGATATAAAGGCTAACGTCTTTCTGCAGGCAGGCCGTGTTATTAAAAACATTTTTAGTTCAAAGGTGTTTAAAATAATTTTAGGCATTATAGCGGGCGCTATTCTATTATATATTCTCGCCTGTATATATTTAACCTACAAGAGCCGCAAAAAGCGTCGACGGGTTAAATATGTACCGTATAACAAGCATAGTAAAGATGAATAAACAAAAAGCAGGGTCTTGCCCTGCTTTTTATTTGCCTAATTCTATGGTTCGTTTATAGGATGCTTCGACGGTTTTCTTAACTATGCCGTTAAGGTCTGCATTTTCGAGCACCTTTACACCCTCTATTGTGCTACCGCCGGGACTGCATACCGCCTTAGTAAGTGCTTTGGCATCACCGCCACGAAGTAACATTTCTGCCGCACCCTTCATAGTTTGTGCGGCATATTTTATTGCTTTTTCGGGAAGCAGTCCGTTTGACTCCCCGCCCTTTGCCAGCGCATCAGCGAACATAAACGCAAAAGCAGGTCCGCAGCCCGAAACTGCCGATGCCGCATCTATAAGCGATTCGTCAATTTCATCCCATTCGCCTGCTTTTTGCATAGCGTTTACCAGAGTTTCGGTTTCTTCTTTTTTTACCGCACCGTTTGCGGTATATAAAATCATACCCATGCCGACCGATACAGGCAAATTCGGCATAATTCTTATAATGGGCGCGTCGAATTTGAGGCCTGCCGCGATTTTCTCGGTGGTAATACCCGCCGCCATAGAAATAACCGTAAACTGCGTTTTTCTGTCACTTAATACGGGTGATATTTCGTTTAACAGCTCTGCCATAACCTGCGGCTTAACACCTAAAAATATATAGTCGGCCGTTTTGCAAATTTCTGTGTTTGTAGAAACGCTTGCCGCTATTCCCTCCGCTAAAACTAAAGCCTTTTGCTTATCGTTATCGGCAAGCAATATTTTATTGTCGTTGCATTTAGCCGCCGCGCGTGCCAGTGCGCCTCCCATATTGCCTGCACCTATAAAACCTATTATAGCCATTTTTTATCCTACCTTATCTGTCCTGTGCCCGTTATTACGTACTTGTAGGTATTTAATTCCCTAAGCCCCATAGGGCCACGTGCGTGAAGCTTTTGTGTTGAAATACCCATTTCACAGCCAAGACCAAACTCACCGCCATCGGTAAACCTGGTTGAAGCGTTTACATACACCGCCGCCGAATCTACCGCCGCCACGAACTTTTTGGCAGTTGCCTCATTCTCGGTTATAATTGCCTCACTGTGTCCCGTTGAATGAAGTGAAATGTGCTGGGTTGCCTCATCGACACCGTCGACCAGCTTGACGGCCAGTATATAATCTAAAAACTCGGTGTCAAAGTCGCTATCAGTAGCCCGTACACCCGGGATAAGCTCTGCCGCACCGCCGTCAAGACGAAGCTCAACCGAGTGTGCGCCTTTTTGCTTCTTTACGTCAACCAAGCGTTGTTTGAGGCTCGGCAAAAAGACGTCGGCTATTTTTTTATCGACTAAACAAACCTCCGCCGCATTGCAGACAGACGGACGGCTAGTTTTTGCGTTATCAATAACATCGAGCGCCATATTGATATCGGCATCCTTATCAACGTAGATGTGGCAGATGCCTGTACCCGTCTGTATGCAGGGCACCTTTGCACCCTCGACACAGGCATTTATAAGCCCTGCCCCACCGCGTGGAATAAGCAGGTCAACAAGACCTGTAGCCGTCATAATTTCATTCGCACTCTGACGTGTGGTGTCCTCAATAATATTAACATAATCTTCCTGCAGACCGCAGTTTTTAAGCCCTGCACGCAGAGCCTTAACTATCGCAAAATTCGAATTAAACGCCTCTTTACCGCCACGCAAAACGCACACGTTACCGCTCTTAAGAGCAAGCGCCGCGGCATCTGAAGTAACATTCGGGCGACTTTCGTAAATAATAGCAACAACACCCAGCGGTACCGACACCTTCTTTATAGTCAGTCCATTTCGCTGATACTCCGATATTGTTTCTCCCACAGGGTCGCTGAGCTCTGCAACCTGTCTGATACCGTCAGCCATTGCCTCAATGCGAGCATTATTCAGTGTCAAGCGGTCAATCATAACCTCGCTGACGCTACCCCTCGCCTTTTCAATATCTATAGCGTTTGCCGCTAAAATATCATCGGCGCTTTGTATCAGGGCATCTGCCATTGATAAAAGTGCCCTGTTTTTAGAGGCTGTATCAAGCAATAAAATATTTTTTACCGCCGCCTTTGCGCACCTTAAAATCTCAAGTGTAGTCATTAAATTAACCTCTTCCTATAAAACGGCTACCAACCTTTTTACCCTCGGTTATATCATATAAAACATTGGGGTTTGCGCCGTTGGCGATTATCATATCACAGCCGCTTTCCATACATATCTTTGCCGCCTGCAGCTTGGTAACCATTCCGCCTGTGCCGTTTTCACTACCCTTGCCACCCGCAAGCGCAACAATATCATCACTCAGCTCTCTGATTTCATCAATAAGTTTTGCGTCCTTTACCTTGTGCGGATCGGCGGTGTACAGCCCGTCAATATCAGACAAAAGCACCAGCAAATCAGCGTCGGCGCAGGTCGTAACTATCGCCGCGAGGGTATCATTATCTCCGATGCCAATTTCTTCGGTAGCAACCGTATCATTCTCGTTTATAATCGGTATAACATCCATTTGAAGCAGTCGGCTGATGGTATTTTTAAAATTGCGGTGCATCTGCTGATTATGCACAACATAATTAGTTATAAGCAACTGTGCCACAATATGATTATACTCCGAAAAAAGCTTATCGTATGTATACATTAGCTCGCACTGACCGACCGCCGCAGCAGCCTGACGCGTGGGTATATCCTCAGGGCGCTTTTTAAGTGATAATTTGCCCATACCCATACCGATAGCGCCGCTCGATACAACGATTATTTCGTGTCCTTCATTTTTAAGGTCGCTTAACACCTTGCAAAAATCTTCCATATGGCGAATATTAAGTCTGCCCGAAGCATAAGCCAAGGTAGATGTGCCGACCTTTACAACAATTCTCATAACACATAGTCCCCAATTAAAAATTCTTTATTTAAAGTATAGCACAAATTACGCTTTTTTCAAGAAAAATTAAAATTTCGACCCAAATACAGACACATTATATACCTGCTACTCGTCATAGCCCAATAAAAAGGTAGCCAAGTTGCCTTGACTACCCTTAAAATAATGTCAATCAATTCAATTTTTTGTTAAGACAGAAAACCGTCTCCTGTCTCCTTCTATTTTCGTACCAAAACAATTGAAATTACAAACAAAACAATCATCATTTGAAGAATTTCAAACCTAAACCCTAATATTGCCCTATAAATATTATCATTAATTAATGACAACACCAACATAATAAAAAGTATAATACTTGACACATAACAAAAAATACTAGCAAACGCTTTCCAAGTAAAGATATACATGTTTTTTGCTATATAAATATATAACAACAGCGATATCAGCACAATTAAGATCATTATAGTTATAATGAAAAATTTTTTCATTTAAAGCACCACTATTAAATATTATATTTTCAACCACCTACGTATCGCTTTAGTCCATGTTTCACCAGGTTTTCGTGATAATTTCTTAACAAAACTATTTATTAAAAATGTAATGCCTTTCGTTACACCCGTAACAATAGTCCTTACAATTGGGCTTTTTAATTTCACAAACAATTTTGGAAGACGTGCATGTTTTGCTAATTTTGCGAATTTCGCCCATCCTGAAATATAACCACCTAAAGCTCCCAATGCGGCACCCAACGCAACAATTCCTGCGAATACCCACCAGTTTAGGTTTCTCATACCCAGCCAATATTCTAAAAAATAAAACAATGCGGATGTTAATGGACCAAGTATTGCTCCTATTATAACGTTTGCGAGCATTCCTGTGCTATCGCGTTGGTCTATAGGTCTATTATTAACATACGTATATAAACTTAACGATATTGAAATATCATTAATAATAATAGGCATTATCACCTCATCCCCATTCACAAACCTACCAACAGCAGGATTGTAATATCGGGATTGTAGGTAATACATACCAATTTCGCTATCATAATAATAACTTCTGTAACGGTATGGGTTAATATTTGCTATGCCGTTTAGGTCTTGTTCTACTGCATACACAAGGGGACGGTTCTGTTGTGTTATTCCCCGTCACCTACTCATTTCCTCAATTATACAATTTTCAATCTAAAATGTCAATTAAGCCGACAAGAAAGGGTAGCCAAGTTTCCTTGACTACCCTTAAAATAATGTCAATCAATTCAATTTTTGTTAAGACAGAAAACCGTCCCCTTGTCTCCGTCTCAACCCAATGTGACCTCATAAACGAAGTCCGTATTTTTCCTATTGTTTAAAAATTCCAATGCGAAATGATAGTAATCATTTTCATAAGACAAATCAATACTGTGTTCTAAATTTGGTTGAATTTTATCACCATAAATCATAAATGCATCAATACCTAAAATAGGCACTTTGTGCTCCTTGCATAATTCTACGAGCATTATTGCATCATTAAATTGATATAAATCTACACTTGCACGATGTATTGCTCTTTTTGAAAATTCATCAATAGCATTTTTTCTCACTTTATAAACACATCCGACCTTAAAAGTTTAATTGTAACGTCTACTACCCAGTTGGGGTCAAATCTATTACTTATCTGTATTATTTGTTTTGTGGCATTGTCAATAACAACATATGCACCCGTAGAAGTGAAATACGCCGTAGCAGCTTTACCAGTCGCTTTATTGGTAGCTTTACGTGCAACATTTCTCAGTATAGTTTCTTTAATTAACTTATTATTCCAACCACGCTTAGCCATCTGTTTTGAAATCTTTGCACTAATTTTAAAAGATTTTGCAAACCCTTTAGCAGTAAAAATTGTTGTAGAAGATGCCCCAATCGCTACTCCGACCGCATATCCTGCAGCAGCTCCAACTGCAGCTCCTATAGCACCACATAGTAATACATACTTCCATTTGACTTTTTTATATTTAGAATAAGAAATACATGCACCAGCTGCACCACCTATGATTAGTCCGATTACTGCACCAATAATAACACAAGTAGTTAATGCAATATTGCCAGATAAATCAAAATATTTAATAGGATTGTTATTACAATAAGCAAATATATTGTATTCTACAGGACTATAAAGACTTGCTAAAACTTCCACCTCATCCCATTCACAAACCTGCCAACAGTAGGATTGTAATATCGGGATTGTAGGTAATACATACCGGTCTCGGCGTCATAATAATAACTTCTGTAACGGTATGGGTTAATATTTGCTATGCCGTTTAGGTCTTGTTCTACTGCATACACAAGGGGACGGTTCTGTTGTGTTATTCCCCGTCACCTACTCATTTCCTCAATTATACAATTTTTAATCCAAAATGTCAATTTATCACCTGCTCATCATAGCCGACAAGAAAGGGTAGCCAAGTTTCCTTGACTACCCTTAAAATAATGTCAATCAATTCAATTTTTTGTCAACACACATAACCGTCCCCTGTGTTCTTTTCTGCTCATAACACTATTATTAAACAACATATCTCTAACTCGACAGCATAGTAATATAAATTTGTAGAAAATCTTGTGCTATGTGTAGTATCCTCTTCCAAATCTTCAATCGTTTTATATGGTGGCATCTTATTAATTTTACGCATTAGATTCATAAACCACAAATCAAACCTGTCATAAAATATTCTCACAAGTGTTCCGATGCATACCCACAACAAAAGAATTGAATAACATATTCCTATCCCTAATACAGCTCCTTTAACTAACCAAACCACTAGCATAGCACATAAAATTATACCATCTATCATTAAATTTGTTTTAATGGTTTTAACTTTAATTGCTCTTATGGTAGTAAATGTAATCGCTGCACAAATCAAAAGCAACAATACTGCAAACTCCATATCCTACTCCTCTATGCCGACAAACATTTTACACCTGTTTTCAACCAATTCCAAAGGGAAGTTCTAGTGTTTTTAATCTGCTTTGCAAATTTATTTTTAATTCGTTTACACTTACTCGAATTAAATAATTTAGTCAATGCATATTGTAGCAGCCAACCTCCAATAACACTTACTAAAAAACCAACATAGGGAATAAAGCGCGCAATTTTGCTAAACAAATCACTGGCTCCTTGAATAATAATATGAAGTAATGTTTCAACAATACAATCAATAATCGCCACATCCATACTGGCTCCAGTTTTATATGCCGTAGCAAGTATTGTTGCCAATACAACAAACAGTAGCGCATAACCCATCCATTTAAGAAATTTACATATCTTTTCTACTTGTTTATATAATCCCTTTATGTTTTTTAAATGGTTTCTTTGTTTTTTTGTTAATAACCTAACGGAGTTTTCTAACGCAACCTTTTCCTTATAATATGAATTTTTAATCATATTTAAAATGTTTTCAAGTACACCTGCTGCAGCACTTAATGCATTTACTAAGGATTCAATTGCGCCAAATCCAAGTTCATCGATTAAATTAACAGAATCATTTTTACAATAATTATATAAACTACATTCCAAAACCCCGTTATAAGTACCAAGACACTCTGATGCATCCCCATTCACAAACCTGCCAACAGTAGGATTGTAATATCGGGATTGTAGGTAATACATACCGGTCTCGGCGTCATAGTAATAACTTCTGTAACGGTATGGGTTAATATTTGCTATGCCGTTTAGGTCTTGTTCTACTGTACAAACACCCCATGCATCGTAGGAATATTTTGCAACAGTCTCGCCGTTGTCATTTGTAACGGCAATAACGTCGCCCTGCAAATTCTTAATAAAGAAGTACGGTGTGCCGTTATAAATAATACCGCAAACCTCATCGGCATTGTCGTAAAGCGGAACTAGGGTATTGTTTTCCCAAGTTTCCTTTAATATTTTAGCACCGTCAAGCGTAAATTCGTGTCGTATACCGTCGACCGTCTTAGTAGTTCTTATACCATTTGCGTTGTAGGTGTAGGTGTTTGTGTCAAATGACTTTAACTGCCTGCCCTTTTCCCAAGATAGCGTATGTCCAAGGTAGTTTAGCGGGTTGCCCTGTGAGTCATAGGTAATATCT
>JAZQGO010000003.1:0-90155 GCA_045540055.1 Acutalibacteraceae bacterium
TTTCATTTATAAATCCTCCATTTGTGTTTTTGCTTGACTGGCAGGTCTCTGCTATTTTAACACAAATGGAGGATTTTCGTTCATCGGTTAACCTCTTTTGAACCACGCGACTATCGCGTGGTTTTCGTTATACAAAAAAGCAACATCCCAACGGATGTTGCCTTTTATTTTAATTGTCTGCCGGTTTTATTTTTTTAAGCCACTTGCCGCTTTTAAGTCTGAAATAACACCAAATACATTTAATTATCTGATCGATTTTTAAGAAGGTATATATCCAGAACGGCGGCAGATGTAACACAAGACCTGCGATGGCGCCAAGTGGTATAGATGCCACCCACAAAAACAGAATATCACCAAGCATTAAAAACCGAGTGTCACCGCCTGCCCGAAGAACACCTTTGGTTAAAATTGAATTCATCGCCTGGAATATAATTATAAACAGTATCGCATTCATAAGCGATTTTGCAATGGCCTTTGCCTCGGGCGAAACATTGTAAAAGCTGATTATCGGGTCACGCACAAGCAAAATCACAAAAGCTGCCAAACTACCTATTACAAGGCCCATAAACAAAAATACGTATCCCTGCTTTTGCGCCTTTTCACGATTGCCCTCGCCCATTGTATGTCCCGTTATAATGCCGCTGGCATTAGAGATACCTTGGGTCAACACCGAGCTTAACTGCTGTACTACCGTCGTAACCGAATTAGCGGCAACAAATGCGGCGCCAATACGCCCCATAACCATTGCAACGGTGTTATTACCGAGCGCCAGAAGTGCGTCACTTATTAGCACGGGTATACTGATTTTTACATACTCACGAAGCATTGAACGGCATCGCATAAATAAATCTCTTGTCCGATAGCGAATACGCTTGTCAACGAAAAAGAAATATCCGCAAATAAACACAAGCTCAAATACGCGCGCAATTAATGTGCCGAGTGCGGCACCGCCAATCTCCATTCGCGGCGCACCGAGTTTTCCGAAAATAAATACCCAGTTAAAAAACACATTTATAAAAAACGCCGTAATCGAGCAGATAAGCGGTATTTTAACCTGCCCCACGCTTCTTAGCACTATTGTGCAGGTGAGTGAAAAGCCAAGGCAAAAGTATGTGGGTATCATCCACTTAAGATACACTACGCCGTAACTAATAATTTCGACATCGGATGTATATATCCTCATAATAAGCTCGGGCGAAAGTATGGTAGCCATCGTAAAAATAAGGCTGAAAACAAAGCAAAAGCGCAGCATTATCGTCACCGCTTTTTTTAGCGATTCAATGCTTTTCATACCCCAGAAGCGAGAGGTAAGCACCGATGCACCCATACCTATACCCATACAGCAAATATGAAATATGTTTATAAACTGTGTCGCGAGCGATGATGCTGATAACTGCGCATCCCCCATACCGCTTAGCATAACGGTGTCCATAAGATTTATGCCGACGGTTATGAGCGACTGCAATGATATTGGTATGGCGATTTTCGCCATTTTTTTGTAGAGAGCTAAGTCCCCGATATATTCTTTAATTCTAATCATTTTTTTCACATTAAAAACCGACTGCCCCACGCAGTCGGTTTGTTGTTTATTTTATCAGCGCGGCTGATAGTTTTTTGTTTGACTTAATCTGCGCCAGCATTTCCTTAACCGACACAATCATATGCGTATTCTCGCCCATCTGAGCGATAGCAGCCTCGATAGCCTTGTCATTACCGTAAACAGCGGCTGAAACAACCATAACTACGGTATCGGTTGCCGCCGAATCTCCCTGAACATAAATCTCGTCCAGCATATCAAAAACCTTTTTGAGTTGTTTGCGGTTTGCCTCAGGATTTGCAAGCAGATTTTTGATTTCAGGGATAAAATAACGGGTGTAAAAATCGATATACAAGAATTTACCGTACTTGGCAACCTCTGCCTTGTAGACATCCTTATATTGCGGATAAACTGCCAGAAGTTTCTGGGTAAGCGTGGTAAGCGAAACCGAATCGCCCTTTTCTGCCGTAGGCAAAGCGATATTGTCGGCCGCACTTCTTGAATTCTTTTTAATACCCATTTCGCTTCTCAGCGTATCGGCAAAATCAATTCCTACACTTGTTGCATCCTTTGGGCCCTGATCCTCCTCGAAAAGCCAGCTGTTAACGGTTGTGAATTCGCCGGCCTCGCCTTCATTTATATCGGCAATAGCAAGATTAAAGGTCTTTCTTTCATCATCATAAAAAACCTTTACCGCTTTGCTATCGTTCTTAAAATTTTCGCCGTCTTTAACAAACTTTTGCCCGTCCAGCAAAACCTGCATTTCGGCGATAATCGCATTATAACACTCAATGTTCATCGTTTTCACTTCCAAAATTTATTTCATTGTATTTAATTATACTATATTATTTTCGGTTTGTCACCTAAAATTTTGTTGCAAGCGCCATTTCCTTGACGTATAATTAGATTATTAAACGCTTTGGGAGTGAAGTTATTGAATCTCGCCGATATAAAAACACTTGAAAAACTGTTAAAAAGTGAGGGCTTTTCATTTAAAAAATCTTTGGGGCAAAACTTTCTTATTGATAGTTCGGTTTGTCCCGCAATGGCCGCCGCCGCGTGCGACGGGGATACGGGCGTTATAGAAATCGGCCCCGGTGTCGGAGTTCTGACGCAGGAGCTCGGCCGTATTGCTAAAAAGGTTGTCGCTATAGAGCTTGATGAAAGACTTAAAAAGATATTACCGAAAACCTTGGCTGAATTTGATAATATTAAGGTAATTTTCGGAGATGCTATGAAATTAGACCTTTCAAAAATTATCAAAGAGGAATTTGCCGACTGCAAAAGGGTTTGTGTCTGTGCAAACCTGCCCTATTATATAACCTCCCCAATAATTATGCAGCTGCTTGAAAGTCGCCTTCCGATAGATTCAATAACCGTAATGGTGCAAAAGGAGGCCGCAGAACGTCTGTGCGCCACCGTCGGCACAAGACAGGCGGGTGCCGTAACGGTCGCTGTAAGCTACTTCGCTATTGCCGAAATTCTCTTTGGCGTTGACCGCACAAGCTTTATGCCACCGCCGAATGTAGATTCGGCCGTAATACAGCTGAAAATAAGGGACAGCGCACCATTAGACCTAAAGGACGAAAAAAAGTTTTTCGGTTTTGTCAGGGCGTGCTTCGCTCAACGCAGAAAAACACTCATAAATACCGTTTCTAACTCGATTGGGTTATCAAAGGACAAGCTGCGTGAGGCTCTGTCAACACTCGGCTTGCCCGATAGTGTACGTAGCGAGCAGTTGACATTAGACCAGCTTGCTGAATTATCTAATATATTGTTTGATTAGTTTACATAATCTATATTATGTAAACAGAAAGGCTAAAATGGAAAAAACAAATGTTATGCGTATGCTTGACCAAAATAAAATACAATATACGCCCCGCCAATACTCTGCCGATATTATCGAAGGTGTCATTATTGCACAGGTCTTAGGCGAACTAACCGAAAAAGTTTTTAAAACGCTTGTAACCGTAAGCAATACGGGCGCTCATTATGTGTTTTGTGTCCCCGTTGCCGAAACACTCGATTTAAAAAAGGCGGCAAAGGCGGTCGGCACAAAATCAATTGCTATGATTAAGCAAAAGGAGCTGCTTCCCCTTACGGGTTATATTCACGGCGGCTGTTCACCAATTGGTATGAAAAAGCCCTTTCGCACAGTTATACATAACAGCGCACAGGATTTTGATACATTTTATGTCAGCGCAGGACGTGTCGGCAAGCAGATAGAGCTAAATCCCCAAACTCTTTGTAAGCTAATAAACGCCACATTTGAGGATATAATAGTAAATGAATAGCTTCTCCTCTGTGTATAACTTAATGGCAAAACAAAAAGGATGTTTCACGTGAAACATCCTTTTTGTTTTTTAATACATCTTTCCGAGCTTTGCGGCTATATCCCGCAATTCCTCATCGCCGTAAAACTCAATGGTAATTGCGCCGTGGTCCTCGCCAAGCTTTGTAACCTTGACCTTTCGGTGTAACGCCTCTTTGAGTGCCAATTCAACCTCGGCATAAAACCCGCTGCCCGACATTGACGGCTCCCTGTTTGTTCTTTTGCGGTGTGATGCACGTGCAATTCGCTCAAGCTCATGCACCGAAGCGCCGTTGGCCGCCATTTCAGCCATCTGCTCACGGGTAAGCGCGTCTGCGGCCGCCAATAGCGCTCTGGCATGACCTGCCGTAATCTTGCCACTTTTGAGCATTTCCAGCTCATTTGGCTTTAAATTTAGCAATCGCAACGCATTTGCCACGGCCGAGCGGGATTTACCCACCCTTTGCGCCACCTGCTCCTGCGTCATACCAAAGTTATCCATTAACGAGCGATATCCCATCGCTTCTTCCACGGGATTCAGGTCTTCACGCTGTAAATTCTCTATCAGCGCAACCTCCATTACCTCTTTATCATCAAAATCCTTAATTATAACGGGCACAGTATCAAGTCCTGCCATTCGGCTGGCGCGCCAACGTCTTTCGCCCGCAATTATTCTGTATGTACCGTTTGTAAGCGGTTTTACGATAATAGGTTGCAATAAACCATGCTCTTTAATACTTTCTGACAACTCTGCCAGTGCCTTTTCGTCGAAATTCTTTCTTGGCTGCCCCTTATTCGGCTCAATATCAATGAGTTTAACCTCTATTAAATCGTTTCTGTCGGTTGAATTATCATTAAACAGCGCATCAAGCCCTCTGCCAAGTCCACCCTTTTTATTCTGCATTTTTATCTCTCCTTGTTAAAAATGTCGGTTATTTCGCTTAATAAATTCCTTAGCCAGCTCATCATATGCTTTTGCGCCCTTGCATCTGCGGTCATAGTACTGAATCGGCATACCGTAGCTCGGCGCCTCTGAAAGTCGTACTGCACGCGGTATCTTCGTTTCATACAGCTTATTTGCAAAGAATTTCTTGATTTCTGCCACGACCTGTTGGGTTAAATTAAGTCTTGCATCATACATAGTAAGCAATACGCCCTCTAACTCAAGTCCTGCGTTATACAGCCTTTTTATCTGACGCACGCTCGCCATAAGCTGTGATAGACCCTCCATAGCGTAATACTCGCATTGAATCGGCACAAGCAGCGTATCGGCGCAGGTAAGCGCGTTGATTGTTATTAGTCCCAACGATGGCGGACAGTCTATAAATATGTAATCATACTGCTCACGTATCAGCGCCAGTGCCTTTTTTAACTGGGCTTCACGGTTTTCTATGCTGATAAGCTCAACCTCGGCACCCGCAAGGTCCATATTAGCAGGTATTATATCTACATTTTTAAAGGTCGTTGAACGAATAGTCACATCGGCTTTTTGCGAGCCTATAAGCAAATCATACGAAGAAAAAACTACATCTCGCTTATTTATTCCGTAACCACTGGTTGAATTGCCCTGTGGGTCGGCATCAATCAAAAGAACCTTTTTTCCTGCATTACCTATGCCTGCAACAAGGTTTACCGCCGTTGTTGTCTTGCCAACTCCGCCTTTTTGATTAACTACGGCTATAATTTTGCCCATTAATTTCACCACTTTTTAATTTTCTGATAATATTATAGCATAGCCGACACAAAAGGTAAAGAAAAATACAAAAACAAAAGTATTAAAAATATACCAAAACGTTTCACGTGAAACAAAAAGGTCTGACGGACAACTGCCTGTCAAACCTTTTTATACACATTTATATTAAGATTTATCTCCTGAACGGAAAATCAGGCTCATTAAAAGTCCCAATAAAATAGCTGATGTAATACCTGCGGCGGTAGCGGTAAGTCCTCCGGTCAGTGCGCCAATCAGACCATATTGTGTTACCGCCGTTTCGACACCCTTAGCAAGACTATAGCCAAATCCCGTCAAGGGAACCGTCGCGCCTGTGCCTGCGAAATCGACCAAGGGCTGATAAATACCTACCGCCGTCAGCACAACACCCGAAACAACATACGCAACAAGTATTCTTGCAGGGGTTAATTTAGTGTAATCTATTAAAATTTGTCCTATTAAGCAAATAAATCCGCCAACTAAAAAGGATATCAGCAACCGCCAAACCATTTCTGTGATGCACCTCTGAAATAATAAGTTCTACTACATTATTTGCTTTTTATAAGAATTTATTCGAAACACTATATTTTTACCATTTAATACCATTTGTGGTAAATTATTTTTCATTTTTTACTTTTTTCCAATATTCTGCGAATTTTTGCTCAGATGCATTATCGCCGAACTCGTAATATTTTTTGCTTTTAAACTTGTCTGGTAGATATTGCTGTTTAACATAGTGATTCGGGTAGCTATGCGGATAAAGATAGTTCTGCCCTTTAACCAAGGCATCTTCCCCGTCGAAATGCTTGTTTTGCAGATGTCTTGGTATATCGCCCGTGATGCCCTTTTCAATATCAGCCATTGCCGCCGCGATAGCGTCGTGTCCCGTAACCGATTTAGGACTTGTGGCAACCAGAATAACCGCATTGGCAAGCGGGATTCTCGCCTCGGGAAGTCCTACTTGCAAGGCGGTATCTACTGCGGCCTTAACGATGGGTATTATCTGCGGATATGCAAGTCCCACATCCTCATTAGCGCACACAAGCAGTCGTCTGCAGGCGCTCTGTATATCGCCTGCCGCCAGCAATCTTCCGAGATAATATATTGCCGCATCGGGATCACTGCCACGCATCGACTTCTGATAAGCCGAAATTATATCGTAGTGCTCGTCCCCTTCACGATCATATCTGACCGACGAATTAGCCAGCAGTTGCTCTACTATTTCATCGGTAACCACTACTTTATCATCGGCAGCATCTGCCGTCAGCACACACAAATCGAGCGTATTAAGCGCTCTGCGCACATCTCCTGCCGCCGAGCGTGCGATTTTTGCAATATTCTCTGTCGAAATTTCAATTTCTATATTTTTTTCTTCCTGTAAAATCGAAACGGCACGCTTTAAGGTAATTATAATATCCTCACTTGAAAGCGTCTTAAACTCGAACACCGTCGAACGACTGAGTATTGCATTGTAAACATAAAAATACGGGTTTTCTGTGGTCGAAGCAATCAGCGTAATGTCACCGTTCTCGATATACTGAAGCATTATCTGCTGCTGCTTTTTATTGAAATACTGAATTTCGTCAAGATATAATAAGACGCCGTTTATTGCTTCAATGGTATCAAGACTGTCTATTATGGCCTTGACATCAGCGGTTGATGCCGTCGTTGCGTTAAGATGGTACAGCTTTTTGCCACACTTTTCGGCAATTATATTAGCGACCGTCGTTTTTCCGACACCCGACGGACCGTAAAAAATAAGATTGGGTATTTCTGACGAATCGATTATCCGCCTGAGAACCTTGCCCTCATCGAGCAAATGATGCTGACCGCACACCTCATCAATGCTTGTTGGTCTTACTCTGTCTGCTAACGGACTTGGCATAACAAACCTTCTCCCTAAATATATATATTATATTCTACTACTTTTATAAAAAAATTTCAATCCTTGGGTGATATCGTGAAAAAGGTTATATTTATTAAAAACGCTCTTGTTATGACCGTAACCTCGCTTGTGCTTCGATTGCTTGGCGTTTTCTTTAAGGTCTGGCTTGCGGGACGCATCGGCAGTGAGGGTATCGGTTTGTATCAATTGGTGTTCTCGTTCTATGTTCTTGTTGCAACCTTTGCCACCGGCGGAATCTCAACCGCCGTCACCCGTCTTGTTGCCGATGAACTGATTTTAGGACGCAAGAGCGGTGTTAAAAAGATAATGCGGCGTTCTTTTTCGCTAACGCTCACAATAGCCGCGCTTTCGTGCGCCCTGATATTCGCTTTCGCCAGCCCAATAGCCAAGCATTTTATAGGCAATTCAGATGCCGCACTTTCACTTCGCACCCTATGTTTCTCGTTGTTCTTTATGGGTGTATCATCTTGTATAAAGGGCTACTTTATCGCAAGGCGAAAAACTCTGCCGCCGAGCTCCGCCCAGATTTTTGAACAGATTGTTCGTCTTATAACGGTATTTTTCCTCGTTTCACACCTCAACCAATACGGTATCGCTTACTCTTGCGCGGCCGTTTTACTCGGTGATACGGTTGCCGAAATGTTGTCCTGCGGCTACCTATACTTTTTTTACCGTAACGACAGCAACCGTCTTTTAAACTGCGGCGGTCGCTCCGCTCCGCCCTTTTCGGTTTTTTCAAAAATACTTCATATCGCAGGACCCATAACAAGCGGTAAATACATAAATTCGGGGCTTCGCACCCTTGAAAACATACTTGTGCCGAAAAAACTGGTAGAATTCGGCGCCGAAAACAGCAGTGCGCTATCCTTTTTCGGTATGATAAAAGGTATGGCGTTGCCTATACTCTTCTTCCCGTCTACCCTGCTTAATTCGATAACCACTCTGCTGATACCCGAAATCAGCGAAGCCGCTGCAACCGATAACCGCCGCATTATAGCACGCCTGGTTTCGCAGGTAGTCAAAATCACCCTTCTTGTCGGGCTCATTTTCGGTATGATTTTTTATGTTTGCGGTGAGCATTTAGGTGAGCTGATTTACGGTGACCGCTCGGTTGGCACACTAATAAAATATCTCGCACCCTTAGTGCCGCTTATGTACCTTGACAGCATATCTGACGGCATATTAAAGGGACTTGACTTGCAGATGGTGACCTTTCGCCATTCGGTGCTTGATTCGTCAGCTCGCGTTGTACTTATATATTTACTCGTGCCTATTTACGGTCAAACGGGATTTCTCGGTATAATGTATTTCAGCAATATATTGACCTGCTTTCTCAATATGCACCGCCTTATAAAAGAGGCAAAAATCAAACTGCAGATTTTAAGCAACCTTATATTCCCCTGCGTTTATGCCGTAGGTGTAACACTTATAAGTGCCGCAACGTTTAGCACACTCAACCTTTCATCCCTTTTATATGTTGTTTTAGTAGGTGCTATATCAGTTCTTTTATACATTATCTTTTTATTTGTCAGCAAAACCGTCACAAAAGAAGAAATACAGGAGTTAATTCGCTAACCCCTGTATTATTTATCGGTTATTATTTTATTGTTTCGCTCGATTACCTCTTTGCCGCGCCACATATATGCACGTTCATTCATGTCCTCGCCCAAAAGGTACTCGTTTCGATAAGAATTTATAAACTCATCAATATAGGTGTTTTGCACATCTTTGTTATGGGGACACACTTCGCTACAAATATCGCAACCCCAGACGCAACCGCTTTGTTTTATAAGCTCGACTTGTGTATCATTTAGCAGCTTTTTTTGCTGGTTTACAGCCGATAGGCAGTGTTCTTTGCGCATATTGATAGGGCAGGCGGAAATGCATCGTCCACAATCCCGGCATTTTTCGCCGCCTTTATCGGCAACAACTCTTAAATTGGTCACAATCTCTCCCAAAAAAACATATGAACCGTATTTTTTGTTGATGATCAGTCCGTTCTTACCAAGAATCCCCAGTCCGCTATGGTGTGCCGCGGCAACCTCAGGTATGGGGGAGTTGTCCAAAAAAACCTCAAAACAGTTATTAGGGAAAGCTGCTTCCAGCATACCTTTAGCCGTTTCAAGCATTTCTTTACAAACAATATGATAATCCTTTACGGCAGCATATCGGCTGATGTTTTTAGGCTTTTCCTTTTTTACTCGGTAAGGAAACGCCGCCATAATTATGCTTTTTGCGTTCTCGGGCAGTCGGGCTTTCGCACGGCAATCTAAAAGCCTTTGCGCCACAAATGAAAACTCGCAAACCGAGCACTCCTCTATGCCTGCCGACGCTAAAATTTCTTTGATTTTTTTCTTAATCATTTTATTTACGCATATCCTTAAAGAACTCGGTCAGAAGGTCGCGGCACTCGTTTTCACTGATACCGCCGTAAACCTCAGGCGTGTAGGCGTAGGGTATATTGGCAAAATTTGCAATGGAGCCCAGCGAGCCTGCCTTGGTGTCGTACGCACCAAATACAACCGTTTTAATTCGTGAATTTATAATCGCGCCGCTACACATAGGGCAAGGCTCAAGTGTAACATAAAGCTCGCAATCATCAAGTCGCCAGTCGCCAACCTCAGCGCAAGCGGCGTTTATAGCCTCTATTTCGGCATGCGCCAGTGCATTGTGAGTCTTCTCTCGTCTGTTTCGTCCCGTACCAATGACCTTACCGTCACGAACAATTACTGCACCAACTGGTACTTCGCCGTCTTCACCCGCACGCCGAGCACGAATGAGCGCTAAATCCATAAATTTTCTATCCATAATATCACCTATTTAAATGTGAATAAAGTTAAAGGAGAAAAAATTGTTTGAATTTTTTCTCCTTTTTCATTATCTAAGCAAGAAACCAAATAAAACCGACACGATTATACACAAAATTACAGCGGGGGAAAGAACAAAATATAAAATTTTCTCCTTTTCACTGCTGAGTGTTTTTGCTTGTTCGATTTTCAGCGACTGTGAATCACGCTTTAAAAGCAACACCGTACCCACAACCGAAACAATTACCAGCACTAAGACCAGTATCTGCTCGGCAATTTGTGTGGTCTCGCTTCCTAAAAACAATTCTGCATAGCTAAAACCAACCGAAAGGGCATTGTTAATCATATGCAGTACTACGGAAGTCCATATGGATTCGGTTTTTATAGCGGCAATTGCCAAAATAATACCAAATAAAAATGCGTAAGGTATTTGGGTTATGCTTGCGTGCATCAAGCCGAAAATAAGTGATGAGCAAACAATGGCGAAGCCGTCACCGTAGCGGCGAAGCATTCCGAGTACAACACCTCTTATTGCAAACTCTTCAACAAATGAAGGCATAAGCACTACCGCAATTACTGTAATTATTATTCCCGGTATGTCGGTAGGGTAGGTGATATCTACATTAGGCACCGAAACACCTAAGGACATCAGAAATGCTATAAGCACATTCGCAACCGCCGATATTAAGAATCCGTAAGCCGATGCCGCCATAATAAACGGTAATGTAATTTTTCTTTTTGGTGCGGCAAAACTTATGCTCTCGCCCGTTTTGATTTTTTCGGTCCTTGCCAGAATTAAGAAGGGCAACAGCAACATAAAAATCATCATAACTGTTTGCAATAGCATATTTATAATAGGCTCGGCTATAAAGGCTTCAACACTTGAGATGGGAATGCCCATAAGGGTTGTCACAACCAATACCGGCACAGACCAGAAAAACATTACTCCAAAAACGACAAGAAGCGTAACTCCTATCTTTAATGCCGATTTTTTTATTGCCTTTTTTTCTAAATTTTTGGGAGTTTTTATTAATTCGCCATTATTTGTATTATCCTGCAACTATTTTTACTCCTTATCGTCGGTGGCTTCCTCTGCTGCATCTGCCTCGGGTGCTTCGGGAACAGTGTTTACCTCTTCTTCATCATGCTCTGCCTTAGCTACCGACAGAACCTTTGCACCCTGGCGGTTTCTAAGGTCGGTAATTCTTACGCCCTTTGAAGGACGGGCGAATACACTTATATCCTTAGCCGCAATTCTTATAATAACACCGTCAGATGAAATCATAATTACATCCTCGGTATCCTTAACCGCCATAACCGCCGCAACGTCACCGAACTTCTCGGTGCGGTAGTTAGTTGTACCGCCGCCGCCTCTTGTCTGGATGCGGTAGTTGCTTATGGGGCTTCTGCGTCCGTAACCCGTTTCGGTTACGGTAAGAAGAACGGTATCTTCATCGCAAACCGCCATAGATACTACTTCATCGTTTTTGGCGAGCTTGATTGAACGCACACCACGTGCCGTTCTACCCATAGGACGAACATCACTTTCCATAAAGCGAATGCTCTTACCCTTTTTAGTAGCAACCAAAAGCGACGATTCGCCGCGGGTGAGCGCTACAAAACGGAGCTCGTCGCCCTCATCGAGCGCCAATGCGATAATACCTGTCTTACGGGTGTTCTTAAAGTCGTCCATGCTTGTACGCTTAATAACGCCATCCTTGGTACCCATACAGATGAACTGGTCGCCGTCGAGCTCGGGGCAGGGGAGAATCATTGAAATTTTTTCATCCGGCTGCAGCGGAACGATATTTACAACGTTCATACCCTTGGACGTCCTTGTGCCCTCGGGAATTTCGTATGCCTTTAATCTGTAAACACGGCCTATGTTTGTAAACATCATAATATAGTCGTGTGTTGAGCATACAAACATATTCTCGGTTATATCGTCGTCGCGAGTTGTAATACCTCTTACACCTCTGCCGCCGCGGTGCTGAACATTATATTCGTCAGCCGCAACACGCTTAATATATCCGTTAACTGTTTTGGTGATAACACATTCCTCTTCAGGAATAAGGTCCTCAATATCAACCTCGCCCGAAACCATTGTAATCTCGGTGCGTCGGTCGTCGGCATATTTATCCCTAAGATTTAGCGAGTCGGTCTTTACTATATCGAGTACGCGTCTGTGGTCGCCAAGGATTTCCTGACATTCCTTAATAAAGTCGTACTTTTCCTGGAGTTCATCCTCTATCTTCTGCTTTTCAAGACCTGCAAGCTTTCCAAGCTGCATCTGTACAATAGCGGTGGTTTGAATATCATCAAATCCGAAACGCTCGGCAAGAGCATCCTTCGATTCGGGTATTGTCTTGCTTGAACGAATAATTGCAATAACCTCATCAATAAAATCTATGGCTTTTTTGAGCGCTTCGAGAATATGTGCGCGTTCCTGCGCCTTTTTCATATCAAAGCGAGTTCTGCGCTCGATAATCTCACACTGGAAATCAATGCTGTTTTGAAGCATTTCTTTAAGAGTAAGTATCTGAGGCTTGCCATTTACAATAGCAATAAGATTAGCACCAAAGGTTGTCTGCAATTCTGTATAAGAATAAAGCTTATTAAGTACAACCTGCGGGTTAGCGTCGCGCTTAATATCAACAACGATTCTAATACCACCGTCACGCTTTGACGAGTAGTCAACTACGTCATCAATGCCCTCAATTCGCTTTTCGCTCGCAAGGTCATAAATTTTCTTAACAAGGTCCTTCTTTTTAACCTTGTATGGAATCTCGGTAATTATAATTCTGAATTTACCGTTTTTGGTTTCCTCAATTTCTGCCTTACCGCGAACTATAATTCTGCCTTTACCCGTGGCATAAGCGGCACGAATACCACTCATACCCATTATCATACCGCCGGTAGGGAAGTCGGGGCCCTTAATATATTCACAAAGCTCCGAAAGCTCTGCCTCGGGGTTGTCTATTAAATAGCACATACCGTCGATAATCTCACCCAGGTTATGCGGCGGAATTTCGGTTGCCATACCAAAAGCAATACCGCTTGAGCCGTTTACGAGCAGCTGCGGAAAACGCACGGGCAAAACGGTGGGCTCTTTTAGACGGTCGTCATAGTTGGGTACAAAATCAACTGTATCCTTTTCAATATCATCGAGCATATTGAGAGAAAGTCTATTCATTTTTGACTCGGTATAACGATATGCCGCAGGGGGATAACCGTCAATGTTACCAAAGTTACCGTGTCCGTCAATAAGGGGATAGCGAAGTGAGAAATCCTGCGCCATACGTACCATTGCATCGTAAACCGATGAGTCACCGTGCGGATGGTAACGACCAAGAACCGAACCTACTGTATCGGCACACTTACGGTATGCCTTTTCTGGAGTAAGTCCGTTTTCGTACATTGTATAAAGAATTCTGCGGTGAACAGGCTTTAAACCGTCTCTAACATCGGGGAGAGCTCGGCCTACAAGTACGCTCATACCATATTGCAGCATACTGTTTTTAACTTCGTCAACAATTTCTACCGGTAAAATGGTGGTTTCTTCATTTTCCGGCCAATAAACCTTTTCTTGCTTAGCCATTTTATTACTCTCCTTTCCTTAAATATCGAGGTCGGTAGCAAATACCGCATTTTCTTCAATGAACTGTTTTCTCGGCTCAACCTCTTCGCCCATAAGCATTGTGAAGGTTTCATCAGCGAGTGCCGCGTCACTCATTGTAACTCTAAGCATTGTTCTAACTTCAGGGTTAAGTGTTGTTTCCCAAAGCTGTTCGGGGTCCATTTCACCAAGACCCTTATAGCGCTGTACGTCGGCTGTGCCGCCGAGCTCCTCTATATACTTCGCCTTTTCCTCATCTGTAAAAGCATCAAAATGCTTTTTACCCTTTGAAACTCTATAAAGGGGAGGCTGTGCCAAATAAATATGTCCCGTTTCAATAAGCTCGGGCATATAGCGGAAGAAGAAGGTGAGTAAAAGCGTTCTGATATGACTACCGTCGACGTCGGCATCGGCCATAATAACAATTTTGTCGTATCTTAATTTATTAATATCAAAATTCTCACCAATTCCCGTACCGAGTGCCACAATAACGGGTGTTAATTTATCGTTACCGTAAACCTTATCATCCCTTGCCTTCTCAACGTTAAGCATCTTACCCCAAAGAGGCAGTATTGCCTGATAGGTTGAGTTTCGTCCCTCAACTGCGCTTCCACCTGCCGAATCACCCTCGACGATAAATATTTCTGTCTTGGTCGGGTCATCCGAAATGCAGTCGGTAAGCTTTTCGGGCATACGGGTTTTACCGCCGATACCTGCCTTGTTTCGAGAGGCATCTCTTGCTTTTTGCGCCGCCTCTCGTGCATTTGAAGCCGCAATAGCCTTTTCAATAACTATTTTGGCCTCGGCGGGATGCTCCTCTAAATACTGATAAAGCTTATCATTAACTATATTTCTTACAAGTGTACCAATAGAGGTGTTACCGAGCTTTGCCTTGGTCTGACTTTCAAACTGTGCGTCCGAAAGCTTAACCGAAACAACGGCAACAAGACCCTCCATTATATCCTCACCCTTAAGGTTGTCCGAATCTACCTTAAGCTTTTTAAAATCGTGTGCATATTTGTTTACAACACGCGCAACTGTCTGGCGGAATGCCTGCTCGTGCGTACCACCGTCTATTGTATGGAGAGTGTTTGCAAACGACATAATCTTATTATCGTATGCCGTCGACCAAATAAGTGCGATTTCTGCCGATTCATCCTGCTTTTCGCCGCTTAAATAGATAACCTCACTGTTGAGCTTTTCTTTTTTAATACCTTCAAGCAAGAATTCAACGTAAGAGCGTATACCGCCCTCATAATAAAACTCATCACTTTTAGGCTCAAACACATCGGTTCTTTTATCTGTAAGTGCAATTCTGATGCCTGCATTTAAGAAGGATTGCTCGCGAAGGCGGGTGAGAAGTGTATCATAATCATAAACAGTTGTATCAGTAAATATTGTCGGGTCGGGCTTAAAGGTAACAACGGTACCTGTTTTGTCTGTATTTCCTATAATCTCAAGGTCGGTTACAATATTGCCCTTTTCATAACGCTGCTTATATACGTTTTTACCGTCACTAACCTCAACCTCAAGCCAAGAGGATAGAGCATTAACAACCGAAGCACCAACGCCGTGTAAACCACCCGATACCTTGTATCCGCCGCCGCCAAATTTACCGCCTGCGTGAAGAATTGTAAATACAACGGTTACGGTAGGAATTCCCTTTTGAGGATTTATTCCCACAGGTATACCACGGCCGTTATCGGTTACCCTTACAATACCGTCATCTAATAATTCAACGGTGATTTTATCACAATATCCCGCTAAGGCTTCGTCGATAGAGTTATCCACAATTTCATATACTAAATGGTGTAATCCTCTCTCACCCGTTGAGCCTATGTACATACCGGGTCTTTTTCTTACTGCTTCAAGACCCTCAAGTACCTGTATGGAATTTTCATCATAATTACCTTGTACCGGCATATTTACATTTTCTTCCATGTTTTTTCTCCATTTCTTTTAATCGTTGGTTATTATTTGTTCGCTTCTCTTTAAAAGAGTTAAAGATGAAAGCTGTGAAATATATATTTTTTTACGTTTACTTTTTGGTTTTCCACAAACTATAAAGGATTTTGGCAATTCGTAGGATACAACAAGAACCTCGCCATTTTTTTCAGCAACATTGAGATATTTTCGCGTATGTCGGCTAACCGTAGCATTATCCATATCAAATATGCCTATTATATCCTCTTTTTTTACCAAGGTTTCCTGTCCTAAATGTATGTACATTAAAAAACTTCACCGTCTTTTACAATAAAAATTTTACCCTCTTTAAGATTTTCAAAATGTGAGCTTTCACAACAGGTTATAAATACCTGCCAACCGTCAATATGATTTAAAATATATTCCTGCCGTCCCTTATCAAGCTCACTCATAACGTCATCTAAGAGGGCAACGGGTTGCTCGCCCGTAATATCCTTAATAATTTGTGCTTCACTTAATTTTAAGGTAAGCGCAACACTTCGTTTTTGCCCTTGCGAGCCAAAATCGCGGCAATTAAGTGAATTTATTTTAAATAAAATATCATCTCTGTGCGGACCAACCGAGGTTACACCCCTTAAAATATCATCTTTTCGGGAATTTTTAATATTTTCTTTAAGCTTTCCTTCACTTGAAGAACAAATATATTCAATTTCTAAAATTTCTTTATTTCCGGAAATTCCTTCATATATTTTTGGTGCCGCTTTTTTTAATTTTTCTATATATTCTTTTCGGTATTTAATAATTTTTTCACCGTTTTCGGCTATTACTTCCTCATAATCTTCGAGTAAAAATTTAAGTGACGCATCTCTATAACAGTCTTTTAAAATATTATTTCTCTGCATCACTGCACGATTATAATTTTTTAGTATTTCAATATAGTTAGGATAAATCTGTCCGACAGCTATATCTAAAAATTTTCTTCTGACAGATGGTCCGTCAATAACTAAAGATAAATCTGACGGTGAAAAAATAATAGCATTGAATTTTCCCGCAATTTCTGCCGAGCTTTTAACCTTTTTATCGTTAAAATAAAAATTCTTTTTTTCGTCGATTTGAATTTTTATTTCATTTTCAATACCTGCACTCACAAAACTAATATAAATTTCTGCTTTTTGCTTATTAAATGCAATCATTTCACTTTCTTTTGCATTTCTAAAGCTTTTAGCACCTGTAAAAAGCCAGACGGCTTCAATTATATTTGTTTTTCCCTGTGCATTTTCACCGCAAATTATATTTTTTTCTTTATGTGGAATAATACTTAATTCTTTTAAATTTCTAAAATTTTTAAAGGAAATACTTTTTATAATCATTTATTCAACAATAATTCCTTGATTTTCAAATTCTACTTTATCGTTTTTATAAATCTTTTTTCCTCTCATTAAGCAGATTTCGCCATTTACCTTAACCTCACCGTTTTGTATAACCATTTTTGCGTGGCCTCCGGTATAAACTAAACCTGCAAATTTTAAAAGAGAATCAAGGCGTATAAAATCTTCTTTAATCTTAATACTCTTAAAATTCATTATTTTAACCTCATTGGCATTACCATATAAAGAAATTCGTCATTTTCTACCGGTTTTACCAAAACACCTGATGTCGCACCATTAAATTCAATCTTAACATTTTCGGTTTCAGCAGCCTTTAAGGCATCTAATAAATAACGGCTGTTAAGACCTATTTCAAATTCTTCACCCTCAAGTGTAATAGGGAAGTTTTCGGTTGCACGTCCTACGGCTGAAGAACAACTAAATAAAATATTTTCTTCGCTTATATTACATCTTACAGGGGTAGAAAAAGCATCGTTTATAATAGGACTAATTCTGTCAATAGTATTTATAAGCTCTCTTGTGTTTACAAAAATTCTCTGCTTATATGTTTTAGGTATTGTTTTTTCATAATCAACAAAGTTACCCTCTAATAAACGAGAAATAAATGTATATCCGTTAATCTGGAAGCTTATTAAATTAGAACTAAAGGAAATATCAATTTCTTCTTCTTCGTCCCTTATAAGCTTAATAACCTCGCTAATTGCTCTGCCTGCGATTATTAAATCTGCCTCGGTACCAATATTTATATTTTCTTTTCTTATAGCTAAACGGTGTCCATCTATAGCAACAAATGTGATACTATCTTCTCTTACACTTACCTTAACACCTGTAAGAATTGGACGGGTTCCCTCATTTTGTGCCACCGAAAATATTGTTCTTCTTACCATATTAGAAAGAATTTCACCGCTTAAAGAAAAACTGTTTAATGCTGTAACAGAAGGTATTTCAGGAAAATCAGTTGCTGCCATACCCATAATATCAAAATTTGCGCTGCCGCAAGAGATATGGCACATTAAACGGTCATCTGTTGAAATTTCAACACTTATACCGTTCATCTTTCTTAAAATTTCAGCTAACAGCTTTGTATTTATAACAATGTCTCCATCCTGTTCGGTATGGGCATATATTTCTTTTTTCATACCCATCTCAAGATTATAGCTTATAAGTGTTACCTTGCCCTGTTCGGCAGAAATAAGAATTCCTTCAAGAACGGGAAGGGAGGTTTTAGCTGTGACTATACGTGATAAATGATTTACTGCTTCAAGGATTTTTTCTCTTTCAACTGATATTTTCATAAAAGACACTCCTTTGAGTTTATTAAAAAATTTTTCTCTTAAAATGAATGTTAATTAAAGTTGTAGTATTATTGTCGGTTAAAACGGTTAAAAAGTGATTTAAAGTGTTTAATTTAAGAATTTTTATACTTAAAAAAATTCTTGATAAAATGTTAATAAAAAATGCCTTAAAATTTTATTAACAATGGTGTTAATAAAAAGTTAGTGAAATGTTGATATTTTTGTTAACAACTATTCAGATTTAAGATTTCTTATAATATCATCAACAATTTTCTTTTCGTGAGGTCTTTCCTTTAAAAATGCCTCAATTTTCCTTACACTGTAAAGAGCTGTTGTGTGATCTCTTCCAAAGCTTTCACCAATAGCTTGGTAAGAGAGATCTGTAGTTTCACGTGCAATATACATGGAAATCTGCCTTGCAAGAACAAGCTGTGCAGTTTTACGAGAAGATAAAATATCATTTTCGTTAACCTGATAGGTTCTTGCAACCTCTTCTATAATATGTTCTATTTTTATAGGCTCGGGCTGAAAATCGTTAATAACATCCCTTATAAAATTTTTAAGAACGGGAATTGTAGGTGTTTTATTTTCAATTTTTATGTATGCCTGCAATTTTTTTACTACACCCTCAAGCTGACGGGTATTAGCAATAATTTTCTTTGCCGTTTCGTAAACGATTTCTTCGCTGAGTGTAATTCCTAACTGTTCTGCCTTTTTATTTATAATACCAACTCTTGTTTCAAAGTCGGCAGGTGTAATGTCGGCAAGAAGTCCGCTTTCCAGTCGCGAGCGAATACGGTCTTCAAGAGTAGGTATAGCTTTTGGCGGTCTGTCAAGTGTAACAACTATTTGTTTATTATTGTCGTGAAGAACATTAAATGTGTTAAAAAATTCTTCTTGTGTTTGTTCTTTACCTGCAATAATATGAAGGTCATCAATAAGTAGAACATCAACGCTTCTGTACTTATCTTGAAAAGAATTTATTGCCTCACGTCCTTCATTTAAGGCCTGAATAAACTGATTCATAAATGCCTCACCGCGAAGACACTCAATCTTTATGCCTGCATGCCTTTTTGAGATTTCATTTTTTATTGCATACATCAGATGTGTTTTACCAACACCCGAAGGGCCATAAATAACATACGGGTTGTATTCAAAGGCAGGATTATTTACAACTGCCAGAGCCGCCGCATGAGCAAAACGGTTAGTTTGTCCTACAACAAAGTTTTCAAAGGTATATTTTTCGTCATTGTTGAGAGTCTGAACCTCATTTAAAGGATTTGTGTTGCCTAAAGAAATATTTATTTCCATATCAAAACCCATTATCTGTTTAAGACTTTCCTTTAAAAGGGAGAGATAATTACTTTCTACAATCTGCTTTTTATATGCCGAATAAATAGAAAGAGTTAATTTTCCGTCATTCATAGAAACGGGTGTTAAATCTTTAAGCCAGACATTAAAGGCAATTTCGGTTATACTTTTTTTACATTCTGTGCAAACCGCTTCCCAAATATCCGAAAGAGATTCGATGGTCATATTTTTTTCTCCTTACCCTAAATTTTTTAAAAATTCAACCCACAAAAGTTTTTATTAATAGCCAATATAGACACTCATACAAAGTAATTATAACATAAAAAAATCAAATTTTCAATAATATTTATATTAATATAATATATAAAGGAAAAAAGAGCCATCCGGAGCGTTCACATAGGGAGAAATTGGTTTTGAAATAAAAAATTGCACGCACCCGAAGAAGATGAATTTTTAGTGGGCTAACAGACGAAAAAAGCACGGTAATGCTGACGCATACCGTGCTTTTTTAACACATCAGACCGCAAAAATTCACTTTTTCGGGTAAATTCTCCCTATGTGAACGCTCCGTTCGGTTCCTTTTTTATTCGATAGTGATTTCAGCTTCCTTTTTAATAAAGCAAACCCAGGTATTTCCGGCGCTTAAGGTGAGGGGTGTTCCGTCCTGTTTTGTAAATACTAGCGGGTCGGAATCCTTGCCTTTTTTCCAGTTAATTTTTTCATATGTACCATTTACGGCATAATAACCTACACCGCTCGAAAGATCTATATCTCTGCGATATTCTTGATTACCGTAATAGCTCATCCTTGTCTGCAAAATAAATACATTCTCAAATGCATATTTTGCATTGCTGTTACGGTCTTTATTTTCAAATTTGTTACTTTTCTTAATATACTTACCCGTTTCGGCATCATAGGTGAAATATGTTTTGTAGCTACTGTTAAATGCGGCGGTAAGCTTATTCGCGGCGCCACCTGTCAAGGTTATGGTTTCATCCTGTGCCGCAAAGGTCTGCCAGGGTTTATTTTCTTTCTGTGTCATCTGCCAGTTTTTCTTTTTAAGATTTTCGGCTATTTTTTGACCCGAAGAGAACAATGTCTGCCAAGAAAAAACATCGCCGTAGGTGTGACGCCATGCGCCTGTGCTCTCCCCAATTTCAAAGTTATCAAGGTCGGCGAGGTGAGGTGCGCAGAAGTCAGGGTCTTTACCGTGATGAATATAAATTGCATTATGTCCCATAGCAAGATCAACATATACATATCTTGCCGAGCGGATATCCCCTAACTGCGGAGCTGATTCAATATCCTGAAAAACGGCCATAAGACGGGTTATGCCGCCCTCGGTTTCGGTTTCATAAACAATATCAGCCTCACTAACGCCCGATTGAGCATAACGCTGAGCATTTGCGTCGTTATCTATCATAATAGCAACGGGACGTAGGTTGTCCTTCTCACGCGGCAAATCCTCAACACCGGTCAAAGGATTAACAATAAAAGGATTGTTTTGTGATACGACAGGAGATGCATCGTCGCTTGATGTATCAACCGGCATATCTTTTTTACATGCGGCCACTGAAAAAAGCATTAAAGCAACCAAGAGTAAAGAAAAAAATTTTTTGAACATAAAATCTCCTCCCAAAATTTATAAACTAATTATAAGACTAAAAAAAAAATAATGCAACCTTTTGACAAGAAAAATAAAAAAATAAATTTTCCCTATTGCAATTTTTAAAATGGTGTGTTATTATATTTTAGCGTTATTTAATACCGCTTATATTTTTGCGCTGATAGCTCAGCTGGATAGAGCGTCTGGCTACGGACCAGAAGGTCGGGAGTTCGGCGACGCAGCAAAAGTGCCGCGATAGGCAATTTTGTCTGCCAAAGTCTCGAGCACATTATTTTTTTCGGGCACCGCTCGGAGCGGTCGAAAAAACAATGAGCGCAGAGTACCTTCTTCAGCCGCTGAAGAAGAAAAAACAATTTAATATATGCGCTGATAGCTCAGCTGGATAGAGCGTCTGGCTACGGACCAGAAGGTCGGGAGTTCGAATCTTCTTCAGCGCGCCAAATAACCCGAAGCAATTTGTGTTGCTTCGGGTTATTTTTTGTTCTGGGACATTGCGAACTCCCTTGGGAGTTCGGCGACGCAGCAAAAGTGCCGCGATAGGCAATTTTGTCTGCCAAAGTCTCGAGCACATTAGTTTTTTCGGGCACCGCTCGGAGCGGTCAAAATCTCACCGACACAGAGCATCTTCTTCAGTGCGCAAAAAAACCTTGCCAACAAAATATGGCAAGGTTTTATTTTTTTCAAGTTTTTTCGAAATTTAAAGCGATATATATTGACATAAAGACAAAATGATGTTAAAATCAATATCAACTTAATAAAGACGACGACATTCTTTGGGGAACGATTTTAAATCTGCCGAAGGAGTAAAACTCTCAGGCGTCCGGCTACGGATGGGGACTGGAATGTTATGTGGCTCTGGAGAAGCCCGTGCTTTACGGGTACCGAAGGTGCAAGGGGAAACCCGAATCTCTCAGGTAAAAGGACAGTGCAATTAAAGGGACGTAAAGGCAGTTTTTTGTCTTATGTTTTTTACCGCTATCCTTTTGGTTAGTGGTTTTTTTGTTTTTTGCCTGAAAATATTTTTTTAGGGGGTTCATTTTAATGGACAAAATTTTACAAACCATAGAAAGCGTAAATGGTGAAATCAATAGTGTTGTTTGGGGCGCTTTCGGACTACTTTTACTTGTAGGTACCGGCATAATTGTCACCATACTTACAAAATTTTTCCAAGTTTCACATATTGGTATGTGGTTTAAGCAGACACTTGGTAGTCTTTTTAAGAAGGATGTTATCAAGCATAGCAAGGAAAAGGGCTCAATTTCTCCTTTCCAAGCTCTTTGTACCGCGCTTGCCGCAACGGTTGGAACAGGAAATATTGCAGGTGTTGCCGCCGCTATATGTATAGGTGGCGCAGGCGCTGTGTTTTGGATGTGGGTAGCTGCATTTTTTGGAATGATGACAAACTATGCAGAAAACGTACTTGGTATTTATTATCGCCGCAAGAACGAAAACGGAGAATGGTCCGGCGGTGCTATGTATTATCTTGCTAATGGTCTTGGCAAGAAAAAGGGTATGAAGTATGTAGGAAAGGTACTTGCAATTCTTTTCTGTATTTTTGCGATGCTCGCTTCGTTCGGTATAGGAAGCATGGGACAGGTAAATAAGATAGTTACCAACGTGGCACAGGCATTCGATGTATCGGCTCTTTCTTCTGTTGAAGTGTTTACCGGCGTTTCCCTTTATAACATCATTCTCGGTGCCATTATTATGGTTCTTACCGCCCTTATTACTCTTGGAGGATTAAAGAGAATTGCTAATGTTGCCGAAAAAATAGTGCCCTTTATGGTAGTGCTTTTTGTTTTTGGAAGCCTTGTTATTATCGGTGTAAACTATGCAAATATATTACCCGCCTTTAAGGCAATTTTCGTCAATGCATTTAAGCCCGAAGCTTTTGTTGGCGGCGGTATCGGTGCTGTTATCGGCAAGGTTGTCACCCAGGGCTTTAAGCGCGGCGTGTTCTCAAACGAGGCAGGTCTTGGTTCTTCGGTTATGGTGCATTCAAACTCTAATGTTAAAGAGCCCGTAAAACAGGGTATGTGGGGTATATTTGAAGTGTTTGCCGACACCATGGTAGTTTGTACTATGACGGCACTTGTTATACTTACCGCAGGCGGTCTTGACGGCGGCGTATTTAATGTTTTGACCGGTGAAATAGCAGACGGCTATACCGATGCAACGCTTGTTGGCGGTGCCTTTAACTCGGTGTTCTCATGGGGCAATATCGGCGAGAAATTTATTGCTATTGCAATGTTCTTGTTCGCCTTTACTACCGTTCTTGGCTGGTCACACTACGGCTCAAAGGCTTGGGAGTATCTGTTCGGCGCCAAGACAACATTTATTTTCCGTATAATTCATGTATGTACCGTTATTTTCGGTGCAATTCTTACCTCGTCACTTGCGTGGGATATTTCAGATACATTTAACGGTCTTATGATGATTCCTAACCTTATCGGTGTGCTCGCACTTTCTCCGTTGGTTGTAAAAATAACTACCAATTATTTAAGAAGGGTTAAGAAAAAAGAAGATATCGAGCCGATGTATAATGCTGACCCCGAGATTCAGGTTCAAGAGATGGTACGCGAGATAAACGAGGACTAAATAAACTATATTAAATATACAGTCACAAAAGTTATGCCCACAGATATGGTGATTATCCATATCTGTGGGCATTTTTTTTGCTATTTATAACCAAAAAAGCATATAATTTTACAGAAAAAGTGGTTTTGTTATACAAATTTACAAAATCCGCGTTATTGACAGGCAGAGGTTATTGTAGTATAATAAAGTGATTTATAATGCGACTATTACATATGTATATATAATGACAGAAAAGGAGTATCGTAATGTCAAAAAGAATTTTACTTTCCACACCCACTATGCACGGGGAGGAATTGGAGTTTGTAAAAGAGGCATTTGATAAAAACTGGATAGCACCGCTCGGATTTAATTGCGACTCCTTCGAAGAAGAAATGAACGAGTATTTGGGCGAAGGTTATAAGTCGTTGGCACTGTGCTCGGGAACGGCGGCATTGCATTTGGCTATGAAGTTAGCGAATGTTAAACGGGGAGACATAGTTTTATGCTCTGATATGACCTTTGCGGCAACGGTAAATCCGGTTTCTTATGAGGGTGCAACGCAGGTGTTTATCGACTCTGAGAGGGACACCTGGAATATGGACCCAGAGTGTTTAAGACGGGCGTTCGAGAAATACCCGCAGGCCAAGGTTGTAGTTTTGGCGCACCTTTACGGCACTCCTGCTAAAATAGACGAAATAATTGAGATTTGTAAAGAGCATAATACAGTGATTGTTGAGGATGCGGCAGAGGCTCTTTCGGCTACATATAAGGACAGGCAGTGCGGTACGTTTGGCAAGTATAATGTTATAAGCTTTAACGGCAATAAGATTATAACCACCTCAGGCGGCGGTATGCTTATAACTGCTGATGCGGCTGCAAGACAAAAGGCGTTCTTCTGGGCAACACAATCTCGTGAGCCGATGCCTTGGTATGAGCATAAGGAGATAGGCTATAACTACCGTATGTCAAATGTTGTTGCAGGTATTGGCCGTGGTCAGCTTTTACACCTTGACGAGCACCGCGATTTAAAGGAAAAAATCTATAATCGCTATAAAGAAGCTTTTAAGGATATTCCGGTTAAAATGAATCCTTATATGGACGGAATGAAACCGAATTTCTGGCTTTCCTGTTTTACGGTTGATGAGGGTTGCGATGTAGACCCAATGGATATCATGAAAAAACTCGACGAGGAAAACATAGAGTCTCGCCCCATTTGGAAGCCGATGCATATGCAGCCCGTGTTTAAAGAATATGACTTTATTTACCGCGAGGCAAGCCCCGTAAATGAGGATATCTTTAAACGAGGACTTTGCCTGCCGAGTGATATAAAGATGACCGAAGCCGAGCAGGACCGAGTAATTGAAATTATAAAAAGTATGTTTTGATAGGAGAAACCTATGTACCAAAAATACATAAAACGATTGTTAGATTTTTCTCTGTCACTATTCGCGTTATTGGTTTTGTCACCCTTTCTGCTTTTATTTATCATATTGGGCGCAATCATAATGAAGGGCAACCCCTTCTTTACGCAGGATAGACCGGGAAAAGATGAAAAGATATTCAAGCTTATAAAATTTCGCACAATGACCTGCGAAACCGATGAAAACGGTGAGCTTTTACCCGATGACAAGCGCCTTACAAAATACGGCAAGTTTATTCGCTCTACCAGCATTGACGAATTGCCCGAGCTTATAAATATTTTAAAGGGTGATATGTCGATTATCGGACCAAGACCGTTACTCGTTAAGTATTTACCACTCTATAATGAGCAGCAAAAGCAAAGACATCTTGTGCGCCCGGGACTTACGGGTCTTGCGCAGGCAAGCGGTAGAAACGCAGTGTCGTGGGAAGAAAAATTCGCATTTGATGTTGAGTATGTACATAATATTACCTTTTGGAGTGACGTAAAGATTATTTTTAAAACAGTAGGTGCTGTTTTTGCCCGAAAGGGTATAACTTCTGAAACGTCGGTTACTATGGAAGAATTTAAGGGAACCGAAAAGGAGACGGTAAATGTCTGATTTAATTATTATAGGCGGGGGCGGTCACGCAAAGGTGATTGCCGATTTAGCTATAAAAACAGGCTACAATGTTGTTGGTTTTTTAGATGATAATGACAGGGTTACCGAAATGCTGTCGTTAAAAAGATTAGGCAGGGTAGAGATTTGTGAAAACTATGCCCATAGTGCAAAATTTGTTATCGGAATAGGCAACAATAAGATTAGAAAAGAAATTTTTGAAAAATATAAATTAGAGTATGTAACACTTATTCATCCGTCTGCTGTTATTGCAAAATCTGCTAAGCTTGGCATCGGTGCTGTTGTTTTGGCAGGTGCAATAATAAATGCCGATGCCAAAATCGGTGAACAGTCCATTATCAATACAGGAGCCGTTGTAGAACACGACTGCGTAATCGGCGAGTTTACAATGGTGGCGCCTAGGGCGACAGTTTGCGGTTTTTCAAAAATAGGTAATAGCTGCTGGATAGGCGCCGGCAGTGTTGTGAACAACGTTATTTCGGTTTGTGATAATGTTATTGTCGGCTCAGGCGCAGTTATAATAGCAGATATTCACGACGCGGACACCTATGTAGGTGTTCCTGCGAAAAAGATTAAAAGCGGTGAAAAACAATGAAAATCTGTTTTGTAACAACCGTTTCCACTACACTGAGGGCTTTTGTTACTGCTCAAGCTGAATATATAAACAAAAAACATCCCGACTGGCAAATTTCATTTATATGTGATAATGATTTAGGTTTCGCCGGGGAGCTTCCCAAATATATAAATTATATTCCTGTCTGTATGAGCCGTGGTGTAGATGTAAAGGGAATTAAAACGATATTTTTACTAGCTAAGATATTCAAAAAAGAGAAATACGACATGATTGTTTATGCTACACCTAACGCGGCGCTATATTCGTCCTTTGCGGGCAAACTGGCAGGCATTAAGAGAAGAGTATACTGTCAATGGGGTATTCGTTATGTAGGCTTTTCGGGAGTTGCGCGCTTTATATTTAAGACTTTAGAAAAAATTATTTGTGCCTTGTCCACAAATATTAATGCTGTAAGCATCAAAAACCGCGATTTTGCCATAAATGAAAAACTTTATAAAGCAAAAAAAGCAACGGTCGTAGGCAACGGAGGCACAATAGGTGTAGATTTAACAGAGTATGATATAGCCAAAAGGGAAGAATGGCGAAAGCAAAAACGTAAAGAGGTAGGAATTAGCGACGAATTTGTTTTCGGCTTTGTTGGCAGATTGAGTCGCGATAAGGGCGTTGCCGAGCTTCTCGGTACAACCAAAGAGCTTTCAAAAAAAGCAAAAATAAAGCTTTTATGTGTTGGAGAGAATGAATTGTCGGACAACGCTATTACCGACCAGATTAAAGATTGGATAAAAAGCAGCGGTGTTGTGATTTTTACAGGTCAAAAAACGCACGACGAGGTTAAAAAATATTATGCTGCGATGGATGCGTATGTACATCCTACCTATCGCGAGGGCTTTGGAATGGTTTTACAGGAAGCGGCGGCGATGCAGTGTCCGGTTATTACTACAAATATTCCCGGTGCGTCGGAGGTCTTGCCTGAGAGCGAGGCATGCATCCTTGCAGAACCACGCGACACAGAAACGCTTAAAAACGCAATGCAGACCTTGGCGTTTAACGAGGCGCTTTGCAAAGAAATCGGCAATAGGGCAAGAGCCTATGTTGAAGAAAAATATGAAAGAAGCTTAATGTTGGACAACCAACTTAAGCGATATGAAGAATTGCTGGGAGTGTGAAACAAATGATGAAACTAATGCTTCTCACCGGTGACCCTGAATTCGCCAAAAAGGCAGAGGACTGTGGAGTTGACCGAATATTTCTTGATTTGGAATACATAAATAAAGCAGACAGGCAAAAAGGTCGCAATACATTTATCACCCAAAACACAGTGGATGATGTTAAGCCGCTGCGCGAGGTTATAAAAAGGTCGGAATTATTGGTTAGAGTAAACCCTATAAACCCGCTGTCAAAAGAGGAAATTGATGCTGTGTGTAATGCGGGGGCAGATTTAATTATGCTACCGATGGTCTACGATGCCGAAGATGTTAAGACATTTATCGAACTTGTCGGCGGCAGAGCCAAAACTGTACCGATGATAGAAACAACCCAAGCAATGTCAAGAATTGATGACATACTTGAAATTGACGGTGTTTACGAGTTATATATAGGACTTAACGACCTGCATATCGGTCTTGGACTTTCCTTTATGTTTGAGATTTTAAGCGGCGGTCTGCTTGATTATATGGCGCAAAAAATTAAGGCCAAGGGCATACCATTCGGTTTTGGCGGTATGGGTAAAATCGGCGAGGGTATGTTGCCTGCCGATAAAATCCTTGCCGAGCATTATCGCCTTGGTTCGTCTAGTGTTATTTTATCTCGCACGTTTAGAAATGAAGTGGACGCGGAGGGCAAGCCTCAGCTCGACTTAGCAAAGGAAATAGCAAAAATCAGAACCGAAGAAGAAAAAATATTAAAATGGGGTCAGGCAGAATTCGACCAGAACAATAAAAATGTAAAAAAGATAGTAAGTAAAATTGTTTATGGAGGTTAAAATGACAGTACTCCTGGATAAGAAGTTTAATATAGAGTCAGCAAAAGGTGTTAATATTATAAAAATTTCTACACCTAAGGATTTAGAGAAATATGAAAACAGCGAGGTTGTTGCAATTTGCGGAAGCAGAGCAATGGCTATTGCGGCTGATAAATTAAATTTTCCAAACTTGAAAATAGTACAACTGACAAGTGCAGGATTTGATGGAGTTCCGATTGAGAGCTATGCAAATAAAGGAATAAAGGTAGCTAACGCCGGTGCTGTTTATAGTATACCGATAGCAGAAACGGTGGTTTTTGGCATTTTACAAATCGCTAAAAAAATCCGTAAAAACCCTAACAATCGCCATTTTAAACTGGTGCGGAGATATAATACAATTACAGAGCTTGCGGGTAAAAAAATTCTCATAATGGGCGCTGGGAATATTGGTAGTGCTGTGGCGGACAGGCTAACGGGTTTTGAGGTTGTTATAGATGCGTATGACCCTTTCTGCCGCGAAAAACCGCAGTACAAAAAAATATTGCGAACAAAGGACGAACTCAAAAAAAATCTTAATCAATATGATTATATTGTTTCAACAATGCCCGATAATGAACAAACCCGGGGTTTTATTAACGGCGAATTGTTTAGCTGCATGAAAAAGACGGCGGTAATTGTTAATGTGGGCAGAAAAACTGTATTTAATCAAAACGATTTTTATTTTGCACTAAAAAATAAAGTTATTGGAGGTGCGGTGCTTGATATGTTTGAAAAGCTCCCCAACCCAATAACAAATAAGTTTAGAAGGCTAAGAAATGTTATTGTATGGCCGGGGATTTCGGCAATATCAAGGGAATTAAATTTGCGCCTAATCCAGCACATTACGGCAAATGTTAATGCGATTTTGGAGGGCGGACAGATTAAAAGTATTATTAATGGGGTGAAATAATATGTTTTTCAGCGTCATTGTTCCGGTTTATAACGTGGAAAAATACTTAAAGCAGTGTGTAGATAGTATTTTATCCCAAACCTTTGCTGATTTTGAACTGATTTTGGCCGACGATGGTTCAAATGATTCCAGCGGCGCAATTTGTGATGAATATGCAATGACAGACAAACGTGTGAAGGTAATACACAAGAAAAACGGCGGACTCTCGGATGCAAGGAATGTTGGAACTAAAGCAGCAACAGGAAAATATATTGTTTATGTAGATAGCGACGACTATATTTCATCGAGTGATTTTCTCAATGAAATATACACAAAAGCGCAAATGGAACCGGATATTATTTGCTATAAATTCAAAAAATATTTCGAAAAAACTGACGAGTTTTCAGAATGCAAATTCAATTTATCTGAAATTGAAAATTATAACACTATGTGGGAGAGGGTTTTATATTTAGTAAAGCAGGATGCATTTTATTGTTCAGCATGGACAAAAGCCATCCGCACTTCATTGGTTAAGGATAATGAAATTTACTTTGAAAAAGGGTTGCTTGGCGAGGACCAGGAATGGTATTATAGAGTTTTGCTTTGCGCTAAAAGTATTACAGGCATAGATAAAGACTTTATAGTTTACAGACAAAGAGAGAATTCTATTACAGCAACAGCAAAAATAATAAATCTTGACGACTGTATGTATTTGTTAAAAAAATGGGAAAAGGGTATCGAGGGTGCCGATATTTCACAAGAATATAAAAATGCATTGTTAAATTCTTTGGCAAAGCTTTATTGCAACATGCTGGTGTTGTATACAACAATAGAGGATAAGAATAAGAAGAAACACTTAGAAGATGTTAAAAAGCTGGCGACTTTGTTGAAATACAACAGCAACCCAAGGACGAAAATATTTAGTAAAATCCACAGGGCATTTGGATTTAATATAATGATGTTTGCTCTTAAGATTATTTGTAAAACAAGGTGAAGGAAATGCAGAAAAGCAATTTGCCTAAAGTATTAGTGGTATCAACTAATGCGTGGCGAGATAATACGGGCATAAACACACTGATACAGTTTTTTAAGTGTTGGGATAAAGAAAGAATTGCGCAGATTTATACCAAGTCAACACTTCCTAAGACAGAGATTTGTGATAAATTTTTCAGAATTTCTGAAAACGCTTTGTTAAAGAGTATATTTAAACGGAAAGAGGTTGTCGGAACGGTTGTTCAAAACGCAACCGACGCAACTTTTGATGACAAAGCAACTTTGGCAGAGCAAAAGCTTTATTCTCACGGAGGAAAAAAACTAAGCGGGTTATTAAGCCTGTGCCGAGAAATAGTTTGGAGCATGGGGAAATGGAAATCAAAAGAGCTTGATGAGTTCGTTAGGGATTTTGATCCGGATGTTATTTTTATACCGATTTATCCCACTATTTATATGGGAAGAATACAGGAATACATAATTAAGAAAACCGGTAAACCTGTGGTTTCCTATCTCGCAGATGACAATTATACTTTTAAAACGGTGAAAAAAGACCCCGTCTCCTTAATTTTAAGAAGCGCCTTACGAAAGCATGTTAAGTTTATTGTAGATAACAGCAAAAAATTACTGGTTATTGCACCAAAGCAAAAAGAGGAATATGATCGCGTCTTTGGTGTAGATAGTGAGATTTTAACAAAAGGAATTGACTTTTCACAAATACCTTTTGAAGCAAAGGCGCTCAATAAACCCATCAAAATGGTATACACAGGAAAACTTATAATAGGTAGATGGCTTTCGCTTGCCGCCATAGCGGATACACTTGAAATGGTTAATAAGGGCGGCATAAAGGCCGAACTTGATATTTATACAACCGACACTCTAACGGCAGAGCAGACAAAAGCGCTTAATCGAGGCGGGTGCGCAGTAAAGGGTGCATTAAAGCTTGATGAGGTGCAAGAAGTTCAAAAAAACGCGGATATTTTGGTGTTTGTTGAGAGCCTTGAAAACAAATATAAACATATTGCTCGCCTTTCGTTTTCTACAAAGATTACCGACTATCTCAAAAACGGCAAATGTATTTTTGCTATAGGAGATAGTGATATTGCACCAATAGATTATTTTAATAGATATGATTCGGCTATTACAGCGACTTCCTATGAGGAAATAGAAACAAAGCTTAAATGGTTGATTGAAAACCCCGAAAAAATTTCCGAATATAGTAAAAGAGCGTATGATTGTGGCAAAGAACATCACGATACGTCCATTATGGATAAGGTTTTGATAAATACCATAAATGATGCTATGAAATAAAGACAACGGAGAAAAGAAAATGGAAAAAACGATTTCATTACAGCGAAAAAACTATTGGTCGTTGGATGTTGCAAAGTTTATTTGTGCTCTGCTAATAATTTCAGCGCATTTTGCTACAGAGTGGGGCAAGTTTCCTACATTTATAGATTATGGCTTTTCGATATACGTAATAGCAGTACCGTTCTTTTTTTCTTGTAGCGCGTTTCTCTTTTTCAAAAAGTGGTTACCACTGGATAAGAAGTCGCGAAGGGAATATTTAATCAATTACCAAAAAAGAATTTGGATAATGTATGGTTGTTGGACGGCGGTATATTTCCCGTTTTTAGTGGTAGGTTGGATAAAAGACGGTGTATTTGGGCTAGCCAAGTTTTTAGATTGGCTTCATATGGCAATTGTTTTTCAGACCTATGCTACAATTTGGTTTTTGCCTGCATTGGCTGTGGGAATAGCAGTAACTTGTCTGCTTGTATCTCGCCTTTCCAAAAAGACGATTGCGGTAATAGCGGCTGTTTTGTATGTTTTTGGTATGCTGGGATACACATATAAGTTTTTAATAGACGGTACGGTTTTAGGTGCAATAATGGATTTTTACTTGATTGTGTTTAAAACAAGCCGCAACGGCCTTTTTAATGCGGTTCCATTTATATTTATCGGGTTTCTTTTTGCTGATAAGCAAATTACTCCTAACCGCAAGGTGTTTTTGCAAGACGCAGGGCTGTCTGTTATATCGCTTACATTTGTTGCTACCGAAAGTTTTTTACTAAAAATCAAATTCGGAGTTACCGGTATGGATATCGGCATTTTTCTGGTTCCTTTCACATACTTCTTCATAAAAATGCTTTTAAATTTGGAATTAAAGGAAAATAAACTGTGGCTATGGTGCAGAAAACTCAGTTTATTAATGTTTGTGTCACAGCGATTGTTTTTAACAGCTCTACCGCTTTTACTACCGACACTTTTTGGACTATTGTACAGCAATAGTTATATAGGATTACTAATTGTATTGTTCTTAATTATTGCTTTTTCGATTTTATTTATAAAATTTAGCGAAAAAGTTAAGGTGTTAAAAATATTTATATAGGTGTTTTTAATGAAAGTATTGCAGGTAAATGCTATTTATGGTTCTGGTAGCACAGGTGTTATTGTTGAGGACATACATAAATTATGTTTGGAAAGCGGTATAACTTCATACGTTGCATATTCTAACTCTAATTATCCTGACAAACAAATAACAAACGGATATAAAATAGGTGGGGTAATAGATAAAAAATTGCACGCTTTACTTTCTCGAATCAACGGAAAGCAGGCATATTTTTCTTGCGCATCTACACAAAAGTTTTTAAACTATATTGTAAAAATAAAACCAGATGTAGTTATTCTTCATAATCTGCACAGTAATTTTATCAATCTGAATATGTTGCTGAAATTTTTGTCAAAAAGAAACATTAAAACAATTATATTTTTACATGATTGTTGGTTTTACACGGGTGGCTGTTTTCATTACACATCTGTAGGGTGTAGCAAATGGCAAAAAAATTGTGGCAAGTGTCCTAAAAAGCATGCTGACACCCCCGCATATTTTCTCGATAGCTCTGCCAAAATTTTAAAGCAGCGAAAACAGTATATAGAAAAAATCACTAACCTATCGGTAATAGGTGTGTCAGAGTGGATTACAAAAGAGGCAGAGAAATCGTTTTTAAATGGCAAAAAAACAACTATATATAATGGTGTTGACACAGAGGTATTTAAATTTACGGCATCTAACTTTAAAAGAAAATATGGTTTGGAAAATAAAACTGTTGTTTTAGGACCCGCGACAAAATGGTTACAACAAATAAACAAGAGAGTTTTTGAAGAGGTAGTAAATGGTTTGCCGGAAGACTGTGTAATGGTGATTTTAGGGTGCAACAAAAAGCAAGCAAAAGCATTGCCGAAGGGTGTTTTGGCTCTGCCATATATAAATAATCGCAACGAATTATGTAAAGTATATTCTGCAGCAGATGTATTTGTTAATTGTACAAGGGAGGATTCCCTTTCGTTAATAAATGTTGAGGTGCAATCTTGCGGAACTCCTGTTATAACATTCGGAAATACAGGAGCAAATGAAACGGTAAATAATATTTCTAGTTTTACTGTTGAAACCGGAAATGCCCAAGAGATGCTCGACAAAATAAAACATATAAAAGAAGTTGGGAAAGAAGCTTTTTCCAAAGAAAACAGAAAATGGGTAGAGGCAAAATTTTGTAAACACAAAAATTACAGTAAGTTAATAAAGGAAATAGAAGAGATTTTCAAAATGTAGGTAGATTATAAATTTATACCCAGAAGGAGGAGTTATATTGTTTCTTTCAATTATTATACCCGTATACAATTTAGAAGAGTACATTGAAGATTGCATAGAAAGCTGTTTGAATCAGAGTTTTGAAGATTACGAGATAATATGTGTAAATGACGGTTCAAAGGACAATTCGGCGGCTATATTAGATGCCTATTCTCAAAAACACCCTAAAAAAATTAAGGTTATTCACAAGCCTAACGGAGGGGTGAGTTCAGCTAGAAACAAAGGATTGGAAATGGCAACAGGAAAGTGGCTTTGGTTTGTGGACGGCGATGATTATATAGCGAAAAATTGCATACCAGTATTCGCCAAAAACGTTTTAGATGATGACGATTTTGTCCTACTTGATTTAGACAAGGGTAAGAAAATCGACCTTCCAGAGCTGACAGATTCGGCGCTTAAAAGCGTAAAAATAGACTACAATAACGTCTTTACAACAAACCCTACAAACAGTTATGCAGGCGGGGCATCCGTTCATTGGTTTAAAAAAGAAATTATAAAACAAAATAATATTTGTTTTGATGAGCAAATGCGATATAGTGAAGATGTTAAATTTATTTTCCAATACAAATTAGTTGCAAAAAATGGTGGACGCCTTTTCGATAATATAGTTTATTTTTATAGAGAGCACGCCGGTTCGGCTATGCATTCGGTCGATTATGAGCAGCAAATAAAGTGCATGAAAATATTAACGGAACTATACCATAATGCAATGTTAAACAATCCACAGCAAAAAGAAGTGTTTTTGCGTAGAAGAATTGATGCTGTGGAAGTAATACAGTTCAATTTGTTATACAAGATAAGGGATTACAAAAGGACCCTGGCCCAATTGGAAGAGTGGGAAAAAGCGGGAATATATCCTTACAAGGTCCCTAAAATTCGTAAGGATAAAAGAAAAAAAGCAAAAAGAAAAATTAAAGTAATTATAATCGATTTCATTAAATTAACCTTTACCAACAAACGCCTTTACCTTTTGCTTTGTAAACTTTTTCAAGATAAAAACACTTAATATTTTTAAATTAGAGCGGAGAAAAAATATAGATGACCCCTTACTTAATATTAGCTTCATTCCCTGTTGCTTTTTATGTGTTTTATAACACCTGCAGTAAAAAAGCGGTTAATATAAGTCAAGAACAAAAAAAGTATTTTTTGTTCTTTTGCGGAATCCTTCTATTTGCTTTGATTGCACTGAGAAGTAAATATCTTGGTAGTAGTGATTCAGCTAATTATTATAAGAACTGGGAAATAATAAGAGCTATTCCTGCAAACAGCATCAGAAGTTTTATTAAAAGCACGCCTATGGAAACAGGATATGTTTTGACGGTGTGGGTTTTGTCGCATATTGCCGCACCTGCGCAATTCTTATTTGTTTTTTCGGGCCTTTTGTTCACAATTTCTTTATGTTGTTTCCTTTACAAAAATTGTGAAGACGTTATGCTTGGCTTTTTGATGTACGTAACCTTGGGCCTTTATTCGTTTATGGTTCAGGGGCTTAGACAAGCGATAGCAATGAGTATATGTCTGTTTGCGATCGAATTTGTTAAAAAGCGAAAATTCATTCCTTTTTTCCTTGTTGTTCTTCTTGCTTCAACATATCATAAATCAGCAATAGTTTTTGCGGTTATATATTTCTTATATGGAATAAAAATGGATTTTAAGGGCTACGCGTGCGCAATTTTAGGCTCAGCGGCGGCAATTGCTTTAGGTCCCGTTTGGGTAAGAATTGCGAATGAACAGTTCGATCGCGAATACGAGGGTATCGTTGAAGAGGGCGGCTTCGTTGCAACCGCAATTTATTTGATAATTTTATTTGTTGCCATAGTTTTTGGTCGAGAAAAGAAGGCCGACAAAAACTTCTCGTTTTTCTTTTATCTAACGATGCTCGGGTGTGTCACATATATAATGCGATATACCGATGTTATAGTTGCGGAAAGAATAAGTTATTATTTTGCTTTTGGACAAATTGTAATGTTACCATCTGTTATACAAAATTTAGCAAAAGTGGAGCGAGTAGCAATCAAAATTGTTGTAATTCTTTTATGTATATTTTTATTTATTTATAGATTACCGCCTACAGGATTATCACCTTATTATTTCTTTTGGCAGCTATAGGCTTACTTGAAGGAGAAAAATATGAAAATTTTATGGATTGTTAATATGTTGTTGCCCGAAGCCGCAGAAAGACTTGCTGTTAAAACAGGAACCAGCGGAACATGGCTGATAAACACGTTAAAAAGCCTTTCAGAATCTAATGAGATAGAGATAGGTGTTGCTTGTGTTTGGGGAAACGAGTATCTGGATTTTACAGTTAATAATGTGCGTTATTTCTGTATACCCGGTAATGGTAAGGCGATGTTGTTTTACAACCCTAAACTTATAAAATATTGGGATAAAATAGAGGAAAGCTTTTCTCCCGATATAGTTCACTATCACGGTACAGAATATTCGCACGGACTTTCATACTTAAGAAAATATAAGGATAAGAAAAAGGTGTTAACGATACAAGGCATCATAGAGAAGACGTCAAAAAATCATTTTGGCGGTCTTGCTCTATCTAAGGTTTTAAGCAATAGAACGTTTAAAGAGGTTATTCATCTTAATGGTATGGCAGAAAGGAAAATACTTGCCCGAAATAATGTGAAATACGAAACCGAAATCATAAAAAATGTTCAATATGCAACAGGAAGAACTGATTGGGATAAATTTTATATGCAATCGGTCAATCCTGATATAAAATATTTCAGATGCTATTATGATTTGCGCAAGGAATTTTATGATGCACCCAAATGGGATATTAAAAAAATACAACGTAATGTTATTTATGCCTCTACGTCGGCTTTGGTGCCAATGAAGGGCGGACATATAGTAATCGAAGCTTTGCGTCTTGTAAAACGCCAAATTCCTGATGTTAAGGTTATTTTCTTAGCAAATAAGCAACAGGACGGAAGATTAATTCCAACTAGCGGTTATACAAAATATATCGCTAAACTTATAAAAAAATATGAGTTTGAAGAAAATGTTAAGTTTGTTTCCGGTCAGAGTGGTAATGGTATAATCGATATAATGACACATTCTCATATCACGATTGTGCCATCCGCAATAGAAAACGCTTCGGCAACTTTGCGAGAGGCGTTGCATTTGGGCGCGCCTTGTATTGCATCGTTCCGTGGCGGTATGGTCCGCCTTATCGATGATGAAAAAAGCGGTTTCCTTTACGATTATCATGAATACGAATATCTTGCAGGAAGAATCGTTCAATTGTTGCGGGACGATAAACTTGCATGTGAGTTTTCTAAAAATGCAATAGAAAAATCATCTGAGTGGCATAATGTTGAACGCAATCAGCAAGCATATTTGAATATGTATAACGAAGTGTATAACAGTTAGTTTGATAGGAGAGTAATAATGTCTAACAAGGTGAAGGTTTCGATTTTTTGCTTGGCATATAACCACGAAAACTATATACGAAAAGCACTTGAGGGGTTTGTTATGCAAGAAACAAACTTTGCTTTTGAGGTGTTGATTAATGACGATTGTTCTACTGATCGCACCGCAAGTATAATAAGGGAGTATGAGGAAAAATATCCTTATATAATAAAACCTATTTATCAAGTGGAAAATCAGTATTCACAAGGTATAAGAATAATAAGAACACACTTGGTGCCAAGAGCAAAGGGTGAGTTTTTTGCGTGGTGCGAGGGTGACGATTACTGGATAGATCCACACAAGCTACAAAAACAGGTGGATTTTTTAGAGAACAATAAAGAATATTCGGCCTGCGCACACTGCGTTAAGGTAAACAGCATAATAACCAACAGCGAATTTATTAAACCCCTTCTTAACGAAGAAAGAGATTTTTCCGTAGCAGAGGTTCTTCGCTCTGCGGCACCGGTTACACACACAAGTTCATTTATGATACGGAGCGAATTGTATAAAAATATGCCGAATTGCTTCGTTGCAAAAGGATTCGGCGATCTGCAGTTCTGCTTATACGCGACAATAATTGGGAAGTTTAGAGTCTTCAAAGAAGTAATGTCGGTATATAATCAAGGTACGGTTGGTTCCTGGACAGACAGAATGTCGAAAGGGACTCAAGGCACGACATACTCAAGGGAGCGATTGGCTTTGTTCCAAAGAGTAAACGAGTATTACGATTATAAGTATGATGAAGAATTTCAGTATGCGATAGAACGCGAAGAGTTTAACATATACTTGTTTTCTGGCAATAAAAAAATGATTAGGCTCCCTAAATACCGTAAGCATTTAAATGCGGTACGAAGGAGCAGACGCTTATCTTTTTTAAGTAAGCATTTTAGTTGGTGCTATAAGCTTGCTAAAAATCTTTATAGGGCGGTACGATAAGAAGTGACAAACAAAAGCGTTTTAAGCAACTTTTTTTGGAAATTTTTCCAAAGTTGCGGAACACAAGGGGTTACCTTTATAGTTTCAATAGTTTTAGCGAGAATTTTATCTCCGGAAGATTACGGAACAATTGCAATTGTAACCGTTTTTACAACATTGCTAAATGTGTTTGTAAACAGTGGATTTGGCACAGCGCTTATTCAAAAAAAGAATACTGATGATACGGATTTTTCAACTGTATTTTATTTCAATATAGTGTTTAGTATTATTCTTTATGTGGGTATGTTTTTTGCTGCGCCTATAATATCAGGGTTTTATAAAAATCCGGAACTAACTCCAATAATTAGGGCGTTGACACTTGTAATAGTGGTTTATGGCGTTAAAAACATTCAGCAGGCTTATGTTTCTAGAAATATGATGTTCAAAAAGTTTTTTTGGTCAGTATTGGGCGGAACGATAAGCGGAGCTATTGTGGGCATATATATGGCATGGAGAGGATATGGCGTTTGGGCGATAGTGGGACAGCAGTTAACAAATACTACCGTCGATGCAATTATTCTTTGGCTTACAGTAAAATGGCGACCTAAGCTTTTGTTTTCATTTGAACGCTTGAAGGGGCTTTTTTCGTACGGATGGAAGCTGTTGGCGTCGTCTCTAATAGACACCTTGTATAACGATTTGCGAACACTAATAATAGGTAAGCTATATTCCTCAAACGATTTAGCGTTTTACAACAGAGGTAAAACATTTCCCAATTTAATCGTAACAAATATAAATGCATCGATCGATAGTGTTTTATTGCCTGCAATGTCATCTGCACAGGATAGCAAGGAAACAGTTAAGGCGATGACAAGACGCGCCATCAAGCTCGCAACATATATTATGATGCCGCTAATGATCGGGTTAGCTGTCTGCGCAGAGCCGGTTGTGAGGATTGTTTTGACAGATAAATGGTTACCCTGCGTACCGTTTATGCAAATTTTCTGTATAACGCTTGCTTTTTATCCAATACATACCGCGAATTTAAACGCAATTAAGGCAATGGGACGAAGTGATCTGTTTTTAAAACTTGAAATAATTAAAAAGGTCATAGGATTGGCGTTTTTACTATCTACTATGTGGATAAGCCCTCTTGCAATGGCGGCATCTTTGCTGGTTTCTAACGTAATAAGTCAGATAATTAACTCGTGGCCTAACAAAAAACTATTGGGTTATAGTTATTTAGAGCAACTCAAGGATATTGTCCCCAATATTGTGCTAACAATAATAATGGGTGTTGTTGTTTATTGTGTTAGCCTTTTAAGGCTTGGCAATATATTAACCTTAATTATTCAAGTGCCCTTAGGCGCAATAATTTATATTTTAGGTTCAAAATTGTTTAAGTTAGATAGTTTTGAATATTTATTAAGCACATTAAAAAACTTCAAATCTAAGAACAGAGGATAACCATGAAAAAACTTTTATTACTTGGCGGCTCGGCACAGCAAATAATTGCTATTGAAACTGCAAAAAGATTAGGATATTATACGGTGTTGTGCGATTTTTTATCCGATAATCCGGGGCAGAATTTTGCAGATAAATTTTATCTTGTGAGCACTACTGATAAGCAGGCGGTGTTAGAGGTGGCGCAAAAAGAGAAAGTAAGCGGAGTTTTAGCTTACGCTTCCGACCCTGCTGCGCCTACAGCTGCATATGTTGCGGAAAAAATGGGATTGCCGACAAATCCATATAAATCGGTTGATATCCTTTGCAATAAAGATAAATTTCGAGAGTTTTTAAGTGAAAATGGATTTAATACACCTTTGGCACGTGGATATTGCTCGGTCGAAGAAGCAAAGCAGGACATCAAAAGATTTAAATTGCCTGTGATTATAAAACCAGTAGATTCTTCGGGCAGCAAGGGCGTCGGCAAGGTAGAGCATATAGAAGAATTACATGAAAAATTAGAATATGCCATGTTGCATTCTCGAAGCGGAAAGATAATAATCGAAGAATATGTCGAAAAGTTTGGTTATCAGATAGCAGGTGACGGACTGTCTGTTGATGGAAAGCTAGTTTTTCGTTGTTTTGCAAACGATCATTTTAATTCTAAATGCGTTAATCCGTTTGTGCCGATAGCTGCAAGCTTTCCGTATAATATGCCAGCAGATGTTCATCAAAAAATTCACGATGAGATTCAAAGACTTTTGTCGTTGTTGGATATGAAAACATGCACATATAATTTTGATATAAGAATTGACGAAGATTATAATGTGTTCCTTATGGAAATCGCTCCGCGTGACGGTGGCAATTACATTCCTCAGATAATTAAGTACGCAACAGGAATAGATTTAGTAGAATGTTCTATTAAAGCTGCCGTTGGTGAAGAAATAAGAGATATAAAACATAGGTTGCCGGAGGGCTTTTGGTCTTATTTTGCTGTACATAGCCTTAAGGACGGGACACTTAAAAACATACAAATAAGAGACGATATTGCATTAAATAATATAGTTGAAAACCACATTATTAAGAAACCCGGCGACGAGATAAAGGCGTTCACCGGCGCAAATACTACATTGGGAATTTTGATTATGAAATTCTGCAGCATGGAAGAAATGCTTTATATGATGGATAATTCAGAAGACTGGATTAAAGTTTTGTTGGATTAATTGCTTTTAAAGGAGAAAGCAGCTATGAAAGAGGAAATGGGCGGCTATTTCGAGTTCGAAAAACTTAAGGGTGACGAATATCACAAAAATTTGATTTCGCTTAATTGCGGAAGAAATGCACTTGACTATTTGTTCAGGGCAAGAAAAATAAAAAAGGTGTTTTTACCCGCATTTCTTTGTGATTCGGTCAAATCAATGTGTAAAAAAAACGGATATATTTATAAAATATATCACATTGATGAGAATTTCTGCCCGATATTCGAAGAAAGTTTAGGCGTTGATGAATATATTTATATAGTTAATTTTTACGGACTTTTTTGTCAAAAAGATATAGTGGCTTTTAGGAAAAAGTATAAAAATATTATTTGGGATAATACCCATGCGTTTTATCAGTCCGCGGTAGAAGATGTAGATACAATATATTCATGCCGAAAATTTTTCGGCGTGCCGGACGGGGCATATTTAGCAACAACCGTAACTATTGATGAAAGGTTGGAAAAAGACGTTTCATCTGACAAATTTAAACATTTGTTGGGCAGATTCGAGGGCAAAGCAAGTGACTTTTATGCTGATTTTAAGGCTAATGATGAGGGGTTTAAAAAGGCACCACTGAAATTGATGTCAGACCTGACACACAATCTGTTGGGGGCCATAGATTATGAAGCTGTTGCTCAAAAACGTAAAAATAATTTTAAAATTTTAAATGACGCATTCAAAGATATAAATAGAATAAATGTTGAAAATGTAGATGTTCCTTACGCTTATCCGATATATATAAAAAACGGCATGAAAATTAAGAAAAAATTGGCAGAAAGAAGCATATTTGTTGCAACACTTTGGCCTAATGTTTTAAAATATGGTAGTGATTTAGAAAAAGATTTTGCTGAAAATATATTGCCGTTGCCAATTGACCAAAGATACGGTATTGAAGAAATGGAACATTTAATCCAAGAGGTGAAAAGATGTATAAATTAAGAGAATTAGAAAGAGAAGACTTAAAAAAAATAAACAAATGGAGAAATGATCCCGATTTAATTTCTTGCCTCGGTGCACCATATCGCTTTATAAACGAAGATGTTGATAGCGAATGGTATGATAAATATTTAAATACGCGCGGTAATTGTGTAAGATGCGCGATTGTAGAAGAAGATAAAGAAAGCGAGGTTTTAGGGCTTATAAGCCTTGTTGATATTAATTATATAAACCGTAGCGGAGAACTTCATATTATGATCGGCGGTTCTCAAAATCGTGGTAAAGGTATAGGAACCTTTGCGGTAAAAGCTATGCTTGACCACGCATTCGACAATTTAAATTTAAGAAGAATTGAACTAGGCGTGTTGGAGACGAATTTACCTGCCATAAAATTATATGAAAAAACAGGTTTTGCAAAAGAAGGCATAAAAAGGAGTTCTAATTACAAAAATGGTCGGTATGTTAGCATGATAATGATGGCTGTTTTAAAAGAAGAATATTGTAAGGGGTAAAAAAGAATGACAGATTTAAAAGGCAAACGATTACTTATTTTAGAAGGTACGCCTCTAACTAAAATGATAATTGACAAAGCTCATGAGATGGGAATATATGTAGTAATTGCAAATTGGTATTCAGTTGAAGATGCTCCGGCAAAGGCATATGCGGACAAGGCTTACACGGTTAATATTTTTGATATCCCCGCAATGCTAGGGATAATCAAAAGTGAGAAAATAGATGGATTATTCACCGCTTTCACCGATTCCCATCTGCACATTTATCTTGAGTTATGTAAAGCATCTGGATTGCCATGCTTTACCGCAGACGGTCTGGTAGATACAATGGTAGATAAACATTTATTTAAAACAAATTGTCGTAATGCCGGTTTACCCATTATAGACGAATACGACGCTGAAAGGATTATTAATGACAAAGAATATGCGTCAAGCATTGAGTATCCAATAATTATTAAGCCGGTAGATAACAGCGGTGCACGTGGAATTTCCATATGCAATAGCAAAGATAATTTAATAAAGGCAATTGAACGAGGACTTTCTTTTTCAAAAAGCAAAAAGGTTATCGTAGAAAAATATTTGCGAGGTACATATTGTCTTGCTGATTTTATGATTCAAAAGGGCAAGGCTTATTTCTGCGCATCAAGTGATAAACCGGCAAACGATGATGACAAGGAAAATGTGAATTTACCGGGTGCATATATTTATCCTTCAAAGTACAACGATCTAATTAAGGAAACACTGTTGGCTGGAGTACAAGAGTTCGTTAAAAATATAGGATATAACGACGGCTTGTTGTGTTTTGAACTAATAAACTGCAATGGTAAAATTTATATAATAGAAGCCCAGTTTAGATTTGGTGCAAAATTTCAAGAAGTATATTTAAAAAAAGAGTACGGTCTCGATCAGCTGGAAATGTTGATAAGATTCGCAATAACAGGTGAATTTGCTGGTTATGATTTAACCAGCCTGAATGAAAAGAGATTTAAAAATAGTTATGTTTTAATGAATATTTTGTTGGCGCGAGGTACAGTGGGGAAAATACAAGAAGCCTCAGAAGTAATTAAATTCCCCAATGTTGACATATATGTTCCGATGAAGAAAATAGGCGATGTGATAGAACCAGATGGTTCGATGATACAACGTTTCGGTAAGGTTTCGTTGGCTGCGCCGACGAGAAGCGAACTGCTAAAAGCGATGAGATATTTTCAGTCTAACATAGATATTCTTGATACCGAAGGGAAAAGAATGGTTATCCCGAGCATAGACGAGAAATTTAATTAATAAGGAGAAAAACATGGATAACAGTATAATAGCGCTTATAATAGTAGGCTGTACATGTGTATTGTATGTTCTAGAAACTTTCCCCGTAGCAGTTACTACGCTTCTTGGAATGCTTGCAATGGTGTATGCTGGAATTTTGTCACCTACCGATGCCTTTTCAGGATTTACGAATACCGCAGTTTTGTTGGTAATAGGTATGGTAATAATAATAGATGCATTGCTTGATAGCGGTGTTGCCGGAAGAATCGGTAAATTCCTTTCAAGATTTGTTGCTAAAACCGAAAAGCAGTTTGCTATTATCGTGTTTTTGTTGGCGGCGGCTATGTCGATGTTTATGACCAATGCGGCACTTGTTGCAATGTTTATGCCGTTTATAGCATCTGTTGCGGCATCGTCCGGGGGTAAAATCACCAAGAAGAACACATACTTACCACTAGCCGCGGGTGGACTTATCGGCGGCACAGCAACGCTTGCTGGTAGTACGGCGCCGCTTTTGGCTAATAATGTTCTTGAGGAAATCGGCGCAAGATCGATGCACTTTTTCGAGCCCTTTCCGATTGCACTTGCAGTAGTTGTAGTTATGGCGATTTGTTACTGGTTGTTCTTATATAAGGCACAAGTAAAATGCTTCGATTTTGAGGAAACAAAAGCTGAGAGTGAGGAAAATATAAATGATACACCGCTTGATAAAAGAAGAGCAATAATTTCTATAAGCATATTTTTGATTTGTGCGGTATTGTTTGTTATTCGCCCATTTGGTTGGGAACTGGGTCAGATTGCTATCACGGGTGCGCTTATTCTTGTTATAACAAAGTGTGTTGATGGCAAAAAAGCGTTAAAAAATATGTTTTGGCCGGCACTTATTACACTTGGCGCTGCATTGGGTATAGCCAAGGGCTTTGTTAGTTCGGGCGTTGGCGAAATGATTATTAAATGGCTCATCGATGTGCTCGGTGTTGGCGTTTCAAACCCGTTAGTGTTGGTTACGGTGTTCTTATTGGTTGGTTACATATTGTCGCTATTTATGTCAAACGGCTCCTTGGTTGCAATGCTTGCTGCGGTGGCGGTTCCTATGGCTATCGAAATAGGATGCGACCCCATGCCACTGGCTATGGCTTGTGTTTTCGGTGCAAGTCTTGCGATGGCGACACCCGCAGCTACAACATCGGTGACAATGGTTCAGGTTGCAGGATATCGCTTTAAAGATTACCTAAGAATAGGTGGTCTTATAGGCATTATAGGCCTTGCAACAGCCTGGTTGGCAATTGTGCTTATTTATGGATTAATTTAATTGTTTGGTGAAAAATGGAAATTATCAACGTAACACATTCCTCAATGCCTTCGTATGAAGAGTATTGCGAGGAAATAAAATCAATTTGGGACACGGTGCACCTTACCAATATGGGCCCCTTACATAACAAATTAAAAGGACAGTTAAAGGACTATTTGAAGGTTGACAATATTGAACTCTTTGTCAATGGTCATTTAGCGCTTTGTTGTGCGCTTGAGGTGTTGGGACTGAAGGGTGAGATTATTACTACACCTTTTACCTTTGCATCGACTACAAACGCCATTGTACAGGCAGGTTGCACACCTGTTTTTTGTGATGTAAAGAGTGATTACACCATTGATGAAAGCAAAATAGAGGCACTTATAACCGACAAAACGGTTGCTATACTTGGTGTTCACGTTTACGGAAATATTTGTGACGTAGACGCTATTGACAAAATTGCTAAGAAGTATAATCTTAAGGTTATTTACGATGCGGCACATGCATTTGGGGTTGAGTATAAGGGCAAGGGAATATGCAACTATGGTGATATTTCAATGCTTTCCTTTCACGCAACCAAGGTTTTCCATACCATCGAGGGCGGTGCGTTGTGTTATAATGATGATACCCTTACCGAAAAGTTAGCGCTTTGCCGCAGCTTTGGTGTTAAGGGGGACGAGCTTGAGTGCTTTGGCACGAACGCCAAAATGAATGAGTTTTCGGCGGCAATGGGAATTTGTAATTTAAGACATATAGATGAAGAAATCGCGTTGCGCGGTGAGGCTTTTGCACTGTATAACGAGCGTTTGGGCGGTATCGACGGCATTACACTTCTGTCCTTGCGCGTGGGACTAAAACAAAACTTTGCGTATTATCCCGTTTTGTTTGATAAGCAGAAATTTGGCAAAAACAGGGATGAGGTAATTACTGAACTCGGCGCGCAAGGCATCAATGCGAGAAAATATTTTTATCCGCTTGTTTCGGCTAACAAGGGCTTTAGCGAAGATTTAACAAATCTTACACCTATCGCAAAAAACTATTCCGAAAATATTTTATGTTTACCGCTTTATGCTCATTTATCGGCAGACGATATAAACAAAATTTGTGATATAATTTTAAAATAAAAGAGGTGATTTCTTTGGCAGAGGCATTGCAGGTGAAAAAACAACGCCAATCTAATTTAGAGTTATTTAGAATAATAACAATGTTTTTTATTGTCGCACATCACTATGTTGTTAATTCGGGATTAACTGCGGCAGACGGACCGATATACTCGGATGTGTTGTCGGGCAAGTCGATTTTCTTATTACTATTTGGTGCATTTGGCAAAATAGGAATTAATTGTTTTGTTTTCATAACAGGATATTTTATGTGTAAATCCCAAATAACCCTAAAAAAGTTTCTAAAGCTTGTGTTTGAGGTTGTGTTTTACCGCATAGTAATATATGTTATCTTTTTAGCAACAGGATACACATCGTTTTCTTTGACAGGTTTAATCAAGGCGTTTTTGCCAATTAAAAATTTGGGAGTCGGTTTTACTGCGGCTTTTCTTGTGTTTTATCTTTTTATACCATTCGTAAATGTGCTTGTTAAGCATTTAAGCGAAAGACAACATGTTTTGATTTTGGCACTTGTGTCCTTTGCGTATATATTCTTAGGTTCAATACCAGGATTTTCCGTTACCTTCAATTATGCGACCTGGTTTATTGTTCTTTACATTATAGCGTCTTATATTAGATTTTATCCTAAAAAGTTATTTGACAACAAAAAATTCTGGATAATTACTGCATTTATTTCGGTTTTTGCTTGTTTGGCATCGGTTATATGTGGAATAATTTTGTTGCACAAAACTGGGATAAACGCTATTTACTATTTTGTGACAGATTCAAACAAGCTTTTAGCTGTAATAACCGCATTAAGCTTATTTATGATGTTTAAAAATATAAATATTAAATACAGCAAGCTTATCAATACAATGGGCGCTACAACCTTTGGCGTATTGTTAATTCATGCTAACAATGATGCAATGAGAGAATGGTTGTGGAAAGATTTATTAGACAATGTCGGTGCATACGGAACCAATTATTTATTTGCACACGCAATAATAAGCGTTGTGCTTATTTATATAATTTGTACACTTATTGATATTGGAAGAATAAATTTTATAGAAAAGCCGTTTTTCAAGTTTTACGACAAAATAGAAAATAAAATCACTGCTACATATAAAAAAGCAGAAGATAAGTTTTGCGCAAAATTCAACATAAAATAAAAGGGGTGGCCTAATGAAAGGTATCATTCTTGCCGGAGGCTCCGGCACACGACTTTATCCGCTTACCAAGGTGACATCGAAGCAGCTGCTTCCTGTATACGATAAGCCAATGATTTATTATCCGCTGTCCACTTTGATGCTTGCGGGTATTCGTGATATTTTAATAATTTCTACACCTGAGGACACGCCTCGTTTTGAGGCGTTGCTGGGGGATGGCAGTCAATTTGGTATTAAATTATCTTATGCCGTTCAGCCTTCGCCCGATGGACTCGCCCAAGCCTTTTTAATTGGTGAGGAATTTATTGGTGATGACGCTTGCGCAATGGTGCTTGGTGACAATATTTTCTACGGCGGTTGGTTTAGAAAGAATTTAGCAGAGGCAGTAAAAAATGCCGAAAAAGGTATTTCGACCGTATTTGGTTACTACGTGCCCGACCCCGAACGCTTCGGCGTTGTTGAGTTTGATGAAAATCGTAAGGTTTTATCGCTCGAGGAAAAACCGAAAACCCCCAAGAGCAACTACTGTGTAACAGGACTTTATTTCTACGATAAGCGTGTTGTTGAGCTTGCAAAGCAGGTTAAGCCATCGGCACGAGGAGAACTCGAAATTACCGACTTAAACAAGCTTTATTTAGACGCTGACAGTCTGTCAGTGCAAATTTTAGGCAGAGGCTTCGCCTGGATGGACACCGGCACAATGGATAGCTTAATGGATGCGGCAACCTTTGTGCAGACGGTGCAAAACCGCCAAGGTGTTGTAATTTCGGCACCTGAGGAAATCGCCTATCACGCTAAATGGATAGACAAAGATGAGCTAAGACGTTCTGCCAAGCTTTACGGTAAATCACCCTATGGTGAGCATCTTTTGCGAGTGGCTGATGATAAAATTTTATATTAAGTTTTAAGGAGAAAATTATGACGGTATTGGTGACCGGCGGAGCCGGATTTATAGGCGGTAATTTTGTTTATCATATGTTAAACAAATATCCACAGTACAAAATAGTTTGCGTTGATTGCCTTACATACGCGGGTAATATGTCTACACTAAAAGAGGCTATGGAAAACGAGAATTTTGTTTTCTGCAAAACCGATATTTGTGACCGCGAGGCAATTTATAAAATATTTGAGGAGCAAAAGCCCGACGTAGTGGTTAACTTTGCGGCAGAAAGTCACGTTGACCGTTCTATCGAAAATCCCGAAATTTTCTTAAAGACAAACATTCTTGGCACACAGGTTTTGATGGATGCCTGCCGCAAATACGGTAATATCCGTTATCATCAGGTATCAACCGATGAGGTTTACGGAGATTTGCCGCTTGACCGTCCTGATTTGTTTTTTACAGAGAACACACCGATACATACGTCGTCCCCTTACAGCAGTTCGAAGGCAGGTGCCGATTTATTGGTTCTCGCCTATCACAGAACCTACGGTCTGCCGGTGACAATAAGCCGTTGCTCAAACAATTACGGCCCGTATCATTTTCCCGAAAAGCTGATACCCTTAATGATTGCCAATGCGCTGGCCGACAAGCCGTTGCCCGTATACGGCAAGGGCGAAAACGTGCGCGACTGGTTGTATGTTGAGGACCACTGCAAAGCGATAGACCTTATAATTCACAAGGGTAAAATCGGCGAGGTTTACAACGTTGGCGGACACAACGAAATGGCGAATATAGATATTGTAAAGCTTATATGCAAAAAGCTTGGCAAAACCGAGAGCCTTATTACCTACGTTGCCGACCGCAAGGGTCACGACCTCAGGTATGCTATAGACCCCACAAAAATTCACACCGAGCTTGGTTGGTTGCCCGAAACAAAATTTGCTGACGGCATCGAGAAAACAATCACTTGGTATCTAAACAACAAAGAATGGTGGGAAACCATAATTAGCGGTGAATACCGCGACTATTACGAAAAAATGTACGGTAATAGATAGGAGAAATAAAATGTCAGTATTTAAAGATAAAACATTGCTTATTACGGGAGGAACAGGCTCTTTCGGCAATGCCGTTCTCAATAGATTTTTGCAGACCGATATTGGTGAAATTCGTGTTTTCTCGCGAGACGAGAAAAAACAGGACGATATGCGCCACGAGTTTCAGGCAAAAATGCCCGAGGTTGCCGATAAAATTAAGTTCTTTATTGGTGACGTGCGCGATTTAGCATCGGTTAAAAATGCGATGCATGGTGTAGATTATATTTTTCACGCCGCCGCACTCAAGCAGGTGCCGTCTTGTGAATTCTTCCCTATTGAAGCGGTAAAAACCAACGTGCTTGGTACCGAAAACGTGCTAACTGCCGCTATTGAAGCGGGTGTTAAAAGGGTTATATGCCTATCGACCGATAAGGCGGCATACCCCGTAAATGCTATGGGCACCTCAAAGGCTATGATGGAGAAGGTTATTGTTGCAAAATCTCGTACCGTAAAACCCGAGCAGACAACTATTTGCTGCACTCGTTACGGCAACGTTATGTGTTCGCGCGGCAGCGTTATTCCGCTATGGATTGAGCAGATAAAGAAGGGCGAGCCCATCACCGTTACCGAGCCCAATATGACACGCTTTATTATGTCGCTCGAGGAGGCGGTTGATTTAGTTCTCTTCGCCTTCGAGAATGCCGAGGGTGGCGAAATATTCGTACAAAAGGCGCCTGCCTGCACTATCGGTGTTTTGGCACAAGCAGTAAAAGAGCTGTTTGACTCAAAGGATGAAATTAAGGTAATAGGCATTCGTCACGGCGAAAAAATGTACGAAACACTTCTCACAAACGAGGAGTGCGCAAATGCTACCGATATGGGCGACTTCTACCGCGTGCCCTGCGATAAGCGTGACCTAAACTATGATAAATACTTTAAGGATGGCGACAAGCAGCGCAATCCTTTAACCGAATTTAATTCAAATAATACCGAGCTTTTAACCGTAGCCGAGGTTAAGGAAAAATTACTAACGCTCCAGTATATTCGCGATGAAGTTGCTGCCTGGAAGGAAAAATAATGTTAAACGAAAAAGACCGCACTGTGCTTAAACTTATAAAAAGTGCTCTGACAGGCGAAAGATACGACCTGCCCGAGAATTTCAGCATAGCCGATTATATGCAGTATGCATCACACCGACAGATTGATGCACTCATATATTACGGTGCGGTTAATTGCGGCCTAAATTCGCGTGACACGGCTGTACGCCCCGCATTTAAGAGGGTTTGCGCAGGTGTGTTTATTGATGAAATGCAGCAGGATGCTCTCAAAAAGATTTATGCCGAGTTCGACAAAGACGGTATAGATTATATGACGCTTAAGGGTATAAATCTAAAGGATATATACCCAAAACGTGATATGCGTACAATGAGTGACGCAGATATTCTTATACGCACCGAGCAATACGAAAGCATAACAAGCGCAATGGAGGAGCTCGGTTATTGTTTTGTTAACGAGAGCGACCACGAATACATTTGGGAAAGCTCATCACTTGTGGTCGAATTACATAAAAGCCTTATACCCACCTATGACGGACGCTTGTATGAGTTTTTTAAAAACCCTTGGGATATGGCGGTGTTAAAGAAAAATCACCACTATTTACTTAATACAAACGATGAGTTTGTTCATATCTTTACCCACTTTGCCAAGCATTATCGCGCGGGCGGGATAGGTATTAAGCATTTAACCGATTTATATGTATTTAAACAAAAAAACCAGGTTAATGAGGAGTATGTAGAAAGCGCCTTAAGGAAGATAGGCGTTTATGAATTCTATAAAAATATATGCGATGCTATAAATTTTGCCTTCCTTGACGGTACGCTCACCAACAAGGCGGAATTTGCACTTAAAACGGTGCTTAACAGCGGCACCTATGGGTTGCCTCAAAAGCAAACACTTTGGAGCAACGTGATGAATAAAAATTCAAGGTGGCGTCGCGTTTTAAGGCTTATTTTCCCACCCGTAAAGGCTATGAAGCAGAGATACCCCGTCCTTAAAAAATGGGCGATACTTTTGCCTGTTTTGTGGGTTGCTAGAATTTTTGATACATTGTTTTTCAAAGGGTATAAGATTAAAAACCAGCGTCAAAAAATCACCTATGCAACGGCCGAGCGTACCGACGATTATATAAAGGCGCTCGAATACGTTGGTTTTGATATGTCGGAGGTTAAAAGATGAAGATACTTGTAACGGGTGCCAAGGGCTTTGTTGGGAAAAATCTTTGCGCGGCGCTCAGGAACATTGCCGATGGCAAGGATAAAACCCATCCCGAAATAGTGATAGAAGAAATTTATCAGTACGATATAGATTCGACTGCTGACGAGTTAGATACATACTGTCGCGATGCCGATTTTGTCTTTAATATGGCGGGCGTAAATCGTCCACAAAACACGGACGAATTTATGCAGGGTAACTTTGGCTTTGCATCTACACTTCTTAATACCCTACAAAAGTGCGGTAACAAATGCCCCGTTGTTTTATCAAGCTCTATTCAGGCAACGCTTATCGGCAGATACGATTCCGATTATGGCAGAAGTAAAAAGGCGGGCGAGGAGCTGTTTTTTGAATATGCCGAGAAAACGGGTGCTAAGGTGCTTGTTTATCGCTTCCCCAATCTTTTTGGTAAATGGTGCAGACCGAATTATAACAGCGCCGTTGCCACCTTCTGTTATAACACCGCAAATGATTTGGAAATTACGGTAAACGACAGAAGCACACAGCTTGAATTGCTTTACATAGACGATTTAATTGATGAGATGCTGGCGGCTCTTAACGGAAAAGAACATCGCTGCGAGTTTGACGGCATAAACACAGTATTATCGCCTGACGGCAAATACTGTGCCGCCCCCGTTACCCATAAGGTAACGCTCGGCGAGATTGTAGATTTGCTCGATTCATTTAAAAACCAACCCAAAACACTAATAATGCCTGAAATACCCTTCGGCAGCTTTGCTAAAAAGCTATATTCGACCTATCTGTCTTATTTGCCCGAAAGCAAGGTTGCGTTTGACCTTAAAATGAACGTTGACGAACGTGGTAGCTTTACGGAGATTTTAAAAACCGCCAATTGCGGACAGTTTAGCGTAAACGTATCAAAGGCAGGTATCACCAAGGGACAGCACTGGCACCATACAAAATGGGAGTTCTTTATTGTGGTGTCGGGCGAGGGACTTATCGAGCAGAGAAAAATTGGTGGCGATGAGATTTTGCGCTTCTACGTAAGCGGCGAAAAGCCGCAGGCGGTACACATGCTGCCGGGCTACACCCATAATATAATAAACCTTTCCGATACAAATGATTTAGTAACACTTATGTGGGCAAACGAGCAGTTTGACCCCAGTCATCCCGATACATTTTTTGAGAAAGTATAGCAGGTGAACGGTATGAAAAAATTAAAACTTATGACCATTGTCGGCACACGCCCCGAGATTATTCGTCTTTCGGCGGTAATTAAAAAGTGCGACGTATATTTCGACCAAATTTTAGTGCATACAGGTCAAAATTATGACTATTCATTAAATCAAGTTTTCTTTGATGACCTAGGACTTCGTGCGCCCGATTATTATCTTGATGCCGTTGGTGCCGACCTTGGCGAAACGGTGGGTAATATTATCGCGAAGTCGTACAAGTTAATGGTAGAAACACAGCCCGATGCACTCTTGGTGCTTGGTGACACTAACTCGTGTCTTTCGGCAATTTCGGCAAAGAGATTACACATCCCGATTTTCCATATGGAAGCGGGTAACCGCTGTAAAGATGAGTGTCTGCCCGAGGAAACCAACCGACGAATTGTTGATATTATTTCGGATGTTAATATGGCATATTCAGAGCATGCACGCCGTTACCTTGCCGATACAGGACTACCAAAGGAGCGCACTTACGTTACAGGCTCACCTATGGCAGAGGTTTTAAGGGAAAACCTCGATAAGATAGAGGCATCGGATATTCACAGCAAGTTAGGACTCGAAAAAGGTAAATATATACTTCTCTCAGCTCATCGAGAAGAAAATATAGACACCGAAAAGAACTTCTTGTCACTCTTTAATGCAATAAACGAGATTGCCGAGAAGTATAAAATGCCGATTCTTTATTCCTGCCACCCGAGAAGCCGTAACAGAATAGAAAAGAGTGGCTTTAAATTAAATCCGCTTGTAATTCAGCACGAGCCACTCGGCTTCCATGACTATAACTGCCTGCAGATGAATGCCTTTGCCGTTATTTCGGATAGCGGCACACTGCCTGAGGAAAGCTCCTTCTTTACCTCGATTGGCAATCCATTCCCTGCGGTTTGCATACGCACCTCAACCGAGCGTCCCGAGGCACTCGACAAGGCGTGCTTTATCCTTGCGGGTATCGATAACGATTCGCTTCAGCAGGCGGTAGAAACTGCGGTAGAGATGAACCAAAACGGTGATCACGGCATCCCCGTTCCCGATTATATTGAGGAAAACGTTTCGACCAAGGTGGTTAAAATTATTCAGTCATACACAGGCGTTGTAAACAAGATGGTATGGCGCAAATTTTAGGAGAACCGAGTTGGAAAAATTTTCACTTGAGCAAGAGGTTTTATTAAAGCTCTTGTCTGCGTCGATAAACGGGACAAAGCCCCGAATAGAAGAGGAAAAATTAAAACAGACTGATTGGAACACAATCGGTTTGTTCTCATCTAAACAGGCGGTAAGTCTAGCGGTTTTCGATGCCGTCACCCCATATAAAGAATACATACCCTCACGTACTTATGACAAGTGGTATTCGCACGTATTAAAGGCGTTTTCAAAGAATTCGGTGATACAGGCGTCTCAACGTGAGCTAGATATGGAAATTTGTGCCGACACAGACTATGCCGTAATAAAGGGTATAGCGGCGGCTAAATATTACCCAAAACCTGAGCTTAGAAACCTCGGTGATGTCGATTTTCTTATAAATTTAAAGGATAGCGAAATGCTGTCTGAAAAGATACTTCAAAAGGGCTATCAAAGGCATAGCGAAAACGATTGCCATATATGCTTTTTAAAACTTCCGGCGGCGCTTGAGATGCATTTTGAAATACCGGGAATACCATATGGTGAGAAGGGCGAGGTGGTGCGTGAATTTATGGCAGACGCACTGTTTTTATCGCAGACCGTTTCGGTTATGGGAGATAAATTTAAAATGCTCTCAGATAATCATCACGCCGCAGTGCTTTTACTTCATATGCAGCATCATATGGTGTCAGAGGGCTTAGGACTTCGTCATTTAGCTGATTGGGCATGCTTTGTAAATGCAACACATACCCTTCATTTCTGGGAGCAAACACTCCTGCCTATGTTTAAAGGTATAGGGCTCTATAAATATGCTCAGGTTATAACAAAGCTTTGCTCGTTATATCTTGGTTCGGTGTGTCCCGCCTGGGCGCAGTCAGCCGATGAAGACCTATGTTATCAAATTATTAAGGATATACTTATGTCGGGCAATTTCGGCAGACTTGATGACAAGCGAAAGGCCAGCGGAATGATGATATCAGAGCATGGCAAGGGCGGGCTTCGCAAAGGTAAAATATATAATCTTGCAAAGACACTGCACAATTCGATGTATAATGTATACCCCATACTTAAAACACTGCCTATTTTATATCCCTTTTTATATGTGTGGCGGATATTCGTCTATGTTTTTAGGGTGCTTCGGGGCGAGCGTGTCTCACTTCTTAAAGCCACCGCTGTCGCCGACCAAAGAAAAACGCTTTATCAGCAGTTAGAAATATTTGAAACAAATTAAGACCTGAGGAATTAACCTCAGGTCTTAATAATTATCGGCATAATACCGCTTTCGGTTATATCAATTACTGCGTAGGAGTTGCTGCCTTCGCGCGACAGCGAAATGGAGCCGGGGTTGACTATGAAAAGCCCGTCAATATATTCTGTTTTGGCAATATGTGTGTGCCCGTAAAGTGCGATTTTAGCACCTGCTTTTTGTGCCGCATCACGCAGTAGAGAGGTGGTGTATTTAACAGAGTGGTAATGCCCGTGGGTGTACAGAATTTTTATGCCCTCTAAAGTGCATATAGCGGTTGTGTTGTAAGCGGTGTCACCGTCGCAGTTGCCGGGCACTATGTGAAAAATGCGGTCGGTAAAAAATTCCTTTACCGCCTCAATGTCACGCACATTATCACCAAGAAAGAAAATGTGGCGTGCATCGGGGTGCGCCTGTATGGCGTAATCTATACTGCCGCGCCTGCCGTGTGAATCGGAAATAACAATTATTCTCATAAAAGACCTCATAATTAAAAAAAGCAGTTCATAATATATAGTATATATTTTTTTGGCGGTGAATGCAATGAATAATCAGAACAATATAAACGATATGCTAAAAAAGGGCGTTAATAAAGAGGATATTGACAGTATGGTAAATTCCCTAAACCCCGAGGACGCCAAAAAATTAAACCAAATGCTAAACGATAAGGCTGCGACACAGCGGCTTTTGAGCAGCCCGCAGGTAAAAGAGCTTATAAAAAAGATGTTCGGAGAGGGTAAAAATGGATGATTTATCTGCACGCATATCATCATTACTGAGCGACCCCGACAGTATGGATAGAATTCGCAGTATGGCAGAGTCGGTGCTTGGCAGTTCTGCAGAAAATCAAAAGCCCAAGGCAGACACGGGAGATATTGATTTTGGCAGGCTTTTGCCCATAATACAGCGGATTAACACCCAAAAAAGCGATAAACGAACTGATTTGTTACTGGCGTTGCGCCCTCATCTGAGCGAAGAGCGTCAGCAAAGGGTTGACAGTGCCGTTAAAATCTTGAGGGTTATAGATATGCTACCGCTTTTGCAAGAAAGCGGAATATTTGAGTTTTAGGGGGTGCGTTATGGAAGAGTTTACTCAAGAGGAGCTTCAGCGCGCCGCCGACCGAGTGCGGGAAATGAGCAGGCGTGCCAACATTTCGTCGGGCAGACATCAGCGTCCGCCTATGCCCGATTTTGTATCGGCGCGCCCAAATTCGTCACCGAAAAATGAGCCGCAGGAGAATATGCATAACGATATGCAAACGGTGCATAAAAAGGTATCTCCCATAAATTCCCTTTTTAAAATGATAAATTTTAAAAATCTCGAAATCGACCGTGATGTTTCGTTGATTTTAGGCATAATGCTGTTGTTGTCGGGCGAAAATTCGGACGAACTTTTGAACCTCGCACTTCTATATATAATGATGTAAAAAATAAATTCCAAAAATTATGACAAATAGTTACAAAATTTTAAAGATTGGTTGCAAAAAACAGCTTTATGTAAACCGGAATAACCAATAAAAGTTATTAAAGTTATACACCGAGTAATTAACAAAAAATACGGTGGATAGGGTGCGTTTCAAGCCGAAATCGGAAATTTTCGGTGGATAACTCGGTTAATAAGGTTAATTAATGCATATGCAAAAATAATATGAATAAAAAAATTATGTAAATATGGACTCTGCTAAATTTCCGCTTTTCGACAAATTTTTGTTTACTAAATGGCAGAAATAAGGTATAATTTATACAAAGATATTTAAGTGGAGAAAATGTATGGTTATACTTAAAAAATGTGTGTCACTGCTTATGGTGATTTTGATGCTGGTTTCACTGACCGCGGCCTGCGCCGGCGGCAACGATGAAGTGACACCCGAAACAATTACGAACGATATATTCGAATACGTTGATAAGGACATAATCTGGGTATCTCTTAAAAAGGATGAGCTTAACAGTTATTTCGGCTTTTCGGGCGAAAATGTTACAGCACATTCGGCATTTATAAACGACTCGGAACAGAAGTACGATATTGTGGCTGCCTTTGAGTTTGAAGACCGTCAGACAATGCGTGCGGCGGTTGAGAAGGTCAATATCAGTCTTGATGCCGCTATTCAGAATTTCAAGTCGGTCATAGATACCGAAACCGAAAAGATAATGAACAGGGTAATTCTCAGCAAAGAGAATATTTTGGTTATAGTTGTTTCATCAAACACGCCCAAGATTAAAGAAATGTTAACCGAAAAGGACTTTTCGTCAGTGGTATAAAAAAGGTAGCTAGGCATGGCTTAGTTACCCTTTTTTATTTCGGCGTTTGCTTTTTCGAATTGTTTTATATGCTTAATTAACAAAAATCTTATTAAACCTGCTGCGGTGCGAAATTCGTGTTTTGCAACGAAACACACTTTATTATATGTGTTTTCATCAACCGATGTTGATATATGCTTGGTTTTCATAATATACCTCCCGATAAAAGATAAAAATATATTATCAAGTTTTTTGATAAATATAATAAATTTATAGGAGGCGGTATTGTGAAGCTTAAGGAATTAAGAGAGGATAGAGACATTACTCAAAAAGAGCTTGCGTATATTTTGAATATAACGCAAAACACATATTCGAACTATGAAAACGGAAAAACAGAGCCGCCTTACGAAATATTAAAAAAGCTTTGTTTGTTCTATAATGTTTCGGCTGATTATATCCTTGAGTTACCCAAAGGTCTAAAGTATCCTGAAAGATAGACTGTGACCGGATGGGGTACTCTGCGTTCAGCATTTTTTCGAACAAGGTATAGATTAAGAAAAAACGGACGGGCTTCGCTACGACGCTGTCGCGTCTACATGCCCACGTCGGCAAAAACAGTCCACCGGACTGTTTTCTTCCGCTTCGCTCCCTCCTTTTCGAATCCCGCCTTTCGATAAACCGAAAAATAAAAAAAGCAATCACCTAAAAGGTGATTTCTTTTTTTATTTGCGAAAGACTGATCCATAGTAGTATAACACGGGGTAAGAAAGCCTAAAAGCAGTGTAACAATTATAATCCACCGTAAATAAAGTGCCACCAATATGGATATATAACTTCGGATGCACTTCCCGATGTAGACCAAATTGTTTTCCAAGACATTTCTTGCCATACGCCATTGTTGTTTTTGAATGTTAAGACGTTAGCATCTGTCATATCTTTGCTGACATAGTAGACCTCGGCTTTATTTTCGTCACAGTTTAACACTTTGAAATATTCCATTTCTCCAAGCATTGTATTTTGTGTATGTGCTTGTTTAAAATCATCATAATATTTTTGCGTAAGCATCTCGCATTTGATCAGCGCCGATGCCCAAAATGCAGCCGGTATCATAATAGCAACAATAACAATTATCAGTATAGTTTTCTTTTTCATCATCCGTTCTCCTTCAGTGTTTTACAACTTGCAATTAACATTCGTCTAATACGTCCGCAAAGATTACGATGAGATTTAAATGTTTCTTCGCTGATTGCTCGTGTGTTGAATAAAAGTTGCAACCAGCCTTCGGTTTCACTACATTCCTTGAGTGAAATTTCAAATTTCGAGAGCATATCGGCTTTACTTTGACCGTAATTAGCTTCACGAATATTGGCATAAACACTGCTTTAACTTTTGCGAATTTGAAAAAGCGCGTTCGAAGGAGCTTTTATATTTTGACAAAGTAATTCTATATCGGTTGCAAGTTGCTCCGAATATGTCAATAAGTAGTTTTTTGCCATAATACCACTCCTTTCGTACATACTTTATCACATTTTGGTAAAAGAATCAACGGTTTGCCGTTGCATATCATCAATGCAAAGCATTGTATATCACCAACACGAAGAGTTGTATCTCATCAAGCCGCAGGAGTATGCACCTTCGGTGATGATATACGCCTGTCGGCGATGATATACACGCTAAAGCGTGATGATATACCAAGCCTGCGGCTTGGATAAACAAAGAAGGAACTTTTGTATACCAAAAGTTCCTTCTTTGTTGGTGACCCGGACGGGATTCGAACCCGTGTTACCGCCGTGAAAGGGCGGTGTCTTAGGCCTCTTGACCACCGGGCCAAAAATGGTGGCTGTAATTGGACTTGAACCAATGACACTGCGGGTATGAACCGCATGCTCTAGCCAACTGAGCTATACAGCCATATTTTGCGGGACTGATACATTATATATGACTTTTTAAGTTTTGTCAATACTTTTTTTAGAGTCCCGCGAAAAATTACTTTATTTTATTTATGACAAGTCCCGTAATAAGCTTGGGATAGAAATAGGTCGATTTCTGAGGCATTTTTTCGCCTGCGGCGGCAACATCGGCTATTTCGCTGACTCTTGTCGGGTTAAGCAGGAAGCAGCAGTCGGCACTACTGTCAGCCGCCGCTATGGCATCGTCAAGACTTCTTGTGTAGGTAAGGTTTATCTGCTTTGCCATATTCTCTTTATCGATGCCCAGAATCTGCTCTAAAATAAGACTGTGAAGTACCGTTACATCGAGTTGTCTTAACGCCTCGCTCTTATTGGGGAACAGATTATCCATAACCGAGGTGTCTTTAAGTGTTAAACCGTAGCTTAAAGCACCGTCATAAAATACAAATGCAGTATCGCCCTTGGCATAAGCCGCATCAAGAAAGCTTTCGGCATTATTTTTTTCGATTTCGATAGCGTCAAAACACCTTTCGCATTTTTTCAGCAGCTCAGCGCTATCAAATTTTGTCAGGTCGCGCACAATTCTGTGTGTCGGGAAAACAACCAGACCGTCATTCTCCATATTCACAAGGAACATCATAATATATTCGCTGTTTTCATTTTGTACGCCCTGTTCACGCAGATAGTTTCTGAAGTTAAGCCCCGTTTCATATCTGTGATGACCGTCGGCAATATAAAGCTTTCTGTCATCAAACTGACGGCAGATTTGTTCGGTCTTTTCGGACTTTTCGGCAATCCAGAGACTGTGTGTAACACCGTCATCGTCGGTAAAGGTAATGTCGGGTGCACCGCTTGATAATTCGGCAATAAGACGCTGGGTTTCGCCAGTACGGTCATTATAAAGCGAATATATTTGACTGAAACTGCAGCCCGTCGCATTCAAAAGATTAAAGCGGTCGGTCTTGGCCTTTGACAAGGTTTCCTCGTGGGGTAAAACTATACCCTTGCTGAACTCCTCAAGCTTAACATATGCCGTAAAGCCCTTGAAGGCATATTCCACACCCTTTACGCTGAATTTTTCCTCATAAATATAAAGTGCAGGTGTTGTGTCCTGCGAGAGAACACCGTCGGCCATCCATTTGTTGAGCTTTTCATTGGCTGTAGCGTAATCGGCATCGGCCTGACCGGGCAGCTCAAGGTTGATTATATTATGCGCATTTTTTGAGTAATACATACCTCTTTCAGCATCGCTTATAATATCATAAGGCGGACAGCAAAGCTCGGCAATATCGCCCGCACCTTTTGAAAAGCGCAGAGCGCTAAATTCTTTAACTAAAGCCATAAAAACAACTCCTTTAAAACTATAAAATAATTTTATAATACAGTTTTTTAAATGTCAATAATATCTTGTCATATTGGCGGATTTATTGTATAATCTATATGATTTACAATTTATTTACAAACAACGGCCGAATATTTGGTAAAATCAGTCCGATAAAAATTTTGGAGGCAGAAATATGATAGAAGTATCATCGCTTAGCAAAAGGTACGGAAGCTTCTTGGCGGTAGATGACGTCAGCTTCTCTATTAAAAAGGGTGAGGTTGTCGGTTTTCTCGGGCCCAACGGTGCGGGTAAGAGTACAATTATGAACATCGTCACAGGCTATCTTTCTCTGACACAGGGCAAGGTTACGGTTGACGGCTACGACATACTTGAAGAGCCTGAGCAGGCCAAAAGGCGCATAGGCTATCTACCCGAAATACCGCCGCTTTATACAGATATGACGGTTAATGAATATTTGGGCTTTGTATACGACCTTAAAAAAGTTAAATTCCCTCAAAAGCCGCATATTGATGAGATTCTACGACTTGTAAAGATAGATAATGTTAAGGATAAGTTGATATCCAAGCTTTCAAAGGGTTACCGCCAGCGTGTCGGCATAGCGCAGGCGCTTGTAGGAAACCCTGATGTGCTTATTCTTGATGAGCCAACGGTTGGTCTTGACCCGAAGCAGATAATCGAAATCAGAAATCTTATCGCGCGTCTCGGACAAAATCATACCGTTATTGTTTCATCCCACATTCTTTCTGAAATACAGGCGGTATGTGAGCGTGTAATTATCATAAACCATGGCAAAATTGTTGCCGATAACACACCTGACGAGCTGTCAAGAGAGCTTTCAAACGACCATTCGGTTGTTGTTCGTGTCGGCGGTACTGAAGAAGAAATCACAAAAATTCTTAACAGCGTTAAGGATGTGCAGTCGGTAAACTGCTTGGGTCAGAAGGAAAGCGGTACGCTTGATTTCGTTGTTACACCCAAAACGGGTGCCGACATCCGCCGAGAAATAAGCGAGCGTTTGTCTTCAAGGGGCAAGCATATTATTATGCTGGCATCTAATCAGTTAAGTCTTGAGCAGGTATTTATGCGCCTGACATACGATGCTGATGCCGCCGCTCTTGCCGCCGCGGCAAAAAATGCGAAAGGAGACGAAAAATAATGGTTGCAGTTTTTAAAAGGGAATTCAAATCATATTTTAACACTCCCATAGGCTTTGTTATCCTTGCAGTTTTCACCTTCTTTTCGGGTATGTTTTTCAGCGTTATTTATAAGAGCGGTACCCCGAGCGTTGAGGGTGTAATTTCGGTAATGTCGACCATTGCTATATTTGCAACACCCTTTATAACCATGCGACTGCTCAGTGAAGACCGTCGCCAGAAGGTTGATCAGGTGCTCTTTACCGCCCCCGTTAAGATAACCGCCATTGTTATGGGTAAGTTTTTAGCGGCATTTGCGCTTTATGCGTTGGGCTTCTTCACAACCCTTATTTTTCAGTTTATTGTTGCTTCATATGTGTCATTAAATTGGGCTATTTATTTTTATGCTCTGCTCGGTATTTTATTACTCGGCGCCGTAATGATTTCAATAGGTATGTTTCTTTCTTCCCTTACCGAAAGTCCCGTTGTTTCAGCGGCACTTACCTTTGCGGTATTCCTCACCGTTATGCTACTGGGCAGCTTTATAGAAACCAATGACAGCGCAATTCTATCGGCAATAAATTCAGCCATATCGTTTGTTGACCGCTTTTCCAACTTTGTTTCGGGCGTGTTCAGCTTTAATGATGTATTTTATATGCTGAGTATGTCGGGTGTATTCATTTTCCTGACGGTATGCTCGGTTGCCAAAAGACGTTGGGCTTAAAGGAGGACGGTTGAAATGAATTTGTTTAAAAAGAAAAATACAGAAAATAATGCCGCCCCCAAGAAGCTTATAAATATCAACGCCCTTAAAAAAGGCGGATACCTGACAGCCGTTATTGTTGCGGTGCTGGTAATTGCCGTGTTCTTAAACATCGGCACCTCTTTGCTTGAGCAGCGCGGCTATTTAAAGTTTGATCTGACCACTGCCAAGTCGAACACCCTGAGTGACGACAACAAAGAGTTTTTAAAGAAAATTGACAAAGAGGTACAAATCACCGTGCTTTGTACCGAGAGCGAGTATGTTTCTACGCTCGGTGAGTATCTTGAGTACTATATGAACATAACCACCGAGGAGGACTATTTTGCACAGACCGTTAAACTGCTTAATCAATATGAAGAGGTTAACAGCAAAATCAATGTAGATTTCGTTGATTTTTCGGGCACACAGGCTAAGGCTATCCAAGAAAAATACCCCAACGCCTTTATCGGCGACATTTATGTCGAGGTTGGGGACGAGGACGGTAAAGCCACAAAGCTTGTAAGCTACGATAAGATTTATCCCGTTTCTGACCCAAGCGGCTACGCCTCAATGGGTTACAGCAGCTACAGTATTGACGGTAATGACCTTGAAACAGGTCTTTCGAGTGCCATAAATGCGCTTGTAAACGGCGAGGACGAGATAATGGGAATTATAAATGCCCATACCACCTCTGATGCAATTTCTTATTTTGAAGAGTACTATACGTCTCAGCTTGAATATAATGGTTTTTCGACCGTTCAGGTTGAGGGTGCCGTTCTGAAGGAGATACCAAAAGAGGTTTCGGTGCTTGCTATTGTTGCGCCGAGTGCCGACTATCTTGATTCGGAAATAGAGCTTATTGCCGAGTGGCTTGAAAACGACGGCAAGAAGGGACATTCGCTTATCTTCTGTCCGGGCGACTCGATAAGCAATATGCCTAATCTTACCCAGTTCTTAGAGGAATGGGGCATATCCTATGGCGCCGGATATCTGTATCAGACCGATTCAAATCAGTACTACAGCGACCCGACAATAGTCTACTCATATGTTCACGATAGTGATGTTGCCAATGCCATTAACGGTACGGCTGGCGGCACCATAATCACTTCGTATAACCTACCGATAGAGGTTACCTTTGAAACCTACGGTACCAAAACTACAAATATAATTTCAAGCACCTCAGATGCGGCTACGGTGTGCCCGTCAGATGCGGCAGAAGACTGGAAGCCCGGCGCTGCTACTAAAGAAAAATCATACCCAACAATTGTTGTTACAAGCGATTCAACAACGGTTGACGGCAAGGTACTGTCGTCTCACGTTGCGGTATTTTCAGCGTTTAATATAATTGCCGATGTCGGTAGCGACAGCTTTATCAATCTTGATATTTCTATGAATATCGCAAGATATATTTCGGGAATGGAAAACACTACGCAAAAGCTATTTGTTACACGTACACTCGAGAGCGAATCTTTTGCAGGCGAGGTCTCAGAAGCGGGCGCTAACGCAATAACGATAATATTCCTTATCGTTCTACCGCTGGCGCTTGTTGCTGTGGGAATTGTCGTCTGGGTAAGAAGGAGAAAAAGATGAGTTTTTCCGAAAATGATAACCTTGAATTGAATGAGGATATGCGAGAGAGCGAGTCGACCATATTTGCCGACCCTGCGCACTATAACGATGAACCTCGCAGTAAGCCGAAAAAAAGCAGGTTTTCCCCCATTGTTAAGGTGCTTGCGGTGGTGCTGTGTGTCGGCATTGCCGTTGGCGCATATTTCGCAATAGACAAGCTCGTGCCCGAGCCCGAAGAAAAAGAGGAGGATAGCATCGTAATAGATGTTATAAAGGCATCGTCGGCATATGTTAGAGAGATTAAAATAAAAAATGAAAACAGCGAATACCGAATACTGCCCAAGACCACACAGACAGACGGCGAATCCTCAACCGAATGGACGCTTGACGGTGTTGATTCGACATATACAGCATCTTCGGCAATCGAGGATGTTGCCGATGCGGTGCTTGACCTCGACGCTGTAAGAGAGATTGCCGACACCTCGGGTGATTTCGGCTTTGATGACCCGTCGGTTGTCGCCGAGATAGTAGGTGACGGTGAGTCGCTTCAAAGCTATACTGTCACCATTGGGGACGCCGCCCCTGCAGACCTTGGCTGTTATTGCAAGATATCGGGAAAGGACGAGGTTTATATAATTAGCAGTGATATTATGCTGACTCTGCAGGCAGATCCGATCGATTTTGCTGTAACTACAGGCTATACGGGTGCTGAGCAAAACAGTAAAAGCTCCTCCTGCTTTGTTGACGGCGCCATTTCAACCTTTGATTATATAAGTATTTCAGGTGCGCAGTACAATAAGCCGCTTACCATCAAGCCACAGACCGATGAGTCTATAAATGCGTATTTCTCATATATAATCACAAGCCCCACAAAGCGAATTGCGGATGACGAGCAGGTTGCGGTACTGCTTTCGTGCTTTGAGTCGGGTATTTCGTCGGTTGGCGCTTACAGCTATAATACAACTGTCGAAAATCTGAAAAAGTACCGCCTTGACAAACCCGATTTTGTGGTTACAATCAGCCTTAACGGTCAGAAAAACACCTTCAAATTCAGCAAGGTTGACGACCTTTATTGTGCGTTGCTTGATGGCAGCACCAATATGATACACAAAATCCCGATTTCGACATTGTCTATCAGCCAAAACAATGTTGAAGACTACTACAGCTCGTTTATCATTCTTGAAACCCTGTCGGGCCTCAGTCAGATGAAGGTAAAGACACCCGATGGCAAGCAGTACAGCTTTGACCTTAAATACACCGCCGCCGATGCCGAAAATGATATCGAGCAGAAGTATCAGGCATTTTATAAGGGTAAGGAGCTTGACATAGCTAATTTCAAGCGATATTATCAGAAGCTTATAGCCCTTACGCCGATTTCGTACGAAAACAAAACAGGGCTTAAAACCGCCGCCACAATAACGCTGGTACACACAGGCGGCACCGATGATGTGGTGCTGACCTTCAGGAAATATTCGTCGGCACGCTATCAGGTAGAGCTTGACGGTATTCCTATGGGACTAATTACGGCAACCGCCTTTAATGAGCTTATGGCGGATACACCCAAAGTCGCAAACGGACAAACGGTAAACGAATAACAAAAAAGCAGAGCAGATTTGCTCTGCTTTTCTGCTAAAAATAAGCTCAAATTATAATAAATATATACTTTATTTTTTGATATAAGTATGTTATAATGAATGATGAATAATTATGTCACGAACAAAGGATGGTGAGTCGGGTGAAAAAAAGGATAATTTCTATGATTTTATGCGTAACGATGCTGTTTCTCAGCGGTTGTACGGGTATAGTCGGTGCGGTAGATGAACTGCTTACACCGCCGCGTCCGTCAGGTGAGCTTTATTTTATACAGCAGGCACTCGACGATTCGGTAAATGAGAAATACACCCTCAAATATCCCGTAAGCGGCGACTACCGCTCGGCCTTTGTGCGAAAGGATATTAATGGCGACGGCGAAAACGAGGCTTTTGCCTTCTACAGCACCACAAGCGATAACATAGTTACAATGCACGTAAATCTCATTTTAAAGAAAAACGGCGAGTGGACATCGGTCGGCGACTTTAAGTGTGTAGCTACGGGTGTTGATATGGTTGAGTTTTCGGATATGGACGGCGACGGGGTTTTTGAAATAGTTGTCGGTTGGTCGATTTACGGCTCGGTTGATAAGAGTGTCGGCGTATATACCGTTAAAAACAACGTTTTTGCACAGCGCATAATTGAAAGCTATACCCGATTCCTTTGCCGAGATATTGACGGCGACAAAAAGAGTGATTTATTCCTCACGTACATTGATGCGGCTAATCAGCGTGCCATTGCAAAGCTTATAAAGCTTAGCGACAAGGGCACCGAAGAGATAGGCTCGTGTGAGCTTGACGGCAAGGTTACGGCTCATTCTGCCCCTATAGTGTCAAAGCTGCTCGGTGGCGAGACCGCCATTTATATCGATGCGGTCAAGGGCGACGGAATGATAACCGAGGTGCTTGGCGTGTCTAACGGCAAAATGTACAATGCGCTTGAAAATCAAAAGGGTGGCTCGGTAATGTCGACCTATCGTGCGTCGGGCGTTTCGATAATGGATATTGACTCTGACGGCGTTTATGAAATACCGCTGCTTGAGCTTATAACACAGGGCGGCGGCATTGGTGACGATGTTTACAAGACCTATTGGTATGCATATGACGGCGAATATCTTGTGCTGAAATGCGCCGCCATTATGAACTATGCTGATGGCTGGTATATCGAGATCCCTGAAAAATGGGAGGATCGCATAACCGTAATACGCGACACCGCCAATCGAGAGCGAATATTTATGCGTATTGATGAAGAAACGGGTAATTCGGCAGAGGTTGTGCTGAAGATCCGCGTTGTGCCGATTGCAACACCAATAGAAAGCATTACAAGTTTCGGCTTTGAGACTTTTGAAATAACACGCAACGAGGAATATTATTTTGCGGCATCATATAACCAAATGAGTCTTCCCGAAAGTCTTACAAAACAAGAAATTACTGATATGTTTAAACTAATCAAATAACCTTAAGGAGAGTTTTATGAAAAGAATTCTTATAGTTGAGGATGAGGTCGCAATTCGCGAATTTGAAGCAATAAATCTTAACCGTGTCGGCTATACAACGGTTGCGGCAGGCTCGGGCGAAGAGGCGCTTGATATATTTGACAGCGACCCTCAGGGCTTCGATATCGCATTGCTCGATATATCAATGCCGGGTATGGATGGCTTCACACTTTGTAAGGAGCTGCGCGCACGCTCAAAGTCGCTCGGTATTATTATGCTGACGGCACGCACTCAGGAAATGGATAAGATAAGCGGTCTTATGCTGGGCGCTGACGACTACATAACCAAGCCGTTTAACCCTACCGAGCTGCTTGCGCGTGTTGACTCGCTCTATCGACGGGTTGAATATAATAATTCGGTAACTGCGCCTGCCAACAGCGACGAAATAAGCCTCGGCGAATTTACGCTTAATATCCGCCGTCGCACCCTCTCTAAAAAAGAGCAGAATATTGAACTGACTCAGGTTGAGTTTCAGATTATTGAATATTTTTTCACCAATCCAGACACCGTGCTTGAGCGTACCGATATTCTCAACAAGGTTTGGGGAAGCGCATATTTCGGCGAAGAAAAGATAGTCGATGTAAACATTCGCAGATTGCGTATGAAGATTGAGGATGAGCCTTCTAACCCTAAGCATCTTGTAACGGTTTGGGGCATGGGCTATAAGTGGAAGATCGATTAGGGTTCAGGATTTATGATTTAGGATTTAGGAAGGAGGAGCTGTATGAAGCTGGATATTAAATTCAGAAGCGTTGCAAATCAGTGGATATTCAACGTCTTTCTTGCAATGGCGGTTGCAATTATAATAACCGAGGTTATTATCTGCTCGTTTATCCGCAGCGTTTATATTGAGCGTGTGCGCTCACGCTCTAACGACTATGCACAGGAGTTTTCGGTGCTGGCAATGGTTCCTCCCGAGAATTTTTATTCAACCGCACGCGGATATGTTGAAAGCTTTGAACATAAAGACAAGGTATCAATTGAGATTATTGATGCATATGGCAATGTTTTTGCCTCCACCAACGGCTTTTTGCCCGACAGTAATCAAAAAATGCAGGATTACGAGCAGGCGAAAGCAAGTGAGACGGGCTACGCCGACTACCAGACACGAACCGACCATAACGAGCGAATTATGGCGGGTACAAATATTTTTGCCGACTACGGCACAGGCTCTAACGGCGCTGTCAGATGGTCGGTATCGCTTGAAAACACCTATGACAGAGTGAGAAACATCTGTCTATTGGTTGTTCTGGCAGGTGTTTTAATACTCGGACTTGTTACGGTTACGGGTATGTACTTTGTGCGCTCAATAGTGCGTCCGATAAGGGCGGTAAGCTCCGCCGCACGCAAGATAGCTATGGGCGACTTTGACAACCATATTGAAATTAAAAAAGATAATGAAATAGGCGAGCTTTGCCATTCCATCAACTATATGGCAGATGAGCTGAGCCGAGCCGAAAATATGAAGAACGACTTTATTTCTTCGGTATCGCATGAGCTGAGGACCCCCCTTACCGCGATAAGAGGTTGGGGTGAAACGGCAAAAATGTCGATAGGCACCGATGAAGAAATAGTTAAAAAGGGTCTCGATGTAGTTCTTAAGGAATCTGAAAGATTGTCGTCTCTCGTAGAAGAGCTGCTTGACTTTTCGCGTATGCAAAGCGGCAAGCTGTCGGTTAATATGTGTGAAATTGATGTGTCTGAGCTTCTTTGTGAGGTCGCCGATATGTATACCGAGCTTGCTCATCAGCAAAACGTGTCGCTGACCTACGTTATACCGCGCAACAACTCGGTTATAATGGGTGATAAGGATAGGCTCAAGCAGGTATTTATAAACGTAATTGATAATGCCGTAAAATACACCGAATCGGGCGGTCAGGTGCTTATCGAGCAGGCTGAAATAGACGGCTGTGTTCAGGTTACGGTTAAGGATACGGGCGTCGGCATTCCGGCGCAGGATATCGACCGTGTCAAAGAAAAATTCTTTAAATCGAACAAAACGGTGCGCGGCTCAGGTATTGGTCTTGCCGTCGCCGATGAAATAATCAAACAGCACAACGGTCTTCTGTTTGTTCAAAGCACCGAGGGAGTGGGAACAACCGTTACCATCGCACTGCCGCTGAATATCAAACCGCTCGATGAGCCCGAGGTACCGCTTGAGCAGGAAACACAGGAAGATATGGAAGGAAACGCAAATGAGTAAATATACATCTATTGGGGGACAGGCGCTTATCGAAGGCATAATGATGCGCGGACCTCAAAGAACCGTTATGGCGGTGAGAACAAAAGACGGCGATATAGACATAAGCGAAATGTCCTACAAACCGCTTAAGGAAAAATATAAAATTCTGGGCTGGCCGATAATAAGGGGTGTTGTAAACCTCGTTGAGTCGATGCTTCAGGGTTATAAGGCTATAGAGCTTTCGGCAGAAAAATCGGGCTTTGCCGATGAGGACGAGCCTGATAACAAGGGTGAAGAGAGTAAGCCGATTGCGATGGGTGCCGTTATGGTTGTCGCCGCAGTGTTGGCGGTTATATTATCGGTAGGGTTGTTTATGTATCTGCCGGCCCTCGCCTTTGACGGAATAGTTTTATTGGCAGGTGAGTCACTGCTTCCATATGCTCCGATTTTTGAGGGCATAACCAGACTTATAATACTTATAGGCTATATGCTTGCGGTATCGCTTATGAAGGACATAAGGCGTGTGTTTATGTATCACGGTGCCGAGCATAAGACGATTTTCTGTTACGAACACGGCAAAGAGCTGACGGTCGAGAATGTCCGCCCCGAAAAGCGCTGCCATCCGCGTTGCGGCACCTCGTTTTTGGTGCTGATGGTGCTGGTCAGCATAATTGTTTCGTCGGCTATAATTATTTTATTCCCGCCGCTTAGAGAAAACACCGTACTTTGGACGGCAATTAAAATACTGTTGGTACCCATCATCTGCGGCGTCGGTTATGAGCTTATAAAGCTTTGCGGGAGATATGATAATGTTATCACCCGCATAATTTCTGCACCGGGTGTATGGGTGCAGAGAATTACCACCCGAGAGCCTGATGACAGTATGATAGAAATTGCTATAGCGGCAATGAAGGAAGTAATACCCGAGGAAACTGAAGAAGAATGATAAAGCTAACAATTTTTACGGCGTACAACAATGCCAAAAAAGAGCTTAAGGATGCGGGCATTGAAACCTTCGGTTTCGAGGCGCGTCAGATAATAAAACACATAACGGGCTATGACAACAACGCAATTATCGCAAGGTATGCCGAGCAGCTAACCCCATTTCAGCAAACCATGTACAACGACGTTTTAAGACGCCGTAAGGAGCGTTATCCGCTTCAGTATATCTTGGGTGAATGGTCTTTTTACGGACTCGATTTCTACGTTGGCGAGGGCGTTTTGGTGCCGCGCGCCGATACCGAAGCCTTGGTTGACTACGGTTTAGAATTTATAAAGGGTAGAGACGGCGCCGAGGTGCTCGATTTATGCTCTGGCAGTGGTTGTATAGCCGTTGCGGTGGCAAAAAACAGTGACGCTTCAGTCACTGCGGTCGAAAAATACGATGTGCCATTCTCGTTTTTAGAGAAAAATATCAAGCGAAACGAGGCACAGGTTACGCCTGTTAAAGAGGATGTTTTTTCGTTTAAGCCGTCAAAAAAATACGATTTAATTTTAAGCAATCCCCCATATATCAGTGCCGACGAAATGGAAATTATAGACGAGGAAACCTCACACGAGCCCGATACCGCACTTTACGGTGGTGAGGATGGCCTGACCTTCTACCGCTTTATTGCAAAGGAATATAAAAAGCACCTAAAAAGCGGCGGCGCGCTCGCCTTTGAGGTCGGCTTTTCACAGAGCGTAGCCGTGCAGGAAATATTGCTGGCGGTAGGCTATAAAAATGTCGGCACAAAAACCGATATAGATGGCATCCAAAGGGTAGTTTTTGGGACACTCGAAGCGCTATAATAAGAATGTAATTAAAAGAATGGAAATATTTTACAAAGGCAGGTAAAGACAATGGCAAACGATAAGGCAAAGGCATTGGAAACTGCGATTTCGCAGTTAGAAAAGCAGTTTGGTAAGGGCGCAGTTATGCGACTGGGCGAAAATATGGGTATGAATGTTGAGCATATTCATACAGGCAGTGTGTCACTTGACCTGGCGCTCGGCATAGGCGGTGTTCCGAAGGGCAGAATCGTAGAAATTTACCGACCTGAATCTTCAGGTAAAACCACTATCGCTTTGCATGTTGTAGCTGAGGCGCAAAAGCAGGGCGGTACGGCGGCATTCATCGACGTTGAGCACGCACTCGACCCTGAATATTCTAAAAATCTGGGCGTAGACATTGATGCGCTTTTAGTTTCCCAACCCGATACGGGTGAGCAGGCGCTTGAAATTACCGAGGCTCTTGTTCGCTCGGGCGCCATTGATGTTGTAGTTATCGACTCGGTTGCCGCATTAGTACCCAAGGCCGAAATTGAGGGCGATATGGGTGACAACCATGTTGGTCTGCACGCGCGGCTTATGTCGCAGGGACTCAGAAAATTGGCGGGCGTAATTTCAAAGTCAAACTGTGTTGCTATTTTCATCAACCAGTTGCGTGACAAGATAGGTGTTATTTATGGTAGCAGCGAAACCACAACGGGTGGTCGTGCGCTTAAATTCTATTCCAGCGTGCGTATTGACATCCGTCGTATTGAGGCGCTGAAGTCAAACGGCGAAATAATCGGTAACAGAACTAGAGCCAAAATTGTTAAAAACAAGGTGGCGCCCCCATTCCGTGAGGCAGAGTTTGATATTATGTACGGCAAGGGCATTTCCCGTGAGGGCGAAATTGTCGATTTAGGTCTTAAATACGAGGTGCTTCGTCGCAGTGGCGCTTGGTTCTACTACGGTGAGACACGTATCGGTCAGGGCAGAGATAATGTTAAACAACTGTTCCTTGATAATCCTGAGCTTGCCAAAGAGGTTGAGCAGAAAATTTATGCGGCTATCAGCGGCTCTGCCGAGCAGGTAGAGAGCGCACCGACACCCGTCGAGGTGCCCGCAGTTGAAACCGAAATTCGTCCGAGAAAAAAAGTCAACATAGATATTGCGGTTGACGAATAATGATAATTACACAGATAGTGCGCCGTCGACAGCATCTGTGCCAAATAATGCTTGATACGGGTGACAGTTTTTTGCTTGATAGCGAGTACCTCGCCGAAAAAGCGCTTAAAGAGCAGATGGTGCTCGAGAGTGACGATATTACTCGTCTGAGGCAGGAGTCTGATTACAAACGTGCCCTCTCTCGCAGTCTTTGGTACATAGAGCGTGGCGATGTTTCGAAAAAAGCCCTTAAAGATAAGCTTAAAAAGGCAGGCTTTTCTGAAGAGGCGAGTGAACAGGCCGTCCAGCGAATGATAGAACTCGGTCTTGTTAATGACCGCGAATATGCGCTGCGCTTGGCCGAAAAGCTGCTGTCTTCCTGTGTTTCAAAACGAGAGGCGGCGCAAAAAATGCAGTTGCGTGGTATTGACCGCGAAACTGTAAAATGGGCGCTCAATGAATTTGAGTGTGATGCGTCACAGCAGATAAAGGCGCTTATTTTAAAAAAATATAAAAACAAGCTGCAGTCGGGCGAGGACGTAAAGAAGGTCTTTGCCGCACTGCAAAGAAAAGGCTTTAACTACGGCGATATAAAAAGCGTGTTAAAGCAGTACAACGAAGAAATAGAGTATAACGAGGAATAAGATGGGTTACAGTGTTGCTATGGTATCACTCGGTTGTCCTAAAAATCAGGTGGACGCCGAAATGATGCTCTACACGTTAAAAGAAGCAGGTTTTAATATCGGTTGTGCCGAGGCCGAAGCAGATGCAATTATTATAAACACCTGCGGTTTTATCGAGGATGCAAAGGCAGAAGCGATTGAAAATATTTTAGAGGCCGCTCGGTATAAAACCGAGGGTAAGTGCCGTGCGCTTATTGTTACGGGCTGTCTTGCGGAAAGATACCGTGACGATGTAACCGCGGAAATACCCGAGGTAGATGTTGTTGTAGGTATAGGTGCAAATAAGAATATAGCCGAAATTACAAAAAACGCAATTGAGGGTGCAAAGTCGAATTTTTACGGTAAAAAAGAGGAATTAAACCTTGACGCACCCAGAATTTTAGGCGGTTATCCCTTTACAGCATATATAAAGATTGCCGACGGCTGTAACAACTGCTGTACCTACTGTGCAATTCCGCAGATACGAGGTAAAATGCGCAGTCGTACTATTGAAAGCATTGTTGACGAGGCTAAGAAGCTTAGTCAGCAGGGTGTAAAGGAACTGATAGTTGTAGCTCAAGATACCACGGCATATGGTCAGGATATTTACGGTAAGAGCGAATTGCCGAAGCTGCTGAGTCGGTTGTGCTCGGTAGACGGCATTAAATGGATAAGAACGCTTTATACATACCCCGATAAAATCACCGACGATCTGCTCGAAACGGTAGCAAGAGAAGAAAAGCTTGTTAAGTATTTCGATATACCGCTTCAGCATGTAAACGGCGATATTTTGAAAAAAATGAACCGAAAGGGCGACGCAAAATCACTGCTCGCGCTTATCGAAAAAATACGAGCAAAGGTGCCGAATGTGACCATTCGTACCACCTTTATAACCGGCTTCCCTGGGGAGAGCGAAAAAGAATTTTGTGAGCTGCATGAGTTTATAAAAAAGGTAAAATTTGACCGACTCGGTTGCTTTGCCTATTCGCCCGAGGAAAACACACCTGCGGCCGAGTACAAAAATCAGGTTGACGAGCAAACAAAGCAGGACCGACTTGAACTGATTATGAACGACCAGCAGACCATTTCTGCGGCAAAGAATGAAGAAAAGATAGGTCTTGAAACCACCACAATTATTGAGGGCTATGACGATTACATACGCTGTTATTTCGGCAGAACCGAATTTGATGCACCCGAAATTGACGGAAAAATCTTTTTCACGTCACCCCGACCGCTTAAAATAGGTGATTTTGTTAAGGTGCGCATAAACGACTGTCTTGAATATGACCTGTTAGGTGAGGTTGCAGAATGAAATTAAATTTACCCAATAAGCTTACCGTTGCAAGAATAATTGCGACACCCATATTTATGCTCCTTTTATTATGGGATTTTACGGGACATTATATAGCGGCGCTTTTATTATTCATTGCCGCCGCACTTACCGATATGTTTGACGGTAAATATGCGCGAGAGCATAATTTAGTTACCGATTTCGGCAAGTTCTTAGACCCGCTTGCCGATAAAATGCTCACCACCGCCGCCTTTATCGGCTTTACCGTAAAGGGCATCGGCTACGGCATCGGTTGGATATTATTTATAGTCCTTTTCAGAGAATTTTTAATTTCGTCACTGCGGCTTGTTGCAGTGTCGTCGGGCGGTAAGGTCATTGCCGCCAACATTTTCGGCAAGCTAAAAACAGTTATGCAGATGATAGCAATAATATATGTAATTACGGCAGAAGCGTTTACCGAAATTTTTCAAAAAATTATAAACGTGCAGTGGGTTTTCACATCTATAAATATACTTGGCGATATACTTTTATGGGTATCGGCAATACTCGCCGTATGCTCAGGGGTTGTATATTTATGGCAAAATAAAGAGTGTATAAATCCCGACAAATAAAATTTTGTAGACTTTTTTTGAAAAGATGATATAATATAAATATACAAATGCGCTAAAAGGGACCAGTACCCGTAAAGGTCGGCAACAGGGACGAAAACTCATAGACTGAAAGGTTTTCGGGTTATATCTTACGGCGAATGCACCCATCAGCACGCAGGGGGAATTTAGTATCCCTGTGCGGTTTGCCCCGTTAAAAGCAGTTAGAGTTATAAACAGGAGTGGAACCGTGGTTTTACCGCCTCCGTTGTCGCAAGACACGGGGGCGTTTTTGTTTGACATTTTAAAAGGAGGCAACGACCTTGTTTAAAAGGATAAAAGAGGATATAGCCGCCGTTATGGAGCGTGACCCTGCCGCCACAAGCGCATTACAGGTGTTTTTTCTGTATCCCGGTGTTAAGGCTATAAGAATGCACCGCCGTGCGCATTTCTTCTATAAGCATAAAATGTTTTTTATCGCACGCTGGATATCGCAAAGGGCGGTAAGAAAGACGGGCATAGAAATTCACCCCGGCGCTACGATAGGCCGACGTCTTGTTATAGACCACGGCAACGGCGTTGTCATTGGTGAAACTGCCGAAATCGGTGATGATGTACTGATTTATCAGGGCGTCACCTTAGGTGGTACGGGTAAGGATACAGGCAAGCGTCACCCAACTATAGGTAATAATGTTATGATAAGCTCGGGCGCCAAGGTGCTCGGACCCTTTAAGGTTGGTGACAATTCAAGAATAGCGGCAGGCGCCGTTGTACTTGAGGAGGTACCGCCCGATTGTACCGTTGTGGGTGTGCCTGCGCGTGTGGTCAAGCGTGACGGTGTTAAGGTTAAGCCCCTTGACCAGATACACATACCCGACCCTGTTGCACAGGAAATATGCAAGCTTGAGGTAAAAATTGCGGCTATGCAGAAGCAGATAGATAAACTAAGAGAGGAACAAGCGTAATGAGAATATTTAACACACTAACAAGACAGAAGGATGAATTTATACCTGTAGAAGAGGGCAAGGTTAAAATATATGCCTGCGGCCCCACCGTTTACAATTTTATTCACATAGGCAATGCCAGACCGCTTTGTGTTTTCGATGTTTTGCGCCGATACTTAGAGTGGCGCGGATACGACGTTACCTTTGTTCAGAACTTCACCGATATTGACGATAAGTTAATCAAAAAGGCAAATGAGGAGGGGATTACCGTGTCCGAGGTTGCCGAAAGATATATAAAGGAATTTTGGGTTGATGCCAAGGGTATGAATATACGTGAGGCATCGGTGCATCCGAGAGCTACTGAAAACATTGACCAAATCATTGAGATAATAAAAGAACTCGAGGAAAAGGGCTTTGCCTATCAGTCGGGCGGTGACGTATATTTCAGAGCCAAAAAGTTTGATGAGTACGGCAAGCTGTCACATCAACCGCTTGAAGATTTAGAGGCGGGCGCGCGTATTTCGGTTGGCGAAATTAAAGAGGACCCGATGGATTTCTGTCTTTGGAAGGGCGCAAAACCGGGCGAGCCGTTTTGGCAGTCGCCCTGGGGCGAGGGCAGACCCGGCTGGCATATCGAATGCTCGGCAATGTCGACACGCTATCTCGGCAAGACCATAGATATTCATTGCGGCGGTCTTGACCTTATATTCCCCCACCACGAAAACGAAATCGCGCAGAGCGAGTGCGCCAACGGCTGTGAGTTTGCACACTATTGGATGCATAACGGCTTTATAAATGTTGACAATCACAAGATGTCAAAATCTTTAAACAACTTCTTTACCGTAAGAGATGTCGCTAACGTTTACGGCTACGAGCCCATTCGTTATTTGATGATTTCTTCACAGTACAGAAGCCCCATAAACTATTCAACCGATATTATCACGCAGGGTCAAAATGCACTCGAAAGACTGTATACCTGTCGTGACCGTCTTGATTTTGCCATTTCTCACGCAGAAGACGGCGGCGAGGCGCCGACCTTTATTGCCGAGCGTAAGGAGAAATTCATCGCCGCTATGGAGGATGACCTTAATACTGCCGATGCACTTGCCGAAATCTTTAATTTGGCAAGGGATATAAATATGCTTATCGACGCAGGCGGTAAAAAGGGTGAATTAGAGGCTGCAGCCGCTTTGTTTGACGAGCTTACCGACGTTTTAGGCATACTCTATAATAAAAAATCAAACGACCTTGACAGCGAGGTTGAGGCATTAATTGCCGAGCGTACCGCCGCAAGAAAGAACCGCGACTTCGCCACCGCTGATGCCATCAGAGATAAATTAAAGGAAATGGGAATCGCACTTGAAGATACCCCACAAGGTGTAAAATGGAGCAAAATACAGTAAAAAAAGAGCCGCTGGGTAAGGGCTTTTATGTAAACGTATCTAAAAATCACACCTTTGGTACCGATGCAATACTCTTAAGTCGCTTTGCGTCGGCAACCAAGAAGGACAAAATGGTTGATTTGGGTACGGGATGTGGCATAATACCTCTGCTACAGCTGCGAGATGGACTGCTCACACAAAGTGTCGGCATAGATATAAGTGACGAAGCGGTCTCTTTAGCTGAACAGACCAAGAACGAATTAGGACTCGATAAATTTACCGTTATAAATGCCGACCTTAATGACCTTAAGGGCAAAATTGAGTTCGGTATGCATACACTCGTCACATGCAACCCGCCATATAAGGCGGCAGGCGCAGGCATTCTAAGCAAAAGTGAGCGCGATAAGGCGGCACGTCATGAAACTGCATGCACACTAGAGGATATAATAAGGGTTTCAACCAAGCTTTTACAGACCTCGGGCAGACTTTGTATGTGTCACCGCCCCGAAAGGCTTGCCGAAATGATGGATCTTATGCGTGAGTATAAGTTAGAGCCTAAAAGACTGCGCCTTGTGTGTCAGCGCTTGGGTGAAGAGCCATGGCTGGTGCTTCTTGAAGCCAAAAAATGCGCCAATACGGGACTTCGTATTGCGCCCACGCTGTATATCGAGCAGGACGGGGAACTGTCAAAAGAAATAATAGAAATTTACGGCAGTTATAAGGAGGCGTATCTTTAATGAGTGGAATTTTATATGTTGTCGGTACGCCGATAGGTAACCTTGGAGATATGTCGGAAAGAGCGCTTAATATTCTCGACAGCGTCGATTTTATTGCCGCTGAGGATACGAGGGTTACCGTAAAATTACTTAATCATTATGACATTAAAAAGCCGCTTATTTCATATTTTGAGCATAATAAATATGAAAAAGGCGAAATAATTATAAACAGAATTTTAGCAGGCGAAAACTGCGCACTTGTATCGGACGCAGGTATGCCTGCCATATCCGACCCGGGCGAAATGCTTGTGGCTCAGGCGCACGAAAAGGGTGTCAGAGTCGAGTCGGTACCGGGGCCGAGCGCCTGCGTTACGGCACTCAGCATTTCGGGTATGCCGTCGGGCAGATTTTGCTTTGAGGGCTTTTTATCGGTCAATAAGGCAAGCCGCAGGGCGCACCTCGAAGAAATAAAGCAGGAAAAACGCACCCTGATTTTTTACGAGGCACCACACAAATTGCTTGCAACACTTACCGATTTATATGACGCTTTGGGCGACAGAAAAATCGCTGTCGTTAAAGAGCTTACCAAAATACACGAAACGGTGTTTAAAACCACCTTTAGTGAGGCTATATCCTATTTTAAAGAAAATGCGCCCAAGGGCGAATATGTTATAATAATAGAGGGCGCTAAGGAGTCGGACCGCCCCATCTACACATTAGAGCAGGCCACACAAATGGCTAAAAAGCTTATTGACGGGGGCGCACCCCACTCTGCCGCGGCAAAGGAGATTGCCACACTAACCGGCATAAAAAAAGGCGACATTTATGCCGCCATTTTAAAGCCTTAAGCCTTTCGTATTTCACAGCCCTTGTAATACCAGCAAAGAATTTCGCCGAAGGTATTGCCCTGCTGTGCCATATAATTTGCGCCGAACTGGCTCATCCCCACGCCGTGACCGTAGCCTCTGACGGTAAAGACAAAATTATTATCTTTAACCGATACATCGAAGTTGGATGAGCGAAGCGAGAAGGCGCTTCTCACATCACTGCCCTTAAAGGTCTTGCCACCGATTACAATACTTGTGACGGTACCGCACTGTGAACGGGAGATTTTTTCTATATATTTTTCTGCTTTATCGGGCAGAGAGCATTTGTCCTTAAATTCCTTTTTAAAATCTTCTAAACTGACGGTAACGCTCGATAAATAATCGGGTGATAAAAGGTCGCCGATGCTCTCAACCGAGGTAAGATATGAAAGGGAAGCGCCCCAAACGTTTTCGCAACTTTCGGTTTTGCCCGAAGATATAGCGTGATAGGCTGCTAAGATTGGCTTCGAGTTATAGCAGACATATATCCCGTCGACCTCGCTTATAAGCGAGTTGAGCTTTTTTGTGTATTCATCGGTTTTGTCTGCCCACTTTTTTTGCAGTTCGGTTTTACTTAAAAATGCCTGGTCGGTCGATGAATCAACGGTAATATCATACGCCTTGTCCGAATTCTGCGCCTTTCTGTATAGCAAAAAGGTGTGGGCGGCGACGGCCTGTGCCTTAATAGCCTCGTCCTCGTAAGTGATAGGCATTTCGGCAGCAACAACACCGAAAATATACTCTTTAACGGTCATTTTTTGAGTTTTATTTGTCTTGGTGTTCAGCACGATTACCGAATCTTCGTCCTTATCGACTGTCGATGTCACCGATGAGGTGTCCTGCTTTTTTTCATCATTAGAGCCGAGGGAGGCAAGCGGCAGGGTTAGCATAAGAAGCAAAAGAACGGCAGCAATTATAAAAAATATATTTTTCATTTTTTCATATTCCTTTAACAAATATGTGTACAATTATATATATGTTAAAGATTTTATAAAAAGACTAAAAAGAGATGATGGTATGACAATCAATAAGACGGCGGTCTACATATTGACGCTTTTAGGTACGCTTGGAATAATACTCATGCGCACCGTGCAAAATTTAATTATGGTCGAAGCGGGTAGTGGATTTTTTTATGAGGGCTACACCTTAATTGCCACGCTTATGTTGATATTTATGTTCGGCATAATTCTGGCGGCGGCGATTTACGGCTTTGTCTGTCCACAGGTGCCGTGCGGTGCGCCAAGGGTGAGCAAAATTTTTGGGCTTGCGAGCGCCTTTTTGGCAATAGCCGTACTTTACGAGGTGTTTTTTACCGAAATATCGATAAATATCCCCCTCTGGCAGATAGTGTTGCACTTCGCTTTAGGAGTTGCCACAACGGTGATTTTATTGCTTCACAGCCTATCTGCATTTTGTAAATTTACCGTACCACCAATGCTTGATGCTATTTTGGTTCTGTTCTGGACAGTCAAGCTTATAATAATTTTCTCTAATTATTCATCCCTCGCCTCAATTACTGAAAACATATTTGAATTAGCGTCACTCTGCGGAATACTGCTTTTTATTTTACAGTTCGCCAAGCTGCAGAACAATGTAACGCCGAATAAGACCAATAATTCATTTTTAAGCGTTTCGGTTATTGCCTTTATGTTGTGTGCGGCGTATTCGGTGCCACAGATTTTGCTCTATGTCACAGGCAATAAAGACCTCGCCCACACAAGCAATGTTACATTTATAACGGGCTTTGCAATGATGCTCTTTATCGGCGTATATGTATATATGTGCTTTAAAGAGGAGAACATTACAGCTAAGTTTAAGTCCGAAAAAGAACAATAAACCAAAGCAACCGCCAAATGTCTGGCGGTTGCTTCGGTTTTGGGGATATGGGGATGAATAGGGGAAGGTGTTTTAATAGTGATAAGTTTAACTCGTATCACTCGGAAACGCTAACACAGTGTAAGCTGCACAGGTGTTTCGGTTTCTTCGTCGCGGTGGGTCTTTCTTATCCTCACGCGATATTCTATATAATCCTTGCTGTCAATGCGCTCCTGCTTGGCATTTATGCCGCAGGAAATCATTGTATCAACAAGTCGGGATAAACTGTTTGAAAAAATTCTCAGGTCGCCTATAGAGGTTTTAAGCCTAACGGGCTGTTCTGTTCTTTCGGGCTCGCTTAAAAGCGAGTCAATATATTTTTCGCACTCTCGTATTGTGTAGGCTTCGGCAATAATTTTATCAAGCGCATCGCTTCTTTTCTCTTTCGGTAGACGGATAAGTGCGCGCGCGTGCCTTTCTGAGAGACCTGCGGCGGTAATTCGCTCGCGAAGCGGTGGGTCAAGCCGCAAAATTCTAAGCTTGTTTGAAAGGGTTGATTGTGCGAGGCCCAATTGCGCGGCCACCTCTGAATAGGGCATACCGTACTCACGAATGAGCCGGTTTATACCCTCCGCCTCCTCAAAAACGGTGAGGTCGCTGCGTTGAAGATTTTCTATAATGGAATAGTACGCCGCAGTTAATTCGTCGGTGCGGTGTATTATGCAGGGCACCTTTTTAAGCCCTAAATTTATGGCGGCACGCAGTCGCCGCTCTCCTGCAATCAGTATATATTTGCCTTCGCCGTTTGGCCGTACGCTTAAGGGTTGTATAATTCCGTTTTGCTTAATGCTGTCGGTCAGCAGAGATAATTCGTACTCGTCAAAAAACTTGCGGGGCTGATTTGCGTCAGGCTCTATGTCACACGGTTTAATAAGTGTGAAGCGAACACTGTCTTTTCCGATAAATCTTGTCACTTAACTCACCTGCCGTGATTATATTATATAGCGGGCAAATATTTTTTTGCAACAAAAAGCCATCGACAAAAAGGTGTAATAAAAAACAAAAACAGCCGAATTAAAGCGGCTGTTTTGATATTTTTACGTTTTTTCTTGGATATTTTGGCGGAGTTTGCGATATCTTTTTTATAATAACAAAGCATCTTTGTTCATTTTCGGGTAAGTTTTCGCATATAATTTGTGCTTTAGCGCCTCCCAAAAGCGAAATTGCCTTTTTTGAGTCAGCAAGCTCGTCTGCCGCAGAGGGTCCCTTCATTGCGACAAAGGTGCCGCCCGTTTTAACAAAGGGCAAACAATATTCGCTTAATACGTTAAGACGTGCAACGGCTCTCGCACAGGCAATATCATACCTTTCGCGGTGGTCGGGGCTCTTGCCGCCCTCCTCTGCGCGCAGATGCACAGTGTTTGCGGTAAGACCCAACTGTGTTAAAACCTCATTTAGAAATAAAAGGCGTTTATTAAGAGCGTCAAGCAAGGTTAGTTCAATATCGGGGCGCATAATTTTAAGCACCACACCCGGAAAGCCTGCACCTGTACCGACGTCAATTACATTAGCGCCCCTTTTTACGTCGACGTTTTTAAAAAACAAAATACAGTCGTAAAAGTGTTTTATAACAACCTCTTCGGGCTCGATTATGGCGGTAAGATTTATCCTTTCGTTCCACTCTATAAGCAGGTTACCGTAGGTGTTAAGCCGCGCCTTTTGCTCATCTGTGAGCTCCACACCAAATTCTCTGCAAAGGGGAACAATTTTTTCGAGGGGGAAGTTAATCATTTATTTTCTCCTGTCGCTTTTTTTCAAGGTGAATTACAAGAACCGAAACGTCCGCAGGGCTAACGCCCGAAATGCGCGATGCCTGACCGATGTTTGTCGGTTTTACTCGGTTTAATTTTTCCTTTGCCTCAAGACGAAGTCCGTAAACCTCGTCATAGTCTAGGTCTTCCGGTATTTGTTGCTTCTCGAGGCGCAGCAGCTCATCAACCTGTGACTGTTGACGGCGAATATATCCGTCATACTTAATTTCAATTTCAACCTTTTCGGCAACGCTCTCGGGTAGAGAGGGGCGCCCACTATCAAAGGGAGCTAAGCACTCATAATCAAGCTGCGGGCGGCGCAAAAGGTCATCTAATTTACAGCCGGTATTAAGCGGTGCGGTGCCGCGAGCAACAAGCATTTCGTTTATTTCCTCGCTCGGCGGTAGAGTTGTAGAGCGAAGCCTGTCAATTTCCTTTTCCTTAAGGGCAACCCTGTTGCAAAAAGCTTGCCACGTTTCGTCATCCACCAGACCAAGCTCACGTCCAACGGGCATAAGTCTTTCGTCAGCATTATCCTGACGCAGAAGCAGACGGTATTCGCTTCGAGAGGTCATCATGCGGTATGGGTCGGAGCAACCCTTGGTTACAAGGTCGTCTATCAGTGTGCCGATATATGACGATGCGCGTGATAATACAAGCGGCTCCTTGCCCTTGATTTTATGTGCGGCATTAACACCTGCCATAAAGCCCTGCACCGCCGCCTCCTCGTATCCCGACGAGCCGTTAAATTGACCTGCGCCGTAAAGACCGCTAAAGTCTTTAAGCTCGAGTGTCGGCATAAGGCAAATCGGGTCGATACAGTCGTACTCAATAGCATAGGCGTTACGAATAATTTTTACGTTTTCAAGACCCTTTATGGTGCGGTAAAACTTAATCTGCACATCCTCGGGCAGTGAGGACGACATACCTTGAAGGTACATTTCCTCGGTGTCGGCTCCGCACGGCTCAATAAATAATTGATGGCGCTGTTTATCGGCAAAGCGCACCATCTTATCCTCAATGCTGGGGCAATAACGGGGCCCAACACCCTCGATTTCGCCTGCATAAAGGGGTGAGCGGTGTAGATTTTCGAGTATTACCTTTTTGGTTTCATCGTTTGTATAGGCTATGTGGCACATAACGGTGTTTTCGGGGTTTTGTTTGGTTGAGAAACTAAAGGGCACGGTTTTTGCGTCACCCGGTTGTTCCTCGGTTAGCTCAAAATTTATGCTGTCGCGCGCAACGCGGGCGGGTGTACCCGTCTTAAAGCGGCGCAGGGGTATGCCGAGCTTTTTAAGTGAGTCGGAGAGTAAATCGGCGGGGAATTGACCATCGGGTCCCGACGAATAATTTACCTCACCCACAAATATTTTACCGCCGAGGAAGGTGCCCGTTGCGAGAATTACGCAGCGGCATATATATGTAGCGCCAAGGCGGGTAACAACACGCCAGTTGTCGCCATCCTTTTCTATTTCGGTAACCTCGGCTTGCTTTACGTCAAGATTTTTCTGCAATTCTACTGCGTGCTTCATATAGCCCGAATATGCGCGCCGGTCTATCTGTGCACGCAAAGAGTGAACCGCAGGACCTTTGCCTCGGTTTAACATTCGGCTTTGCAGTGTAGTGGCGTCGGCAGCCTTACCCATTTCGCCACCAAGAGCATCAAGCTCACGCACAAGGTGACCCTTTGCGGTGCCGCCTATTGACGGGTTACAAGGCATATTGCCTATCCAGTCGGCACTGACGGTAAATATTACCGATTTGCAGCCGAGCTTTGCCGAAACCAAAGCGGCCTCAATGCCTGCGTGACCTGCGCCTATTATAGCAATGTCATAATTGTCTGCAAAATAATTCAAGAATTACACCTCTATTTGCCGACACAAAAATGTCGGAACACTTCGTCTGCTACTTCGTTGGTTACCCTCTTGCCCGTAAGCTCGAGCAGAGCCGCCACCGCATCGTCAAGGCAAACACCAACGGCATCAATGCTAATACCCTGCTTCATTGTATCCAGTGCAAAGCGAGCCGCACCAAGCGCCCGTTTTGCACAGTCGCGTTGACGTTCACTGCCAAGAACTGCGGCGTCGGGGTTAAGATTCGCAACGCTTGTGATTTTAGCAATAGCATTTGCGAGTTCATTATATCCGTCGCCCGTCTTTGCCGAAATTAAAAGGGTGGGCATATCACCAAATACAGCGCTATCCACCGAGCAACCGATATCGCTCTTGTTTAAAATAACGATACTCTTTTTATTTTTAATGCTTTCAATTAACTTTAGGTCCTGCTCGTCAAGCGGTGTGCTTTGGTCAAACACTGCGAGGACCAGCTCTGAGGACTCGATTCGCGCCTTTGCCAAATCAACGCCGACCTTTTCAACGACGTCATCGGTCGAGTGTATGCCCGCAGTGTCGGCAAGGCGAAGGGTAATTTCGCCAACCGTAACAGTTTCTTCAATAACGTCACGCGTTGTGCCTGCAACGTCGGTTACGATGGAACGTGCAGTGCCGCTCAACAAATTCATAAGGGTTGATTTACCAACGTTGGGCTTGCCCACAATGGCAGCCGAGATGCCCTCGCGCAAAACGCGTCCTGCATCATAGGTTGAAAGGGTGCGCTCTAATTTAGCAATTATATCGTTTAATACCTTCTCAAAGTTTTCGGGGCGCAGCTCAGGTAAATCCTCGTCGGGATAGTCGGCAAAAACCGCTATGTGCGCGGCGAGGTTGACAAGTGCATTTTTAATGCCTTCAATTTCACCGCTAACTCTGCCCTGCAGAGCACCGCTTGCCATCTTAAATTCACTGTCGCTATTTGCCGAAATGAGCCCCATAATGCTTTCGGCTTGGGTTAGGTCGATTTTGCCGTTCATAAAAGCCCTCTTACTAAATTCGCCGGCTTCGGCAAGCTTTGCACCCTGCTCGCATACGGCACGCAGCAACTTTTTAAGAATGAGTCGTCCGCCGTGCACCGACAGTTCAACCACGTCTTCGCCGGTGTAGCTTTTTGGGGCGCGAAAAACCGTAGCAACGGTCTGGTCGATAATTTGGTCGCCGCTCATACTATTGCCGAAAAGACAGCTATAGCCCGATAAATCGGCAAGTCGATTACCCGAAGCGCTTTTAAAAACCTTGTCGCCAATCTCGATTGCTTTGTCGCCCGAAATACGAATAATTCCGATGCCGCCGTCACCCAGCGGTGTAGCAATGGCGGCAATTGTGCTTTTCGACATTTTATCACTCCCAAAAACTATTTCCAAATAATTATTTTATCATATAATGGGTGGTATTTCAATATTTTTACCAAATTGTAAAATCTGTGTTTTTTTGTAGCATTATGAGTAAAAATATTATATAATAGAGTTGTAAAATTATTAAATAAGGAGCAATTGAAAATGAAAAAAGGATTAGTAATCACAATAGTTGTTGTTGCCGTAATCGGACTTATTATCGGACTGTTTGCAGGCACATATAACGGTCTTGTTGACAAGCAGGGTCAGGTTGATGCCGCGCAGAGCGATATTCAGGTGCAGCTTCAGCGTCGTGCCGATTTAATACCCAACTTTGTGGCGACCGTAAAGGGATATTCCGACTATGAGCAGGAAACCTACACAGCAGTAACACAGGCGCGCACCAAGGTTGCGGGCGCACAGACACCGGGCGAATTGTCAGATGCCGAGCAGCAGCTCAACGGTGCAATTGATGTTTGGGTTAATGCTGTTACCGAGGCATATCCTGATTTAAAGGCGAACCAGAATTATATCGCCCTTCAGGATGAGCTTGCAGGCACAGAAAACCGCGTTGCCAAGGCACGAAGTGACTACAACGAGAAAGCTACAGCTTATAATGTAGCTATTCGCAAGTTCCCCAAAAATATCATAGCGTCAATGTTTGGCTTTGAAAAGGCAGAGCTTTTTGCGGCTGATGAGTCGGCTCAGAATGTTCCGCAGGTTTCTTTTGAATAATTATGAAAAGATTTATAAAACAAGCGGCAATGGTGTCGGCGCTGGCGACGATACTGTCTTTTTCGGTATCGGCAGCTGCCGATACTCTTAAGCCGACCGACAGATTTTTTATTAATGACTATGCCTCGGTCATAAGCGAGACTGATGAAAATATAATATATTCTGACGGCGAAAATCTTTATAATGCGTGCAAGGCGCAGGCCGTCGTCGTAACCGTTGACTCGCTGGACGGCGAGCCCATTGAAGATTATGCCTATGATTTGGCAAACAAATGGGGGCTTGGCGACAAAGAGGAGGATAACGGCGTACTCATTTTATTGTCGGTCAACGACCGAGAGGTAAGAATCGAGGTGGGCAGCGGTCTTGAGGGTGCGCTTCCCGACAGCAAGACGGGACGCATAATTGACACCTATGGCATAGAATACTTTGCTCGTGACGATTTTTCATCCGGTCTTGTATCGGTTTATAATTCGGTTGTCAACGAAATATATATAGAATACGGTTTAGAGAGTGATAAAAACTACAAGCCCGTCGAAAGCGGTATGTCGACTGCCGAAATTATAATCAGTGTAATCGTCGTATTACTCGTCGTTTTGTCCTTCTTTAGTCGCGGCGGCAGGGGCGGATTTATGTTCTTTCCCTTCTTCTTCGGTCGCGGCGGTTATTATGGCTCGAATCACGGCGGTCGCTATGGCGGCGGCGGCTTTGGTGGCTTCTCCGGCGGTGGAGGCGGCTTTTCGGGCGGCGGAGCATCACGAAGGTTTTAAATTACAAAAAAACAGTAAAAAACTCATATTTTTTCTTGACAACAATAAAAAATAAGAGTATTCTTAAAAAATAGAAATAATGGAGGGGAAAATTAAATGTTTAAGAGTGAATATTTAAAAAGCGTTTACGAAACAGTTGTTAAGCGCAATCCCGGTGAAAAAGAATTTCACCAAACAGTAGCAGAAGTTCTTGAGTCTATCGAACCCGTCGTTATGGCTCGTCCCGAGTACGAGAAATACGGTGTTGTTGAAAGAATGGTAGAACCCGAGAGACTTATTAAATTCAGAGTATCATGGGTTGATGATAACGGCAAGGTACAGGTTAACCGTGGCTTCCGTGTACAGTTCAACTCTGCTATTGGTCCGTACAAGGGCGGTCTTCGTTTCCACCCGACAGTAAATGAGAGCATTATGAAGTTCTTAGGCTTTGAGCAGACCTTCAAAAACTCACTTACCACACTTCCTATGGGCGGCGGTAAGGGTGGTTCTGACTTCGACCCGCAGGGTAAGTCAGACGCAGAGGTTATGCGTTTCTGCCAGAGCTTTATGACCGAGCTCGCAAAGCACATCGGTGCTAATACCGACGTTCCCGCAGGTGATATCGGTGTAGGTGCCCGTGAGGTAGGTTACCTCTTCGGTCAGTATAAGCGTCTTCAGAATGAATTTACAGGCGTACTTACCGGTAAGGGTATTACATACGGCGGCTCACTCATTCGTCCCGAGGCAACAGGCTTTGGCGCTGTTTACTATGCAGTAGAAATGCTTAAGCATTTCGGCGATGATATTAAGGGCAAGACCTTTGCTGTTTCGGGCTTCGGTAACGTTGCTTGGGGTACCGTTAAAAAGGTTAATGAGCTTGGCGGTAAGGTTGTTACCATTTCGGGTCCTGACGGTTACGTTTACGACCCTGATGGTGTTGCTACCGAGGAAAAGATTAACTATATGTTAGAGATGCGTGCTTCCTGCCGCAACCGCGTTCAAGACTATGCCGATAAGTTCGGTGTTGAGTTCTTCCCGGGTCAGAAGCCATGGGGTGTTAAGGCCGACATCATTATGCCTTGCGCTACTCAGAATGAGGTTGACGTTGAGGAGGCTAAGCAGATTATTGCTAACGGTGTTAAATATTATGTTGAAGTTTCAAATATGCCTACAACTAACGAGGCTGTTGCACTTCTCAAAGAGAACGGTGTAATCGTGGCTCCTTCTAAGGCAGTTAATGCAGGCGGCGTTGCTGTTTCGGGTCTTGAAATGTCACAAAACTCAATGCGTTATAACTGGAGTGCCGAAGAGGTTGATGAGAAGCTAAAGACCATCATGCGCGACATCTTTACAAGCAGTGTAAATGCCGCTAACAGATACGGCCTTGGCGACGACCTTGTTGCAGGTGCCAACATTGCAGGCTTCGAAAAGGTTGCAGAGGCTATGGTAGCACAGGGTGTTGCATACTAATATCTTACATAAAAAACACTCGCAACTTTTGTTGCGAGTGTTTTTGTTTGCAAAAGTTATTTATTAGGTATAGCAAAATTGCTTTTTTGTAGCGAAGCCTTAAACTTGTTAACGGTTTCAAATTGTTTCTCCCACAGATAAAAGTCACATTCTTCGCCGTAACAATTAAGCGCAGCATCGCATATAACATTACCTGTGTTGTCGTATTTCAAAAGGCTTTGTAAATAGGTCTATATGCCCAGCTCGGTTGATATCATATGCAAGGCATCGATATCTTTTACGTGAATTTTAAGAATAATAACACACCCCTTAGTATATAACAATTAAATTATACATATAAATGTATGTTAAGCCAAGCACATATTTTTGTATGTATGATAAAATTTAGTGGGTGATTAAGTATGGCATATTATATTGACAAAATAAAGGAAATTAGAGATTATCACGGCTTTTCTCAAAAAGAGATAGCAGAGGTGTTAAAAATCAGTCAACAACACTATAGCATGTACGAAACAGGAAAAAGAATCTTAAATGCTGAACAGATAATACTATTGTGTAAGCATTATAATGTGTCGGCTGATTATTTGCTGGGTTTTGATGATACAATAAAACCGTTAAACAAGGACAAATAAAAAAGAGTTGTCGTGTGACAACTCTTTTTTGTTGTTGTATAACGAAAACCACGCGATAGTCGCGTGGTTCAAAAGAGGTTAACCGATGAAAAAATACTCCGTCTATGTTAATATAAAAGCGACCTGCCAGTCAAAGAGAATAACATAAACGGAGGATTTAACAATGAATAATCAAGATAATAACGGAAGTAGTTTAGCACACACAAGGTGGAATTGCAAGTATCACATAGTTTTTGCACCCAAGTATAGAAGAAAAGTATTTTTTGAAGATAAGCGCCTGGAGATAAGAGAAATATTGCGACAATTGTGCAGATGGAAAGGTGTAGAAATAATAGAAGGAGAGGTTTGCCCGGATCACATACATTTGTTGGTAAGCATCCCTCCCAAAATGAGCGTTTCGGGATTTATGGGATATCTGAAAGGTAAAAGTGCTCTTTTGATATTCCAAAAATGGGGTAATATGAAGTTTGCATACCGAAATCGCGAATTTTGGTGTAAGGGATATTACGTTGATACTGCGGGTAAAGATACAAAAGCAATAAAAGCATATATTGAAAACCAGTTGAAGCATGATAAAGAGAGTGATCAATTAAGCTTGTTTGACCCGCAGGACCCATTTATGGGTAGTAAGTAAAAGATGCATGGCTGGCAGGCCAATAAAAGACGCACTTGTGCGTAGCCAGTAAAGGGTAGGGCTATGCCCGAAAATGAGATACCCCCGTTATACGGGGGGATATTTATTTTGTGCAAAAGAATCGAAGTAAGTCAGCTGGCAAATGATTTTTTTGCATAAAAAAAATCGAAGCAAAGCGAACTTTGCTCCAAACTGGTGCGAGAATTCATAATGTGTTACAACAAAACTCACAAAAAGTTGGTAGCGACAGCGAACCGTTGTGAGCGCGTTTGCAAGCGAACAGGTAAGCCGAGCGTGACTTTTTGTGAAAGAGGA
>JAZQGO010000004.1:0-52912 GCA_045540055.1 Acutalibacteraceae bacterium
ATGCCACTCACCTTCACGTGTTGTGTAGTGTGTCTGCTTTCTCAAGTAATATCATAACACAAAATTTTGAATGCTGCGTGACCACACTGGATTTCATATCCCTTTTGTGCCTTGTAGCGCAGCGGAAAGGTATGGTCATAACTATGAAAGATTTATTAGAAGAATTTTGGTACGGTAACTTGTGACCGCAAGATCAATGTCCGTCCTTTAACCATGAGGTTAAAAAAATTAATTCATTTATTGTTGCTCATTATGATAAGCTTATGGCGGATTTAAGTGACGAGCAGAAAATAACGCTTGAAAAATACGATGATTGTATTCACGAAATGTATGGAATTACCGAAAAAGAAATATTTATATATGCCTTCAGGCTAGGTGGTCGATTTATGCTCACAACCTTGAGCGATGAACAAGTGTTACCTACTGACAGCACATCCACTTAAGGATGTGCTGCTTTTTGTTGTGTAATGTTTGTTTATTTCATAATTAAACCGACCTTCCTTGCATATTATATATATGTATGAAAATAATTGATTTACATTGTGATACCCTGATGCTTTTAAATGAAGATAAAAAATATTCGTTATATAAAAATGACGGCCATATTGACTTGAAGCGCTTGTCTAAAGGTAATGTAGCCGCGCAGTGCTTCGCCATATTTCTGCCGCAAAGCGATAATGAAACTGACACTTCAGGTAAGAATTTTAAACTGCTTAAAAAGCAGTTTAAGCTTTTTAAAAAGCAAATGCAGATGTATTCGGGGCTTACTTCTCAAGCGATAAACGAATGCCAAATATGCGAAAATATAGGGGAAAACAAAATCTCCGCCATACTGACAGTAGAAAACGGAGATTTTATAGGCAATGATTTAACCCGACTTAATGTAATAAAAAGTATGGGTGTCAGAATGCTGGGGCTTGTATGGAACTTTGAAAACAGTCTCGCCTACTCAAATTCGGTGGACGAAACACATCTTTTACCACTTAAACCATTGGGATGCGAGGTTGTCGAAATGCTAAACAACCTTGATATTATAATTGACGTGTCGCACCTGAATGCAGGCGGCTTTTGGGATGTGGCAAGGCTCTCAAAAAAGCCGTTTGTCGCAAGTCACTCCTGCTGTAATGCGATTTTTCACCACCCGCGCAATTTAGACGACAGCCAACTAAAAGCCATTGCCGAGAGTGGCGGCACGGTGGGTATTAACTTTTATACCGAATTTATAAAGCCGGCGCCATCGGCTACCTTTACTGCCGACATTGTCGCCCAAGCCAAGCACATAAAAAGGGTTGCGGGCATTGATGCTATATCCTTCGGCTCGGATTTTGACGGGATTGACTCACTTATGGAGTTTCGCGACTGTTCGGGCTTCCCATTGATAGTCGAGGAATTACTAAAGGAATTCACATACGACGAATGTGAAAAAATATGCTATAAAAATGCTTTAAGGGTTTTGGGAGGTTAGCTTTCAAGACCCTTATGTTCTATATATTCCTCAAGGCACATATCGAGTTCGTGCATCTCGGTTGCGGCTTCGCGGCCTACAAAACGGAAGTGCCACGGCTCGTAAATAATGTTAGTTATATCCTGCTTTTCCTCAGGATATCTTAAAATAAAGCCGAAGCGGTAGCAATTCTCTGCAAGCCATTTTGCCTCGGGCTTCTGCGCAAAATACTGCTCAGCCGACGGGATATTGTGCATATCACAGCAAAGCCCTGACTGATGCTCACTCGTACCCGGCTTTGTCGAGTAGGTAAGCACGTGCTTTTCACATTCCTCTTTAGTTGCATATTTGCCCGTTGCCCAGTCCCTATTAAAATACTGTGTGAAAAGCTGATTTTGATAAGAATATGAACGGTAGGCACTTGTAACGGTAACGTCCGTAACACCGTTTAATTTACCCTCGGCCAAAAATGCCTGTAAAGCCTTGGCGGCGGCAAGACGCATTTTCTGTGTTGCGCGTCCGTCCTTACGGGTGTGACCGCAATCGGTTAAATCCTCGGGCACATAGTCGGATGCGAGTGTGTGGGTGGGGTTAACGAGAAATACGTACTCGTATTTATTCTCGGGCTCGATATACTGAAGGTAAGGCTCGATATCAATATCGTATTCCTTGCCGACACGCTCTTCATAAGTAGGCTCGGGCGGTGGCGGCAGTTCGGAGGATGATGCATTGCTTGTATCGGACTGATTTGATGAGGGGTTTTTATCGTCATCAGATTTATCGGCACATTTTGCGACTAAAAATATTATGCCGCCAATGAGCGCCAAGATAATTAAAATACTTAAAATAAAGCGGGGCCATTTAATTCTTATTCTTCTTTTTTTGTACCTGTGTTTTGACATTTTAATCACCTCTATAATTATAAAAAAAATTTTTTAAAAAATCAATCTATTCTGTACTTTTTTAAAAAAATGTGGCATAATTGTTGTATAACTAAAAGGGAGTTAACTAATGGAATATTCAAAAGTTTTAGCCGAGCAATTCGGCACAAAGGAAATTTACGTTAAAAATATAATCGAGCTGCTTGACGAGGGTAACACCATACCCTTTATTGCCCGTTACCGCAAGGAAATGCACGGCACAATGGACGACCAGCTAATTCGTGAAATTTCCGACCGACTTACATACCTTAGAAATCTTGATGAGCGTCGCGAGGAAATACGAAATCTTATTACCGAGCAGGGTAATATGACCGATGAGATAAATGCGGCACTCGATAAGGCGTCAATTCTTTCTGAGATTGAGGATATCTACCGCCCGTTTAGACCCAAACGAAAAACGAGAGCATCGGTTGCAAAGGAAAAAGGACTCGAGCCCCTTGCGAATGAGATTGTCGAAAAACAAACTACTAATGAAATACCACTTATACTTGCCGAAAATTATATTGATGCCGAAAAGGGCGTAGAAACTGCCGAGGAGGCTCTGGCGGGCGCACTCGACATTATTGCCGAAAACGTATCGGATAACCCCGACGTGCGCAAAAGGGTACGAAACATAATAAGACTAAACGGTCTTATCTATTCACGTGCCGCTTCGGGTGGGCAGGATAGCAACGTATACGAAATGTATTATGAATTTTCGCAGGCTATAACAAAGGTTGCCGACCACCGCGTTCTTGCCATTAACCGAGGTGAAAAGGAAGAATTTTTAAAGGCAGGTATTGAGCAGGATGCTGAAAAACCACTTGGGATTATTTACTCTATATTTGTAAAGGGTGATACACCCTGCGCCGAGGCGGTAAGAAATGCTTGCGACGACGCATACAGCCGCCTTATATTCCCATCGGTTGAGAGAGAGATTAGAAACGAATTGACCGATAAGGCTAATGAATCGGCAATTAAGGTTTTTGGTATGAATTTAAAGCAGCTGCTTATGCAGCCGCCCGTTAAGGATAAGTCGGTTATCGGCCTTGACCCCGGCTACCGTACAGGCTGTAAGGTTGCAGTTGTTGATAAAACGGGTAAGGTGCTTGATACCGCCGTTATATACCCTACACATTCCGAGGCACAAATAGAAAAATCAAAGACCGTTTTAAAGGGACTAATTGAAAAGCACAACGTCGATTTAATTGCCATTGGCAACGGTACGGCATCAAAGGAAACCGAAATGTTTACCGCTCAAGTACTATCAAGCATACCGAGAAAGCTCGCCTATATGGTTGTAAGTGAGGCGGGCGCTTCCGTTTATTCGGCGTCAAAGCTCGCCGCAGAAGAAATGCCCGACTTTGATTTAACGCTTCGAAGTGCAGTATCAATAGCCCGTCGACTTCAGGACCCGTTGGCAGAGCTTGTTAAAATTGAGCCCAAGGCAATAGGTGTGGGTCAGTATCAACACGATATGCCCCAAAAGCGACTTGGCGAAGCGCTTGACGGCGTTGTTGAGGATTGCGTTAATCAGGTCGGTGCCGACCTAAATACCGCTTCTGCCTCCCTGCTTTCACATATTTCGGGTCTAAGCAGCGCAGTATGCAAAAACATCGTTGCCTACCGAGAGGAAAACGGCTCCTTTAAAAGCCGCAGCGAGCTTAAAAAGGTGGCAAAGCTCGGTCCTAAGGCTTACGAGCAATCGGCAGGCTTTTTGCGTGTGGTGGGCGGTAAAAACCCTCTTGATAACACAGGTGTGCACCCCGAATCATACGATGCTGCCGAACAGCTTCTTAAAGAAACCGGCGGCAATATAAACAGTATAAATGATGAAAATATCGGTGCGCTTGCCGAAAAACTGGGTATTGGTGTGCCAACACTTAACGACATTGTTAAGGAGCTACAAAAGCCCGGTAGAGACCCCCGTGACGAGTTACCGCCGCCACTGCTTCGTACCGACGTGCTTGATATGAATGACTTAAAAGAGGGTATGACACTAAAAGGCACTGTGCGAAATGTTATAGATTTCGGTGCATTTGTCGATATTGGTGTTCATCAGGACGGACTTGTTCACATTTCTCAAATTTGCAATAAGTTTATTCGTCATCCGTCAGAGGTGCTGTCGGTCGGTGATATAGTAAATGTTAAGGTAATTTCGGTTGATGTTGCGAAAAAAAGAATAAGCCTTACGATGAAGGATTTATAATTTTTGCAAATAATTATTGTCAATTTTTAGTTCTTTTTAGCACTTTATATACGTTTTTTCTCAAAATTTATCGTTTTTCGCAACTAAAAGTTGCTTAAAAATCAATGTTTTGTTTATTGAAAATTGTTTCAAGATAGTATAATATTAGTATATAATGTTTTGAAAAGGAGCATTTTTATGACAATCGGTGAGAAAATTACACATTTACGAAGTGTACAGAACATTTCGCAGGAGGTTTTAGCCGACAAGCTGTCGGTTTCGCGTCAGTCAGTTTCCAAGTGGGAGATGGACCAAGCGCAACCGCAGATTGACAAAATTTTACAGTTATGTGAGCTTTTTAACGTTTCGGCTGATGAGCTTCTTTACGACAAAATTACCATCAACCGCTCAAAAGACAAAAAAAGCGGCAACAAATATTTCGGTACCGACGGCTTCCGCGGTGAAGCAAACCTTGACCTTACTTCACTTCAGGCATACAAGGTTGGTAGATTTTTAGGTTGGTATTATTCTTCGTCCCTTTCGGGCTGTCAAACCGCAGGATACCGTCCTAAAATTGTTATCGGTAAGGATACACGCCGTTCAAGCTATATGCTTGAATACAGCGTTGTTGCAGGTATAACCGCTTCGGGAGCAGACGCTTATATGCTTCACGTAACGACCACCCCAAGCGTTTCCTACGTTACCCGTCAGGATGAGTTTGACTGCGGTATTATGATTACTGCATCGCACAACCCATTCTATGACAACGGCATTAAGGTAATAAACAAGTACGGCGAAAAATTGGATGACGAAACCACCGCACTTATTGAAGCCTATATTGACGGAAATCTTAGCGAGCTTGGTGTATACGGTGACGACCTACCCCTTGCACACAAGGAGCGTATTGGTTGCATTGTTGACTACGTTTCGGGTCGTAACAGATATATTGGATATTTAATTTCCATCGCATCGCACTCATACCGCGACCTTAAAATCGGTCTTGACTGCGCAAACGGTGCTTCTTGGATGATTGCCAAGGCAGTTTTTGATGCACTTGGCGCACAAACTACACTTATCGGTAACAAGCCCGACGGACTTAACGTTAACACCGACTGCGGCTCAACACATATTGAAAAGCTTGTGGCACTTGTTAAAGAAAAGCACCTTGACGTTGGCTTTGCCTTTGACGGTGACGCCGACCGTTGTATTGCCGTTGACGAAAACGGTAAAATTGTTGACGGTGACGCAATGCTCTACATTTTAGCACAGCGTCTTAAGTCACGCGGTGTGCTCAACGATAACACCGTTGTTGCAACCGTTATGTCAAACAGCGGTTTCTTTGCTTCACTTAAAAAGGCGGGCATAAACTGCGTTCAGACCAAGGTTGGCGACCGCTTCGTTTACGAGTGTATGCAGGAAAATAATTATACACTCGGTGGCGAGCAATCGGGCCACATCATTCTTAAGAAATATGCCACAACGGGCGACGGACTTCTCACGGCCATTATGATTACCGAGGAAATGCGTGACCGCAAGTCAAGCCTTTCATCCCTTGCTGAGCCTGTTATGCTCTATCCGCAGTATTTAGTTAATATTCGCGTTAAGGATAAGGCGGCAGCTAAAAATGACCCCGACGTTTTAGCCGAGGTCGAGGCAGTCGAAAAGCTTATTGACGGCAATGGTCGAGTACTCATCAGAGAAAGCGGAACCGAGCCCGTAATTCGTGTAATGATTGAGAGCGAAACCGACGAAAAATGCCGCGAGTACGCCCACCGCATTGCCGACGTTATAATAGCAAACGGCCATAAGGCTGAATAAATAAAGCTATCACAAATCATATTAAAGGAGTTTATTTATGAACTACATTACTGTTAAAACCTATGACGAATTAAGCAAAAAGGCGGCGCAGATTATAGCATCGCAAATTGTTATGAAGCCTAACTGCGTTTTGGGTCTTGCCACCGGCTCTTCACCCGTTGGCGCCTACAAAGAGCTTATAAAGATGAATCAAAACGGCGAGCTCGATTTTAGTGCAGTTACCAGCGTTAACCTTGACGAATATGTTGGTCTTGATGGCACACACGACCAGAGCTACCGTTATTTTATGAATACAAATCTTTTTGACCACATTAATATTGACAAGTCGCGCACCTTTGTACCGAGCGGTCTCGCCGACGACCTCGCGGCCGAGGGTAAGGCTTATGATGAGCTGATACGCGCACTTGGCGGTATTGATTTACAGCTTTTAGGCATCGGTCTTGATGGTCACATCGGCTTTAACGAGCCCGACGACGTATTTACCGCCGCTACACATGAGGTTGTGCTTGATGAATCAACCATTGATGCCAACGCAAGATTTTTCGCCAGCCGCGACGACGTACCAAGAACAGCAATTACAATGGGTATGCTCTCAATAATGCAGGCAAAGAAAATTTTACTTGTAGCAAACGGCAAGGCCAAGAAGGATATTATTGAAAAGTCACTCTTCGGTCCCGTTGACCCGAAGGTACCTGCTTCAATTTTACAGCTCCACCCCGACGTTACAGTAATTTTCAGTGAAGAATAAAATATATAAATAACAGCAAAACGCCTACTCTCATAAGAGAGTAGGCGTTTTGCTTTAAAGGGGATTAGTATTTACCATCTGGCTGAATTGCGTTTCGATTTTCTATATCCATTTCAAAAAGAACCTGTTTGGTATTTACAAAAAAGTCAAAATTACCTATTGCCATTGTATAATATCTATTACCTACACCATCCTTGGTCATAAGCGTTGAATTGAGCCACAAATATTCCCTTGCATTTTCGGTAAAGTATTTTTTGTCCGCATTCTTTAAATCTTCAACATATGCATCAACAAGAGCTAATGCTTCCTGCCTTGTTATATTTAGCTGTACCTGTTTACCGTTGTATTCGCCGTCAAGTGTGAGTATGTTACCCAAATTCTCAATAAAGTTTTTTCTTATACCATCAGCAAAGCAATTTTGGGTGAATGCAAGCTTCTCCTCTAACAGCAGCCTATTAGGTATATGATACCTTCTGTTAATCTGTCTGCCGCCCTTAAGATTATATCTGAATTCTATGGTTGAATATGCTGTACCGTGGTCCAAAACCAAATATGTTTCACCGTTTTGGTCTATCTTTTCTACATACTCATCCTTAATATCCATCTGATTATTTTCATTAGCCTTTATTATGGCGTTGTGAAGATTGGTAGCATATACAAAATCGGTAGCGTCGGTAACGGCTATAGTATCACCATCAAAATGAACATACACCTCATTTATATTATTGACACTCGGCACATAGCTTTCATAACCTATTAAATCGAATTGTACCGTTGCCGTAGCACCAAATATTAAAACTAAGGTAATTACTATAGGAATTATAGCCTTCTTAAGCTTTTTAAAGCCGCGATTAACAATTACGTTATATATTAAAGAAACTACAACAGCGCCAACAACGCCCATAATTATATATAGAAGCGAGCTTGTATATCCATCAAAAATATATCCGAAAATGAAATATGCAACGAAGGAAATAATCATGCTAATTATTAGCGGCATAAATCTAAACGCAAAGGTTTCGCCCGCTTTTTCGCTTTTACGTATGTTGTAAATAAAGATGTTTGCGCAGAACAAACCCACAGTAGCAGCCGCTATTATTAAATATGCTGTAACTTTTAGAGCGGTTGCCTTTCCGGTTGCTAACAAAATCAGTGAGTATGCCGACAAGGCAAAGGGTGAGCCGTATGCCGCTAAATAATAATTGGTGGTCCAATATCCGAATAACGTGTTTTCACAAAGACCGTATATAAGCAGTATAATAACGGGTATGCCTATATTAACGGCTAAAAATGAAATTATTGAATCAAAAACACAACCTGATGCTAATATAAACAACTGCGAAAAGGCAAGGCAAAGCAGCATCATAATAAGCGTATGGGCATAGCATTTACCAAGCAATACAAAATCAAGTTCCACATACTCGAGCGCGCCCACACAAGCCATACCTAAATAGCCCACAGTAAGCGGTATTACACCGCCTACATATGAAGCTGCCGTACGTGAAAACAGAAGTCCGGCTCTCGTAATGGGCATAGAATGAAATGCATCGCTGCCACTTTTTTGATTTAGGTAGTTGAAGTTTATTATTTGTAATAGCCACGCCACAAACATTGCTGCAACTGCAATAATTATTGCTGCTCCCGGTAAAAGCTCATCGGTAAAGTTATACACGTCCTGTGTTATATCTCTATAGTCATAATAATTATTTATCGTATTTATTAAAAACACAGGTGAAAACAATAAAACCAAAATGGACGTAATAATTGTAAAGCCTAAATTCTTTTTTAGAGTGAATGCAAAAAGATTAAAAGCAGTGTTGGATTTATTCGAGGATGTTTTTAGCGTCATAACCTATCTCCTCCAATTGATAAATAAATATTTCTTCAAACGTGGGCGGTATTACATCGATAAACAATGGGAAGAAGCGTTTTATATATCCCGTTATTTCTTCTTTGTCACCGCGCACGACCATCTGCACCACCGAGCCGCTTTTTTCGGTTTTTAAAACGTCAAGCTCATCGAAGGCTGATATGTCGGGTATTTTATCGAAAACAACCTGTATTTTGTGAACGTTGCTTTTAAGTGAATCGATTTCATCACTGAATAATATTTTACCATTGTGAAGTAAGCCCACCGTATCGCAAAAATCATCAAGGTCCCTTAAATTGTGGGATGAAATTATAACCGTTAAACCCGAAGCAACACCGTCTGCAAGCAGTGATTTTAAAACCTTTCGCATAACGGGGTCAAGTCCGTCAAACGCCTCATCAAGAAGCAGATATTTAGGCTCGGTTGAGAGCGCCAGCATAAGTGCCGCCTGTCGTTGCATACCCTTTGACATGGTTGATATTTTAGCCTTTGTATCAAGTGGGAAAATGCTGGTTAAATAATTAAAACGCTCCATACTAAAGGTAGGATACATCAACTTATAAAACTTTACCATTTCGTTTATATTAGCCTGATGTATAAAATAAGGTGTGTCGGGCAAGAAGCATATCTCTGCCTTTTTTTCGGGATTGTTTTCCACAGAATATCCGTCAACCGCCAACATTCCGTTATCGGGGGTATAAACACCCGCTATCAATCTTAACAGTGTAGATTTGCCCGAGCCGTTAGAGCCGACAAGTCCGTATATACGTCCCTCTTTAATTTCAACACTGATATTATCAAGGGCAGCTTTTCCGTCAAAGGTTTTTGTAAGGTTTACAATTTCAATCATTGGTTACCCTCCTTAAATAACTCTTCTGTGAGTTTTATAATGTCGTCCGATGTCAGTCCGCGGGATTTGGCAATCTCCATTGCCTTTTTTAATTCAGCAACGGCTATATTCTTAATACTTTGCTCACTCTCTATATCCTTGGCAATAAACGAGCCTTTACCAGGCGCAGAATATATAATACCCTTTTCCTCTAGCATCTGGTATGCCCTTTGCACTGTATTAGGGTTTATTGAGAGCTTAGCGGCGAGTGCTCTTACACTCGGCAGAGCGTCCCCTGCCTTTAATGCGCCCAACATTTTTAAACGAATAATATTATTTATAAGTTGGTCGTATATCGGTACACCGCTTTTGTAATCCAATTGAATCAAGACGCCATCTCCTTTCCGTTTTAACTGTACCAATTCAGTTAGTACAGTTGTATCATACACTCTTATTTTAGTTTTGTCAATAGTTTTTTCAAAAAAATAAAAGGCATCTCACCGAGATGCCTTTTGGTTTATAACAGATGAATTCCGTTTTCTTCGCATTCTTTAACCATTTCTTGCGGCCAGATTGATGACTGCACCTCGCCGATATGCGCCTTTCTCAAGAATAGCATACACATTCTTGACTGACCGATACCACCGCCTATTGTATAGGGCAGCTCGCCGTTTAATAACGCCTTGTGGAATGGCAGCTCTGTTCGCTCTAAACAGCCACGCTCTGTTAACTGGCGCATTAGTGACTCCTCATCAACTCGTATACCCATACTTGATAATTCGAGCGACGAATCAAGCATTGGGTTGTACACCAGTATATCGCCGTTAAGCGCCCAGTCGTCATAGTCAGGGGCTCTGCCATCGTGTATCTTACCCGAGCTTAGCACACCGCCTATCTGCATAAGAAATACCGAGCCTTTTTCTTTAACAATCTTATTCTCACGCTCTTTAGAAGTAAGCGTGGGATACATATCCTCAAGCTCTTGACTTGTGATGAAATAAATATCATCAGATAGTGTCTTATAAATAAAATTGTATTCTTTTGATATATAATTCTCGGTATCCTTTAAAGTAGCGTAAATTGTCCTTACGGTTTCCTTTAAAAACTCAATATTGCGTTCAGCCTTGTCGATAACCTTCTCCCAATCCCACTGGTCAACAAAGAGTGAATGAATGTTATCAAGCTCTTCATCGCGTCTTACGGCATTCATATCGGTATAAAGTCCTTCACCGTGCGAAAAGCCGTAACGTTTTAATGCAAATCGCTTCCATTTAGCGAGCGAATGCACTATCTCGGCATCGACACCGCCATCCTTAATATCAAAGCTTACGGGACGCTCAACACCGTTAAGTGTGTCGTTCATACCGCTGTCACTCTCGACAAAAAGCGGGGCTGACACTCGGGTGAGGTTAAGTCGACTCGCTAAATTGCGTTCAAAATAATCTTTAACCTTTTTTATTGCAACCTCGGTCTGACGAATATCAAGCAGAGTTTCATAATCTTCAGGTATTAAAATTTTACCCACTTAAGTTACCTCCTGTAATGCGGGGTTTCCACAAAAAAGCATGGTTTTACCCATGCTTTTTATCTTAGTATGAATAATCGGGATAAACTATTTTATCCACCTTAAAGGGCTTTGTTGCCCATTTGAATTCCTTAAGAGTGATTTTGCTTAAAAATGCGGTGATTTCCTTTTTGTATTCCTCATCCTTAAGCTCGTGACGAACATTATCCTTAAGGGTCTCAAGATACGTGTTACCCTCTTGCATAATGTCGCCCTTAACAACAAGGATTATATTCTTACCGTTATCATCATCGGTGGTGAAAACCTTAGCCTGACCGTTTTTAAGGCCTATAACATTGTTGTAATAGTCGTTTTCATACATTGTGCCCTTGGCACCCCATACCGACGCTGAATCGTTATTGAATATGCCCTTATCCTTGTCATTTGCCTTATATTCGCTGTCGTTAGCTTCGGCATAAATCTTACCGAAATTCTCACCCTTCTTAAGACGCTTAAGGTATGCGTTGAATTCCTTTTGCTTTTCCTCTACCTGCTCTTCACCATATTTAGAGATATCGACCGACAGCACATTTACATATGCATACTTTTCTTTAAGAAAGGTGTTAATTTCCTTTGCGGGTATTTCCTTTGTACCGCCCTCGCCGTAAAGGTGATTAAAGTATGCAGTAGAATACTCTTGATATTCGGTATAGGTTTTAAAGGTATCAAGCGATACACCGTTGGGTGTCATCATTTCGCTATAGTACGAGCTCCAATAGGTAGCCGCCATTTCAGAAGCATCAGCCAGCGCATCGGCTGTTTTAACCTTGTTTTCTTCGCACAGAACCTTATATGCGAACACCTCTTTACAAATTCCAAGTGCACGCTCTTTAACCCAGGTCTTATATTCCTTACCGTCAATTTTCTGGGTAAGATAGTCAAAATCAGCGTCAGCCAGCTGCTCCTCGGTTGCGTTTTCGCTCACCTTCTGCTGACCTTCCATATCGGCATAAAGAAGTGCGCAGGCATAAAATCCCGATGTAAACTCGTCCTCATAGTTTTCATATGAAACCTTTACTGCCGTTTCGCCCTTTTTGTGACAGCCTGCAAAAACAAAACAGAGAGCTATCGCCAAAACAAGTGCGGCAATTCTTTTTATGTTCTTAAACATCTGTATACCTCCAAACAGTTTATATACAATATATAGTTTAGTATATAACATATAATCTTAAAAGTCCATATTTTTTTAAAAATTTTACAGAACTGATGCAATTTCAGCAATCAACGAGGCAGCCGACTGCCCGGACAACGCCTTTATAAAGAAAAAGGGCTTTGTGTCGGCGCTCAGGTACATTCTTTTGCCGAAGCTACTAAGCTTATCAAGCTGTTGCTCACAAACTGTGTTCACCCTTAGAATAATGCCGTTTTTATCCTCATTTATTTCATATATGCCTATTGCCGATGCCCTGTTTCTGAGCAGTGCTATATCAATAAGTCCCATAACCGCCCGTGGCGGCTCGCCGAAGCGGTCGCAAAGCTCATCGATAACATCTGCCCTCTGCTCTTCACTGGCAACTGCCGCTATGCGTTTATAAATGCCGAGTCGCGCAGGCAACGATTCAATGTACCTTTCAGGGATATATGCCGATATATTGAGGTCTACAGTGCACTCGTTTTCCTGCATCGTTTCAATTCCCTTTTCTTCATTTATGGCATCATTTAGCAAGCGGATATACATATCATACCCTACCGCCTCCATATTGCCGTGCTGTTCACCGCCCAAGATATTACCTGCGCCGCGAATTTCAAGGTCTCGCATAGCTATCTTGAAGCCTGCGCCAAACTCGGTGTATTGCCTTATGGCTTCAAGGCGTTTTTCGGCAATATCGGTGAGTTGTTTGCCTCGCCTAAAAGTAAAAAATGCATAGGCTCGCCTTGGCGAGCGACCGACTCTGCCGCGAAGCTGATGCAGCTGAGAGAGCCCCATTCGGTCGGCATCCTCAATAATCAGGGTATTGGCATTGGGAACATCTACACCCGTTTCAATAATGGTTGTACATACGAGCACATCTATCTCGTGCTCGATAAGCCGTTTCCAGACACTTGACAGCTCATCCTCACTCATCTTACCGTGGGCAACCTCAATTTTCGCTTCGGGTAAACGCTCCTTAAGCCTTGCCGCACACTGCATAATCGACTCAACCCTGTTATGCAGATAATAAACCTGACCTGAACGTCGAAGCTCTTTGCGCACAGCATCTATAATAATGCCCTCATTATATTCAAGCACATATGATTGCACGGGCTGTCTGTCACCGGGTGCCTCATCGATGCTCGACATATCTCTGAGCCCCGACATCGCCATATTAAGAGTTCTCGGTATGGGTGTGGCAGAAAGCGTCAATACATCTACGGCAGGATATAACTCCTTAAGTCTTTCCTTTTGGGCAACACCGAAGCGTTGCTCCTCATCTATTATTACAAGCCCTATATTCTTAAACTCAACATCCTTTGATATAAGACGGTGGGTGCCAATAACCATATCTACCTTTCCGTTTTTAAGGTCACCCACAATTTTTCTCTGGGCTGAGGGCGGCACAAAACGGGACAGCATCTTGACAGTCACAGGCATTTCGCCGAAACGGCGCAAAACGGTATTATAATGCTGCCACGCAAGAATGGTTGTGGGCACAAGTAATGCGCACTGCTTACCTTCACTTATGCACTTAAAGGCGGCACGAAGTGCTACCTCGGTCTTACCGAAGCCTACATCACCGCAAAGCAGACGGTCCATAGGCACATCCCTTTGCATATCCGCCTTTATCTCTTTAATGCTCTGTATCTGGTCCTCGGTTTCAACATATGGGAAGTGGCTCTCAAAATCAAGCTGAAGCTCGGTATCGGGGCTGAATGCATAGCCCTTGACCGACTGCCTTTTTGCGTAAAGAAGCGTTAACTGCTTTGCCATATCCTTAACCGCTTTTTTTACTCTGGCACGTGTTTTTTGCCAATCATTACTGCCGAGTCGGTTAAGACGCACGCTGCCGTTTTCGGCGGCGCCGATATATTTTGAAATTAAATCAAGCTGTGTAACAGGCACGTAAAGGACGTCTGTTTTAGCGTAGGTTATCTTTATATAATCCTTTGTAACACCGTTACCCGTTATTTTATTTATGCCCGCAAAGATACCTATACCGTGCGAAGCATGAACAACGTAATCACCTGCGTGTAATTCGTCAAGGCTGCCTATTGCATTCTCGTTTTTTGCTATCCTTTTATACTTCTTATCACTACGAATATAGTTGTGTGTCAAAAGCATAAACTTCTGGTCAGGCAGTACAAATCCGCACGACGCACCGCCGCACATAACGGTAAGCCCTTTAGGTAATTTATCGCACTCGCCCGTTATAAGATTTGCCTTTATTCCTTTATCAAGAAGGCTGTTAAAAAGCACCTTTGCCGCCTTTTCTTCACCTGCCAGCACAACACAATCGCCCTTTTGCTCTAACAGATACGCCGTATCCTCAAGCAACACACCTATATCACCGTTCCAGGCTGAAAGACGCTTAAAATTAAAGTTAATAATATCCTTTAACTCACCGCTATATTTAGTGCGTGCAAAGTTTTCAAGAAATACTGCTTTTTCTGCCGTGGCCTCAAACTCTGCTTCATCAAGCATAAACTTATCAAGTCCCGACGAAATAAAGCCGGCCTCACTCAACAGTACGGTATCCTCTTTACTTCTTGCATAGACACCACCGAGCGTCTCATAAACACCTGCCGAATCGCTGACGACAATAACAGCGCCGTCAAGATAGTCAAAAACACTCGCCGCTCGGTAAACGGCAGGCAGATAGCGGTCGGCGACAATGTCTACACCGCTGCGTAAAAGCTGAATATCGTTTTCAATCCTTGTTTTGCGCTTGTCGGTTAACCTTTTAGCTGTCTTTAAATAGTTTTCAAGGTAATTTGCCAAATCATCCGCTTCGAAAACCACCTCTGCGGCAGGTGACAGATTTATTGCATCTACCTGCTCGGTTCGACGCTGAGTATTCGTATCAAAATAACTTATTGTATCTATCTCGTCGCCCCAATACTCAATTCTGACAGGATACGAACAGTTAGCGGTAGAGACATCGACTATACCGCCGCGAACCGAAAACTGTCCTACACCCTCAACCAAATCGGTGCGGGCATAACCCATACCGAGCAGTTCGCCCGTAAGCTTTTCTATTGTGTATTCCTGTGCAGGCCGTAGGGTGAAGGTTTTAGCCCTTAAAACCTCGGGCGGTATGGTGTACTGAATGGCGGCCTCTGCCGACATTACAAGTAGCTGAAAAGCCCCATCCAAAAGAATGGATAGGGTGTCTATGCGCTTGTGTTCATACTCGCGAGACCTGCCTGACATATCGGTAAGGCAGATATCCCTGACGGGAAAATTGATTGCCTTAATGCCTAAAGACAACGCATCGTTCATAAGCGAGACCGCCGATGCTTCATCGGGTGTGATAACGGCGATTTTCTTGTCGGTATCACGCGCAAGACAGGTACATATAAGCGCTTTATGAATATTTGACAGCCCCGATGCCGAAATCGGAAGATACCCTTTTTTCACATCATGTAAAAGGGTTGAATACGGGGCGCAGCTTTGCAAAACCCTAGATAAAAATTTCATAAAACCGCCTTAGCTGTTAAATTTATTCATCGCGAGGTCAATGTCGTGCGTAATAATCTCTTCTACCGCCGCTACTGTATCATCAAGTGCCGACTTTAAAGGTTGCTGCTCGGCATTTGTAAATCGGCTGAGCACCCAGTCTTTAAGGTCATATTCGGGATGCGGCTTTTTGCCGACGCCGATTTTAATTCTCATAATATCGTTTGTCGACATACATTCCGAAATGTTTTTCATACCGTTGTGACCGCCGTGCGAGCCGTTTCGGCGCATACGTATTTTGCCGACATCAAGCGATATATCGTCAAATATAACAATGATTTTATCGTTTGTAATCTTGTAAAACCTTGCAACATCACGCACCGCCTGACCGGATAGGTTCATAAAGGTCTGCGGCTTTACTATAAGTATACGCTTGCCTCCTATTTTACATTCGCACACCGTCGCCTTGTTCTTTAATTTTTCTTTTGTCGCCATAAACTTAGAAACAATGGCATCTGCCGCCATAAAACCTGCATTGTGACGGGTCTGCTCATACTCTTTGCCAGGGTTACCCAACCCCACAATCATAAAATCATATGACGACGAAATAAATTTACTTTTAAAAAACATATTTTTTCACCGCTGATATTTTACCACATATTGCTTATTTATTCAAGTTTTACACTTGACAATAAATAAAATTTATTATAAAATTGTCTTGATAAAGTGTTGATGGGAAGAGTAGTAAGGCTTCATTCTTTCAGAGAGTGCACATCGTAGGCTGTAAATGTGCATAAGAGTCACCTTATGAAGACCACCCCTGAGTGTCCGGCGAACCGGAACGTGTCATTCGCGTTAAGAATTTTTAAGCGGTGTTCTTTAACACAACTTGGGTGGAACCGCGGAGTTTGAATTTCACTTCGTCCCTTTTTTCAGGGGCGAAGTTTTTATTTTTTGGAGGTTTATTATGATTAAGGTAAGTCTGAACGGCAGTGAAAAAGAATTTGAAAATGGTATTTCGGTATTTGACGCCGTTAAATCCTTGGGCGGCGGTATGTACAAAAGTGCCTGTGCCGCTAAAATCAATGGCGAAAACAAGGATTTAAGAACCGTTTTAGATGACGGTGATACCGTACAGATTCTCGGTTTTGAAGACGAATACGGCAGATGGACCTTCCGTCACACAGCATCCCACATTTTAGCACAGGCAGTTAAACGCATTTATCCTGACGCGAAGCTTGCCATCGGCCCCGCCATTGACGACGGCTTCTACTATGATATTGACACCGATGAAAAGATTACCCCCGAAAGCCTCGATAAAATCGAAGCCGAAATGAAAAAGATAATTAAAGAGGATATCCGCCTCGAAAAGCAGGTTTTACCGAGAGCTGAGGCTATCAACCTCTTTAAAGAAAAGGATGAGCCCTACAAGGTAGAGCTTATTGAAGATTTACCTGAAAACAGTGAAATTAGCCTTTATACACAGGGCGAATTTACAGATTTGTGTGCCGGCGCACACTTGATGAGCACAGGTCTTGTTAAGGCATTCAAATTAACAAGTGCAACAGGTGCATATTGGCGCGGTGATTCAAGCAAAAAGATGCTCACCCGTATATACGGTACCGCCTACCCGAAGGCCGCCGCACTTGAAGAAAGACTTGCGCAAATTGAAGAGGCTAAAAAGCGCGACCACAACAAAATCGGTCGTGAGCTTGAACTCTTTACAACGGTTGACACCATCGGTCAGGGACTGCCCGTAATGTTGCCTAAGGGCACACAGATTCTGCAAACTCTGCAGCGCTTTGTTGAGGATGAGGAGGCAAGACGCGGTTGGCTTAGAACCAAAACTCCGCTTATGGCAAAGAGCGACCTTTATAAAATTTCAGGTCACTGGGACCACTATTTAGACGGTATGTTTGTTATGGGCGACCCGAATGACGAAACAAAAGAGTGCTTTGCCCTTCGTCCAATGACCTGCCCGTTCCAATACCAAGCATATCTTAACCGTCCGCGTTCTTACAGAGATTTGCCGCTACGCTATGCCGAAACCTCTACCCTTTTCAGAAATGAGGATAGCGGTGAGATGCATGGACTTATTCGTGTTCGTCAGTTCACTATTTCGGAGGGTCACCTTATGTGTACCCCCGAACAGTTAGAGGATGAATTTAAGCGTTGTCTTGAGCTTACAACCTTTATGCTTAAAACCCTCGGTCTTTACGAGGACGTTTCATATCGCTTCTCACAGTGGGACCCGAGCGACACCGAAAAGTATATCGGTACTGCTGAGCAGTGGGATGAGGCACAGGGTATTATGGCTAATATCCTCGAAAAGCTCGAAATTCCCTATAAGGTGGGTATTGGCGAGGCTGCCTTCTACGGACCGAAGCTTGATATTCAGATAAAGAACGTTCACGGTAAAGAGGATACCCTCATCACCATTCAGATTGACCAGATGCTTGCCGAAAAGTTCGGTATGGAATATACCGACCGCGACGGCGTTAAGAAAAATCCGTATATTATTCACCGTACATCCATTGGTTGCTACGAGCGCACCTTGGCACTTCTTATCGAAAAATATGCAGGTGCATTCCCTGTTTGGATGGCGCCCGTTCAGGTTAAAATGCTACCCATTGCCGACCGTCATCTCGATTACACCTATGAGGTTAAAAATAAGCTCGAGGCTAAGGGTATTCGTGTAGAAATCGACGACCGCAATGAGAAGATAGGTTATAAGATTCGTGAAGCAAGACTTCAAAAAGTACCCTATATGCTTATTATTGGTGATAACGAGGTCGAAAACAGCGCATTATCGGTTCGTCAGCGCGGTGAAAACGGCGACCTCGGCAGTATGTCGGTCCGTGAATATATTGCGCGCATAACCGAGGAAATCGATAACAAGGTTATAAAATAAAGAAATTTACAAATATTTTAATTAAAGAGGTGAAAACAATGGCCGTAAGGCTTAACGAAAATAAGGAAATTGTTGAGGTTATCAAAAAGGGTCTTAAAGAAAGGGGCGGATATTGTCCCTGCCGCAGAGAAATGACCGAGGATAACAAGTGCATCTGCAAGGAATTTCGCGAGCAGATGAACGACCCCGATTTTGAGGGCTACTGCCATTGTATGCTATACTATAAATCGAGGGATTAGGATACAGGATTTAGGATTTAGAGTTTAGGAGGAATAATATGGTAAAGGTTATTACTGCAAATAATTTTGAGGCTGAGGTTTTAAGCAGTGACAAAACCGTACTTCTTGACTTTTGGGCAAGCTGGTGTGGTCCATGTCGTATGGTGTCCCCCATTGTTGACGAAATTGCCGAAGAAAACGACAACATTTGTGTAGGCAAAATCAACGTTGATGAAGAGCCGGCTCTCGCTAACGCCTTTAGTGTGCAGAGCATACCTATGTTGGTTGTAATAAAAAACGGAAAAATCGTCAATAGTGCCGTAGGCTATATGCCAAAGGAAAAGATTTTAGAGCTTTTATAGTCAAAACATTTAAACCCCAAGCCAGTTAAATCGGCTTGGGGTTTTTCTTGAAAAATACATTCGTTTATGATATATTATCTTTTGTTATTATTATTTAGGAGTTTTAGTTTTGTCAAACGCACTTATTAAGAAAAATTATCGAAATTATATTATTGCCGATAAGTATTTTTATCGCAGAGTATTGGCTATCGTACTGCCCATAATCGTGCAAAACACCATCACCAACGTTGTAAGTCTTCTTGACAACGTAATGGTCGGCCGGGTCGGCACACTTGAAATGTCGGCAGTTGCCATAGTTAATCAGCTCTTATTCGTTTTCATGCTCTGCATTTTCGGCGGTATGTCGGGTGTGGGCATTTTCTCAACCCAATACGCCGGAGCAAACGATGACGAGGGTATTCGTCAGTGCTTCCGCCTTAAAATGATTTTGGCATTCGTTATGTTTATTGCGGCCGCGCTTATTTTTACCCTTTTGCCCGAAAAACTAATTTCGCTTTATATTGCCGAGGGTACTTCGGCAGAAATAGCCGCTGCCACCCTTTCGCACGGTGTTAACTACCTCAAGATTATGGTTATCGGCCTTCTACCCTTTGCCATAACTCAGGCCTATGCTAGCACTTTAAGAGAACTCGGTGAAACAAAGTTGCCCATGCTTTCAAGCATTGCGGCTATCCTTGTTAACCTCATATTTAACTATCTGCTTATTTTCGGTAAATTTGGTTTTCCAAGACTTGGTGTTGCGGGTGCCGCCATTGCCACCGTTATGTCTCGTTTTGTAGAATTGGTAATTTTAATTGTGGCAACTCACATAAAAAAGGATAAATACACCTTTATTTGTGGTGCTTACAAAAGCCTTTATGCATCTAAAAGGCTCTGCCTTGACGCCCTGAAAAGAGGTACCCCTTTACTTATAAATGAGTTTTTGTGGTCGGCAGGTATGGCAATTCTGCTTCAATGCTATTCTGTCCGCGGTATAGACGTCGTTGCCGCCGCAAATATTTCAAGCACAATAAGCAACCTGTTTAACGTTGTGTTTATCTCGATGGGTAATGCAGTAGCAATTATGGTTGGACAGTATTTGGGTGCCAACAAAATTAAAGAGGCTAAAACTACGGTGTGGCGGCTTTTGTTTTTGGCGTGTGCCGTCTGTATAGCTATCGGTGGCGTTTTGGCACTGTGCGCCCCCTTTATTCCTCACATTTATAACGTTGAGCCGCACGTAAAAGCAATTGCTACCAATATGCTTTATATCGTGGCACTTCTTATGCCGGTTTTCGCCTTTGCACATAATTGCTATTTCACACTGCGCTCGGGCGGCAAAACTGTTATGACTTTTATTTTTGATACGGGTGTTACTTGGGGCGTGTGCGTTCCCCTCGCCTTTATTTTAGCAAACTTTACCTCTTTAAATATAATTACAGTGTTTTTCCTTGTACAAGCAGTTGAAATATTCAAATGCTTAATAGGCTTTTTACTCATCAAAAAAGGTATTTGGGTAAATAATATTATAGGACGGAATTAAAATGATTAAAATCATACGCACAGCTCTTTGCTTTTTGATTTGTGTATCATTAGTCGCCTTGTGTGGCTGCAACAGGCAAAGCACCTCCACAATAGGCGGTGCCGATGCGCCAAAGCTCGTGTATGAATCTACCCTTTCTTACTCGTGGCTTGGTATTGGCAACCACAATATTCTTATTAAAAACTCACTCAACATTGATAAAATGGACAGTGACAGCATAGAGCATCTGCCGATTTTTAAATTTGAAAACAAACAAGAATTAGATGACTTTAAAAAGAATATTTTTGTTTCCTTCACCCTTGATGAATCTCATGGCGGTGTGCCGTCGTTTAATGCTGCTACGAGAAGTTTTGATGAGGAACACTTCAAAGAAAACACCATTTTACTTGTAGGCATCCCTGCCACAAGCGGTTCGGTACGTCACTATGTTGACAGTATTGATATTGAAAACGGAAACCTCTTAGTTTCGGTAGGCGTAAATACACCGAATGCCGTTACAATGGATTTAATAAGCTGGTTTATATTAGTTTCGGTAAACAAAGAACACCTTGAAAACGTAACAAGCTTTGATGCTGTTTATTTGGGAGGTTAATTTATGTTCGGTTGCCGTCTTTGTCTTGCAACTTCACCCGATTTTAAATTACCTATTACCGATCAGATTAAATTGTTTAAGCGAATTGGATTTGACGGTTTTTTACCGCCTGGAGTCCCGACGAACCCATTGCAGAATATGCGAGTGTTGCCAAGCAAACCGGTATGATATATCAATCAGTTCACGCACCCATGTGGCAAATTGCAGATATATGGGGTGATGCTGAAAATAAAGCAAACGATATAGTTAACACCCTTATTGCCTGCCTTAATTCCTGTGCCGAAAACGGCGTACCCATTATGGTTTCACACGCTTATATTGGCTTTGACGACCCCTTTGCCGCGCCTAATGAAAAGGGGCTTGAGCGTTTTGGTAAAGTTGTCGATGTAGCTAAAAAATTAGGCGTTAAGCTTGACTTTGAAAATACCGAGGGTATTCACTTTCTTGATGCAGTTATGGAGCGTTTTAAGGACTGCGACCATGTTGGATTTTGCTTCGATTCGGGACATGCCAACTACTACACCCCCACGCGCGATTTACTGGGCGATTACGGTGACCGTCTTATTGCCACCCACCTTAACGATAATTTGGGTGTTAAGGATAAAAACGGTAAAATATTTTGGACCGATGACCTTCATTTATTGCCCTTTGACGGTATTATTGACTGGGAAACAGTAGCAGCAGCGCTCGATAGATGCGGCTTTGACGGCTATATGACCTTTGAGCTTAAAATTCACAAGGTAGAAGACCGCCACGAAAACGACAGATACCGTAAAATAAGCCTTGAAGAGTATCTTTCCGAATGCTATGCATGTGCCTGTCGCGTTGCTAATCTACGAAAAAATAAATAAATTTAAGCGACAGAAAATTCTGTCGCTTTTTTGTGGAAATTTGAAAAATTTTGTAGTATAATTGTTGGGTGATTTTAATTTTCGGGAGTTCTTATGGAAAAGGAAAACATTTTAGGTTATGAAAAAGTACCAAAGCTAATATTAAAATTCGCATTGCCAAGTATATTTGCGATGATAATATCCTCACTTTATAATATTGTCGACCAAATTTTCATCGGTCAGGGTGTCGGTACGCTTGGCAACGGTGCTACCAATGTGTCCTTCCCCATCACCACAATCTGCCTTGCGATTTCACTGCTTATCGGTGTTGGTTGTGCGGCAGGCTTTTCGCTAAAGCTCGGTGCGGGCGACGGTAAAACTGCAACAAAGTACGTCGGCAATGCAATTATTATGATGGCGATTTTTGGCGTGCTGTACGGCATTGTGACCTTTATTTTTTCACGGGGGATGCTCACCGTTTTCGGTGCGACCGAAAACATTATGCCCTATGCGCTCGAGTATACACGTGTTATTGCCGTTGGTATACCCTTCCTCGTTACCATAAACGTAATGAGTGCGCTTATTCGCGCCGACGGCAGCCCCACCTACTCTATGCTTTGTATGGTGTCGGGTGCTGTTGTAAACACCATCCTCGACTACATTTTTGTTATGGTTTTAGGATGGGGTATGTCGGGTGCCGCCTGGGCAACCGTTATCGGTCAGGTTGTTTCTTTCTTGATGGCTATCGCTTACGTGTTCAAATTCAAAAGCATTAAGCTTAACCGCGACGCCTTTACGGTCGACCTTAAAATCTGGCTTAAAATTGCAAGCCTCGGTCTTAGCAACAGCTTAAATCAGGTCGCCATTACCCTTGTGCAAATTGTACTTAATAATTCTCTGAAATTCTACGGTGCACTATCAAGCTATGGTGCCGATATCCCCCTTGCAGCCTGCGGAATTGTTATGAAGGTGAATTCAATTCTTGTTTCAATTTTCGTCGGTATGTCGCAGGGCTCACAGCCCATTATCGGCTTTAACTACGGTGCGGGTAAATTCAGGCGCGTAAAGCAGACGTATATCACCGCCTGCGTTGCCACCGTCGCAATTTCGATGCTCGGCTTCGTGGCATTCCAAACTATACCCGAGCATATAATTTCACTGTTCGGCAAGGATAAAGACCCGCTTTATATCGAATTTGCCGTTATGTTTATGCGCTCGTTTTTATTTATGGTAGCAATAAACGGTGTTCAGACAATTTCGTCAAACTTCTTCTCGGCAATCGGCAAGCCCATTAAGGGTGCTTTCTTATCACTCACACGTCAGGTGCTTTTCTTAATACCGCTTGTACTCATCATGCCGACCTTCTTTGGTGTTAAGGGCATACTCTACACAGCCCCAATATCCGACTCCTTGGCGTTTATATTATCAATTACACTTGTTTTAACTGAATTTCGGAAAATTAAAAAATTAGAAAAATAGAAGGGGCGACCATTGGTCGCCCCTTCTAAATCCTAACCCCTATGTCCTAAATCCTAACCCCTAAATCCTAATTAAGTATTTTGGCATTCGAAAATCTGACATTTATGTTGTCATCAAGCTCGAGTGTTAGTGGCAGTCCCGTTTTGCCGAAGGTTATCTCATACTCGTCACCGTTTATTTCACCCTCAATGGTATAAATACCGTCATCCTCGCGGGCGAGTCTGCTGTCAATATCCTTAAACACCGAATATATCTTATCGGCAACGCCGAAAAATTGGGTGTTGTTTTCGTTTGGCACGTACTCAATGCCGTTATAAATCGCCTTGACCGAATCAGGCGCAAAAATGAACGAAATGTCCGACAATACGTCGGGTTCATTTATTTTCATAGTAAAAACTCCGTCATTATCTATAGTGATGTCGGTGTTATAATTTTCATTATAATACGAAATATGCGCCGTAACACCTATGCCTTTGCTTATTGGGACTATCTCTCTAACCCCACAAGCGCACAAAGACATAAAGGTTATGACGCATAAAAAACTTACTATTTTTCGCATAGCACCGCTACCCTTCAAGCTTTTTAAACAGACAGGGCAACTCATCAATAATATCACTCGGTAGCATTGAGGTTTGCGACTGTTTCTCTGCCGCCATATCACCCGCCGCCGAGTGCACCCACACCGCCGAGGTTACGGCAAAATCTATATCGCTCTCTCTTGCTAAAAAAGCCGCTAAAATACCCGATAAGGTGTCGCCGCTACCACCCGTAGCCATACCGGCATTACCAATGGTGTTTAGATAGGTGCCACCTTGCGTTGTGACCACCGTTTCGGCACCCTTTAGTACCGTAATAACACCGTATTTGTCGGTGAAGTACCTTGCAGTATTTATTCGGTTTGACTCGATTTCGGCAATGCTTTTGCCCATTAGCCTTGACATCTCGCCCGGGTGGGGTGTCAAAATAATGGGTACTGCTGTCTGCTTAATAATATCTATGTTGCGGGACAGCAGATTTATGCCATCGGCATCGATTATAAAGGGACACTGAACTTTATTTATAAGCATCTTTAAAATTTCGGCATTATCGTCCGATGCACCCGAGCCGCAGCCGAAAAGCACTACGTCAACATTTTTTATATGCTCACAAATTTTTGGTATATCCTCACGGCTAAGTGTACCGTCAAGTGATGTTTTAAGCGGCACAAACACCGCCTCGGGGATTTGCCGCGCGGCTATATCGTAAATTTTATCGGGCAGTATTATTTTGGCGATACCAACGCCGCTTCTAAGCGCCGCCTTGCCTGCCAAAACGGCGGCACCTGCCATACCATAGCTGCCGCATATAAGTACTGCTGTACCGTATGTACCCTTGTGCGAATTTTTGTCGCGTGGCGGATAACTCGGTTGTTCTATAATCTTAACGTCCATATTAGTCTGCAAAAAGCTCTTTTGCCATTGTGCGCGGTACGCACTCCTTTATGGCATTCTTTAATTTCTCATTGGGAGAAAAAACGATAAGCCGCTTTTTGCCATTATTATCGACTAACATATACTGGGCATTGGGGTCATCCTCATTACAGAAAATGAGGGTTTCTTTAGCATCGGTAACCGGCTTTGCGGCCTTGTTATATTTACCGGCACGTAAAATTTGCTTACACTCGAAGGAAACGATGCGCTTTCTCGAGCTCTTGGCAACAATTTTATCTACATCAAGTGTTCCATTAGTGATTATATATTCATACTCGACAAAAAACATAAGCAAAAGCTTGTATGCACCGAAAACCACACCCACAGTGCCTAAAAGTAAAAGATTATATCCGGGGTTCATTGAATACATAAAGCACAGCACCGCCAAGACTGCCGCCACAATGACTATAAGTGCCATTAAGATTATTCTCGCCACACTGTTTTTTATTTTTACTATCTGTTCAACAAAAACGTCCATTTTAATACTCCTATAATTTTTTCTGTCTTTATTATACAACACTAATACCGGCACTTGCAATATTTTTTATTATATTATATAATTGAATTGTAATTTTTCCTTAAAGGAGGATATTTATGAAAATAAAGGACTCTTACGTTTTGCGTAACGTTGCGGGCGAAAATTTAATTGTACCCGTTGGCGGCAACAACATTAACTTTAACTCGGCTATGACCCTTAATGAAACGGGAGCTTTTTTGTGGCAATTATTAACAAATGATACCACTCGTGATGCGCTTATTTGTGCCATGACAAAGGAATATGCCATTGATGCCGATACCGCCGCAAAGGATATCGACTTATTTATCACTTCACTAAAGGAACACTCAATTCTTGAAGACTAATAACCGCAAAACGTTATCTTGGATAAATAAGCACTCCAAACGCTACTACCCGTACATAATAATCAACTGTATTTTTAGTACGCTGGTATCAGTAAGCTTTGTGTTTTTGGCGCTTATTTCAAAACAGATAATCGACATATCTGCCGGTGTAAGCGAGGGTGATATTACCTCACGTTGTATTATATTGTTCGGTATAATCATCCTACAGATTGCACTTAATATTACAAATTCTAGCCTTGTTGTTCGCGCCGAAGGCAAGTTTGATATGGTGCTAAAGGATTACCTTTTTGGCGTAGTTCTTAAAAAGCGTTACAGTGATATAAGTCAGTACCACTCGGGCGATTTAATTAACCGACTGAGTTCTGATATCTCGGTAGTGGTAAACAACGTTATTACCATTATTCCAAACACTATATCACTCATTTCAAAGCTTATTGCCTGCGGTGTTGCGCTTTATCTAATTGCCGATAATTTGGTGTTTATAATACTCGCAGTCGGCATAACGGCATCGGCCATCGGGCGACTGCTGAGCACCAAATACAAATATCTGCACAAGCAAGCACAACAGGCCGACGGCGACATTAAGTCATATATGCAGGAGGCCTTTGAGAATTCTGCCGTTATTAAAACTTTCCCGAGCAACAAACCGCTTAAGTCAAAGCTCTGGGACAAATTAACGTTTGGCTATGTTGTTAAGATAAAGAGATTTATACTGCACATTATAACCACAGCAGGTCTTTTCTCGCTGTTTAATATCGGCTATTACGTTCTGCTTGTGTGGGGCGCCTTTAATCTTGGCAACGGCATTTCCTACGGTACGCTTGTTGCCTTTCTCGAGATAGCATCACAGCTTCGCGCACCGATGCAAAGAATTTCGGGAATCCTGCCTCAGTACTATTCGCTTCTTGCCTCGGCAGAGCGACTCATAGAGCTTGAAAATGCACTTGATGAGCCGTCAAATTATGAAATTCCGGCACCCATTGTTTTCGAGTCGCTCGGTTGCGACAATGTAAGCTTCGCGTATGATGATAACAAGGGCAACGTAATTGAAAACACCACGTTTACCATTGAAAGAGGCTCCGTTGCGGCTATTCTCGGTGCATCGGGCAGCGGAAAAAGTACGTTGTTTAAGCTTATTTTAGGGCTTATTGAGCCACAAAGCGGTAAAATTACGGTTAACGGTCGGGATATTTGCGGCAATACTGCAAGGCATTTGTTTTCCTACGTTCCGCAGGGTAATATGATTCTATCGGGCACTATCAGGGAAAATCTTACCCTATGCCGCGAAAATATTAGCGAGGATGAAATTATTGCTGCCACCAAAACCGCCGAAATTTATGACTTTATTTTGAGTCTACCCGACGGGTTTGATACCGTGCTTCGCGAGCGCGGCGAGGGTCTATCTGAAGGTCAAATTCAGCGTCTGGCAATAGCAAGAGCCCTGCTTTGCGACACTCAGGTTTTATTGCTTGACGAAAGCACCTCGGCACTTGATGAAGCCACCGAGGCGTCACTGCTTACAAACATAAAGAAGCTCCAAGACAAAACGGTTATTCTTATAACCCACCGAAAGCGTTGCCTCGATATTTGCGATAAAGTAATTTTATTTAAAGATAAACACTTTATAGAGCAATAGTTAAAAGAGAATTGAGTTTTCGCTCAATTCTCTTTTATTTGTTATTGATATTTAGCTTTTGTTTCAGTATAATATAATAGATATAATATATATTAAGGGGGCATTATTTTGGATCTCAAAAAGTTTTGGGAACAAATTTCTTCCAAAAAAATCGCAATGTGCGGAATAGGTATAAGCAATACTCCGCTTATTGAAAGCTTCTTATCGAAGGGCGCACGTGTTCTGGCGTGTGACCGCAGAACACGTGCGCAAATCGGTTCACTTTGTGACGAGCTTGAAAAGAAGGGCGCCGAGCTTCATCTGGGTGAAAATTATCTTGACAATTTAGAGGTTGATATAATTTTCCGTACCCCCGGTATGAGCTTTAACCTGCCCGAGCTTAAGGAAGCGAGAAAGCGCGGCATTGCGGTAACCAGTGAGATGGAGGTCTTTTTTGACCTTTGCCCAGCCAAAATATTTGCCGTAACGGGCTCTGACGGTAAAACCACAACCACAACCCTTATCGCAAAAATGCTTGAAAGTGAGGGCCATAAGGTACATGTGGGCGGAAATATCGGTGAGCCGCTACTTCCCCGTATCGAGCAAATAAGCCCCGATGACTACGTTGTTGTTGAACTTTCGTCCTTCCAGCTTATTTCAATGAGAAAGAGTCCCGATATAGCGGTTGTAACAAATGTTGCGCCCAACCATCTTGATATTCATAAGGATATGGATGAGTATGTTCAGGCCAAGAAAAACGTACTTCTTCATCAGGGCGCATTTTCAAGAACCGTCTTAAACTACGATAACGACATCACCCACGGCTTCCGTGATGATGTTCGCGGTCAGTTATTAAGTTTCAGTATGTTCCACCCCATAAAAAACGGTGCGTGGCTCGGAAGCGATGGTTACCTTAATATGTCGTACCGCGGCATCAGCGCACCCATTATGCACCGTGATGATATAACAATTCTCGGTGACCACAATGTCGAAAACTACCTTGCCGCAATTTCGGCGGTTTGGGGCTATGTCGGTGCCGATACAATACGCCGTGTCGCAAAGGAATTCGGCGGTGTTGAACACAGGATTGAGTTTGTGCGTGAAAAAGACGGTGTAAAATACTATAATGATTCTATTGCTTCAAGTCCTACACGCACCATCGCAGGACTAAAAGCCTTTGATAAAAAGGTTATTTTAATCGCGGGCGGCTACGATAAGCAGATACCCTTTGAGCCAATGGCACCCTACGTAATTGACAAGGTAAAACTGCTTTTATTATCAGGTCCTACCGCTAAAAAAATCGAAAAAGCGGTAACCGAAAATGAAAATTATAACGGTTGCCCCGAAATTATAAATGTCGAAAACCTTGCCGAAGCGATTGAGGTTGCTAACAATAGAGCCGTTAGTGGCGATATTGTTACATTGAGCCCTGCCTGCGCATCATTTGATGCCTTCCCGAACTTTGCTTCGCGCGGCAATTATTTTAAGGAATTGGTAAATAAACTGTAATGGAAATTAAAGATATTTTATTTGAACTTTCAAACAGCTGTGCCATCGGTTCGGTTAGTGAAGCCGCCGACAAGGCCTACTCGTTTCTATCGGAGCATATGCCCGTCACACGCCTTGGCGGCCTTAGTATGATGGGCAGTCTAAAAGGCGAAAAAGACTACACCATACTTCTCGATGCACACATCGATGAGGTTGGCTTTATTGTGACCGATATATCAGATGATGGCTTTTTAACGGTGCAGAAATGCGGCGGAATAGACCTGCGTCATCTGCCTGCTAAGACGGTTACTGTACACGGTAAAAAGAAAACACCCGCTGTTTTTTCGAGTGTACCACCCCATCTCGACAAGGGTGAGGATTCACCCGATGATATATCGAAATATAAGCTCGACTCAGCACTCGGCAAGGACTCACGGGATGTTATCAGCGTGGGCGACTATGTTACCTACCGAACTTCTGCACACAGCCTTTGCGGTGACAGCGTTTGCGGCAAGTCCTTCGATGACCGCGCAGGCGTCACCTGCCTTATTGAGCTTGCAAAAAGGCTTGCAGGCAAGTCTCTGCCCTGTAATGTCGTTTTTTTGCTGAGTGATGCCGAAGAGCTGGGACTTCGTGGCGCTAAAACTGCCGCATACTCATTATCTGCTGACGAGGCAGTTGCCATTGATGTTTCTTTCGGTGACGGTCCTGATATATCTGCCGATAAGTGCGGCAAAATTGGTGACGGCGCTATGATAGGTATATCCCCCGTTATAGAGCGCAAAATTTCGGATAAACTAACAGATATTGCGCAAAACGAGGATATAAAGCATCAGTTAGAGGTAATGGGCGGTGCGACATCTACCAACGCCGATGTAATTTCGGTAAATAAATGTGGTGTGCCGACGGGACTGCTTTCGATACCTCTTAGAAATATGCATACCGATGTTGAAATGCTACGACTAAGTGATATTGAGAGCATTTGCGACATACTTGAGCACTATATCCTTTCGGGAGGTGTTATGTGTGATTAAGCAACTTGAAAAGCTTTGTATGCTAAATGGCGGCTCGGGCGACGAGCAGAGCGTGCGCCAATATATCCTGAGCGAGCTTGAGGGCTTTGCCGAATGCAAGACCGACCCGCTTGGTAATATAATCGCTTTTAAAAAGGGAAAAAGCACCTCAAAATCCAAATTGATGCTTGACGCTCATATGGATGAGGTTGGCATAATTATAACCTCTATCACCACCGACGGTTTCTTGAAGTTTACGACACTTGGGGGCATTAACGATAACATACTGCTCAGCCGTCGTGTAACAATAAACGATAATATTAAGGGTGTTATCGGTTGTAAGCCTGTGCATTTATCAAGCGCCGACGAAAGAAAAAAGGCGCCTAAAAAAGACGCTTTATATATTGATATCGGTGTTTCCTCAAAGCAGGAGGCTGAAAAATATGTGCGTGTCGGTGACTCAGGCATTATCGACAGCGATTTTGAAATCATTGGCGATAAAATCAAGGCAAAAGCCATTGACGACCGCGTTGGATGTCTTGTATTATTAGAGCTTTTAAAGAATGATAGTGATTACGACTTCTACGCCACCTTTACTGTGCAGGAGGAAATCGGTACCCGTGGTGCTAAAACAGCGACATACGGTGTAAATCCCGATTTTGCGCTTGTTATTGAGGCAACAACCGCCGCCGACATTGACGGTGTTTGCGCTTGTGACAAGGTTTGCGTTTTAGGTAACGGCCCCGCCGTTTCTTTTATGGATAGAGGCACAGTTTATGATCGCACACTTTATAACACAGCACTCGGCAGTGGTATAAAGTGTCAAAGCAAGGCGTCGGTTACGGGCGGCAACAATTCTGCGGCAATACATTTAAGCCGTGAAGGCGTCAGAACACTGGCTATATCGGTGCCCTGCCGCTATATTCATTCACCCTCGTGTGTTGCCGATATTAAGGATATTGAGGAAACCGTCGAACTGACGAAATATATGGTTAATAAAATTTGCTCGGGTGAAATAAAGTGATATCGGTGATAAATGAAATACCACATATAGACAAGCCCAATGCGGCATACGCTAAAATTCTTTGCCACCACGCCGCTTACGGCGAATATGAAAAAATTGCACTGTTCTGGGGGCAGACCGATGAAAGCGGTAATCTCACCGCCCTTATAAGCTCGGTCGATAATGACTTCACCCTTTATTTTAATGAGGGTGACAGTCAGGAGATGGTTTCGTTTTTGCGAATGGTAACTCCTCGAGGTATCTTTACCGACCAAAAAACTGCACAACTGTTGGGACTTGAAATTATGATACCCTGCACAGCTCTTATAAAGGCGCCGCCGCATAATAACCAAAATAAAATAGAGAATACCTACCGTGGCATTGACTATGTATGTGATATACTCGCCGAGCGCCTCGATATTGGGGACAAGCAGGCGGCACACGCCGACATAGCCCACCGTGTAAGGCATAACTGTGGCGCATTTGTGGCATCTGATTATTCGGCAGGTGTCATTATATACAGCGGCGACATCGCCGTAATAAACGGCATTGCAGTAAGGAATAATATGTCCTCTAAGGGCTTGGGCTCGGCTACGCTGAATCGCCTGCTTGAGTGTATCAGAGGCCGTACTGTATTCGCCTGCGCCAGAGAGCATAATGTGCCCTTTTATCTTAAAAACGGGTTTGAAATTGATGAAAAAGCCGCATATTGTAAATTAGGATGATTGTTTAAATGAGTTTTTTTGAATTTGATAAAAAATTGCTTGCACTTAGCGAGCAGGCAAAAAAAGAATGTGAAGATAGCTTTAGAATAATAGACGATATTGCCCGACACAATCAGCAAAAGGTTTTATCTGCCTTTATTAAAAACGGTGTGAGTGAAACACATCTCGGCACATCGACCGGCTACGGCTATGATGACCGCGGCAGAGAGGTGCTTGAAAAGGTTTTTGCCGACTGTATGGGCGCTGAGGATGCGCTTATCCGTCACAATTTCGTCTCAGGCACACACACTTTAACCGTCGCTCTGTTTGGTCTGCTAAGACCCAAGGACAAAATGCTTTGCCTTACGGGCAGACCGTACGATACCCTTGTCGGTGTTTTGGGTATTGATCGACACTCCGACGGTTCGCTCACCGATTTTGGTGTTGAGTATAGTCAGGTAGAACTGTGCGAAAACGGCTACCCAGATATCGATGCCATAAAGAAGGAGCTTTCATTAAATAAATATAAATTGGCCTATATACAGCGTTCTCGTGGATATAGTCTGCGACCGAGTCTGTCGGTAAATGACATTGAACTGTTATGTAAGGCAGTTAAAGAGGTTTCACCCGACACCTACATAATGGTTGATAACTGCTACGGCGAGTTTGTTGAAAAATGTGAGCCGACGCAGGTGGGTGCCGATATTATTGCTGGCTCGCTTATTAAAAACCCGGGTGGCGGAATTGCGCCGACGGGTGGTTATATTGCAGGTCGTGCCGACCTTGTTGAGAAATGCGCCTACCGACTTACCGCACCCGGTGTCGGTCGTGAGGTAGGGGCCACACTCGGTCACTTACGAGAGCTTTATATGGGACTGTTCTCCTCCCCACACGTTGTGGGTGAAGCGCTTAAAACCGCAGTTTTTGCAGCCAAGCTGTTCGAGATAGCGGGTTATGAAGTAACGCCTACCGCCGAGCAGTCACGTGCCGATATAATTCAATCAATTTTACTGGCGAACAGTGAGGCACTTGTGGCATTCTGTCAGGGTCTGCAGGCAGGCTCACCCGTTGATTCCTTCGCTGTTCCCTACCCCGCTCCCATGCCTGGGTATGACAGTGAGGTTATAATGGCGGCAGGCGCCTTTACCCTTGGCGCTTCGATTGAACTTTCTGCCGACGCACCCTTGCGTGAACCGTTTGCCGTCTGGCTACAGGGTGGGCTTAACTTTCATTCGGGCGAAATCGGTATTTTATCGGCGGCACAGTCTATGATCGATAAAGGCATATTGACCTTATAGGATTTTTATTGTACAATCTTACAGTGGGATGTGGTAAATTTGAAAACAGTTTTTGAGGGTCAGATATTAGATGTTATATCGGTCGAAAATGGACTGGTTATCGCATATATACTTGAACAGAATGGTGACGAGGTTATGGTCGCCTATAAAATGGTTACCTTTGATAACGGCAAAATTATAAACGTACAGAAAAGTATGTACGAATTATCAAAGTTCGGCGCCAACTACAAGCAGATTGTTCCCTTCGCTAAAAGTCACCTTTCCTGCAAGGCGGTCGTTCTGCCTAACGGCAAAATTTTCATTCTTGAAAAGGATGGCAGCGCAAAGCTGCTTGACGGCGACGCCAATGAGGTTTGGTCAGGCAGGCTTGAATACCGTGGCGAAGCACCAAGCGGTATTGCCATAAACAATCGCGCGGTTTGGAGCTGCTTTAAGTCAAGGTCGGTGCTTATGCGTATGAATCTTATCACTATGCGTGAGGAGCTGCGCATTGGCGGCGGCTCATCCTCACCCTTTAATCAGCCCATCGACCTTTTTGCAGTGGAAGACGATATGTATGTTTGCAATGAAGGCTCAAACACCGTTTTAAAGGTTAACACCACCTCGTATGTAACCGAAGAATATAAAACCTTCAACTGCAATATTTTACAGTTCATCAAAAACGGCGCTTATGAATTTGCCGTTCTTGAAAACGGAGTTTATTTATTAGATTAAATTTAAAACCGCTTATCTTTACGATAAGCGGTTTTATTATTAAAATCTTGTACTATTGCCGAGACCGAAACTAACCGATAATGCACGGTCGACCATATCCATATTATTCATATCTAGTGCGCCCATTTTTTCTTTTAGACGGGTTTTATCGATGGTTCTGACCTGCTCAAGCAATATTATTGAATCGCGCGCCAGACCACATTCTTCGGCATTAACTTTAATATGTGTGGGTAGACTTGTCTTCTCCTGCTGACTCGTTATAGCCGCCGCTATTACGGTGGGACTGTAACGGTTGCCAACATCGTTCTGAACAATAAGTACCGGTCGGACTCCGCCCTGCTCTGAACCTATAACAGGACTTAAATCGGCATAATAAATATCTCCGCGTTTAACTGTCATTTATATTTCACGCTCCGAAAAAGTTTGGTACTTATATCTTTACCAATTTTTAGTTTTTTAAACAGGCAACAAATATTTTATTCAATACATAATATGCGTGAAATATCTAACTGTTAATTTTACTGCTCTTCGTCGGGAATAATAACGCCGTTAACCTTGTGTGTTTTTGGGTCTTTGCCGTCAATTATTGTCTCAAAATCAAGCTCCTGTCCGTAATCGTCCATATCAAGCAAAACCTCATTTTTTCTCTGTTTTTTGCCGGATGAAGCAAGCTTTACAATGTTTATGATTATTAAGACAATTATAAGCAAAACTAGAGCCAAAACCGAGCAGACAATGATTTTAGTCTGGTCATCAAGCTTTAAAAATTTATCTATTATGTTTTTGCCATCCTGTCCGACAGTACCCGTCATTTTAGATAGTGCAACAATAAAGTCGGTAGCCTTCTGAACGGTCGCCTCGCTACTATCGTAACGATAATAATTTTTCTCGCCCGACGGCGCCTCGGCATAGAATATCACATAATCGCTATAGGCTGAATCGGTATATTTATAAACACCTACCTCATATCCCATAACCTCGGTGTCCTTGTAGACAAAGCCTACAGGTGCCTTGGCTGCCTTTTCAGGCTCGATAATTACATATGTGTTGTCATCGGTAACAAAGAATTTATACTCTGTATACTCGTTGTCCTCACCCGTATATATAAAGTATGCGCCCACAGTATCGGCCTCGTTGGTGGCATAAACAACGGTTCTGCCGTTTTTCTTATCAACCAATACAGGCATTTCAATTCCGTTGATAACCTGATTGCTTTGGGTAAAGCCTGCAGGGATGGTAATAAGCGAATAGTCATTGAGCAACAGCCACATTTCACCGCCAACCGAAATCTCGTATGGGTTTACCTTCGGCTCTGTATCCTCGGACGAGGTCGAGTCAGAAGATGATGGTGAAGATGTGTCAGCCTCTCTTGTTATTTTAATTGTGTATTTCTTGGTGCTGCCGTTCTGGGCAGTAACCGTAATAACGCGTGTATTAGTTCCAACCTTAAGAGACGAGCTACCCGAAACTGACCATTTGGCCTTTGAATCGGAAAGAGTCGGTGTTACAACAACCTTTGTTGTGCTGTAGGGCACCTTAACTGTATATGAGGTTGTCGAAGCACTGAACGCAGGTGACAAACTACCTGCAGACAGCTTTATGCCCTTTAAGTTAGCATCTTTGGGTAGCGAGCTTTTATCGATTGCGGCTATATTATAACTTGCCGATACACTAGCAACAATAGCTAAATCTGCAGATGCAATCTCTACGTTTGAAACAGTAACATTGGCAGAACCTGCTTTCTTTACCTTGAATTTGAAAGAGAACGCTTTAGTAGTCGATTTATTTTCAGCATCATACCAACTAATATTTATACTGCCATTATTAACCGATGTACCTGACGGATTAGACGTACATTCAAGAATGCTGCTATCGTATTTAATGTTACCCTGTGAATCAACCGAACCTATTGCCTTATCGGTAGTAAAATTAAAGGTTACTGTTATTGTGCTACCTACTAATGGCTTTGTATCGGATATAGCAATTGACACCTTGTTTGCGGCAGATACAGTAAATACAAACATTTGCAAAATAATGCATAGCATTGTTGCAAACGCAATCAATAACTTACCCTTCTTAAACATAAACTTCCTCCTATTGTTCTATTTTCTTAATGCCCAAAATGTGACGTTGACCTGTTAAAAGGTCAACAGACGTAACCTTGCTGTCATGGTTAATATCAACTGCTTCGAGATATACTGAACTTAATTTAGCAATACCCAAAATGTGCCGTTGACCTGTTAAAAGGTCAATAGACGTAATCTTACCGTCGCCGTTTGTGTCGCCATAGATGATTACCTTATAGTACGCATGTAAAGAATTATCCATCCTATAAATATACACCTTGTCGCCTGTGGCTAAATTTCCTGAGGTCTTTTCGCTGTCAGAAGCGCCTATGATCTTAATTGCGCCGTTTTTAACGCCCAGCTTGGTTTTAAATGTGTCAACCGATGTAGCAGGCTGAACACCTGTAATACAGTCGTCTATTTTATATGAGCCTGTGATTTCGGGAGTAATGGCCGTCGTGCCGCCGTCGGCCTCGCGGTGAACGGTCAGCTTATAGTTAGCCGTAAGCCCCGAAGACGAGGTTACCTTAATTGTAAACTCATTATTGCCTACCGCTAAATTATAGGTGCCGTTACCCGTAACGGTAGATGCTGAGTTTGACTTAATACCTGTGATATCGATACTCGCCGTTGTGTTGGGAACAATCATTCCATACTCATATGTATATCTGTCAAAGTTTTCAACCGCAACATTGCCTACAGTAATTCCCTTTAAAAATCGGTCATTATTTGTACCCGTTTGGGGCAATGTTGTTTTTTCGGGCATATCTCTGTAAACAGGAATATGAAATGAAAGCGCCTCGTCATATATATCATAATATGCCGTGCCTAAAATTGCCGCACTGTTTTTAGTGTCGACTAGGTTGGTAGCATACTGGTGTGTATATAGATCATATTTAGTGTTTTTATAAATGTTGAAGTTCTTATAAAACAGAGTGCTTTGTCCTACGGCTATATAGTTTTCTCCATAGTAAGTTGCGCCGCCCTTTATTGCCTTTTCTCGTGTGTTCCAAGGACGAGAATATGTAGTATCACCCGTGCCTGCACCCTGTGCCCACCAGAGTCCTCGCTGAACGGCGTCCATATTTAATTTTTCATCAGCATAAGCACCTATATTAAAATAATTGTAATACCCCTCATAACCGGGAACGATACCCGATATACTTGCACCACTGCTGTTTTCTTGACGTATAATTGAAGCCAAAACATAGGGGCTGACCTTTGAGCTTTGCGCCGCCTCCATCAGCACCTGCGAATAGGTCTTAGAGGTATTGTCGGGCAATGCAGAATCCATAAAGGTGCCCTTTAAAAACTTCTCAAGCGTTTCCTTATTGTCAAGCTCACTGTTATAACTCTGCGAGAAAAACATAAAAATGTGGGTTGTTGTTAAGAAGTTTCTCGGGTCAATATGGTAAGCGACCACACGGTCATCGGGCACAACCCATACACCCGAGTCGAAAGAATACCATTGGTTAATATCCCAATCATATGCGCCCTCTTCATAAGATTTCCACGATATATCGGATGTACCAGCTACGGTCTTTTTGCCTACATCCTTATATTTAGAAAGAACAGTTGACCAGCTATCAGTTATATGGTCGGCATAGAAAACCCAATTCGGATACAGTGCGTGAAGGTTTCTTAGTGGCTTCTTATAGCTCTCAGGGAAGCCCTGCTCGGTAAGCCATGCCTCAAACTCGGCATCCTCTGCATATTCACCCTTAAGTTCAACTCGGCTTTTAATAGCATAACCTTTTTTAGAATAATCTTCACCATATCCAATCTCATACCAAGGATCGCCATCACCATCTTTAACTATGCCAAAAACCTTAATTAAGGTATTTTGTGTAAGAGTGGTTAACTTTTCGCTTGGTTTGGTTTTATCAAGTCTGCCATCGTGACCATTTAAAATATACCCGGGTTGTGAATATATATTAGCCGTAGTAGTGCTTATAATACCCGTTTGTGGATATGTAGCGGCTTGAGAAACAAAACTGAATTGCACCGCAAACACAGCAAAGCAACAAACAAGCGCCACTATTTTTTTGATAATACTCCTCATATTTGCTCCTCCTTTCGTCACTTGAATTTCGACATTATATCTATATTATAGTTTTTTCGTTATATTATGTCAATCAAAACGGACACATTACCAACATTATACAAGGTATCTGAAAAACAGTTCAGTTAAAAAAACACCTGCACACGAGCACATAGCAACGGTCATAAGCCCCTTGCCAAAATAGGCAAGTATCAATGCCACCGCAAAGCCGACCACCGCCGACCATATATTACCCGTAGCATAAAAAACCGCAGGCACAGTCATTACCGTAAGCACCGCATACGGCAGATAATAAAGAAACGATATAATAAATCGATTTGTTATTTTCTTTTTAACGAGGACGAGCGGTAGCATACGTATAAGATACGTAACCCCCGCCATAACAAGAAGATACCATACAAAATTATTCATTGGCTGTATCCTCCTGCTTTATCGGCGCTATCAACGCAAAAAGCGCACTGGCTAAAACCGAGCATATAATAATTATAAACCCGTCACCGATATTCTTGAAAAAGGGCGTGAATTTGAAAATAAGGCTAAGCGCCACCGCACATACAACACACAATGCCGTCATTTTGCTCTCTTTAGCTTTGGGCACAACAATTGCTGTAAACATTCCGTATATGGCAACACCCAGCGAGGTTACGACCACCTCGGGTAGAAAATTGCCCGCAACGGCACCAAGCAGCGTCCCCGTACTCCAACCGAGATAGGGCATCAGAATTAAGCCGTACATATATTTTCTGCCAAGCATTTCTTTTCTCGATGTTGCTACGGCAAACACCTCATCGGTGTTAATAAAGGCGATTAAAAATCTGTCAAGCAGTCTGACGCTTGTCCCCATTTTTTGCGATAGCGATACCGACATAAGCGCATATCTTAAATTTATTACGAGCTGTGACACGGCAAGCTCTAAAAAGGTGCCGCCCGCCGCAATAATCGGCACACCCGCCAACTGACCTGCCGAGGTCACATTGGTCATCGATATAAGCAGTGCGTGAAGCCACGAAAAGCCGACGCCCTGATTCATAACAAAAATTCCAAAAGCAAAGGAAACCGACAGGTAACCAAGGCATATCGGCATACCATCTATAATACCCTTTTTAAAATCATTTACTTCCTGCAATTTATTCACCATTATTTTAAAAAACTACAAATTTACTCATGATATATGGTATCAAAATAACGCCTGTTTGTCAATAATATCATCTGCGCTATACATATAAAACTCCCGAAGCGCTGACTTTGAACAAAAGCGGAAAAGGCTGAATGCATTGTAATAAGTAAAATCCCGTTCTTGTAAGAGAACGGGATTTTTGGTGCCGATGACCGGACTTGAACCGGTACGATATTGCTACCGAGGGATTTTAAGTCCCTTGTGTCTGCCTATTCCACCACATCGGCGTACCTTAATATAATAAATACTTTTAGCACTTTTGTCAAGTGTTTTTTATCATATTAGGAATTAATACTCCTCCAAAAAACTATGCTTTTCGCCGTTATCGGAATCGCGGTAGCCCACAATCTGCGCTAAATTTACGTTGTGCATGCTGCGAAAGACATTTTCATCCATATTAGGATTTATGGTTTTAATGTATTTAATAAGTTCTTTTGTTTCTCTGCGCTTTGATTCAAGCTCGTGCGAAGCGTCTTTTGCCGTCAACTTACAGGCGCACTGCAAAAAGTGTAAATTGTTATATTCTGCCCAAGCGATAATATCCTTTTCCTTAACCTTGTATAAAGGTCGGATTAGCTCCATACCATCAAAATTTGTGCTATGCAGTTTTGGCAGCATTGTCTTTATTTCTGATGAATACATCATACTCATAAGTAAAGTTTCAATAGCATCATCGAAATGGTGACCGAGGGCGATTTTGTTGCATCCCATTTCCTTCGCCTTCGAGTAAAGACAGCCACGACGCATTCTGGCGCACAGATAGCAAGGCGCACCGCCTGCCGACTCGGTTATATCAAAAATATCACTCTCAAAAATCTCGACGGGGACGTTGAGAATTTTTGCATTTTCTTTAATAAGGGCGCGGTTTTGCTCATTATACCCCGGGTCCATAACTATAAACTCGAGCGAAAAAGGTACCTCACTATGACGGCATAATTCCTGCAAACACTTTGCCATAAGCCACGAATCCTTGCCGCCAGAAATGCAGACCGCAATTTTGTCGTTTGCTTTTATTAGCTCATATTCCTGAACACCGCCAACAAAATTATTCCAAATCTTTTTGCGGTAGCGTTTTATTATACTGCGCTCAATTTCCTTAAATCTTTCCATATATACTCCAAATAAAAAGGTCGTTACATATATAATATATGCAACGACCTTTATTTTCAAGTTATTTATGCTTTTTTCGCTGTAATTGCCTTAATTACAAAGAGTGTGCCTATCGTCATAGCGAAAGAAATTGCGAGGCAAATCCAAGCGTTACCAATGAACGGAGCAAACAAGAAGCTTACAAATGAGATGCCCGCAACCGTGAGTGCATAGGGCAACTGTGTTGACACGTGGTTAATGTGGTTGCACTGAGCACCTGCCGAGGACATAATTGTGGTATCCGAAATCGGTGAACAGTGGTCACCGCAAACCGAGCCTGCAAGACAGGCCGACATACCGATGATACCAACAGTGCTGCCAACGGGGAAAATCGAAGTAACAATCGGGATAAGAATACCGAACGTACCCCAAGAGGTACCCGTAGCAAAGGAAATACCGCAAGCAACAAGGAATATGATGGCAGGTAGGAACTTGTCAAGACCGCCTGCGTTAGCGAGTGCTGCATTAACAAATGCATCTGAATCGAGTAAGCCTGTCATATTCTTAAGGGTGGTTGCCATTGTAAGAATTAAAATTGCGGGCACCATAGCGATAAAGCCCTTAGGTATGCACTCCATAGCCTCTTTAAAGGTAACAAGGCGACGTGCAATGAAGTAAATCATAACAAGAATGAGTGCAATAAGTCCGCCCCAAGGAAGACCAACTGTAGCATCGGTATTGGCAAACGCATCTACGAAGCCGAGTGACTTATCGTAATTTGCCGATGCGAATACCCACTCTTCGCCCATACATCTACCAACGTAGAACAAAGCGAATACACATACAGCGATAAGTATCAGTATCGGTAAAACAAGGTCGATAACCTTAGCTTTAGATGTAGCCGGTTCCTCATCATCGTTACCTGCTCTTTCACCTGATGTGAATAAATCACCATTCATCGCATTAGCTTCGTGTAGCTTCATCGGGCCATAATCGAACTTCATTAAGGTCAAAGCAATAATGAACACAAAGGTCATAAGTGAATAGAAGTTATAAGGAATTGCCTGAATAAAAAGTGACAAGCCCTGACCGTCGGGAGCGTAAGATGAAACTGCTGCCGCCCAAGAAGAAATGGGAGCAATCATACAAACCGGTGCCGCAGTAGCATCTATTAGGTATGCAAGTTTAGAACGTGAAATCTTAGTTTTATCGGTAACGGGACGCATAACCGCACCAACTGTAAGACAGTTGAAATAGTCATCAATAAATATAAGCACACCGAATGCAAAGGTAGCGAGTGCAGCACCAACCTTTGTTTTAACGTGCCTAGCCGCCCAGTTGCCAAATGCACGTGAGCCGCCCGCCTTATTAAGCAGGGCAACGACAACGCCGAGTAGCACGAGGAATATAAATATACCTGCTGTGCCCGAAACGGCTGAAATAAAGCCGTCGGTAGTAACCGAGTCTACCGTATGTATGGGATTAAACTTGGTTGCGAGTAAACCGCCAACCAAAATACCTACAAAAAGTGAAGAATAAACCTCTTTTGTAAGTAGCGCGAGACCGATAGCAACTACCGGTGGGAATAGTGACCATAATGTACCTACCGGATTGGTTACGTCGCCTTTGAATGCACAAAGCACGCCAAAACCAACAACGAAGGCAATTATGAGCAGCTTAGGAATAATTTTCTTTGCCTGCATTTTTAAACCTCCTAAAAATAAAAATCGCGGTAACGAGAAGTGTTACCGTGACAAAGTTTTAAAAATAAATTTGTCAAAAGATAGCGCTCCACGGAAAAAGTGACAGTCGATTACATATTCTGCAATAAACCAGCAATAGACCCTCGGTAAAGCATCTACCACTTCGGCGATGGCTCCTTTCACCTGTCACGTTACCGCGCACAACACAGGCTACTGATAAACACCGCAACCTCTATCAAATTTCTATAAAAGCATATTAACACAATACGACAAATAAGTCAATAACTTTATCCTAAATCCCAAATCCTAACCCCTAAAAAAAGGAACGCTCTCGCGTTCCTTTTTTTAATTAGTATTTCTTTCTCTCTACATAGGTTGTATGCAGGTCGTGGTGAGCCTTGTGACCGCCGAAACCGTCATACCACTCGCTGTAGAGTGTCTTTATAACAGGTGACTCGTGTGACATACGAATTGCCATCGAAGCATCCTGGTCGTAAAGTGCCTTTGCACGAACAGCCTTCAAATCGACTGTATCGCGTACGTACTGAGGCTGAATGGGCTGACCGCCACCGTTTACACAGCCGCCAGGGCATCCCATAATCTCAATAAAGCCCCAACCCTGCGGGTTGCCGTTTTTGAGCTGGTCCATAACATACTTAGCAGCGCCTGCGCCTGATGCAACGGCTACCTTTAGGTCGGTACCGCCAACATTAACTGTTGCCTGCTTTAAGCCCATTGTACCACGTACTGCCTCGAGGTCGATAGCCTCGGTAGCGCCGTTAAGCCAAGCGTTTGCTGTACGAACAGCAGCCTCCATAACCCCGCCGGTAGCACCGAAGATAACTGCTGCGCCTGTATCTTCACCGAGAGGATTATCAAACTCTTCATCAGGTAGTGCAGTGAACTTAAGACCTGCACGGTCAATCATACGGGCAAGCTCACGTGTTGTGATAGCAATATCAACATCGGGAACACCTGCAGCACTCTGGTCCTCACGGCCTATCTCAAACTTCTTAGCTGTACAGGGCATAACCGATACGCAAACGATATCCTTAGCGTCGATGCCTGCTTTCTCGGCATAGTAGGTCTTAATTACGGCACCAGCCATCTGCTGAGGTGACTTACAAGAAGACAAGTGAGCGAGCATGTCGGGATAATAATACTCACAGAACTTAACCCAACCGGGTGAGCAAGAGGTAATCATCGGCAATGTGCCGCCATTCTTAATACGCTCAACAAGTTCGTTAGCCTCTTCTACGATAGTAAGGTCAGCCGCAAAGTCGGTATCGAATACCTTATCAAAGCCGAGTCTGCGTAAGGCTGCAACCATCTTGCCCTCAACATTGGTGCCAATCGGCATACCGAAGCATTCACCAAGTGTTGCACGGATAGACGGGGCTGTCTGAACAACAACGTGCTTGGTTGGGTCTGCCAAAGCTTCCCAAACCTTGTCGGTATCGTCCTTTTCTGTGAGTGCGCCTGTAGGACAAACTACAGTACACTGACCACAAGAGATACAAGGAACATCCTTAAGGTCAAGTCTGAACGGAGTACCGATAGAAGTATCAATACCACGGTCATTTGCGCCGATAACGCTTACATACTGCTCTTGACAAGCGGCAACGCAACGACGGCAAAGAATACATTTATTATTATCTCTTACAAGATGAGGAGTTGTTGTATCAAGCTCATAAACAGGCTTGTAACCATCAAATGCGCCCTCATCTACACCGTATTCAAGACACAACTTCTGCAATTCGCAGTTTGTTGAACGCGGACATGAGAGACATTTCTTGTCGTGTGTTGAAAGAATGAGCTCGAGGGTTGTTTTACGTGCCTTCTGAACCTTGGCAGTATTGGTCTGAACCTCCATACCCTCGGTTACGGGATATACGCAGGCAGTAACAAGACCGCGAGCGCCTGTAGCCTCAACTACACAGATACGGCAAGCGCCGATTTCGTTCTTTTCCTTCATAAAGCAGAGTGTAGGAATTTCGACGCCTGCTTTACGGGCAGCCTCCAAAATGGTGGAGCCCTTCGGAACACTTACAGGGATTCCATTAACTTTAAGATTTATCATTTCCATTATAACTCAGGCTCCTTTCTTATTTCTTAGATATTGCCTTGAACTTACAGTTACCGATACAGGCGCCACACTTAACGCACTTATCGGCAAGTATTTCATATGACGGTAATTTATGACCGGGTGCAACGTAGTCGGTCTTAATGATAGCATCTGCAGGGCAGTTTCTTGCGCACATACCGCAACCGATACACTTATCCTGATCGATTGTGAATGTGAGAAGGTCTTTACATACGCCGGCAGGACACTTCTTATCAACAACGTGAGCAACATATTCGTCACGGAAGAAGTTAAGAGTTGAAAGTACTGGGTTGGGAGCTGTCTGACCGAGACCGCACAGAGAGTTTGCCTTGATGTAGTTACAAAGCTCTTCAATTCTGTCGATATCTTCGAGTGTACCCTTGCCCGAAGTAATCTTATCAAGCATTTCAAGAAGTCTCTTAGTACCTACACGGCAAGGTGTACACTTACCGCAGGACTCATCAACGGTGAACTCGAGGAAGAACTTAGCCATATCAACCATACAGTTATCCTCGTCCATTACGATAAGACCGCCCGAGCCCATCATACAGCCGATGGCTACGAGGTTATCGTAGTCCACCTCGGTATCCATAAGGTGCGCAGGAATACATCCGCCCGAAGGACCACCTGTCTGAGCAGCCTTGAACTTCTTTCCATTCGGAATACCGCCGCCGATGTCCTCGATGATTTCACGGAGTGTAGTACCCATCGGGATTTCAACAAGGCCTGTGTTCTTAATTTTACCACCGAGAGCGAATACCTTAGTACCCTTTGATTTCTCGGTACCCATTGAAGCAAACCATTCAGCGCCACGAAGAATAATCTGCGGAACGTTAGCGAAGGTTTCAACGTTATTTTCAACAGTAGGCTTACCGAAAAGTCCCTTAACTGCCGGATAAGGCGGACGGGGTCTCGGCTCACCGCGGTTACCCTCGATAGATGTCATAAGGGCTGTTTCCTCACCGCACACGAATGCACCTGCACCGAGGCGGATATGTAAATCGAAATCAAAGCCTGAATCAAAGATATTTTTACCAAGCAAACCGTATTCGCGAGCCTGGTCGATAGCAATCTGTAAACGAGCAACGGCAATCGGATACTCGGCACGTACATAAACGTAACCCTCAGTAGCGCCGATAGCGTAACCTGCAATAGCCATAGCCTCAACAAGACAGTGGGGGTCGCCTTCAAGTACCGAACGGTCCATAAATGCACCGGGGTCACCCTCGTCGGCGTTACATACAACGTACTTCTGATCAGCCTGGTTGGGAGCAGTTAAAGCCCATTTGCGACCTGTCGGGAAGCCGCCGCCGCCTCGACCACGAAGACCTGAATCGGTAATGCACTTAATAACATCGTCGGGTGTCATTTCGGTAAGAACCTTACCGAGTGCTGCGTAACCGTCCATAGCGATATATTCATCGATGCTCTCAGGATTTATAACACCACAGTTACGAAGAACAACACGGTTCTGAGTTTTATAGAAAGCAGTATCGCTGAGTGAGATATTCTTTAGATCAACATTCTCGTCAGCACCTGTATCACTGTAAACAAGGCGTTCAACAATACGTCCCTTTAAAAGATGTTCGGTAACGATTTCGTCAACGTCATCAGCTTCAACACGGCTATAGAAGGTGCCGTCGGGATGAACGATAACAACCGGTCCCAATGCACAGAGACCGAAGCAACCGGTTTGTACAATTTTTACTTCATCGGCGAGTCCGTTCTTCTCAAGACTCTCGGCGAACTTCTGTTGGATAGATACACTACCAGAGGAAGTACAGCCTGTACCGCCGCAAACAAGTATGTGCGCACGAATCATAAATTTAACCTCCCAAAAAAATTACTTAATGTCAGCAAGAACATATTCTGATACAACCTTGCCGCCCTTAAGATGTTCTTCAACAATTTTTGCAACCTTATCGGCTGTCATTTTTGCATAGGTAACCTTTTCCTTACCAGCCTCATAAACCTCAACGATGGGCTCATATTGGCAAACACCTATACAGCCTGTCTGAGAAACAACAACTCTGCCCGCAAGACCTGCCTTTTCAACCTCCTCAACAAACTTGTTGAGTACGGGACGGGCACCGGCGGCGATACCGCAGGTTGCCATACCAACGACAACTCTGATGTCGCTGCTGCCTTCTCGAAGGGAAACCTTACCCTTCATTTTTTCTTTGATTGCCTGAAGCTCTGCTAATGATTTCATTTATATCTTTCCTTTCTGTGAATTATATGTCATATAGGCTGTCGTATTGTTCATTCAAATACTCCTCAGCCCATTTTATAACCTCGTAACTGTTTAAAGGAATATCACCGAGCATTTCCCTCATTTGCCTTGTATCAAGCAGCACCTCATTTTGCTTAAAGCTGTGTCTAAACAAAAAATCGGTTTCGGGGTGCCCTTGAATTAGTGTCGTTACAGTCGCAACGGTATCACCAAGCGGAGTGAAATCCAAATGGTTTTTATTAAATACCGCCGTTACAACGGTGCCGTGCGAATCGGGGAATTGCTCTTGGCTTTTTGATGTGATTTCAAAGGTACCGTCGGTCATTTCGGCCGCCATTTTTAAAAGCGGTATACCGAGGCCAACCTTACGGGTTGTGCGTGTGGTATAAAAAGGATTTTCCACACCCTTTAAGATTTCATCCGACATACCGCATCCGTCATCGGTAATCGATATTTTAAGGCTTTGCTCACACTCGGTAACTTCTATTGTTACAAGTGAAGCCTCCGCCTTAACCGAATTTTCGGTCACGTCGAGGATATTTAACGAGAGCTCTTTCATAAAGCACCTCTCAGTTTTTCGAATAGTTTTTTTCTAACAAAGGCACTGCTGTACGGCTCATCTTGGAGCATAAAGTAATTTTCTTTATCTCTGATATCCCACAAATAATGTGCATCCGAGCCAATAACAACCTTTTTGCCCTCTAAATTGTATTTTTGACTGTATTCTTCGACCTTTGACGCATCGTGAAACTCGACACAGTCGAAGCCCTTTATCTCGGGCATAATGCCCAGCGTTGCAATGATTCCGTTTGCCGTGCGGTCGATATGTGCGGGATAGCATATACCGCCGAACTTTTCGACCAAGGAAGGACACTGCTCAACCGTTATGGTGGTGGCGTTTGAAAGCAAATTTTCTTCAACACCGATAACCTTGTCGTCACCGTCCATAATAAGCTGCTCGCCGTAAACGTCAACTCGATTTGGAAATAGTATACGGTGCTTTTCGACCTCACTGTCAAACCGCATTGCATCGTCTATATGCTCGAAAAGGCATACTACGTGGATATCCTCTGCCGTGGTCAGCTCCATACCCGCGACGGGTATGATGCCGTGTTTTTTGGCGGCGGCGAAAAATGCAGGGCAGTTTTTACAGGTGTTATGGTCGGTTAATGCCATTATATTTAATCCTGCCAGCACACCCATACCGATTATATTGTTTGGCGTACTGTCATCGTCACCACAGGGTGACAGACAGGAGTGAAGATGAAAATCGTAATAATACTTATTCATATTAAAGCTCACGCGATAAAAGGGATGCTATTTCATAAGCGCTCTTATCGACCGATATGATATTAACAAATTTTGTCTTGGCAGTTTCTATAATATCCTCGCTAAGCTCAACGCCCTCAGCCAGAATAACGCAGGCGGTATCACTAAGTGCCGCAACCGCAACAACATTGATGTTGGACATAATGGTTATCCATGCGTCGTCGCTCTTTGCCCTGCCCATAACCCAGCTAAGCAGATCGCCTATGTAGACGCCGTTTATTTCACGCTCGCCATCGGGCAGGCTTAAAGGCTTAGCGTGGAGCAATTCGCAAAGCTTACTAACGGTCATTTTCCTCTTCCTTTGCTTCGAGATACTTCTTTATATCCTGACGCATCATTATAATACAGTCATTTTTATCTGCCGTCTTTTTTACTACGTCCTCGGCAAATGCGCGGCAATTCGGCGCACCGCACGAGCCGCAGTCGATACCCGGCAACAATTCTCGCAGTTTCTGTATGTCTGCCATCATTCGCATCGACTCTGCCCTGCTTTCACTAAGTCGTGAAATGGGGGTGTATTTCGGGAAGCTGCCAAAGAAATAATCCTCGGGAATATAGGGGCTTTCCGAAACACTGTTTTGCGATACAGGCAGGTATTTTCTAAGCGACTGGAGTCGGGCCTTGGCTATAAACGGATTTTGCACCGTCATTACGCCGCCGACACATCCGCCAGTGCAAGCATTAAGCTCAATAAATTCTAATTTTGGTATGTTACCGTTCTCGATCTGGTCAAGCACGCGGTTGACATTTTCTATGCCGTCTGCCGCTAAGTAATCTTCATTAAGCAGCGCCGAGCATTCACCGCCCGACTTTGCCCAACCGATACCTATCTTACCAAAATTGGGTGTGGTTTCGACCGTTTCATCAGGCTTCATTTCATTTATAAGCCTGAAATATGCATCGCTGATTGAAATGACAGCATCAATTTTGCTCTCATAATCGCCAAAACCGTTTTTAACGTAGCTTACCTTACCGGGACATGGCGATATAAATATAATGCCTATGTCCTCATCCTTAAGCTCGGGATGCTGCTCCTTAGCCGCCTTACGCGCTAACATTGCCGCAATTTCAACGGGTGGCAGCATTTGAAGTATGTTGTCTTTAAGGGACGGAAATCTAAGTGAAATAAGACGCATAACAACGGGACACGCCGAGCTGATTACAGGTTTTTTAATGCCCTCGGTTTTTAAGTACATTCTTGTGTATGCCGAAACAAGTTCTGCCGCCGCGGCAACCTCAAAAACATCATCAAAGCCTATTTTTAAAAGGCCGTTGCGTACACGTTCAACCTCATCAAGATTATCAAACTGCGCATAAAGTGCCGGAGCAGGCAGTGCTATGCGCCACCTGAAATTATCCAACACGTCAAGCTTGCTGTAAACGGCCTTCTTAGCCTTGTTCGGACAAATTCGTATACATTCGCCGCAGTCAATACACCGCTGTTCATTTATGACAGCGTGATTGTCACGTATGCGTATCGCCTCTGTCGGACAGTGCCTTAAGCACGTAGTACAGCCATTGCACTTTTCTCTGTCGAGAAAAACCGAATGTTCGTATGTGTTCATATTGTCACCTGTCAATATTATTCAATATTGACCCTCATTGTTATAGTAGTGCCTTCTCCTACCGTGGACTGAATATCCATATAGTCTGTGTACCGCTTCATATTGGGCAGACCCATACCGGCGCCGAAGCCTAAGGAACGAACGCTGTCAGGTGCGGTTGAGTAACCCTCCTGCATGGCCTTCTCTATATCCTTTATTCCTGGGCCCTTATCGGCAAGCACAATCTCTATGTAATCTTCGGCAACATTAACATCAGCTTCGCCCCCACGGGCGTGAATGACCATATTGATTTCGCCTTCATACATAGCTATGGAAACCCGTCTTATCGTTTCGGGAGAAATGCCAAGTTGCCTTAAGTTTTTCTTCACCTTCATTGAAGCCTGACCGGCAGAGGTAAAGTCTTCTCCGTCAACGGTAAAGTGAAAGTTTAAAACCTCACTCATTTTTTAACCTTATTTCCCACAAGACCACTACTGTAGAGTAGGCCGCAAGCCTCGTACATACGTTTTGAGGTGGTCATAAGTACGATGCCACTCTCGCGGGCGAGCTCTATCATTTCAGGCGTCGGCAACTTAGAGCGCACTAAAACAATACAAACCATATCCATCATTTCAGCAGTACGTATTACCTGTGAATTAACAAGACCTGTAAGTAATACAGCCTGGTCCTTAACGTACGCGAGAACGTCGCTCATCATATCACTTCCGCAAGCAGAATAAACGTGTTTGTCAAGCAGATCCTCATTGCATACAACCTCGGCATCAAGCAGTTGTTTGATTGTGACAATCTTCATTGTTTTTCCCCTGTTTTATAAAAGATTAGTCCTGATATTTTGCGAGAATTTCATCAACGTCATCTACTGTAAGACGACCGTAAACATCCTCGTTAACAGTAAGAACGGGAGCAAGACCGCAAGCCCCGATACAACGGCAGGCTGTAAGTGAAAACTTGCCGTCAGCAGTGCACTCGTCGGCACCTATGCCGAGCTTCTCGCTGAGCTTATCAAAAATGTCACCTGCGCCCTTAACATAGCAAGCGGTACCAAGACAAACCGAGATATTGTATTTGCCCTTGGGTGTCAGAGAAAACTGCGCATAGAAGGTGGCTACGCCGTAAACCTTTTCAAGCGGCACATCCATGCCTTCTGCAATCATGGTCTGAACCTCTATCGGAAGATATCCGTAAATGTCCTGTGCCTGCTGCATTACAGCCATCAGAAGACTTTTATCGTGCTTGTGAGACGCAATAACTTCCTGCAACTGTTTTTCCTGTTCGGGTGTGCCCTTAAAAGGAAGGTTGCTGATTTTCTTTTGCATGAAATAATCCTCCTTATTATATTAACGGGTGAATTTAAGCATCATTTGACCCGTAATTTTTCTCTCTGCAACAGCTTATTGCAGAGTCCACTTAAGTATATCATACTTTTTGTCTTTTTTCTACACCTTTTTCGCTTTTTTATGAAAAATTGTTAAAAATTTGTTAAAGTTTTGAAAAAGGCACCCTCAATGCAAAATCATGACTACCGGCTAAGCCGGTAGTTTGCTCTGCGGCTATAAGCCGCTGTTACTGGCTGGACTGAAAGTCCACCGAATAATCTGCCAACCGCAAGCGGACTCTTAGCTACCGCTAAAGCGGTTGGTTATTTTTTGCTTGCCTTGACTGGCTCACCCGTAAACGGGTCAACCAATTCTTTTATACTCATTTGTTCGTACGCTAAATCTTCTTGTAACTGATTACGTATATATTCTGCTATTGCCTTTTTGTTCTTTCCTACGGTATCTACATAATATCCTCTACACCAAAATTCTCAGTTCCCGTATCGGTATTTTAGATTTGCGTATTTGTCGAAAATCATTAAACTACTTTTACCTTTGAGATATCCCATAAAACTTGATACACTTATCTTTGGTGATATTGATACTAAAAGATGTATATGATCAGGACACGCTTCTGCTTCGATAATTTCTACACCTTTCCATTCGCACAATTTTCTTATTATTTGTCCTATATCGGCTTTTATCTTTCCGTAGATTACTTGCCTTCTATACTTCGGTGCAAAAACTATGTGATATTTGCAATTCCATGCTGTGTGTGCTATACTACTTTTGTCGATTTTCATATTGACCTCCTATGTTTTAACGCTTGTGGTTGGCAGACCTCTTGCATTATACCATAGGAGCCTCTTTTTTTACTCATCGGCAAAAGCCTCTTTGGAACCACCTGCTTAGCAGGTGGTTTTCTTGATACAATAAAAAAGCCTTAGGTGTACTAGATGCACCTAAGGCTTTAATTATTCACTCACAGCAAAGGTTATGCCGTCGATGGTTTCAATAAATTTGCGAAGCTCGGTAGCACTCTGCTTATCCGACGCCGTAATATATAGACCTATATTACCGTCCACTTTGCTTTTTGCCGACACCGTCTCAACCAATATATCGTCATCGGTATTCTCACGTATTTTATCGGCTATATCGCCTAATTTTTCAATCTTATTTGCCTCAGCATATATATGCACCGAAACCTTGCGCTTACGCTGTCTTTCAAGACGCGTCAGATATGCCGCCGTTACAACGCAGGCAAGGGTGGCGAGAATGGCACCCGAATAAAAACCGCAACCAATCGCAATACCTATTGCGGCGGTTGCCCACATACCTGCGGCAGTAGTAAGACCCGTTATAACGTTGCTGTTTTTAACGATAATCATACCCGCACCTAAAAAACCGATACCAGAAATCACCTGAGCCGACATACGCAAAACATCACCCTGAAATCCCAAAGTAATATTTACAAAAAAGCCTGTTAATGCCGTCATAGCCGCACCTACACACACAAGTATATGTGTGCGAAGTCCTGCCGCTGAGCCGTGTCTGCCACGCTCGTTACCTATTATACCGCCTGCCAATACCGACAGCATAATGCGCATGCACACCGTAACAACATTAAAATCTCTTATATAATCCAAAAAAGCTTCCATTTCTCGCTCCCTAATAAAAATATTGTGTAATACTATAAATATAAAATATTATCAAATTATATCACACAGTTTTTATTTAATAAATACTTTTTGTAGCAATAATAACCTGCCCAATTTTTATCGGGGCAAATACTCTCGTGTTTCATATGGCCTTCACTACTTTAAAAATATCGGTGTACATTCAAAAATATCACAAAGCGTTGAGAAATCCATTTTTCTCCATAAGTAAAACGCAAAAGAAAGGCAGTCGCGCTACCCTAATTTTGCATCTCTAAATTTCCAAAAATATTATAAAATGATTATATATTAAAGTCAAGTGATTTATACACAAATGGTTTGACTTTTAGGGCATCTTGTTGTAATATAATATAGCAAAATAAATATGCCGCTTTAGTTAAATGGATATAACAAGCCCCTCCTAAGCGGGTGTTTTAACACACACCTTTGCAAAAAGGCAAATGGTAATCTGTTTGAATTGTATCGTATATGCGCTTGTAGCTCAGCAGGATAGAGCGTCCGCCTCCTAAGCGGAAGGTCGGGGATTCGAATTCCTTCA
>JAZQGO010000005.1:0-11418 GCA_045540055.1 Acutalibacteraceae bacterium
TTCTTTTCGTATAAGAACCACTGGCTATGCCAGTGGGAAAAAGAGCTTTAGCTATGGACATAATAAAAACTCCTTGGTATATTGAAGTTGAGGTTCGCCAACCCAACAAAATATACCAAGGAGGTCCTAGCCATGAAAGAGAAGGACATAAATAGTTTAGAACATACAAAGTGGAGATGTCAATACCATATTGTATTTGCACCAAAATATCGCAGACAAACAATATACAAAGAGATTAAAACCGATATAGGAAAAATCTTAAGAAAATTATGCGAACAAAAAGGTGTAAAAATAATAGAAGCGGAAGCGTGTCCCGACCACATACATATGCTCATAGAAATACCACCAAAATACAGCGTAGCACAAATAATGGGATTTCTAAAAGGTAAGAGCAGTCTTATGATTTTTGACAGACACGCAAATTTGAAGTACAAATATGGGAACCGTCATTTTTGGGCAAGAGGATATTATGTAGATACCGTAGGACGCAATAAAAAACAAATAGCGGAATACATAAGAAACCAATTACAAGAAGATGAAATGGCAGACCAAATGAGTATTCAAGAATATATAGACCCGTTTACGGGTAGCAAGACAAAGTAGGCTAAATGAAACACCCCTTTAGGGGTTGCCCGAAGAAGTAATGCGGGTGGCAGAACCTTTCGGAGCCCCTTTAGGGGTGTGGCCTGAAAAATGCCCTTCTAGGGCTTAATCAAGCCTCCGGCTTAGCCGGAGGTTGTGACTCATCAAGTTTAAGTACTGCCATAAATGCTTCTTGCGGTATTTCTACGCTACCGAGCTTGCGCATCCTCTTTTTACCCTCTTTTTGCTTTTCAAGCAGCTTTTTCTTTCGGGTAATGTCACCACCATAGCACTTAGCAAGTACGTCCTTTCTTAGCGCCTTAACGGTCTCACGTGCAATTACCTTGCCACCTACCGCAACCTGAATGGGTACCTCGAAAAGCTGACGGGGTATATAATCCTTGAGTTTTTCGGCTATACGGCGCGCACGCGAATAGGAATTATCCGAGAACACGATAAAGGATAGCGCATCAACAACGTCACCCGCAATTAACACGTCAAGCTTTATAAGGTTAGATTTTTCATAGCCCTTAACCTCATAATCATACGAGGCGTAGCCCTTGGTGCGAGATTTAAGTGCATCGAAAAAGTCATAAATAATTTCACCGATAGGCATAATGTAGTGAATATCTACGCGGTCACCCATATACTTCATATCGGTGTATACCCCTCGACGCTCCTCGCACAGCTGCATAATTGCACCGACGTAATCACTCGGGCTATAAATATGCACGTCTGCCACAGGCTCGTACGCCGCAGTAATTACGGCAGGGTCGGGATAATTCGTCGGGTTGTCGACATCGACCGTAGTGCCGTCTGCTAAATCGAACTTATAAATAACGCTGGGTGCTGTGGTTATGATATCAAGGTTATATTCTCTCTCAAGTCGCTCCTCAATAATTTCCATATGAAGCAGTCCCAAAAAGCCGCATCTGAAGCCAAATCCCAGAGCCTTTGAGGTTTCGGCCTCATATAAAAGCGACGCATCGTTTAACTGTAATTTTTCTAGCGCCTCGCGCAAATCTTCATAATGCGCGCCATCGGCAGGATATATACCGCAGAAAACCACAGGGTTAACCTTGCGGTAACCCGCAAGTGCATTCTCGGCAGGGTTGTCCGCCAAGGTTATTGTGTCACCGACACGTGCTTCACTAACAGTCTTTATTGACGCTGCAAGATAACCAACCTCGCCCGCCTCAAGACAGTCGCACGGCTCCAAGGAGGTTGCCTTTTTGCGACCAATTTCGACAATATCAAAGGTGGCACCCGTTGCCATCATTTTTATGGTGTCGCCCGTTTTAATTCGACCGCTAACAACCCTAAAGTAAACTATTACACCCTTATAAGCATCATAATACGAATCGAAAATGAGCGCCGAAAGGGGTGCATTACGCTCACCCTTGGGTGCCGGTATATCGGTAACAATGCGTTCTAAAACCTCTTCAATATTGATGCCCGTTTTTGCCGATACCTTGGGCGCATCCTCGGCGGGTATGCCGATAATATCCTCAATTTCGTTTATAACACGCTCGGGTTCGGCAGAGGGCAGGTCTATCTTGTTAATTACGGGCAATAATTCGAGCCCGTGGTCAACCGCCAAATAGGTGTTGGCAAGGGTCTGCGCCTCAATGCCTTGGGACGCATCAACAACCAGCACCGCGCCCTCGCAGGCAGCGAGTGAACGTGAAACCTCATAATTAAAGTCAACGTGACCGGGAGTATCAATTAAATTAAGCTCATATTCCTGACCGTCATCGGCAGTATAATAGAGCGTTACGGCATGTGACTTAATGGTAATACCGCGCTCACGCTCTAAATCCATACTGTCAAGAATCTGCTCTTCCATTTCCCTTTCGGATACCGAGCTTGTCTTTTCAAGCAGACGGTCAGCAAGGGTCGACTTGCCATGGTCAATATGTGCAATTATGCAAAAATTCCTTATATTTTCAAGTGGAAAAGACACCTAAATTTCTCCTATCAACATATACTTGAAGTTATTTTAACATAAAACCGCCAAATTTACAATTAAAATTGCAATACTTAGCGTTATATGTTAAAATGTTTGCGGTGATAATATGAATTGTGAAAGCTGTGTAAACTATATATACGATGACGATACTGAGGAATACGTCTGTATTGCCAATTTAGACGAGGACGAATATGTGCGACTGCTTTCATCAAATTTTAAGGGTTGCCCTTATTTTAGACTTGATGATGAATACGGTGTTGTGCGACGACAAAATTAAAACCCGAGTTTTTAAACTCGGGTTATTTTATATTGCCTTGCCGATAATTGCCGACATAACGGTTATATCGTCCTCGTGATTATCCTCGCGTCTGCGCTTGGCACACATAGCGATGTGCTCGGCGAGTTCCTTAGCATTGCCGTCACCCCAGGCTTCAAGCTCGGCGCATATCCATTCGGTGCCTTCATTCGCCGCACCGTCTGACATCATAAGAAGTATATCGCCCTTCTTAAGCCGTATTGTCGCCTTATCAAAGCCTATTTCTCTTAAAATGCCTACGGGCAATGAAGTGCTTTGCGCCTTACCAGTTCTGCCCGAGCGACGAACAAGCGTTGGTGCCGCGCCAGCTTTCAGTAGCTCTGTCTTGCCGCTGAAAAGGTCGATTACCGAAATATCAACCGTCGCCAAGGACTCATCGGTCGATTTAAAAAGCATCGATGAATTTAAAATTCTGAGCGCACAGTCATACCCAAAGCCTGCCTTTATAAGCCTGCCTATAAGTCCCGAGGCCATAGCCCCGTCAACCGCCGCACGTCCGCCCGTACCCATTCCGTCGGATAAAACCATAACCATTCTGCCCTTACCGTCAAGAAAATAGTTATAGGCGTCCCCACACATTGAGTGATTAGAGCAGGCAATCTGACTGACACCCACATCGGCCTTGAGCAGCGGTCTTTCGCAGATGGTTATAAGGGTTTCACCACCTATTTTAGTAAGTGTCGGCGCATCAAAATCTCTGTCACACGCCAAGGACACCTGCCGCATAATGTGTATTCGGTTTATGACGGTATCCCTTGTGTCGGTAAGACGAATTTCAACCGTCATTCTACCGTATTTATCTATCTTACAACAACACTCGCTCGGTCGCACATCGATATTTTTAAGGGCGGCGGCAACCGTTTCGGCGGCGGCATTATCAAACATTTCGCCCTTTTCAATTTCACGGCACAGGTCATTTAGCATTTCGCTTATACCTTCAAACTGGTCGGTTACGACACTGCGCACCTCATCAACCCTGTTTTCTGCCGCAATGCGTGAAGCGTAGTCGGTATAATTTTTAAACAACGCATTACCCACCGAATCACACCTTAAGCATCTACCCTTAAATTCATCGGGCGCGAAGTTTTGCGGCATGTATTCGCCGTTTTTAACCGCCCTAGTCATCTCAATCAGGGCATCGGTTGTTTCTCGGCGTTTGGCCTCCCAGCAATGTATTCTGAGTGTACAACCCTTGCAGGCGTCCCTCTCGACACCTTTTATAACCCCGTCAAAATCGGGTGAGTTAATTTTAGATAATTCAACCGCCACATGCTCGACGGTTTGCGAAGCATCACTCAGCGCATTCGCCGCAAATCCAAGCCGCATAGTGACCGCCTTTTTAAGCCCGACGGGTGCTTCAGTTGCGGGCGCAGGGCTTAAAACCTTGCCGATTTTAATGCCAAAGGTTTTAGGAATCAACAAGAATATTATTGCGCCGATAAAGGCCTCAATAATATATATTACCGACATCTCATTATAGGTCAGCGCAATGCTTATAAAGGTCGAGCCCATAAAGGCTATTATGACGGCATATTTGCCAAGTCGTGAAAAAACACCGCTGAGCATTCCGCCAAAGGCGAAAAGTATAATGGCAGTACTGTCGCCACCGCACAGCAGCGATGCAAAGCCGAATGCCACGCCACAGGCCGTACCTATGGCGGTTGAGCCGAAACGGGCCGCCGCTAAAACGAGAGCTATGGCTAAAAATCTGCCTATAGAAATACCGACAATATTTATGCCAAAAAAGCCCGAAAGCAAAAGCGACACGCTTATAAGAAGACCGCTAAGCTCCTCAACCGAAAGTGACGAATCCTCGCGTGAGAGGGCAAGCACACTCCGCTTGACAAAATATGCGCCGCCTGCCGCAAGCAGCGCCTCGGTCAGGGCCGTCAGCATATCGTATACATCCTTTTTGACCGTAACTATTCCGACCGAAAGCATAACGGCAAAAACAACAACACCAGAAATTACCGGCTTGGTGTTCTCTTTGGTCGTACCGCTTATCAGCAGCTTTATTGCCGCAATACCGAGCGCCGCCGCTATATAACGGAAGGTCGACACTTGGGTGGTCGGCAATATGTAGCCAATCAGCGCACCGAAGGTTGATGCGGCACAGTATTTAAGCACACTGCCGCCAACAACGCTGAGCCCGAACGGTAGCAAACCGCTGAGTATGGGTGCCCTTGTTGTAAAAAAACCGAAAATAGCAAAAATCAGGTGCTTTGTAAGTGAAACCACAATATCGCTTACCGCAAAATTGTAGCCACCACTCTTTATTTTTGTACTGTCCTTCATTTTTAACACCGCCGAATTAAAATTACCTGAGAATTACAATCATTATACTCCTTCTTTCACGCTTTTTTTGTCAAACGGCGGCGTATCATTATAGGTTTTATGTAAACCTCTTGTCGAAAAAGAAAAGCGAGAGGCGAAAGCCTCCCGCAAAACATACTTAAATTATTATTATTCTTCTGCCTGGTCTGCTATCATATCGGCAATATAAATATTAACACGTGTAATAGCGTTGCCTGTCATATCCTGAACACGATCTTTAACATTTGCCTGAACAGCCTCGGCAACAGTTTTAACCTTAGTGCCCTCTTTTACGATAATGTGGACATTAATATCAACACCGCCGTTTTTGCCGACAACGCTGACACCCTTTAAAACCTTACCCGTATTTATCACACCTGTGATATCAAGACTCTTATTTGCGAGAGCCGCAACACCGTCAATTTCTAACGCCGCAACCTCTACTATCTTCTCAACAACGTCGGTATTTATTCCGAGATCGCCCAAATTATTCATAGGAAAATCCTCCTTTAGACTTCTTTCTTTTCCTATTATAACACATTTTTTCACAAACTCAACTATTTTACGGTAAGAATTTTAATTTTATCTGCCGTATAGCCACTCTGTGACGAGGCTATATCCTGAATTTGCAGGGTCTGCTGTGCCGTCAGTGAGTCGGCCTTCACCACAACATTTATATCGTTATCGCCAATTATTGCCAGCGCCTTGTTAAAGCCCTTTGCCTTAAGCAGAGCCTCTATATTCTGTTCAGCCGTTTCTCTTGCGGCAATAGATGCCGCCTTGTCGGCCGCCTTTGTGACGGCATCGGTGTTTCCGCCTGCGTTTTTAATAGTTGCCTGCAGGTCTGCCTTGGTTTCTTCACGTGCCGAGTCGCGCTCCTTTTTAGCGGTCACAAAATAATCGCTCTCGGTGCCCACCTGCACCGTCTCGCCTGAGGTATTGTTGACATATTCTGCCTGACCGAGATACTTGTTACCGTTTTTTGAATCGGACGAATATTTGACATTAAACCAAACCGCCGCGCCGAGCGCTATAACCATAACCGCTAAAATAATCTGGCTTTTGCCGAGAATTGTACCTTTTTTCATTTTTAATTGCCTCCTGTATCAGTTATATAAATTCGTTTTGTAGTAACGCCGAGTGTCGCTACCAATGCCTGCTCAATCTGTTCTTTGACATACTCTTTTCCGCCGCCCGAATAAATTACCGCCACACCCCTCACCTGCGGAAGCTGCTCATTTATGACTAGCGGCTTTTCATTGCCGTCGGCGTCGGTCAGTATTATATATTTGTTTTCGCTGTCGGTTGAAACATCGGTTGTGTCACTGCTCTGGCGGTCGCTTTTATTGAATTTCGTTTCATCTGCATAGTTGTATGTAACACCCGTATCAAGTGTTATCATAACCGAAACATCCTTTGCGCCGCTTATAGATTTGACAATGCTTTCGGTGTTTTCCTCAAGAGAGAGTCGGTATGCGTCGATATCAAACACGTCCTCGCTTACCTTTTTATCCTTGTCTGAGGACGAAAAAAAGGACGATACGAAAATAAGTAAAATACCGCATATACCTAAAATTAAAATCAATTTTCCATTTTTAAACTGACAAATCAGTTGTTTGATTTTTTCATTCATTCACTCAACCGTCACCTCTTTTGTCTGCACCGTTTTGTTAATAATCTTTTTTATCTGTTCAGCATCACAAGAAGAATACACCTTTATACTACTAATAAATATGCCGCCCGCCTCGTCAATATCCGTACTAACCGAAATTTTATTAAAAGAAATATCGTTGTCCTTTAGTGCCGCGGCGCATATGTACTCCGCCTGAGTCTTTGTAAGCTCACACGCCGCAGTATAGTCTGTTTTGCCCGATGCGGAGCCAAAATCAAGCTTTATATCGCCTACACCTATAAAAAGGGCGATGCAAGAACAGAAAAAAACGAGGGTAAACACATATCTTACCGATTTTGATATATTACCCGTCGGCGTCATAATGAACATAGCGCCTATAAAAATCGCCGCGGCGCTCAGTCCCATAACTATCTGAGCAATATTCTCCATACTACCCACCTGCCCTTGCACAAATAGCCAGCGCTATTATAAAAAGTGCGCCGACAAAAAGAATTATACCAATAAGCAAGGCAAACACGGAATCGACCGCCTTTAATATCTGCGGTACTTTAGGCAGAGAAAACATAGACGCAGCCGACGAGCAAAGCATAATATTTATTCGCCATAAAAGCAGCTCTATTACAATAGGTATCAGCATTACAAGTATTGCAATTACGGCATATATACCAACCGAATTTTTAAGAAGTGATACCGAGCCGATAACGGTTGTCAGCGCTTCGCTTAGTGACGAGCCGACAACCGGCACAAAGGAGCCTACCATAAATTTGGCCGTTTTTACCGACATTGTATCGGCCGATGCATTTATGACGGTCTGCATAGATAATAGACCTATAAAGAGCGTAAAGCAGAAGGATAAAACCCACATAGCAACCTTTTTAATTGCCTCGGCTATACCACTGTCTTTAATCAGCGGCGACATACCCGTCGCAACACCCAGCCCTAAATATGCGCTCATAAGCGGTACTATTAAAAAGGCGCAGGCCTGAACCACCAACTCTGCCGCCGCCAATAATAGCGCACTCGACCCAGCCGCCGTAACGGGCGCACCGCTGACCGTAATTATACCCGCATAAACGGGCACAAACGAGAGCATAAACACGCCTGTGCCCTTAATCGCCGATACGCATCCGCCGACCGACGACATTATGTTTTTAATAAGCACAAGGGCGATAATAACCGAAAAAATATATGATAATGACGGCGAGATACCGCCCTTGTCGTCGACAAAGGCAAAAACACAAGCGTATATAATGATTATTGCCACAATTTCACCGAGCGCCAAGAGGGGCGTCTTGCCGCCCGACACAACAAACGACCATATCATTTTAAAGGCATTCTCAGTATCTATGTCGCTTACCCAATCGGCATCGTCAATCTCAATGTGATTATTCTCAAAAAAATCTCGCACCTCATCGGGCAGACTGTCATGCACGTCCTCAAAACCGCTACTGCGAAGCTGTTCGGTATAAAATTCTTCAATATCGGCGGCGCTTACCGTAACCGAAAAAGTAAAAATAAGTATAATTAAAACAGTTATCCTTTTCATTATTAACCCACTAAGCTCACCACCGCATCAAATAATGTGCTTGCAAGCGGCAATGAAATTATAAATATTGAAACCCTGCCGACGAGCTCGGCCTTGGTGGCAAGTGAGGTCTGCCCGAAATCCCGACAGGTGTCCCCTACAAACTGGGTAATGTATCCCATGCCCAGCGCCTTTAAGGCGATAAAAAAGAACCTCGTGTCAACCCCTGCCGACTGCAAATTGTTCACCACCTCGGCTATGGGGCGTGCGACATAGGCGAAGACCGACACAAAAATCGTTGCGGCCGCCGCTATCGATATAATGACGGCATATTCCTTTTTATATTGTCCTATTACCACCGCCAAAACAGCGGCAATAAGGCAGAGTGCCAATAATCTGAACAGTTCCATTTTTAAAGACCGAAAAGGTTTTTTACGGTATCAAACAAATCAGCTATGACATTGACTATCATAAGCAATACCACAACCAGTCCCGCAAGGGTTGTAAGCATAGCCTGTTCCTCACGACCTGAGCGCACAAGCACTTGATTAAGCACCGTAACAATTATGCCGATGGCCGCAACCTTGAAAATAAAATCTACATCCATTCTATTACCTCTATATAAGGATAATTACTATACCAAGTCCACTAAAAAAGCCAAGCTTTGTGTAGAGTCGGGATTTTTCGTTGTACTGTCTGTCGGCATCCTCAAGCCGCCTTAACAACTGCCTTTTATATGTAGCGCATCTCTTTACCTGCGACTCGCCGTCGCCCAACCCTAAGCCCTCAAAAAACTCCTCAACGGTTGTTTGGTCTTGCTTGTCGAGTCCCGTGCTTTTGAGTCGCACAAAAAAGGGCTCGTCTACCGACAAATAGGTGTCATATTTATAAATACTGCTTATAATCTGCGGCAGTTCGGCCGAGCTGTAGCGTATTTTTTCGGCAATTTCATCGATAGCGCCAACAAACCAGTTAAGCGTCTGGGTTCGGCGCTTCAGTCCCTTTGAAAGCCCTATACCAAAAAGTGTGGTTGAGCAAACAATAAAAACAAAACCAATTATTTTGATTAAAAAAGGCATCGCTCAAGCTCCCTTCTTGAAAAAATTTCGGGTTGTTTACCGTGTGATAAGACGACTATGGTTTTTATGTAGGCGTGCGATAAAAGCTTTCGGGTGATGGGGCGGGACGCCAGCTCTTCAATTTTTCCTATATGAGCCGTCAACACCACATCTGCACCGCCGCCCATACACTGCGCCACCGCCTCAAGCTCTGCTACGGTGCCGATTTCATCAAACGCAATAATTTCGGGGCAAAGTGTGCGAAGCGCAAGCTCGACTCCGCGTGACTTCTCTATACCGTACAAAACATCGGTGTTGAGCCCTAAATCATTTTGTGTTTTACCGCCGTGACAGGCCGAAATCTCACCTCGTGTATCGACCACCGCCAACCGCCTGTAGCGCCCCGCCGCACCGTCAGATAACTGCCGTATAAAATCACGCAGTACCGTCGTTTTGCCCGAGCCTGGCGGCCCTGCAATTAAAACACCGCCCGATGAATACCGCTTTATAAGAAAGTCTGCCGCACCGAAAACCTGACGGGCGATTCGTATATTAACCGATGAAAAATCATAAACACTCTCCCCCGAAAAATTCCCCGCAATGCCTGCTCTGTGCCCGTACCGCATGGCTATAAAGCCCTGCCGCATTTCATTTGTGTGGGAATACATTGAATTATTACATAAATTCTTGACGGTGTCGGTAATATCAGCCCCTGTCACAAAAAACAGGTCAGATGTTTTTTCATAATAAAGGCAACCGTTTCTGCCCACAAAGGCAACGCCCGATAAAATAGTCAACGTCAACGGCTTATCGGCTCGCAGGCGTATTTCCTGCACCTGTGCCTTTTTATCCCTCGGCAGCGCACGCAATATATTAGCAATACCATATGGCAACGCATAAAGTGCCGAATCAAATCTATCGGTATTTGTGTCCTGCATTTCTATCGACCTCATTCTATCCTATGAGACAGGCAGTAAAAAAAGAACAAGCCTTGGCCAAGTATCCTTACGGGTACTTGGCCAGTTTTCTTCGCCAAAGCCGAGTGATATTGCCTTCGCCAGTTTTAGGCGAATAAAATATCACTAAAACCGTAGGTTTTAATATCACTTTTGATTTATCAAAAATATCACTCTATGCAAAGCATAGAATATTACTCGCTTTTATCAAGCTTAAAATAAAAAGAAGTGTAGAGAATTCTACACTTCTTTTTAGCTTGCTCTTTTCCTTATTAAAATTTAATTTTTCCTTTTTGACGCTCATATTCTTCTAAATATCGATTAAGCAGATATCTTATAAGTCCCGCCACACTGCGTTTCTCAGCAGACGCCGCAAAACGTGCTTTAAAATAAACCTTATCCTCAACAGCAACACTAATTCTTTTATCTTTCATAACCGTTCCTCTTTCGTTTTTAAGTTACCGCATTTGCTTTTTTACTTTTTTTCAATAATATAATGTTGTTTGAATAATGATGCCTTATCTACTCCAAAATAATCGTGCATATAGTAAATTTGAGCTATCCTAAACGAGTCAGGCAATTCACCCTGCTTAATAATTTTAAACGATTTTGGTGATGTGTGTAAAATTCTGCACATTCTGGTATCACTTATCTTATTGTCCTTTTGAAGTGCAATAACATTGTTAATTAAATTTTCTCTTTCCTTACTAAAATCCATATTTGTTCTCCTTTTGATTTGAAACAATTATTACACCCCTTATATTAAAAAAATCGATTTTACATCACAACTGATGTAATTAAAAAAGGCACCGAACGGGTGTTGCGGTTAGGGATGAAATGCCTTAAAAAGTAAATTTTTGCGGACTAATGTGTTAAAAATCCGCGGCACGCGTCAGCGTTACCGCGGATTTTCGCCTTTTATTCCACTAAAAATTTATCTTTTTAAGGTGCGCGTGCAGTTTTGTAAGAATAAATTTGCTACTATTTCGAAGATATGAAAACACAGTAATACTTTGTGTCTTACAAGTTTTCATAGCAAGAAAAAGTGCAAATTTATCTGAAAAAC
>JAZQGO010000006.1:0-15964 GCA_045540055.1 Acutalibacteraceae bacterium
TATATAAAAAACAGTCGAAAATCAGTAATTTTTTTGGTAAAAAACATAATTTTGCTAAATAATACCATTTTTTGTTATTATTTGCGACTAAATTTTGTTAAATTCTCATTTTTTTGCCTAAAAAGTGTTGAAATTCTTAAAAATTAGTGATAGAATATTGAAAAATAAAAATAACGGAGGAGATAGTTATGGAAAAAACTTATAAAATTTTAGTGGCAGACGATTCTACAGAGCTTGGAAAGGTTTGCGCAGAGAAACTGAAAGAAAAAGGATTAAAAGTAGCGTTATGCCCGAAGGACGGCAAGGTTTTACTTGAAAATATTATTACTGTCAAACCGGACGCTGTACTTGCAGATGTTTTTATGCCCGGTATTGATATAATAGGTATAATGCAAACGGTTAAAAACAGTCAAAGTCATATGCCTATGTTCTTTGTAATGTCGGGTTGCGATAATCCGTCTTTAGAAAAAGAAGCAATAAAAGCCGGCGCCAGTTATTTCTTTATAAAGCCTTTTGAACCCGAATTATTGGCTGATAGAATTGTTCAATTGTCCTCTTGGAGAGTTATTGAAGGTAAGAAGACAAGTCACATAAGCGATACTAAGCTTGAAATTATGGTCACAGATATAATACACGAAATCGGCGTTCCTGCTCATATAAAAGGATATCATTATCTGCGCGAGGCGATAATGATGGTTGTAAAAGACAGTGAAGTTATTAATGCTGTAACTAAGCTTTTATATCCTACTGTTGCCAAGATGCATAAAACAACTGCTTCCCGAGTCGAAAGAGCCATTAGACACGCTATTGAAGTGGCATGGGATCGTGGAGATATAGAGGTACTTAATTCTTATTTTGGATATACTATTCAAAACCAACGAGGAAAGCCAACTAACAGTGAGTTTATCGCTATGATTGCTGATAAATTACGACTTACCTTGAAGGCCGGTTAAAATTTGAAAACACCGTTTCTAAATGAAACGGTGTTTTTGTTGTATAACGAAAACCACGCGATAGTCGCGTGGTTCAAAAAAGGTTAACCGGTGAGCAAAATCCTCCGTTTGTGTTAGAATAGTAAAGACCTGCCAGTCAAACTAAAACACAAACGGAGGATTTATTAATGAAAAGAGAAGAAATTAACACAAATAGTTTAGCACACACAAAATGGAATTGCAAGTACCATATAGTTTTTGCGCCAAAGTATAGGAGAAAAGTATTTTTCGCAGATAAAAGATTAGAGATAAGAGAAATAATGCGAAAACTTTGCGAATGGAAGGGCGTAGAAATAATAGAAGGAGAGGTGTGCCCAGACCATATACATATGCTGGTAAGTATCCCTCCCAAAATGAGCATTTCGGGGTTTATGGGGTATTTAAAAGGCAAGAGCGCACTATTAATCTTTCAAAAGTGGGGGAATATGAAATTCGCATACCGAAATCGCGAATTTTGGTGTAAGGGATATTACGTAGATACCGCGGGTAAGAATACGAAAGCAATAAAAGATTATATTGCAAATCAATTAAAGCACGACCAAGAAAGTGACCAATTAAGTATGTTTGACCCGCGGGACCCATTTATGGGTAGTAAGTAATCATTGCATGGCTGGCAGGCCAACCAAAAAACGCACTTGTGCGTAGCCAGTATCGTTTAGGGCTATGCCCGAAAATGAAATACCACCCGCTATGCGGGTGGATATTTATTATGCCATTTTTCAAAGTGAAATTCAAAAGATATCATTTTCCAAAAACGACCTTTGGGGAGGACTTGAACTAAAAAAGTTGTATCGCAAGTGCCGCTTGACAAAATCAAGTAATATATTCTTTCATTTTAAAGAGTTTTTTGCTATAATTATATCGAGAAAAGGAGGCGACTTTTATGACAGTTGGCGAAAAAATTCAAAAATATAGAAAAAGCCTTGGTTTGTCACAAGAGGAACTTGGTCAAAAGTTACTTGTAAGCAGGCAAACCATCAGTCTTTGGGAAAAAGATCAAACCGTTCCGACAATTGATAATTTAATGCGACTGAGTGACATATTTAACATATCAGTTGATGAAATATTAGACTTCGATAACAAGGAGCAAAACACAGAAATTCAACCAAATGAAGTATATCAGTTTGCTTTTACAAAAGAAGAATTGAATGAAATATATCGTCTGCAAAGAAAAAGCATTTATAAAAAGCCAATTGTTTTTACCTTGCTATGCATTTTTTTGATCGTGTTCTTTATCGCCTCATCTGCACCCGACTTTATGATCGGTTTTGCCTTTGGAATATTTTTCATTGGCACAGTTTCTCATATTAAGGGTATTCGTACATATAGCAAGGCTTGGAAAAACAGTGGTGAACGCATTTGTAACTCAACTTATGAATACAAGCTTTTTGAAAATTATATAGAGGTAACTATATACCGCCAAAATGAAATGGTTCGAAAGACAAAATGTTATTACACAGACATTGAACAGATACAACAGCTCGGTAAATGGTTATTCTTACAATTCGGTGGACAATCGTTTATTATACGAAAAGGTGATTTGAAAGAAAATTCAGCATTTTATTCGTATATGTATAAAAACCCTTCGAAAACAATTGAAACCCCAATTCCAAATAAGTGGAGAGCTGTATCGATTATATTGTTCGTTGCTTCTCTTTTATCGATAATGGGTGCGTTGGCTTTGGTTGGGTCAGTATCAAATGCAAATGGGCTATTTGTTGAAAATATGTGGTTATTCTTTTTATTAACCCCCATTCCAATCACATCAATTATTTTTGGTTTTGTATTAAAATCAAAAGGATACAAGTATAAGAAAAATATAATAGTTGGGTTTATAATGACATTTTTTCTATGTATATACGGTTCGTTCACCTTTATGTTTTAGTGATATCTTTTTCGGTGCAACTTGACAAAAAATTCCTCGGACTCGTTCCGAGGATATTTTTTCACCTCTTCACTCTTCGCTAATCTCTGCAACGGAATTTTTTGGAGGTTTTTTTGGAGGTAATAAGTAATACTGATTAATGAAAAAGTGTTTTTGGGAAGGCTTCGCCTTGCTTTTTTTACTGTCCATTCGGTATTGTGGCGGTGGCATGCCAAGGGCTTTACCGAAAATATTTCTCAGCCCGCTCTCACTCAGGCAACATTCCTTGGCAATTTCTTTAATGATCATATCGGTTTCGGCAAAAAGCAGCTGTTGAGCCTTTTTGATAATGGCATCGGTGGGTGTTACGGTTTGCTTTTTGAGGTCTCTTAAAATATTATCGAAGAGTACATAAAGGTCGCTTTTAGCCGAAAAGCTATCCAGCGTGTCGCTGAATTTGGATTAGATAAGAGGCTGAACATATCTATATATGGGCGCTTGGCGGTTATAACTATCTTAAACGGGGTGTTGGGCATATCGTTTTGTGGAGGTATATCACAGTTTAGCGAAAAATACAAGTTGTATTTTTAAAAATTTTGCAGATACTACTTAGGGTGACAAGAGTCGAACCTGTCACGCCTGACAAATAATAATTTTTCGTATTTTCTTGTCTTATCACTTGTAATACGCAAGTATTACTGCGTTTTTTGACTTCGCCCTTATAAAAAATTATTTATTTGACAGGTCAAAGAGTTTCTTCTCACAACCCTTTTTCGAAAGGCGAAGCGTGAAATTTGCAGTAAGGCTAACGCCTTACAAAAATAAACACAAGAAAGGCGGTAAAAGGTGGCAAGCGAAACCGTAACTCAACTCCTGTCACCCTGGGTGGTAATATGGCAAGAATCAAAAGGTATTTGACATTTTTTATTATAGGCGGTGTGGGCTACGCTTTAATTGAAATTTTATGGCGGGGCAGAACACACTGGTCGATGATGATAGCAGGTGGCATCTGTTTTATAATTTTTTCGGTCATTGCCGAAAAGCTGCGCGGTCAGCCGCTGCTTTATAAGGCGATTCTCTGTGCGCTTGGTGTGACGGCGGTCGAGCTGATATTTGGCGTAATATTTAATATTATTTTAAAAATGGATGTGTGGGACTACAGCGGTATTCCGCTGAATTTTTTAGGTCAGATATGCCTTTTATATACGGTGATTTGGGGCTTTCTCGCCCTTGTGTTTGTGCCGCTGGCAGAGCTAATAAACAAAAAAATGCAAAAAATATAACCATCAAATGATGGTTATATTTTTATTTTACAATATCAACATGTTTAATACCGTAGTTTTTCATAATCACGGCGTCGGCTTCGGTTATTCTCTCACCGCTTACAACCACAGGCACTGCAGGCGGGCAGGCGACGGTGGTCGCCGCGCAAATCTGACCGATACTGTTCTCTGTCGTTACCGTTTTTTGAGGGGCAAACACAGCTTCGTGAATAGATAGCACCCTTTGGTGAGGTGTAGGCACTATAGGTACAGCCCTTTCAATCGGTGGTTCAGGCTTAATTTCACAAAAGGCCTTTTTAAGTCTTTTAAAATCGGTTTTACTGTTTTGGGGCGTCACCATAAGCACGATGTAGTCGTTGTCATAAAATTCGGGAATTATTTTATACTTTTTTAATTTTTCGGACAAAGTATTGCCTGAATATCCCGACATACACGCATTTACAACAATTTTAAGCGGCTCGCTATTCTCTATTATAAAGCCGTTTTTAGTAATAAGGCTTTTTATATCATCTATTTGCTCTATACAATCCCAAAGCTTTTCGGCAAACGAGTCGGCGAGGTATTTATTACATAAATCGAGCGACTGTAAAATCAGGTATGACGGGCTTGTGCCTGCGTAAATTTTAAGCATTCTGCGGCAAACATCAATATATTTGGTATCACAGTTTTCGGATATATGCAGATATGCACCACCCGTGAGCACAGGTAGGGTTTTATGCGCCGAGTCACAGCACATATCGGCACCAAGCAAAAGTGGGTGCTGAGGCTGTTCTAGAAACTTTAAATAAGCGCCGTGCGCATTATCTGTAAGCAGCAAAATGCCGTATTTTTTACATACCTTACTAATAGCGGCAATATCGGTTATGCGACCCAGATAATCGGGACTTGTAAGATAAAGCGCATCGGGCAGTCGCTGCGCATTTTTTATCGCCGTCTCGGCATCATTTTCGTTAATCACACAGCTGCAAAGATGTGAGAAGTCTTTCGGGTATATCCAATCTACCGTAATATCTGCCATAGCACACGCCGTTATAAAAGATTTATGTACATTTCGTGCGGCCAAAACATACGGTTTTTTGTTTTTTTCGGTCAGGCAAGCCAGCATCGCTTTAATACAAAGCGACGAGCCCTCAGCCGAATAAAAGGTCTTGGCAGAACCGAAAAGCCGAGAAGCATTTTCTTGGCTTTCGTCTATGATGCCGCCGCCCGAATACAGAACGTCGGCACCGTCAATTTCGGTTATGTCATATTGTTCGGCGCCTAAAAAAGACACACCTTTATGTCCCGGCATATGAAAGCGGGAGGGGGATGAGTCGTTATATGCGTTAACAAAATCGAAAATGGGTGTTTTCATTATTCCTCCGAGAGTGCGACCTGCATCATCACAGCGCATTCTATACGCTTTTTAAATAATTCGCAACCGTACTCATACACGCCGTTAATGCTACCCGTCGCGTGATAAGAGTTGGCGGCACAACCGCCCGAGCAATAAAGCTTTGCCCAGCAGTCACGACATTCTGTGCGTGCATAGGCGTTGCAGCTTCGAAATTCGTCCTGAACGGCAGTATTAGTAACACCGTCCCAAATATTGCCAAGCAGATATTTTTGGTCGCCGACAAATTGGTGGCAGGGGTAAAGGTCGCCGTGGGGCGTTACCGCCATATATTCGGTACCCGAGCCGCAACCCGTAATACGCTTGTAAATACAAGGGCCGTTTTTAAGGTCGAGCATATAGTGGTAGAAGGTAAAGCCGTTACCCGACTTTTTACGACGAATCATTTCCTTTGCCAAGATTTCATACTGCTCGAAGAGTTTCGGTAAATCCTGCTCGGTCAAAGCATAGGGGTCGTCGGGCGGACAAACCACAGGCTCCATACTAAGCTCAGTAAAGCCTAAATCTGCCATATGAAAAATATCGTTTGTGAAATCGACATTGTTGTGGGTGAAGGTGCCACGCATATAGTAGTCCTTACCGCCGCGCTTTTCAACCAGCCTTTTGAATTTCGGCACAATGGTATCATAACTGCCCTTGCCGTTATAGTCCTTACGGAAATGGTCGTTAATCTCTTTTCGTCCGTCAAGCGAGAGCACAACGTTGCTCATTTCCCGATTGGCAAAGTCAATTACTTCATCGTCAATAAGCATGCCGTTGGTGGTTAGGGTGAAACGGAAGTTTTTATTGTGCTTCTTTTCAACCTCGCGCGCATATTTTACGAGCTGCTTTACAACCTCCCAGTCCATAAGCGGCTCGCCGCCAAAGAAGTCAACCTCTAAATTGCGGCGGTTACCCGAGTTGGCTATTAGAAAATCGAAAGCCTGCTTACCCGTTTCAAAGCTCATAAGCGCACGCTCACCTTGGTATTTGCCCTGTGAGGCAAAACAATACGAGCAGTTAAGGTTGCAGGTATGCGCCACGTGAAGACACAACGCTTTAATTACCTTGCTGTTATTTTTGTAATCTATTGCAAGGCTTTCAAACTCATCGGCGGTGAATAGCTTGCCCTCTTTTTCGAGCATTTTAATATCCTCAATACACTCTAAAACCTCACATCGATTAACGTCGGGTAGGTATGAATATTTATTTAATATGTAATCGACAATTTCGTCGGTGCTTTTTTCTTTATATAGCGATATTATGTCATACGCGACCTCGTCAACGGTGTGTACCGAGCCCGAGCAGGTGTCGAGTATGATGTTATATCCGTTTAGTTTATACTGATGTACCATATCTTACTCCCAATAAAGATAAAAGGTTGCCTTAAATAAGACAACCTTTTAAGGTATTTTGAAAAAATTATTTATTTTCCTTATTCTCGCACTGCTGATTAGCAACACCGCAAGAGGTTTTGCAGGCTGACTGACAAGAAGTCTGACACTCGCCGCAACCACCCTTATTTACGGTTTTTGCGATATCCTTAGTTGTGATAGTCTTAATTCTGCTCATCGGTATACCCTCCGTTCAAAGTCAATTTAAGTTAATTAAATTTTATCATAGTAAACGTAAAATGTCAATAGCGTTACTTTGCCGATTTTTCTTTGATTTTTTGAAGTGCCGCGATACTTTCTTTGGTGTAGACTTCAATATTCTTTTCCTTTTCAATAAGGGTGCCTTCAACTATGCGGCGACCTATAATTAAATTTTTAGGTAAGCTTAAATCTTTATCCTCAAAAAACTCATATAGGTCATTCGGCAGGGGGGAGGAATCGACAAAAAATTCATCGACCGATTCGAAAACACTGTTTAAATGCTCGTAATTTTTTTGGTCGACAATAAATAACTGCACCGCGCCGTCGCCTGATAACGTCGAATTTAATCGGGTAGAGAGCGAGTTTATATAATCGGTATCACCCTTGCCGTCGGCTAAGTATGAGCAGTCGAGCACCTGTACCTTAACTTCACCATCACCGTTAGTATCGGTGAAATACTGTGTCATATATTCGCCCAAAGCCGAAATATGCCCGTCGTAATAATAGTTGTTGGTGTAAAGCACAATTTTTGCGTCATATTCCTCTCTGGAGGCACACTGTGTCACGCCGATTACCAAAACAAAGCATAAAAACAGTGAGATTAGGGTGTGCCATTTATAATGATACCAGAAATTTTTAAGCTTTTCTGAAAAGGTTGCAGGAATAACCGCTACCTCGCTCGGCTTCGGCGCGGGTGCCATTTCACCGCTTTGCATTTTTTTAAGGTTAATAAACTCCTGCTGCGCTTTTTTTCTTTGTTCTAAGGTGTCGTTTTGTTTTTCTGACATTTTAATTTTCCTTTACATATAAAACAATTTAATGATGATGGTGGTGATGAGATGCGTGAGATTCAAAGTTTATACTGCAATGCTTATCATCACAATGCTCGTTTTCTGCTTCAAGCTCAAGCGTTGTATGTCCAATGCCGTGCTCGTTTAATTCCTTACGTACTTTCTCTTTGATTTCGTGATGGTCGGCATTTGTTACAATATGCATTGTGGCGTAGTTGTTATGTCCGTCCATACTCCAAACGTGAATATGGTGAACGTCAAGCACGCCGTCAATTTCGAGCAGGTGCTTTTTTATTTCATCTGTTTTAATACTGCTCGGTGATTTTTCAAGAAATAAATCGAGGGCTTCCTTTAGGTTTTTTATTGCATTTAAAAGGATGAAAATTGCCACGCCGATAGACATAATTGGGTCTATAAATTTAAAATCGGTAAAGCGCATAACAATAGCACCTATCAGCACCACCAACCAGCCCAGCACGTCCTCGAGCATATGCAGATTAACGGCTTTTTGATTAAGCGAGTCCCCCTCACGTGTTAAAAAGGCGGCACCGAAATTCACACAAACACCAACCACTGCAAAAACAATCATACCGTTATAGTTAATTTCGGTAGGGTTAAACAATTTGATTATAGCATTATATATAACTCCTACCGAGCCAACAAGCAAAATGAGTGTGGTGATAACACTGCCGATTACAGAATATCTTGTATAGCCGTAGGTGTAATTACTGTCGGGCTGCTTTTTGCTTTTCTTTTCAAGGAAATAGGCAATACCTATGCTTGCGGCGTCGCCGATATCGTGTACGGCGTCCGAAACAATGGCAACACTGCCTGTAAAAATTCCGCCAACGAATTCAAATATACTAAAAAATAAATTTAATAAAAATGCAATTAAAATGTTTCTCTCGGTTTTCATAAAAACTCCTTATGAAATCTTTACAGTAATTTTACCATCTATTTATGAACATTTCAATATAATTTATAATATTGTTTTTGCGAATATTATTGATGTTTCATCTGCCGCAGGAAAAAGAACACTGCTAATATAAGTAGCGCGGCAGCGTATGATAGCACCCACCAAAGATGCGGGAAAATATCGGCAAAATTGCCTTCAAGCGCCGCACGACCTAAATCGACCGCATGAACAAAGGGTAGAGCGTGGGAAATTTTTTGAAACGTATCCCCCATAAGCTGTGGGTCAAACCAAATGCCCGCAGCCCAAGCTGAAAGGTTGGTGAGCAATGCGCCGCATATACCGCCAACCTGCTTATCATTAAATACACTCCCGCAAAGAAGTCCTAGCGAGATGTAGAGCAGTGAAACGGGAATTGTAAATAAAACGGCATATAAAATATTTACAGTAATATTAAGCCCGAGTATAACGGCGGCAATATAGCAAATTATACTCTGCGCGAGTGCGATAGGTATAAAGGGCAGGGTGTAGCCGAGTATAAAATCCACTGAACTCAGCGGTGTTGTATAGAGTCGTTGTAAAAACGAGCTGCTTCTATCCTTTGCTATAATGGTGGCAGAAAATAGAGTTATAAATGAAAGCCCAAAAACCGTAATGCCGGGAGTTAAATACTGTATCTTAAAAAGCTTTACGGGGATATTTGCCTGTATTAAGCTGAGTAGTGCAATTAAAACAAGGGGAAAGCCGAGCCCAAAAGTCAAATTTAACGGGTCGCGGAGTATCTCTTTTGTATTTCTCGTTGCGAAGGTTAGCATTCTCATTTTATTTCCCCCTTAACGATTTGTATAAAGGCCTGCTCAAAATTGTCAGTCTTTGCTGTTTCCTTAATTTTTTCGGCAGTATCACATATAAGCAGTCTGCCATCCTTCATAATGCCAATGCGGTCAGATAGTGCCTCGGCCTCCTCCATATAGTGTGTGGTCAGAATAATTGTGACCTTACCTTTGAGTGAACGTATAAGTTCCCACAATTCACTGCGGGCAAGCACGTCAAGTCCAAGAGTGGGCTCATCAAGAAAAAGAATTTTCGGCTCACCAATAAGCGCCAACGCAATACTCAGTCTGCGTTGCCAGCCGCCCGAAAGCTTGCCCGCTTTTTTACTTATAACCGAGTCAAGTCTAAGCTGCTCGGTGAGTGCCTTAATTTTTTCGTTTCGTTTTTGCTTTGAAAAACCATAAACACCGCACATAAGCTCAAGATTTTCGCTTACCGAAAGCGCTGTCGCCACCGCCGTTTCTTGCGGCGAAACAGCTATAATTGATTTTACTGCCGATATGTCTTTTATTATGCTTTTGCCTTCTAAAAAAGCATCGCCACCGGTTAGCCCTGTAATACATGACAGCATTTTAACGGTGGTGGTTTTTCCGGCACCGTTTACACCAAGTAGTGAAAACAGTTCACCCGATTTAATTTGTAAATTTAATCGGTCTACCGCCAAAAAATCTTTGTATTTTTTTGTGAGATTTACAGTTTCTATTGCATACATAAAAAGTCCCTGCCTTTCGGCACCATTATACCTTACTTAATTTTAAAAATCTTGAATTTTACCTATTCGGTATTTATTTATATTTAATCGGTAATATTATCGGTGGTGACTGCTTAGTGCGTCACTTGTAACGCTGTACCGTTTTGTTGATTATTAGTTGTTGCAGTTTTAATTTTGCTATGGTACAATTCCTTATAGTACCTTTATATGAGAGGGGATATATTTATGGCTTGGGATTTTACTATGGCCAATTATGATTCGGTATGGTCTTTTTTGGTTCAACTGGGATTACTGCTATTATTTTTAATGGTGGGCAATATTTTAAGAAGGACAATTCCGCTACTGCGCAAGTGCTTGGTTCCGTCGGCACTCCTCGGCGGTGGACTGTTATTACTTGTGAATTTTATTGCCAAGCAATGCGGGTTTGTGCTTGTCGATAATCATCTTATGCAGGTTATTACATATCACTGCTTGGCTATCGGCTTTGCGGCGATGAGTCTTAAAACCGAGAAAAGCAACCATAAAACCAATAAGGCGCAGGTTGTTGAATTCGGTGCCTTGCAAGGCGGTACCTATATGCTACAGGCATCGGTTGGTCTTGGCATAACCTTATTGCTTTTCTTTATTACTCGGTACGGCGAAAAGGTCGTTTCATATATCAGCGGTCTGATTCTGCCGCTCGCCTATGGTCAAGGCCCCGGTAACGCACTAACCTGGGATATTAACTTTACAAACGTGCCTGCCGCACAGTTTGCCGGCAACGGTAGCTTTGGCTTGTCGCTTGCCTCTATCGGCTTTGTTGTCGCATCGGTATTCGGTATACTTTATATCAATATTTATAAAAAACGTGGCGAAATTAAGGTGCGTAACACCAAAAGTGATGATGGGGTGGTTGACCAGAGCAACCCTAGCGGCACCGAAATCCCCGATAATGAATCGGTCGACAAATTCACATTGCAGGTTGGATTTGTTGCCTTGGCGTATGCACTTTCCTTTGGATTTATGTATCTGCTTGGCAGACTTTCCGCCTTTACAAACAGCATCGCCTGGGGCTTTAATTTCTTGTGGGCATCCCTTGCCGCTATGCTTATAAAGGCTATTGTAAAAAGGCTTCGCAAGGAAAGACTCATGCAACGCAAGTATATTAACAACTATCAAATGGACCGTATTTCAGGCTTTGCCTTCGACCTGATGATTGTTGCGGGCGTTGCCGCTATCGAAATTAACGATATCAAGAATTATATCCTGCCCGTTATAATTTTAAGTGTGGTCGGCGCTGTAATTACCTACATATATATTCGCAAGGCAACCAAGGAATGCTTTAAGGGCTTCGAGCACGAGATGTTTTTGATGTGCTACGGCACTCTTACGGGTACTGCATCAAACGGTATGATTTTGATGAAGGAAATCGACCCCAACCTTCGCACCCCGACCTCAAGCCTTTACATCCTTTCAAATTTCCCTGCAATGGTTATGATTGCGCCACTTCTACTCCTGCTTAATTTTGCGGCACAGTCCCCAATGCACGCTATAATTGCTTGTGCTATATTCTTTGCATTGTGGCTCATTTACACACTATTCCTATTCCGCAGAAAAATTTTCAAAAAGAAGTATCAAAACAAGCCTGTTGAGGTTTGGCAGGAAGAAGAGTAATTATATTTACAAAATCGCCATATGACTTTTCAGTCATATGGCGATTTTAATTGTGTTACGAAAAATTTAAGAAATTTTCACTGGTCAATCAGAAAACAATCTTCACAGTTGTACCTTTTCCAACTTCACTTTCAAGAGTTACCTTTCCGCTGTGATACTGTACAGCGTGTTTAACGATAGAAAGTCCAAGACCGGTGCCGCCGGTTTCTTTGGAATGGCTCTTATCTACTCGGTAGAAGCGTTCAAAGATACGACTTTGATGCTCGGTAGGAATACCTATACCGGTATCCTTTACAGATACTACTGCTCGTCCGTTATCCTTGCCGATTTTAATCTCGACCTTGCCGCCGTCCACATTGTAGCGGATAGCGTTATCGCAAAGATTATAAATAATCTCGTAAATATAACGGCGCACACCATAAATGGTGCAAGTATCACCTTCGATAGATAGTTCAACATTTTTCTTTGCTGCCGATACTGTCAAAACCTCGACAACCTCTTTGGCAACCTCTGTGAGTTCTACGGTTTCGGTTGCAGGTTCGTTGTTCTCGTCAAGCTCAGAAAGACGAATAATATCGTTGATAAGGGATACAAGCCTTGTTGCTTCCTTACGGATATTGCCGACAAATCTCGTAGTATCTTCTGGTTTCACAAGTCCGTTTTCAAGCAGCTCTGCGCTTCCGATAATAGATTGAAGCGGAGTCTTGAGTTCGTGAGTAACATTTGCGGTGAATTCCTGACGGTTGCGCTCTGCAAAAGCACGATCACTAATATCGAACACAAGAATAACTGCACCAAGAACCTTGCCATCCGATTCAATAGGATTGACCGTGAACTGATATTCACTGCCGTTTCTTTCTTCGGTGTACTCGCTATGGTTGCCGTCAAGGGCGTTCCAAATTGCCTTACTCATTTTGCTTGTGCGGTCTACAAGCAGAAAATCGCTGCCGTTAACATCCTTTTTAACGGCAAATATTTTCTTCGCCGCCGTATTCATACTGAGCACCATACCGTGTTCATCAAGGAGCACAAGACCTTCATTCATCGAAGAAACAATCTGCTCAAACTCATCGGATTTGCGGCGCAAGGTTTCCATTTGCGATTTAATTTGCTTGTGCTGTCTGTGAACCTTGGTGAGTATGGGAGTCAGTTCTTCATAAGTGCTGTTGTCAGAAGGATGCTCAAAGTCAAGCTTCATCAAAGGCTCAGTTACTTTCTTTGCCATAGTGTGAGAAAGAATACCGGCAACGACTGCTGCAATCAAAATAATAGCAATAATGACGGGGAGCATACCGAGAATTAATGCACCAATAGTAAGCTGACTTACCGAAATACGAAGCACGTCACCATTTTCAAGACGAACAGCCTCATAAAAAGTCTTTTCGGTTAAAGTTGAAGAATTACGGGCGCTACTGCCTGTTCCGGTCTTGAATGCTTCGGCAATTTCCTCACGGTCTGCGTGGTTATCCATTTCGCTCGGTTTTGCCTGCGTATCATAAAGCACAGTACCATCAGTATCCACAACGGTAAAACGGAAAACGGTGGAGTCAAAATTTTCAAAATATTCGACACCCACTTCGTTGACAGTATCGGCTACAAGGGACAACTCAGCTTTTAACTGTTTTACCTGAGAATCGTTAAAATAATCATATAAAAAACTTGTTGCAATGCCGATGCTCGCAAGGAGCACCACCAATGCTATCGTAAATATCGAGTGAAATATCTTTTTTGTCATATAAGGCTGACGTAAGCTGAATCCATTACGGTTTCGCTCGCCGCCTTTCCCCCTTTCTTGCGTTCAAGCTTGTAAGGCGACAGCTTTACTGCGACTTTCACGCTTCGCCTTTTGAAAGAGGCGGCTGAGTGAAACTCTTCGACCTGCCGAATAAATAATTTCTAAGAGAGGCGAAGTTGAAGAGTGCAGTAATGCTATCGTATTACAAACGATGAAACGAGAAAAAATTAAAAATTATTATTTATCAGGCGTGATGGCTTCGGCTTCCGTCAGCCTCATTCTCCAATCTGTACCCAACACCGATAACGGTCTTGATCTGACCGCCGGCGTTACCAAGCTTTTGGCGAAGGGTTTTGATGTGCATATCAACTGTACGGGTTTCGCCGATATAATCCATACCCCAAATTTCGCTCATCAGCTTATCTCTTGAAAATACCATATTGGGACTGCGCATAAAGAGCTTGAGCATCTCAAATTCTTTATGGGTAAGCTCAACCTTTTCGCCGCCCGCAATAACCTTATGCTCGGTTTCCTTTAATGTAATATTGCCTACTGTAATATCGCCCGTTGTTTCTTCCTTTGCAGTACGACGAAGCACCGCTTTTACACGGGCAACCATTTCCATAACACCAAAGGGCTTTACGAGATAATCGTCAGCACCGGAGTTAAGGCCGCCGATCTTATCCATCTCGGTGCCTTTGGCGGTCGCCATAATTACGGGGATGTCTTTATATGCCGCGTCAGTTCGGAGCTTTTTAAGAACTTCAAGTCCGTCCATTTCCGGCATCATAATATCTAGGACAATAAGCTTCGGCTTTTCGGTTTTTAAGGCTTCAAGCATAGAAACACAATCGGCAAAGCCACGGGCTTCAAAACCTATCTGCTCTAACGTATAAACCTCAATTTCACGGATGGTATTGTCATCATCAACACACCAAATCATTTTTATAACTATTCCTTTCTTGCGCTAATTTGGTATTTATCACCACCTTATGAAAAGATGGTCATAAATTGCCATATTTTTCGGTTGCCTCTTCATCGGCGAGAAAAACGGCGCTATATAATCTGTAATGTTGAAACTTGTTTCAACATTACTCTCCTTTATGAATACCCGTAAAAGAGAACTCAACCCACTCTGCAATATTAACAGCGTGGTCGCCGATACGCTCAAAATATTTAGCAATCATCAAAAGGTCAATGGCATATTCTCCATCTGCTTTATTTTCGGATATCATTTTTATTAACATATCTTTCATTCTGCCGAAGGCATCGTCCACAACATCATCGTGTTCGGCTACGGCTTTGGCAAGAGCAACATCCTGCTTTACATAAGCATCAATGCTGTCGGTAACCATTTTGCAGGTTGCTTCTGCCATAGGCTTAAAGTCGGCAAACTCTGCACCGGTTCTCCCATCGAGAAATGGGATTATCTCGGCAATATCTTCTGCCTGATCGCCGATTCTTTCCATATCTGTAATCATTTTAAGGGCGGCGGAAATCACACGAAGATCTTTTGCTACGGGTTGCTGTTGAAGCAGGAGCTTTAAGCAAATCGCTTCTATCTCACGTTCCATTTGGTCGATTTCGTGGCCTTGCTCTTTCGCTTTTCTTGCGCCTTCAACGTCCCCGTTCAACAAGGCTTTGGCTACAAGAGCGATCAATTCTTCGCATTCTGCGCCCATTTGGGTCATTTTTTTATTCAGTACCTTAAGCTGTTCATCAAATCTGCTTCTCATAATATCAACCAAACCTTCCTGTAATGTAATCCTCGGTGCGTTTATCCTTCGGCTGCGAGAATAATTTCTCAGTTTCACCGAATTCCACTAACTCTCCAAGAAGGAAGAATGCCGTATTATCCGAAATACGAACTGCCTGCTGCATATTATGAGTCACTATAATTATAGTATATTTTTCCTTCAATTGCAATGCAAGTTCCTCAATTCGAGAGGTAGAGATAGGATCGAGCGCCGAAGTCGGCTCGTCCATCAAGAGAACTTTCGGCTCTACGGCAAGAGCACGAGCAATGCAAAGACGCTGCTGCTGTCCACCCGAAAGACCGAGAGCATTCTTTTTGAGTCTGTCCTTAACCTCGTCCCAGATAACCGCATCACGAAGCGCCTGCTCTACGATTTCATCCAGCTTTACCTTGCTTGTGATGCCGTGTGTACGGGGGCCGTAAGCAATATTATCGTAAATGCTCATCGGGAAGGGATTGGGCTT
>JAZQGO010000007.1:0-10084 GCA_045540055.1 Acutalibacteraceae bacterium
GGTTCCAGAAAGGTTAACCGATAAAAAGAAATACAAATGATACAAGGGAAAGGCTCCCCTGTGCAAGGGGAGCTGTCAGCGTAGCTGACTGAGGGGTTGTTAACGTAACATTCGTATTGAATCATCCTGTGAAACAATCCCTCCACCACTAATCGTGGTCCCTAGCCACCCTTTTGTCCTTCGGACATTTCCCCTGTCAGAGGAATCATTCTTTACACAAGGGAGGCTTATATTATCTTTCATTTTATGAGTAGCAGTAACGGACGCACGGCTGACAGGCCAACAAAAAGCGCACTTGTGCGCCGCCAGTAATATTAGGGCTATGCCCGAAAATGAAATACCCCCCGCTATGCGGGTGGATATTTATTTTATCAGGTGCCAAATAGACGTTGTTATAAGGCAAAGAATTATACCGACGGCGGTCGGCAGAACTACTGCCAGTGCAGTCCATAACACACTGCCCGTTTCCTTTTTTATGGTCTGTACGGTGGTGGCGCAGGGCCAATGGAAAAGCGAGAATATCATTACATTGATAGCCGTCAGCATATTCCAGCCGTTAGCGGCAAAAATGTCGCTTAAAACAGACAAATTACCGATTTCTGTGAGATTTGCATTGGCGGTATATGCCATAACCATTACGGGAATAACGATTTCATTAGCGGGGAAGCCCAATATAAATGCAATCAGTATAACACCGTCAAGCCCTAATACATTGCCAAACGGGTCTAAAAAATTGGATACTGTCTGTAATACCGTAACCCCGTCAACTTTTATATTTGCCGCAAGCCAAATTATAAGCCCTGCAGGCACAGCCGCAACAAGAGCACGACCAAGTACGAAAAGAGTTCTGTCAAATACCGAGCGCACGATTACCTTTAAGATCTGAGGACGGCGGTAGGGCGGAAGTTCGAGCGTGAAGGACGATGGCATACCCCGAAGCACCGTTTTTGACAATAGGTATGATACGGCAAAGGTCATAAGAAAGCTAAGCATTATAAACAGACACAGTACAAGTGACGCACCAATGCTTGAACTGATGCCGTAACTGCCGACAAAAAACAGGGTAATAAGGGTTATAAGGGTGGGGAATCGCCCGTTGCACGGCACAAAGGAGTTAGTAAGTATGGCAATGAGGCGCTCTCGAGGCGAGTCGATAATTCGGCAGCCCGTCACGCCTACGGCGTTACAGCCGAAGCCCATACACATAGTCAGCGCCTGCTTGCCGCAGGTGTGGCATTTCTTAAAGCAACGGTCAAGATTAAAGGCAATTCTAGGCAGAAAGCCAAGGTCTTCAAGCAGTGTAAATAGAGGGAAGAATATTGCCATTGGAGGCAACATAACCGACACTATCCAGGTTACAACTCGGTAGACACCGTATACTATAACCTCACACAAGACAGTCGGCAGACCTATATCAGACAACAGCTTAAAAAAGTCGCCCTCAAGGGACATAAAAAATGAATTGAGCCAGCTTGACGGGTAGTTCGCACCACTGATTGTTATCCATAGCACAAGGGCTAGCATACACAGAATTATTGGTGGGCCAAAGAGCTTACTTGTAATGATGCTGTCAATTTTTCGGTCTCGGTTATATTTTTTCTCAGTATGTACCGCTTCGTTGCATAGCGCCTCAGCCATTTTCATAATTCCGTTTACTAATTCTTCAGATACATATTCGGGCGCCTCGACTTCTATAACGCTCAGGTCAATACCTGTGAATTTTTTGAAGGACACAAAAAACTGCGTATCATTTTCAAGTATGCGTAGCTTTAAAAATCGCTCAGACAGTCCGCTTTGATTTGCCGCCTCAGCTAAGACGGGCGAATCAATTTTATCTATGGCGTTTTCTATTTCATCTGAATATCTTAGCGTAAAAATGTTGCCGCATTTTTTTAAATCGGCTGTTTTAAGAATTTCATCCTTAAGCGCTTCGAGTCCCTTGCCGTTTCTCGCCGCGGTAGAAATTACGGGTATTTTGAGTCGGTGCGACAACATCTCGGTGTCAACTATAATGCCCTTTTTAGCCGCCTCATCACAAAGATTTATACACAAAACGGTGCTCTGTGTAATTTCTAATACCTGCAAAAGCAGATTAAGGTTGCGCTCTAAACAGGTGGCATCGCATACAACAACGCATACATCGGCGCCACCAAAGCAGATGTAATCTCTTGCAACCTCCTCTTCACCCGAGTGAGAAAGAAGTGAATAACTGCCGGGCAGGTCGGTTACGGTTATTTTCTGTCCGTTAAATTTTAAAATGCCGCTTGCGGTATCAACCGTTTTGCCTGCCCAGTTGCCTGTGTGTTGTTTAAGTCCCGTAAGGGCGTTGAATATGGTGCTTTTGCCGACGTTAGGATTGCCCGCAAGGGCTACCGATATATTATTTTTAAGTATGATAACACACCTTCTCTACATTGTTGGCTTTACAAAAATTTGCTTGGTTTCATCGTTTCTTAATGCTATAACGGCGCCGCGTATGAGATATGCCGTCGGCTCGCCTAAAAAACTGCTGAACAGCGGTATTACCTGACTGCCCCTTGTAAGCCCAATATCGAAAATTCGCCGTTTTATATCGTCTGTTACGGCGATTTTGGTTACTGTATATTTTTTGCCTATTTCCGTTTCACTTAAAGTCATAATTTTCACTCCAATTCAGTATATGAAAAAAATGAGTCGGGGGTTCAAAAAAGACGTGTCGCTTGGCACGTCTTAAAATAGTTTTATTCTTTTTTTAATGAGCTTCGATACCCAAAGCGCACCGAAAACACATATAAAATCTTTGGGTATGTAGGGTAGTGATACCAGCATAAATGCGCGGCCGAGACCAGTGTTATGAACAAAAGCAAACTGCAAAACACCGCACAGGTGGCAAAGTAATAAGCCGCCGCAAATCAAGGTTATTTTTATAGCCTTATTCTTGTCCCTTTGAGATAATGCGCAGGCGAGTGCGAGAATCAAAAAGCCCCATAAAAATCCGCCTGTTGCACCGAATAAAACGGCGGGGCCACCGCCAAAGCCTGCGAATATAGGTAGCCCTATAAGGCCGAGAATGATATAAACGGCGACCGACAGTGTGCCGAAGGTGTGTGACAGCAAAAAGCCGCACAGAGCGACTGCGAAGGTTTGCAGAGTCAGCGGCACACCCAACGGTAACGGCAAGGTGAGCTGTGCAAAAACAGCTATTATCGCCGCAAAAAGCGCCGAAAGAATATATTTGGTCGTGTTTTTCAAAGCTTTAAAGACACCTCACCGGCATTTAAAATTTTTATTTTACCTTCGTCGGTTCTGACAACGAGTCGTGCATCTGCGTCAATATCACACACCGTCGCGGTGTATACATTAGTCCCGCACAAGCATTTTACCTTTTTCCCAATTAAGATACTGCGGTGGCGGTACTCGTCCATATATTCCTTTTCGGTTAAATTTGAGTATAGTTCAAAAAAGTTATCAAGTATTTTGGCGCACAGACGCTCCTTAATTTCTGCGCCCTGCTCGCTTTCAAAGATAAAACCTGCAATATCCTTTATTTCATCAGGTACTGCCGAGTCACCTCGGCTTAGGTTTACACCGATTCCAAGTACGGCATATTCGGGGCTTTCAGACTGTGCGCTGATTGCCGATTCGGTTAGTATGCCGCAGATTTTCTTATCGTTCAAATAGATATCATTAACCCATTTTATGCCCGTTTTAACCGAGCAAACCTCATCTATGGCATGGCTGACGGCAACGGCGGCGGCTGTGGTGATAAACAGCGTGTGCTCGGCCGAAAAAAGCGGGCGCAGAATAATGCTTAAATAAATACCGTCATGCCCGGAAAAAAAGCTTCTGCCGAGTCGTCCCTTGCCGGCGGTTTGCCTCTTTGCTAACACGACGGTTTTCTCACTTGCACCATCAATACACAGTTTTTTTGCGTAGTTGTTGGTAGAATCAACCATTTCAAAATATATGAAAGTGTAACTGTTTTTGCAGTAATTCTCAATGCTCATAAAATTCACCATAAAAATTATATACTGTAGTTTTTAGTCTGTCAAACTAATTATTGAAAAATATGACATTTAATGATATAAATATAATATAAAGATTAGGTAGATGCAGGGTATATCAAATGTTTTTTAACAAAAAAATATGCCTATTATAACGATCGGTGTGTATTATTGATTTTAACTATAATATTTGTAAAATAAAAAGGGGATAATGAGTTGAAGCTTGCAGGTCTTTTAACAGGTTACCTTGCAAAACTTAATAATGAGTCGGAAGCAGTGTGTCAGACACCACAGCAGTATTTTAAAGAGTATTCACGCCTTATCAAAATAAGCGATTTAAATGCGCTTAATGCCGCATTTTTTAAAAGTGAAGAGGCGTATCTTAAGGATATTGTGGAGTCTATGGGCACCACCGATGTTACCACCTTTTCTTACCGACTTTCAGGTGTAAATGCATCACCCGTAGCCCTTCGTGCAGATTTACTTATAAACCCCGTTGTCGATACCGAGGGGGAACTATATCTGTATGGTGGCAGCGCACTTAAAAAGACCTGTAATGATTTAAAAGAAGACAAAATTACGGGCGGCTTTTCGCTGTGTTATAATAATATTTACAACATAGTCGCCCCAAAAATTTCAGGCAAGCTCACATCAGATAATGTTGTGGCAATACGCTCGCTTTACAATAAGGCAGCAGATTATGCCGTTAGCAGTAGCGTCAAAAGTGTGGTGTTTATGCCGATAAAGGTCGAAAACCCACTGATTCGCAGTCAGGTGCAGAAAATTGCGCTTGATACACTTCTTTTTAGAAAAGATTTGAATTTTATTAAAAAGGTATTTATATCGGGTGACAGTAAATGATAAGGGTTATGTTCGTCTGCCACGGCAATATTTGCCGTTCTCCTATGGCAGAGTTTGTTTTAAAGGATATGGTGGCTAAAAGGGGTATTGCCGATAGGATCAGTATTACCTCATCTGCCACAAGTCGTGAAGAAATCGACAACGGTATTCATTATGGCACACGTGCTAAGCTTACGCAAATGGGTATACCATTTGATGAGCATCGCTCGGTCCAGATTACAAGAAAAGATTATGAGCATAATGATTATATAATCGTTATGGATAGAAATAATATAAAAAATCTGATGCGCATAATCGGTGATGATACCGAGTCAAAGGTCTACAGACTTCTTGATTTCGCTCACGGCGGTGATATTGCTGACCCGTGGTATACGGGTAACTTTGATGATACCTATCGCGATATTGTCGAAGGCTGCACAGCATTTTTAGAATATTTGAGGGAAAATAAATGCATCCGATAAAACATTTTTTAACCATTACACACCATAGACATAAGGTTATTGCCCACTGCTTTAAGGTCGGCATAGGCTTTCAGGGACTATTTCATGATTTATCAAAATACACATTTGCTGAGTTTATACCGGGCGCTAAATATTACCAAGGCAACCGCAGTCCCAATGAAAAAGAGCGCGAGCTGTACGGTTATTCTTTAGCCTGGATACACCACAAGGGCAGAAACCGCCACCATTTTGAATATTGGAACGATTACAACCCCAACACCAAGCGTATTGAGGCGGTACGTATGCCCGTAAAATACGTTAAAGAAATGTTTTGTGACCGACTTGCCGCAAGCAAGATTTATCAGGGCAAAAATTTTCAAATATCACATCCCATAAAGTATTTCGAAAAGGGTAAAGCGACAAGATTTATTCATAAGGATACGTCAGATTTGCTCGAAGGCTGGCTTGTAATGCTCTCCGAAAAGGGCGAAAAGGAGACCTTTAAATATATTAAAAAAGTAAAGGATTATGATAATGAGAATATTTAATTCATTTACACAGCTAATAGGCAATACGCCACTTTTAAAATTAAAATTTGACGGTGGTGCCAATATTTTTGCCAAGCTTGAATATTTTAACCCCGCGGGCAGCGCCAAGGATAGAGTAGCAAAGAGTATAATCGAAGATGCCGAAGGCAAAGGACTACTCACAAAAGATTCGGTAATTATTGAGTCGACAAGCGGAAATACGGGTATTGGTCTTTGCGCTGTAGGGGCTGCTAAAGGCTACAAGACGATAATTGTAATGCCCGAGAGTATGTCGGACGAGCGTAAAAAGATGATGAAGGCCTACGGTGCCGAGCTTATTCTTACACCGTCACATTTAGGTATGAAGGGTGCAAACGAAAGGTGTGTGGAATTGGCAAAGGAAATACCAAATTCCTTTATGGCGGGACAGTTTGTAAATGAAGCCAACCCCAAAGCCCACTATGAAACAACGGGGCCTGAAATATGGAATGATACCGACGGCGCAGTCGATATATTTGTCGCAGGTGTCGGCACAGGCGGCACTATTACGGGTGTCGGCAAATTTTTGAAAGAAAAAAATAAAGATATAAAAATAGTGGCGGCCGAGCCTGCCTCATCACCGCTTTTATCGGGTGGCACTGCGGCACCCCACAAAATACAGGGTTTAGGAGCTAACTTTATCCCCGAGATTTTAGATACCGAAATTTATGACGAGGTAATTGCCGTAACTGATGCCGATGCGATAAATACTGCCAAGCAGTTTGTAAAGGACGAGGGCGCATTTGTCGGAATGTCGTCGGGCGCGGCACTTTTTGCGGCATATAGCATAGCACACCGCCCCGAAAACAAGGGCAAAAATATAGTTGTGCTTTTAGCTGATACGGGCGAAAGATACCTTTCAACCGAGCTTTGCGAATAAAAAAACAACCCCCAACCATTGGTTGGGGGTTATACATTTTAATTAGTCGTTCTTTGCTACGGGATGGGGAACCTGTGATTTTAAAGAAGCACGGGTCTTGCGGATTTCACCGAGGTTAGCGGTAAGACCTTCATCGGCTCTGCGCATAATGTCATCAACAAATTCCTGAGCGGCTTTACGCATCTCTCTGCTCTTAGTTTGAGCGTTTGCGATAATTTCGCTTGCTTTTTCTTGTGCTAATTTTGTGATAGCCTCCTGAGAAACCATTGCATTTGCACGCTCTTCAGCACTGCGGATAATACCGTCAGCCTCACGCTTAGCATTGGTGATAATATCGGCACGGTCGGCAACGATGCCTCGAGCCTGCTTAATTTCGCTGGGAATGTTAAGACGAATATCATCAATAACTGCTCTCAAAGATTCGGCGTTTACAATTCTGCGGTTGCCTGGCATTTTAACGCCGCCCTCTAATGCTTCGTCTAACTGTTCAAGTAATTCTTCGATACTCATATTAAATACATCCTTTCAGTACGGGCTCAGTTTTTACTGCCGCCCAATCTTTCAATAATATCTTTGTGAATTCGCTTCGGCACAAAGGCCGAGATGTCGCCGCCCATGCTAGCTATCTGCTTAACCATGCTTGAGCTTAAATACATAAATTCAGCATTGGTGGTTAAGAACAGCGTCTCAATTTGGGGATTAAGTTTTTTATTAGCAAGTGCCATCTGAAACTCATATTCAAAGTCAGACATAGCACGTAAGCCCTTAACAATAGCATAAGCATTATGCTGTCTTGCGTAATCTGATAAAAGGCCGTCGTAGTAAGCAACCTCTACATTTTTAAGGTGAGATACGCACTTTTTTATCATATCAACACGCTCTTCCACGCTGAAACTGTAATGCTTTTTGTAATTTATCATCACAACAACTATGACATTATCAAAAAGTGAAGAAGCACGCTCAATAATATCAATATGTCCGTGTGTTATGGGGTCATAACTACCGGGGCATATAACAGTCTTATTCAATTTCTTCACGCTCTTTTCTATAGAAGGAAACTGCAATCTTACCGTATTTCGAGCTTTTATATTTTTTAAACTCGCCGATATTTTCGGGTGTGCAGATATCGGTAGGATGCTCACAAATAATAATTCCGTAATCACTCATAATACCCGTCACCTTTTCGAGTGCCTTTTCAAGTAGGCCCTCGCGGTAGGGTGGGTCTAAAAAGGCAATGTCAAAGGCATCTCTTGTCGACGCACAGAAGGAAAAATAATCTGCACGAACAACCTTCGCCATTTCTTTAAAGCCTGTCGCTTTAAGATTGCGCTCAATTACAGCAATTGCATCGGTGTTCAGGTCAACAAAGGTCGCACTATCAGCACCACGGCTTAACGCCTCAATACCAAGCTGACCGCTGCCAGCGAAAAGGTCGAGAATGCGCCTGCCTTCAAGGTCAAACTGAATTGAACTGAACACAGCCTCTTTAACCTTATCGGTAGTAGGTCTTACATCATTGCCACTGAGCGTTTCAAGCCTTCTGCCGCGGGCAATACCCGTAATAACTCTCATTTTCACACCACCTATTTATAGTATTATCACACGAAATAGGGTATTTTGTCAATATTTATTTTATATATTGTAATATCTAAGTATTTTTATTGACTTTTGTTTATAATGTTTTTATGGTTTATACCGGGCGATAGATATAAATTTATTAACACGGACACGGAGAATATTTAAATAAGTTGTAAAAATAAAAAGGGCAGTTAACCGCCCTTTATTTTTTATATGATTTAATACTATTTCCTTTAAGGTCGTACCAAGTAAACTCACCTTTTTCATATATCATATATCCGTGGTGACTGTTTTCTTTTGGAATTGATACTGAGCCTGGATTTATATAGGTGTAGCCCTCATGCTCGTTACAAGCAGGAATATGTGTGTGTCCGTGAAGCAGAATGTCGCCGTTAGATAGAGGCGGCAAATTGTTTTCGTTATAGTTGTGCCCGTGGGTTGCATAAATAGTTGTGTCACCGTCGTAAATTACTGCATAGTCGGCAAGGACGGGGAAGGCGAGCACCATTTGGTCAACCTCGGTGTCACAGTTGCCGCGCACACAAAGAATTTGATTTTTAAGTCCGTTTAGCATTTCGATAACTGCCTTTGGGTTATAGTCCTTCGGTAAATCATTTCTCGGTCCGTGGTAGAGAATGTCGCCAAGAAGCAGCATTTTCTCACAGCCCGTTTTAGTAAATTCTGCGAGCATTTTTTCGCAGTAATAGGCCGAGCCGTGTATGTCTGATGCAATAAATAATTTCATAATAATCACCTTAAATAATGATAAAGGAAGTATAAATTTTTGTCAACAAAGATATTTTAAAAATTTTTTCAAAAAAGTCTTGACAAAGGCAAATGCTTGTGATATACTATCAAAGTCGCCTGAAGGACGACACAAAAAGTTGGTGCTGATTGCGGTGAGGGTCCACCTGTTCCCATTCCGAACACAGAAGTTAAGCTCACTTGCGCTGAAGATACTTGGCGGGCAGCTGCCCGGGAAAATAAGTAGGTGCCAACACAAAACACACAACGAAGGTTGTGTGTTTTTTTTTCGAATACAGACAGGTTGTTCTCTCATATTATTAAATATCCAAAGGAGAGTCTGCTATGAAACTGTTTGTAATAACCAAAAAGCATCTTATAATTGCCAGTTGTCTTGTAATTGCGCTGACTCTGAGTGTGGTGGGAGCGACGTCCACCTTTGCGCAGAGCAACCGAAAATTGCCGATATACTGCGTCGAGACCGAAAAAAAGCAAATAGCCATAAGCTTTGACGCTGCGTGGGGAGCTGATGATACTGATACACTGATATCTATTTTAAAGGAGCACGAGGTGCCCGCCACATTTTTTGTTGTTGGCGCGTGGGTAGATAAATATCCCGAGGAGGTAAAGAGACTTAGTGATGCGGGACATCAGGTGCAAAATCATTCAAACACACACCCCAATATGCCGCGGCTCTCAAATGCGCAAATGTGCGATGAGATTAAAAGCTGTAACGATAAAATAGAAAAGGTGACAGGGCAGCGCCCAACACTGTTTAGACCACCGTATGGAGATTACAATAATGCGACGATAGAGAACACCGAAGCAATGGGTATGAAGTGCATACAATGGGACGTTGATAGTCTCGACTGGAAAGAAAATGCCACCCCCGATACAATATACCAAAAGGTGACGAGCAAGGTAAAGAATGGCTCGATAGTACTTTTTCACAACGATGCCGAGCATACCCCCGAAGCCCTGCCGCATATTCTTAAAACATTAAAGGAGCAGGGGTATGAGTTTGTGTTTATA
>JAZQGO010000008.1:0-24820 GCA_045540055.1 Acutalibacteraceae bacterium
TACCGAACTACCCCTCAGTCAAAACCTTTGGTTTTGCCAGCTCCCCTGACAAGTGGAGCCTACCGCTGCGGCGGGATTGCTCATCGGCAAAAGCCTCTTTGGAACCACACGCTTAGCGTGTGGTTTTCGTTATACAAAAAATAACGGGCGAACTTTATTCGCCCGTACGGTTTCATATTAAAAACATCTGCAGAGATTTCCCCACTCTGTTCTACCACCGTTGAATCCTCGCCACTCTAAGAATGCGGCAATGTACCTTTTAAGCAAGGTATGCAATAAATTATGATGCTTGTTTTAAACCTTGCTTTGCTACATTCTGTGCAGTTTCGAGCATAGTTTCAGCAAATATGCCGTAGCCTTTTGTTGGCTCGTCTATAAGAACGTGAGTTACTGCTCCCACAAGTTTTCCGTTCTGGATAATCGGACTGCCCGACACTAGTGTGTCAAGTGGGATACAACAACTTTTTTTGAGGTATTTCTTGCCGTATTTTACCTAAAATACTCATTTTGACTCTCAAATACGCACGATTTAACCTTTTCTAACGCATTTCGCCTTTTCAATGTAGAATTGACGAGCCGCTATATACTAATTTTTTACGTTTTATAGCAAAAACACCGGATGTGCAATTCTACAAAAACTCAAATTGCTTTTCGAGCATTTTCACACAAAACCCGCCAATTCGCGTTGAATCGGCGGTTACATTATACTAAAAGCTCCAAATGCAATAATCAATTCTCTCTTTTTACAATTTTATTCTTCATTTCATTGTATAAAGCAATATAATCATCATCATTTTTTAGCCAATCATAAGATTTTCTGCGCTGTAAAGTCCACAAAAATACTTCAGAAGCACTCATTTCTCCTCCGTAAGTTACTTTTGTTTTATTGAAAAATTCTCCTTGAAGCAAAGGGGATTTATAATAGTAAGTTTCACCTTCAACAAGTTCATCAAGATCTAAATAAGTATCAAATGCCAAAGTCAGATATTTTAAGGCCTGTTCCTTATCATTGAGCTTAGAATAAGCATTTGCCAAATCAGAATATGCCTCAGCTTTGTACATTATTAGAAAACCTTCGCATCCTACTAAATCTAAAATGTCCAATGCAATTTGGCAAACAGGGATTGCATCTTCTGGATTAGCAAAGCAGTAGTGATGCTTTGCTATACTAGAAATATCAACAAACAATGATTCAAAATCTCTACCAATACATTTCTTCTTATAGTTTGCTCTTTCTTTTGGGGGAGCAATCATCGACATCATTTCAACTTTTGAATATGGATTCTCAGGAAATTCATAGCAAAGTTTTTCAGCAATATCCCTTTTATCACAAAATGAATATGCAAATACCATATTGGTTTTTGTTTTATATCTGATTTCGTCAATGGAACAATCAGATAGTATTAGATTACATTTTGCTATAACATCTTCTAGCCATTTATCTTTATCAGCTATCGGATCAAAAGACATACATTTACACTCAATCCATTCTGCAAGTAATAAATGGTTATTTGGATATAACTTTAATTTTTCCTCAAGAATTTCAATCGATTGCAAGCGCTTCCCTGCGTGGTTTAACTCATCTACTTTGATTAATGCACTCTCAATGTCCTCATTGGTTTTGTCAATTTCAATTCCCAATAAATAATCCGACGACACACCGAAAAAGTTTGCAATAGCAGGTACAAGCGTAATATCCGGCAGACTTTGTCCGTTTTCCCATTTTGAAACTGCCTGATAAGAAATATTAAGATACTCAGCCAAAGAGTCTTGGGTAACGTTTGCATCGTTCCTAAGCTTTTTAAGTCTAATACCAAAGTTTTTCATAAATTCAACCCCCTTGTACCTTAATTTTAATCGGTAATAACATTAAAAACAATAACGCCGTATTTTATATCATATCAACTGTAGATTGAGTTAATTGTAGCACATTTAATTATAGTTCTCAAGATAGTGGACACAAAAAGTTTAATTATAATTTTTAAGAACAATAATTATATTGAGAAGTATGTAAAAATATGTTATATTTTAAAACAAAGGAGTTGTAATAATTTATGCGTAACATCAAATACAAACCTTATTATGTAGCTTTTTTAGATATTTTAGGCTTTAAAAATATCGTTAATTCTAATGATGCATTTTATATACACAATATTTTTAATAAAATACGCCTTGCTAAAAAACTTGTTAAAAAAGACAGAGGTGGCAAAATTACTGAGGAAACTAAGTTCTATTTTTTCTCGGACAGTATTGTATGTGCTATCCCTGTTAGTGAAGAAAATGCCTTATCCTCTTTAGCAAGCAATTGCCTTTTAATACAACATGCCTTGTGGTCTGAGATCGGCCCAATTTGGCTAAGGGGAGCTATTGTAAAAGGTGATTTGTATTGTGGGAATAATGAGGTTTTTGGACCTGGGCTAAATGAAGCGTATAAATTAGAAGAAAAATTAGCTGTTTATCCACGAATAATTATGACAAAATCAACATTTGAAAAGGGTCTTGAAGAATCTTCCCAAAAAGATTGTATGGATTTTGTTGTAGATACTCCAGATGGATTAAAAATGATAGATACATTAGCATATCCTTTTGTTTTTGATCTAGAAATCATTAAATTACAAATAATTAATACTCTGAAGTCTGAAACTGACCCAAGAATAAGAGATAAATATCTTTGGATAAGAGATTATTTTAATTCTTTTGTAAGACACGATTCAGTATACAAAGCCTTTCAATCTAAAATTGAATAATTCGTCACTACAATACGATAGTATAATTTATATTTAAACACAAAACCACGCTCTGTGAAAAGAGCGTGGTTTTGTGTTTATGATGCGTCTTTTAGTTGTTGCTCTTCCGCTACGCTTTGTGCGGTTTCGAGCATATTTTCAGCGAATATGGCATACCCCTTAGTTGGGTCATCGACAAGGACGTGCGTAACTGCACCAATCAACTTACCATTCTGAATTAAAGGGCTGCCCGACATACCCTGCAAAATGCCGCCTGTGGCTTCTAATAACTCCTTATCGGTGATTTCTATTATTAAATTCTGGTTTTCATTTGAATTATTGCATTTTTTTACATTACAGGTATAAAGCGTAGGTGTGTTGCCATTTATGGTGGTCATAATGTATGCCTTACCGTTTTCAATTTCCTGCTTTAATCCCACAGGAATTACCCGTGAAGTATCAAACATCTGTGAAGAATAACCGTAAACACCTGCACAGCAATTACTTATAATGTCGGCATACTTTGTAGCAGTAATTCTGCCCTTTAATTCACCCGGTGAGCCGACATAACCCTTCTCATATGATATTATTTCGGCCGAATAAATTTCACCTGAATTGATTGTCAGTAATTTACCTGTATCGTTATCACACACACCGTGGCCGAGTCCGCACAGAATATCGGTTGCAGGCGAGTAGAATGTCAGAGTACCGATACCTGCCGAGCTGTCCCTTACCCATATGCCTGCCTTATAAACACCGGTGCTTGAGGATTTAAGCGGCTTAAATTTAATTGTTTTATTTTTTGAATTCCTTTCAACAACAACGCTAATTTCCTCACCGTTTGATTTTTCAATCAGGTCACTTACATCTTCATTTGAATAGACCTTTTGCCCGTTTACCGAGATTATTAAGTCCCCTATTTTTAGTCCCGCTTTTTTTGCGGGATTTATATATCCGTCGGCGGTATCAACATCGGTTAAATCGACTACTAAGACACCCTTTGTGTAAATCTTCATACCAAAAGGGGTGCCGAGAGGCAGCGCGTATATTTCGTCTACCACCTCTAAATTTGCCTTACCTACGGGTATGATTCCGAATATTTTCATCTCGACGTCATACCTTGAGCCGATGCTGAAGGTGTTAGAAACATTTTTAATGTTTTCTCCTTCATAGGTTACCTTTACGGGCACCACCGTATCAATCGAAAATCCGTCGCCTGAGCTTACTTTATAGTTGTCGGTTAAATTGCTGTCTACCATAAATAAAACGCCATAGAGGGCCATACACAAAACGCTTAAGACAGCGCAAAAAATTTTAAAAAATTTACACAAAAAAACACTTCCCTTCATATTTTAATCTTTACTGTTTCATAATTTTTATGAAAGTAAATAAAAGTTTAAAAATATAAAAGGAAGCAAATTATCTAAAAATTTTCTGTTTTTACTAAAATTGTTTCATTGCCGATTACCTCAATATCACTCCAAGGAATTATCACATCATTTTCTTTACCGAAAAGGCCTAAAAAAGAATGTTTTCCGTAAATGACAATTGAGGTAAGTCTGCCGTCATCGGTATTTAACTCAACGTCCGAAACGTTTCCGATTACGGCACCGTTTTTTACACAGACAACCTGTTTATCCTTTAGCTCATCTAACTTACAAATCATATAAATCCCTCCGATAATTTATATGACCAGAAACGCTAAAATTTAACTTTTAATTTTTTGTATGGCAAATTTTTCAAGGCGTGATACCTGCGCCTGTGAAATACCGATTTCATTTGAAACTTCCATTTGCGTCATACCGCGCATAAATCTGAGGTTTAATATATTCTTTTCCCGCTCACTTAGGGCCTTTATAGCCTCTTTAAAGGATATTTCCTGTAACCAGTTATTATCATCATTATTATCGCCTATCTGGTCAAGCACACATATTGTATCGCCACCGTCAGAGTAAATCGGCTCATACAGTGACACGGGGTCAACAATGCTCTCAAGTGCAATCACAACATCGGCCGAGGGCAGTTCCATTTCATCGGCGATTTCTTTAATTGTAGGTTCTCGTCGATATTTATTTGTAAGTCTTTCTTTAACCTGCATCGCTCTATATGCCGTATCCTTTATTGAACGGCTTACTCTTATGGGATTATTATCCCTTAAATAGCGCCTTATTTCGCCTATAATCATCGGCACGGCGTAGGTTGAAAACTTAACACCGTGGGATGAATCAAAGTTATCAATCGCTTTAATAAGGCCGATACAGCCCACCTGAAACAAATCGTCAAGATTTTCACCTCTGCCCGTAAAGCGCTGAACAACGCTTAATACAAGACGAAGATTACCGTTTATAAGCATATCTCGCGCCGAAGCACTTCCTTGCTTTATAAGTGCCAGATATTCTTCCTTTTGACTCTCTTTGAGTACGGGCAATTTAGAAGTATCAACACCGCAAATTACAACCTTTGTTTTATACAAAGAAAACACCTCCGATAATAAAATTATTACCAGAGGTTGTATTAAATAATCTTATAAAATATAAAAACACTTAAAAATGTTACTGCTCTAAAATGCTGTTAAAATATTCGAAAACCTGAGTTTTGACATCGTTAATCATTTTTATTTTAGCATCAATGCTGACGTTGGATGAAATGATATTTAATATTTCACCCTTTGAAACCTCGGTTCTGCCTAAAATAAGGTTAACAAGCTCTTTAATATTGGGGTGACCGATCTCTTTAAGCTTATTGCTTGCAAGCGCCGCCTGAACAACTATTTCACCGATTATTTTTGAACCATACTCAATATCCTCGCCCAGAACTATATTGTCCTTGGTTTCTTCGGGTGTCTCAATCACATCTTCTGACGCTCCTACGGTTTCGGAAGTATCGGTAGCCTCAACAAATTCATCGCCGTTGCTTTTAAGAGATTCAATTTCTGCTTCAAGGTGAGCAATAGACTTTTTAAGTGCGGCAAGCTCTTCTTTAAGTCGGTTGTTGGAAAGCTCAGAAATATGAAGCTTATCAAAAAGCTGTTTATTCTGTTTTATCAGAAGGCTCTTGTTCATCATTTTCACCATCCGTATTTTCTATTACAGAAACGCCTGATTCTGCATACGCCTGCGTATCACATGGCAGATTTTTCTTTTTTAAGAAGTGCTCGAAAATTCTTTTGAAGATATAATGAATAACTGCAAATGTAGGAACACCGAGAAGCATACCCGCTATGCCGAATAAACCACCACCGAGAACAATGGCAAACACAACCCAGAAGGCCGAAATGCCGGTGGACTCGCCCAGAATTTTCGGGCTGATAATATTACCTTCAACCATTTGTAAAACAATTATAAATATCACAAAATACAGACACTTAAGCGGGTCATAAAAAAGAAGCAGGAATGCACAAGGTATGGTGCCGATATATGGGCCGAATATCGGAATTAAATCGGTAACGGCAATTATAACGGTAATTAGCATAGGATACGGCAGTCGCATAATCGACACGCCTATAAAGCAGATTACACCGATTATCAATGCATTTATAAGCTTGCCATTAATAAATCCCAAAAATATCTCGTTGCTTTTTTTGGTAACATCAATAATAAAATTAACGCTTTTCTTATTAAAGAAGGCATATAGCATTTTTTTCGACTGAGCCTTAAATAAGCGCTTGTTAGCAAGTGCATACACTGCTACGATTATACCTATAACAAAATCTGCCAAAAAGGTGGCAATACTGATAATACCTGTATAAATAGTGCTTACGAGTTCACCAACACTAGCCTCAAAAATAGCAAACCAATCTGAAGTGTTGAGGTAATTATCAACCGTAAGTTTTATATCAGCAGGCAGTTTGTTATAAAATTCGTTAAACAGACTGTCCTTATCTGTAAAGGTGTTTTGAAACCATACCACCAATTCATCCCATCGCACCGCAAAATCACTGACAAATTCGGTGATGCTGGTCACAAAGCTCGGTATAATAGCATAAACCAGAATCAGAATAATCAAAATAAATGTAATCAAAGAAACTGCAATACCAAGATAAAGTGAAAGCTTTGGGAAGTCCTTATCTTTTTTACTGATTTTTTTGCATAATCGGTTAATATGTTTTGTAAAAAAATTAGTCATCGGGTTAACAAGATAAGCGATAACCAAGCCGACAATAATAGGCTGCAATATAGAAACAATCTTACCTAAGCCCGCCATTATGTAATTAAATTTATAAAAGAAAAAGAAAAGAGCCACTACCGCCGCAACAACACCGAAAATCATAAGTCCGATTCTTAGTAGTGAAGTCTTATTACCGCTAATTCCTTTTTTCACCTGACGATACACCTCTGATTCTGTTAAATAATAAAGTAAGAATTAAAAAAACAATTATTCCAAAAAGAATACCTGATGAGTCAAGAAACACATCAGAAACCTGACAAGAACGCCCCGTAACAAAAAATTGATGAATTTCATCACTACAAGAAAAGATTAAAGAGATGAGAAATGCGAAAATAAACCCGTAAAGCTTCTTCAATGGCTCAAAACTAACAAAATAGCCGCAAAGTAAGAAGGACAGCGCAGAATAAACCAAGAAGTGAGCCGCCTTTCTCACAAGGTGCTGATATTCTTGAATAATAGCCTTTTTTTCAGCAGATGATAACAATTCAAAATCATCTAAAAATATTTTGGCGATAAACTCTATAATACCGCCACTTTGCGCCGAAGAAACATCGGCAGGTTGGTGTGACATAACAAATATTAGTGTCATAATCGCCAAGGATAAAATCAAACATAAATATCTGATAAAAGTTTTTTTCATAATCAAAAAGCCAAAGGGGCAAAGAAAATGCCCCTTAATTTCTCAACCTATTTAACGTACGGATAGGGGTTTACCCAGCCACCGTTTACCGCTATGCCAAAGTGCAGATGGTATCCTGTAGACCAACCGGTACTACCAACATAGCCGATGGTCTGACCGCCCTTAACTTTGGTGCCAACCTTAATACCGCTGGCAGAACTTTTAAGATGCGCATAAATTGTAAGGTACTGCTTACCATTATATTTACCGTGGTCGATACGTACGTTATTACCGTAACCGCCGCCACAGCCACAGCTATAGCTCTTACCGTAATTGTGTGAGCATTTGTTGTAAACCTTAGAAACGGTACCTGCGGCAGAAGCAATAACCTTTTTACCCGAAATGCTACCACCTGCAATATCTATGCCGTAATGTCTGCCTCTATGCACAGAGTCGTTACTCTGCCAATAAGCGCTGATATAGCTATGTCCCGGTACGGGCCACTTGAACTTGCCGTTAAATGTACCTGTATAGGCAGGTGTACCACCAAGCAAAGAATCAAGATAAGCCTCTTTTTGTGCTATCTGCTTCTCAATACTTGTGTTTTTACCAGTAAGTTCTGCCTGCTCTCTATTTATTTCGTTAACCAAACCATTAACGCTGGCAACCTGCTTATCAAGATTTGCCTTTTTGGTAGCAAGTGTTGCTTTAAGCTCATTCTGTTTTTCCTGACGCTTTTTGTTATTTTCTATCTCTGCTTGAATTTCAGCAATAGCAACAACAATTTTATCGACTAGCAGCTTATCCTGAACCGACATTGACTGGGACAACTCAGACAAGACAAGAAAATCTGAAAAGCTTTCGGCACCAAGCAAAATTTGAACATTATTTGAAGAATTGTTTAGATGCATTGAACGAATGCGCTTTTTAAAGCGCTCTTTTGTCGCATCAATTTCAGCATTTTTCTTTGCGATATTTGCTTCGCTTTTCGCAATTTCCTTTTTATACTTAACAATCAAAGAATTACAGGCATCAATCTCAGCCTGAGTTGCATTGACCTGCTTCTGATACGCATTTCTTAGAGTAATTTTATCGGCCTTTTGAGCCTTCAAACGTTTAATTTCGGACTCTAATTTTTTAGATTGCTCTTCAAGCTCTGCGATGTCCTCCTTCGTATCGGATATATTATCTGCCGAAACAGATACCATACCAATAAAGCAAACGCAAGTAACCATTGTAAGAACAATTAAAAGTGAAAAAATTCGCTTTAAAATTACTTTTGTCATAAATTCCTCCAAAGCTTAAATGGCAGAAAACTCACTGCCCTCTTTACGCAGATATTTACCTATCATAATAACACTGCCAAGCACACCTGCTAATACACCAATTAAGACAAATATGCCGAGCAACAACCAAGCAACATCACCAAAGGCGACGACCTGCGTGGTGCCCAATGTACCCATTATCGTATCAAGGGCAACACGGTAGCAGAAATACACAAGGCACTCTGAAAGTATAGCCGAGATAAGACCGATAACAATACCCTCAACCACGAACGGTATACGAATAAATGCATCGGTAGCGCCGACAGCCTTCATTATGCTTATCTGCAATTTTCTATTATACATAGTAACACGAATGGTATTTGAAACGATTACCAGTGAAATTATCAAAAGTATAGCGATAATCCAAGTGCCTGCAACCGAAACACCACTTTTAATGGAGTTAATAGTATTGGCAAGCTCGGCTTGAGACTGTATAGAGTCAACACCCTTAACTGCGGCAATTTTTTCGACAGTCTTTTCAAAGTTTTCCATACTTGAAAGGGTGATCTTTGCACCGTCAGATAAAGGGTTGCCCCCCTCTTCATCAAGAAACTCAAAATACTGTTCTTTACCCGCCAAGACCGACTCTTTAAGATTTTCTAATGCCTTTTCCTTCGAAATATATTCAACCGGTTTTTCGACATTTTCGATTTTTTCTATTTCGGCTATAACAGCCCTTGCTTCCTGCTCGTTATGAACAAGATACATATCATCTGTCAGCTTATCGGCAGAAACAGGGTTTTCGTCGGCATATATTACCGAATTTTTGTCGTTAAAAAACACCATAACGACATTCTGTTTTTCGAGATTGCCGAGTGCTAAATCGACATTGAATGAAACAAGCAACGCAAGACCGATTAAAACCATACATGCAACAAGAACACCTATTGAAGCGATGGTCATTAAACGGTTAACCCATACGTTTTTAAAGCCTTCTTTGGTGAGGTATCTCATACTTGAAATCTTCATTATTCCATACCTCCCGCATTATCGGCAACAATCTTACCACCATCAAGCATAATTACACGGTGATGAAAATCTCTTACCAGATTATGATCGTGGGTAACCATAAGTATCGTGGTGCCCTTCTGATTAATGGCACTGAGAAGTGACACAATTTCGTAAGACATGTTGGGGTCAACGTTACCTGTAGGCTCGTCCGCAATGATTAAATCGGGCGAATTAACAAGTGCACGAGCAAGCCCTACACGCTGCTGCTCACCGCCCGACAACTGATTGGGCATAGAGCGTGCTTTATGACCGAGTCCCACAAGGCTTAGTGCCTTTGAGACCTCTTTTCTGATAGTCCTCGATGAAGCGCCGACAACGTGCATAGCAAATGCAACATTATCAAACACATTCATAGTCGGTATCAGGCGGAAGTCCTGAAAGACGATACCCATTGTTCGTCTTAAAAGGGGCACGTTTTTTCGACGCAGCTTGGTAAGGTTAAAACCGTTAACCATAATTGTACCTGTGTTTGCCTTTTCTTCACGCATAATAAGCTTCATAAAGGTACTTTTACCTGCACCCGAAGAGCCAACTACAAACACAAATTCGCCTTTATTTATCCGTATATTGACGTCACTCAGCGCGTGTGTACCGCTGTTGTAGGTTTTAGAAACACCGTTAAACTCGATAATCGGTTTAGGTGCCTGCTGAAACGCTAAATCCATAATAATATAAATCCTGCCTTTGTTTAGTACTTAATCGGATTTGCTTTAAGATATTTATTAACCATAAGCGCAATTTTGAAAATAATTGCATGGTCAAATTCGCGAAGGTCAAGACCCGTAACCTTCTTAATTTTATCAAGTCTGTATACTAATGTATTTCTGTGTACGAAAAGCTTTCTAGAGGTTTCTGAAACATTCAAATTATTCTCAAAGAATCGCTGAATTGTAAAGAGGGTTTCATGGTCAAGACTTTCAATTGAACCGCGCTTAAATACCTCGCTTAAATATGTTTCGCAAAGGGTTGTGGGCAACTGATAAATAAGTCTTGCAATACCGAGATTATCGTAATTTATTATTGACTTATCGGTATCAAACACCTTACCAACCTCAAGAGCCGCCTGAGCCTCTTTAAAGGATTTCGCCAAATCTTTGATGTTCTCAACAGTTGAACCGATACCGATTACAACGTGACAGTAAAACTCACCCGACAGCGTGTCCGCAATAGATGAAGCAAGATTTTCAATATCCTTAGATACGATATCAGGCTTAACCTCTTTAATAAGCGCAACATCGGTTTCATTGATGTTAATAACGAAATCTTTATTCTTATCGGGAAAAAGATTTTGAACAACATCATAGACCGAAACATCATTTTTATCAAGCGCACGAATAAGAATAACACTTCTTGTTTCATCGCTGTTAAAATATAATTCACGAGCCTTTATGTAAATGTCCCCCGGAAGAATGTTATCAAGTATAATATTCTTTATAAAATTACGGCGGTCGTATTTCTCATCATAATAAAATTTGATATTTGTAAAAGATATCGCAATAATAGAGCAATATTTCTCAGCTAACGGATCATCGCCCTGAACAAATGCGTAATAATCTAACGGATCGCTGTTACCTAACGCTTTTACGGTATAGCCATTAACAACAGCACATTTGCCGCCAATATTAGAATGCATTTCTTCCACGTCAATGTTCTCACCAATTTTGCCTAAATCACTGCAGGCGATTATATTGAAGTCAGAATCAATAACACCGATTGTGCGGTCAATGGTAGAACGCATCTGATGAATAACACTTTGAAATAATCTATTAGCCATAAAAATCCCTCCGCTAAAATAAAGCAAACTAACCCAAAAAATATTTAAGCAAACACGAATAATCCAAACCTGATTTTAAAGGTAATATTTTCGTCTTTGCTTTGTTAAAATACTCGCAAATCCGACAGGATTTGCTGTGTTTTTGCCTCGCACAGCCAAAAATCTTTCTCTTTAAAATTCTACGACCTAAAATGATCAGAATTTTGTATGATTTTTGGTGCGAAGGAGTCTGTAAGGCCGACGCCTACAGACGATGACAAACCGAAAAACACCGAAATTATGCCATTTTAGGCAGGTTTGGATTATTCGTGTTTGCCTATGTTTATATTGTACACAATTTCTATAATTTTTTCAAGACTATTTAACAAAAAAGTTACAAATTTATTACAAAAAGTAAGTGCCACTCATTAAAGAGTGGCACTTGTATAGATTATACTTAGTTTGTTATGGTAAGCTCGGTATCCTTATCGAAGAGATGAATGTTTTCAGCCTCGAAAGCGATCTTGATCTTATCACCGGGACGAGCTGTAGAGGTCGGAGCAACACGTGCGTTAATTGCCTCGCCTTCACAGTTCATATAGAGATAGGTTTCAGCACCCATAAGCTCTGTAACTTCAACGTCAGCCTCAACAATGCTATCAGGATTAGCAGCAATGATTTCAGGCTCGTTATGAACATGCTCAGGACGGATGCCCAAAATAATTTCCTTGCCTACATATTCTTTGAGACGGTCATCAGCATTCTTAGAAGCCGGTAATTTAATCTTATACTTAACACCAGCACGAGTCTTGGTATCTTCTGAACCAAACTCGAAATAGTATGTGTCGTTTTCACAAAGAATAATACCATCGATAAAGTTCATCTGCGGTGAACCGATAAAGCCTGCAACGAAAAGATTGCATGGTTCAAGATACAACTTCTGAGGAGTATCAACCTGCTGAATAAGACCGTTTTTCATAACAACGATTCTAGTACCCATTGTCATAGCTTCTGTCTGGTCATGGGTAACATACATAAATGTTGTACCAAGTCTCTGATGAAGCTTTGAAATCTCGGTACGCATCTGTGCACGAAGTTTAGCATCAAGGTTAGAAAGCGGTTCGTCAAGAAGGAATACCTTCGGCTCACGCACGATAGCACGACCAAGCGCAACACGCTGACGCTGACCACCCGACAAAGCCTTAGGCTTACGCTCGAGCAAATGTTCAATATCAAGAATACGTGCTGCTTCTTCAACACGACGCTTGATTTCATCCTTAGAAACCTTTCTAAGTTTAAGACCGAATGCCATATTGTCAAAAACTGACATATGCGGATAAAGAGCATAGTTCTGGAAAACCATCGCAATATCTCTATCCTTCGGTGCAACATCGTTTACGAGACGATCGCCAATATAAACCTCGCCTTCAGAAATCTCTTCAAGACCGGCTACCATACGCAATGTAGTAGACTTACCGCAACCTGAAGGACCAACAAGAATGATAAACTCCTTGTCTTTGATTTCAAGATTGAAATCGGATACTGCTACAACACCGCCGGGGTATCTCTTGTAAACGTTACGAAGTGACAAACTTGCCATTTAAACAAACCTCCTAATATTTGAAACCACTAAGATTACTTAAATATTATACAACCGAAATCACAAAAAAACTATTGATGAAATGTACAATGTTTGAAAACTTTTTTGTTTGTAATTTACAAATTTAGTAAACAGTTTATGAAAAAACTGACATCGCTTGTGTGTAATCTAATTCAAGTATCTCACCTTCTGACAGCGAATCGGGCAGCACAAGATGTCCTATGCGTTCACGGTGAAGGCCAACTACGCCAAGTCCAACATAGCCAAGTAGCCTTTTAACCTGATGATACTTACCCTCAGTAATTATAACACGGACTGAATTTTTCCCTAAAAACTCAAGCTTTGAAGGCTTGCACACCGTACCGTCACTAAGCGTAACACCCGACCAAAGAATTTCTACTGCATCTTTCTCAGGTGCTCCGTCAACAACGGCAATATATGACTTTTGAATATCGGATTTTGGTGAAATAACTCTATGAGCATAATCGCCGTCATTGGTTATAAGCAATAATCCCGTAGTATCGATATCTAACCTACCAACTGCGAAAAGGTCATAATGCTTAAACTTTTCGGGCACTAAATCAAGAACGGTTGCCCTCGAATTATCACGTGTGGCAGTAATGACACCTGACGGCTTATTCAGCATCAAATATATATATTCTTTGTGATTAATTTTTCCTTTGTTCAGCTCGATTATGTCATTCTCGGGTGAAATTTTAAAGCTAAAATCACGTATAACCACACCGCCTACGGTAACCTTGCCCCTCTTAACCGCTGTTCTTATCTGACTGCGTGAAAGCGGTGTGTTATCCGATAAAAATTTATCAAGTCGTACTGTTTTCATTTTTATCCTTTTCCCAAAGCGGCAGCATATTGCCGTCAATATCTACCGACGAAATGTCGCCGCCTATGATTATATTTTCATAAACAATTATATTTGCGTTATACTCTGTTGCGTTGCCTTCATTGCTTAAAATCTTATAACTGAATAATTTCGCCTGCTTGCCACGATATTTTTCAAGGTTGTAGCCTGCCATAATTTGAAGCTCATTATAATTTTTAAACACATCACCGAAATGCGTAGGTATTACAATCGACTTTTCTCGCGGCTGATTATTGGAAGTATTGTAGCCTAACTCCTTCAAAAACGCAATTCTATCGTCATTAGTTATAGCAGAGTGCGATACAGCCACGCTATTTAAAAAATCAAAGCAAATAACAGAGAATACCGTCACAAGCAGAAAAATCGCTAATGTGACCTTACTTTTTACCTTAATACAAAAAAACGGCAAACACATCACCCTGTATATATTTACGGGAGAATTTTACCGAATATTACTCAATAATACATACAGCAAAGGCACTGATGCCCTTACCTTCCCCCGTAAAGCCCAAGCCCTCTTCAGTGGTTGCTTTGACATTCACCTTGTCAATTTCAATACCGCAATCATCAGCGATATTGCGGCGCATCTGCTCTATATATGGCGACATTTTCGGCTTTTGCGCAATAATAGTTGAATCAATATTTGATATTTTATAACCCAACTTATTAAGCATATCTACAACATCTCGCAACAAAATTCTACTGTCAATATCTTTAAATTCTTTAGAATTATCGGGAAAGTGTTTACCGATATCACCAAGTGCCGCAGCGCCAAGCAATGCATCACACACAGCGTGCAAAAGCACATCGGCATCAGAATGACCAAGCAAGCCCTTCTCAAAGGAAATTTTGACACCGCCGATAATCAAAGCTCTGTTCTCAGTCATTTTGTGAACATCATATCCACTGCCTATTCGCATTCACTCTCTCCCCTTTTTTCAAGATAAAATTCTGCCAAAGCAATATCATCTTTGGTAGTAATTTTAATATTACTCTTTTCGCCTAAGACATAAACAACACTAAGCCCCTGATTTTCGAGCACCGACGCATCATCGGTAAACGCCGAAAAATCGCCATTCTTTAATATAGAGACATAGCTTTCATATCTGACGGCCTGTGGTGTTTGTACGCATACCATATCCGTACGGTCTACCGTTTCTAATACTGCGCCGTTATTATCTATTTTTTTAAGCGTATCGATAACGGGCACACCGCAGATAATACCATCGGCCTCGCCTATTTTTTCGCAAACACGTGAAATCACAGCTTGGCTTACCAACGGGCGTGCGCCGTCGTGAATAAGGACATATTCTGCACCTTTTACTGCTCCCAGACCATTAAATACTGACTCCTGACGTGTGCTACCGCCTGCAACAATATCGCTGAGCTTAGTTATTAAGTATTTTTCAGCTAAATTTTGCAAGGAATTTATGTCTTCATTTCTTGCGACAAGAACAATATCAGAAATCAAATCTGAACGCTCAAAGGCTAAAAGTGTGTGAATTATCGTCGGCACACCGCAGAGCGTCGCCAACTGCTTATTAGTGCCGCACATTCTACTCGAATTACCTGCCGCAACAACAATAACGGGTACGCCCTTTTCTGCGCTTTTTTCGACAGTCAGATACTCTAATTTAAAATCAAGACTATTCATAAAATCTCCTAAAAAATAAGCCACACTTGTATAATCCAAGTGTGGCTGTATTTAATAAATTACTCTTCGATGTCACATTCGTCACAGTCACAATCTTCGCATTCGCAATCAAAATCAAACTCAAGATCAGTGCCGCAATTCGGACAGTCAATACCGCCTTCTTCAAGCATTTCAGCATCAATATAAATTGTGTCGTTGCACTTAGGACAGGTTACTTCGTAAAGTTCATCATCATAATCGTCGTAATCTTCATAATCACAATCTTCACAATCTTCACATTCATCCTCTTCATATATAATATCTTCAAGGCTTGAAAGATCCTCATCAACTGCATCAAGCTGTTCAGCAAGCTCAATTTGAGCGTCATCTAAAGCGTCGATTTCATCCGCAATTTCTGCGAGAGTATCAATGATAGCAGCTAAAAGCTTACCCTCGTTTTTTTCGGTATCAAGATTCATACCTTCTGCAAGGCCCTTAATATAGGCAACTTTTTCGGAAACTGTCATTTTAATTACTCCTTAAACTTAAATTTATGCTCTTTCCATATACTCGCCTGTACGTGTATCAATTCTAATCATATCGCCTTCATTTATGAAGAGCGGAACACGAATTTCGGCACCTGTTTCAAGCTTAGCAGGCTTTAATGCGTTGGTAGCGGTATCGCCCTTAAAGCCAGGGTCGGTTTCGGTAATCTGAAGCTCAACGAATGTCGGAGGCTCTACACCGAATATCTTACCCTTGTACGAAAGAATCTTACATACCATATTTTCCTTAACGAACTTGAAATTATCGCCAAGCTCTGACGCATTAACGGGAACAAGCTCATATGACTCAGGATCCATAAAATAGTAAAGTCCGTCATCACTGTAAGAAAATTCCATATCCTTACGCTCAACAAAAGCGGTCGGGAACTTATCACTGGGGTTGAATGTCTTTTCAACAACACTGCCTGCAATTACGTTTCTAATTTTGGTACGTACGAATGCGGCGCCCTTACCGGGTTTTACGTGTTGAAATTCTATTATTTGATAAACGTTTCCTTCCATTTCGAAAGTAACGCCATTTCTGAAATCACCAGCACTAATCATAAATAATTCCTCCAAAATAATAAATATATTATCAATATGTAAATAGTATACTTTTTTTTACATAAATTGTCAAGTTAAATTAGGTCTCTGATGGCACTAATTGCCAACAAATAACTATTCATACCAAATCCTGCTATACTACCCTTGCAAACCGCGGCAATAACCGAGGTGTGTCTAAATTCTTCGCGCGCGGCGATGTTAGACATATGCACCTCGATAAAGGGCTTGTTTACCGAAACTATGGCGTCGCGAATAGCATAACTATAGTGTGTTAATGCACCTGCATTTATTATGCAGCCGTCGTAATTGGTAAGCACGCTTTGAATTTTATCGATAATCTCACCCTCACAGTTTGACTGAAAAAAGTCACAGGTAAGCTTCATACCGCCGGCGTATGTATTAATGGAGGAATTTATGTCGCTGAGCGATTTACTACCGTAAACACCCGGCTCACGAATTCCCACCATATTAAGATTAGGTCCGTTGATTACCAAAATTTTAGCGTTTTTCATTTTTCAACAACTCCAAATAATAATTTTGCATAGTAAGTGCGTCTTCGGCTTGTGTGCCGTCAGATTCACAAATAAAAACGGGCGAACAGTTCTTTTTAACCGTCAAATCCATTACAGGCTCAAAATTCGGTCCGTAAACAGTATCTTCAAACGTTAAATGTCTTTTCTCACCACCCGTAGTATACTCAATCTTAGAAAAGTGCGAATGAAACTCTTTAAGGCGCGAATTGCCAAGACGGTTTTCAATTTGATTAAATACGTCCTCGAAAGCCTTAAATTCATTAAGGCCGCCGAGCGTCCTTGCATTAAGGTGTCCAAAATCAATACACGGTATCAGTCGTTCGTCAATTTCGCACAAGGATAGCACCTCATCGAGTGTGCCCAACTGATTTATTTTGCCCATGGTTTCGGGACAAATTCTTATATGCGAAAGGCCCTCATTATCGAGGGCATCAAGTGCTAAATGCATTGTATCTATAGCGAGCGTTAAAGCTTCCTCACGGGAAATTTTACCGCAAGAGCCTGTGTGTACAACAATTCTGTCGCCACCCATAGCATTTACCGCACGCGCACTGCTTAAAATATAGTTAATTGAGTTAATCCTTTTTTCCTCATCTACCGATGACATCGAAATATAGTAAGGCGCGTGTAATGACAGTCTGATATCCTTTTGTTTTGCCAACTCACCGAGCTGTGCAGCTTTGTCAAGACCGATATTAACACCTCTGCCACACTGATATTCGAAGGCGGTAAGACCCATTTTTTCAAGATATTCGGGCACCTGTAACGAATGTTTATACCCCTGTGCAGTAAAGCTTATAGAATTACCTGCAGGTCCAAATCTTGCAGACATTACTCACCCTCCTAAAATTTATAACGTTTATAAAGTATTTTTTCAAAATATCGGCGTATTTTAAAGCTAAGCATTGGCTCAGGCTGTATCGGTTCAAGAATTATTGACTTAACACCCGTTAAATGCGCACCTAAAGAATCGGTGAATAACTGGTCGCCGACAATCGCGGTTTCTTGACATTTGACACAAAGTCTTTTCATTGCCCTTATATAACCGAATGGCAAGGGCTTAAGCCCCAATGATATATAATCAAGACCAATTCGCTTTGCAAAGGGTTTGACCCGCTGTTCTTTAGAATTTGAAAGAACAATCAATTTAATACCTGAAGATAGCATATACTCTATCCATTCACTTAACCCATCTACCAAAACGGTGCCATGATGGGTCGACATAGTGTTATCAACATCGAGCAATAACGCCTTAATATTATTAACTTTAAGAAAATCGACATCAATATCAGTAATTCTTTTTAACCTGAAATGCGGTTTAAATAACGCCATTAAATTACCACCAATAAAAAAAGCGGTTGATATACAACCGCTTTCTTAGCTTAAATTATCGCTTAGCGGAACTTGCGCTTACGTGCTGCTTCCGACTTCTTTTTGCGCTTCACAGAGGGCTTTTCGTAATGCTCTCTCTTGCGAACTTCCTGTATAACACCATCTTTAGCCGTCTGTCTTTTAAAACGTCTAAGAGCATTATCCAGCGATTCGTTTTCTTTAATACGAACCTGACTCATACATTTCCCTCCCTTGAGCATTTTTCATAGAGTTGCACTAAGTATAATTATTATACTATACAAGGGACAAGAATGTCAAGCATAAAATAAAAATACCGACACCTGTAAAAAGATGTCGGTAATGTAATTAGTCGGTAAAACCTGACTCAACAAGCTTAATTAAAGCATTAAGTGCTTCTTTCTCATCAACACCGTCAACGATAATTTTGATTTCGGTATCGCCGATGATGCCTAATGAAAGAACACCGAGAAGACTTTTAGCGTTAACTCTACGTTCATCCTTCTCCACCCAGATGGCAGATTTGAACTCATTTGCCTTCTGAATGAAAAATGTAGCGGGACGAGCATGTAAACCTATTTGATTTTGAACAACAACTTCTTTAACACACATATTCACAGTCTCCTTAAATATAGAATATTGAGCAAATCATTATAATTAAATTATAACCAAATCTCACCGAGTGTCAATATTTGTAAAATAAGTTCTATTTTTATGCCAAACAGTTACGAAAAGTTTGGGCGATATTTGTTCATTTCGCAACAAATAAATGGTAAAAAATGTAAATTAACGCCGAAAACACTATATATCGTGTTCTGATTGCCTTAATTCATCAATATATTTTAATTCCTCTTCGCTAAGACTTGCCAAATTTAACAATTCAGGCCTCTTATCAAGTGTGGTTTTAAGTGACATTTGCCTACGCCACTTTTCAATATTAGCGTGATGACCCGACAGTAATACCTGTGGCACCTGTCTGCCCTGCCAATCGGCAGGCTTGGTATACTGCGGATACTCAAGCAGTCCTGAAAAATGGCTTTCCTCAGTAAAACAGACATCATCTGCCAGAACACCCGGCAACATTCTGCAAACAGCATCGGTTACAACTAGTGCCGGTAATTCCCCACCCGTTAACACATAGTCGCCAATCGAAATTTCTTCGTCAACAAGCTTTTCGAGTACTCTTTCATCGACACCCTCATAATGACCGCAAAGTAAAACAATTCTGTCCTTCTTTGAAAGCTCTATGGCTTTTTTCTGAGTAAAGGTTTTGCCCTTTGGTGACAAATATATAAGATACGGCTTTTCGTCGCTTTCGGCGTTGTATAGACTGTTAAAAGCGTTATCGATTGGCTCTGCCGCCATAACCATACCCATACCGCCGCCATAAGGCGTATCATCAACCTTATTATGCTTATTATTGGCATAATCACGAATATTAGTACAAAAAATTTCAACTTTTTTTGAAGTGACGGCTCTGCCGATAATACTTGAGGATAAAACCGCGTCACACATCTCGGGGAAAAGTGTTAAAATATCAATTCTCATCATCAAAAATCCCCTTTAAAGGTGTTATATAAACCTCGGCCGCATAAATATCAACCTTATTTACAACCTCATCGATAACTGGTATAAGATACTCTTTTTCACCGTTTTTGATATGCCATACATCGTTGGCGCCCGTCTGTGAAACATCGCTGACGGTACCTAAAACCTCATTAGAGTTAAAATCATAAACCGTACATCCGATAAGATCCTGAACGAAATATGAGCCTTCAGGCAGTTTTGCATCATCGCGGTTAATATATAATATGTTATTTCTTAAGGTTTCGGCACGCTCAATTGAATCGATACCCTTAAATTTAATTATCATAACATTGCCGTTGGGCTGAATTTTTTCAACCTCAAGCATATTATTGCCGTTCTTATCAAGATACAGCATTTTAAAACCTTTAAGAAACTCGCCATTGTCGCACCACGGTTGTACCCTTACAAAGCCACGTATGCCGTGTGTGCCCGTTATCTTACCTGTTTCTAAAAACTGTTTTTTCATAATTCACCTATATATAAATACCCCCAAAAAGCTTGGGGGTAATTTCATTTGTATATACGGCTGATATTCAGCCGTATAAGCATCAGTCGATTTCTACTGCAACACGTGTGTTTGAGCGGTTAGCAGCAGCACGCATAACTGTACGAATTGCCTTGGCAATTCTACCCTGCTTGCCGATAACACGTCCCATATCAGCCTCGGCAACGTTAAGGTGGTAAACAATTACACCCTCGTCGTTAGGCTCGTCCACGGTAACAGTGATAGCGTCGGGATTTTCTACAAGTCCCGAAACTATTGCAACGAGAAGCTCTTTCATTTAAAATTTCCTCCTGAATTAACGATTAAAGCACGCCGTTTTTCTTAAGCAAAGCCTTAACAGTATCAGTGGGCTGAGCACCGTTAGCAATCCATTTCTTTGCTTTATCAGCATCGATTTTAACCTCTGCCGGATTCTTGGTTGAATCATAGTAACCGATTTCTTCGATGAAACGACCGTCTCTCGGGAATCTTGAATCAGCAACTACTACACGGTAGAAAGGAACCTTTTTAGCGCCCATACGACGAAGTCTGATTTTTACTGCCATTTAAATACACCTCCAAAATTATTATTTATAACTTAAAAAAGATAATCTTTTTTAAAATCCAAATCCACCGGGCATACCCGTCACGCCCATTCTTTTCATAGCCTTTTTGGCATTTTTACCCGAAAACTGTTTGAACATTTTTTTCATCTGCTCATACTGCTTTATAAGCTTGTTAACTTCCTCAACGCTTGTGCCCGAGCCTGCGGCAATTCGCTTACGGCGCGAAGCGTTAAGTATATCGGGCTTTGCGCGTTCTTTTTTGGTCATCGAGGTAATAATAGCCTCGATACGCAAAAACTGCCGCTCGTCAATATCGACGTCACGGAGCTGTCGCTCCATACCGGGCATCATCGAAAGAATACTCTTAACCGAGCCCATCTTCTTAATCTGTCTAAACTGGTCAAGAAGGTCGTTCATATCAAATTTATTTTCTTGCAGACGCTTGGCGGTTTCCTCTGCCTTGCGTTCATCAAGCTCGTTTTCGACCTTCTCAATGAGTGAAAGCATATCACCCATACCGAGTATACGCGAAGCCATACGGTCTGGATGGAATTCATCAAGGTCGTCAAGCTTTTCGCCGACACCCGTAAACATAATAGGCTTGCCCGTAACAGCACGAATTGAAAGTGCTGCACCGCCTCGTGTATCGCCATCAAGCTTTGTAAGGATGATGCCGTCAATTTCCAACTGCTCGTTAAAAGATTTGGAAATATTAACCGCATCCTGACCTATCATTGAGTCAACAACAAGTAATATATTGTTAACCTCAACCGCCTTTGTAATGCGCTTTAGTTCATCCATAAGCTCGCTATCGACGTGCAGACGACCTGCAGTGTCGAGAATAATATAGTCATTGCCGTAATCGCGTGCCAGCCTTACCGCTTCCACTGCGGTTTTTTCTGGTGCTTGCGTACCCTTTTCAAATACAGGAACACCGGCAGACTGGCCTACAACCTTTAACTGTTCAATAGCGGCGGGACGGTAAATGTCGCAGGCGACGAGTAATGGCCTATGTCCCTGAGCCTTTAAAAATTTAGCTAATTTACCACTGTGTGTAGTTTTACCAGAGCCTTGAAGACCGCACATCATAATAATGGTTGGTATTTTTGAGGCGGTTTTAAGTCGTGTCTGCTCGCTACCCATTAAGGCGGTAAGCTCGTCACGAACTATTTTTATAACCATCTGAACAGCCGTAAGGCTTTCCATAACGTTTTCACCGATGCACTTTTCGGCAACTGAATTGGTAAAATCTTTGGCAACCTTATAGTTAACGTCGGCTTCAAGCAGAGCGAGTCTTACCTCGCGCATAGCCTCCTTAACATCAGCCTCGGTAAGCTTACCGCGTGAACGCAGTTTTTTGAAAACGGCACTAATCTTGTCTGAAAGATTATCAAAAGCCATAAAAACACATCCTAAAAATTCTCAATAAATTCTAATAACTGCTGTGCCGAAATGTTACCCTTTTTAAATTCATCGGCCATAGTTTTTAAATCGTTGGTCTTTTCGCAAAGGTGAAGCTTGTTTTCAAACTCAAGCAGCTGTTGTTCGGTACGTTTAACCGAATCTCTAACCCCCTGCCGCGAAATACCAACGTTTTGGGCAACCTCGGATAAGGAGAAATCTTCATTATAATAAAAATCAAATAACTCGCGTTGCTTATCGCTTAAGCAGTCTCCATAATAGTCAAACAAGACCGTAATATTTAAATCCTTCATAAAAACCTCGAACAAGTGGAAAGTTTTTAACTTTACAGGCAACATTATAGCATAAAGTTTCGCCTGTGTCAAGTTTTTTTCTTTACATTAAATTGCCCTTGAAATATATTGTCTTTTGTCATATAATAATTTTGTAAATTCGGTTTGAAGGACTATTAGTATTTATGAAAAAAATTATTGCAATATTATTATCCTTAATTTTAATATTTCCTCTAACGGGCTGCAGTGATTCTAATTCGTCGGCTATTGTTTATTACGGTGCAATGAGTTGCCCGGGCACACTCGACCCACAAACCGCTTCCTCCTTCATTGAGCTTATGCTGGTAAGGAATATTTACGAGGGGTTGTTGCGTCAGGATGCCGACGGGAAAATTGTAAATGGTGTTGCCGAAAGCTATAAATCAGACGGGCTTACCTACACCTTTACTTTGCGAAAAGATGCCGTTTGGAGCAACGGCGAGAATGTCACGGCGCACGATTTTGTTTTTGCATTTCGCCGCGCTTTAGACCCTCGAACCGCCTCGCCCAACGCACAGCTTTTATATGCAATTAAAAACGCACAGGCAATTAATAAGGATGGTATTACCTCTAACCTATTAGGTGTAACCGCAATAGATAATCATACCTTAAAAATCGAGTTAGATTATACCGACAGTAATTTTTTATACACACTGACTACCGCCATTTGTATGCCCTGTAACGAGGATTTTTTCAATGCCTCGGTCGGCAAATACGGGATGTCACTCGACACAACACTCAGCAATGGCTCATACAAGCTCACCAAGTGGAATATAGAAGATTTTGCAATGCGAATTCTTAAAAATGAGCAATATAAAGGTAGCTTTGTGCCTAAAAATTCGGCTGTTTATTTTTCAAAAAGTAACGAATATACCACCCTCGAAACGCTTAATAAATCATCGGTTGATATTGCCGAAATAAACTGTACCGATATTTCTGCCGCCAAAAAGGACAGTTTCAACACAAAGACAATGAAAAATAAGGTTTTACTGCTTTCGCTCGGTAACGGTTATTCGCGCAATATGAAACGCGCCTTACATTCGTCGCTTATTAAAGCCGATGACTTTAGTGACATAAACGAAAGTTATTCATTTGCAGATAAGCTGTTGCCCGATGTATTTGATGGACAAAACGGCAAAAAAGTAGATATCTACTCCCCCACTGTTGCGAAGAAGCTATACGATGCAGAGCTTAAAAAACTTGATAAACAATTCCCGCAAAGCACGCTTATTTATTTCGGTGATGATACTGTTACCGACATTTTAAAAGCGGTGGCAGGTCATTGGCAGCAAAATCTCGGCGCGTATTTAAATATTTCAAAGCTTGATTCTGACAGTAGTGTTGTTTATAAAAGTTCACTCGATAAGTATCATATTTCGGCTTATTCGTTTGAGATAAACGAAAAGAATTCCAAAGCGTATTTCGAAAAGCTCAAGATTTCACAAAACGGTACTGTTAACGAAGAAGAAGTCTTTAAACATTCAAATATAATACCGCTTGCCTACTATGGCACTGTATTTGCCTTTGATGAGTGTCTTACCGAAATTAAATTCTATGATACAAACGGTTTTATTGATTTTTCTTTGGTCGTGAAGGATATATAAAATAAATATCCCCCCGTATAACGGGGGGTATTTCAGTTTCGGGCATAGCCCTAACCAATACTGGCTACGCACAAGTGCGTTTTTTGATTGGCCTGCCAGCCATGCAACGTTTACTTACTACCCATAAATGGGTCCCG
>JAZQGO010000009.1:0-8847 GCA_045540055.1 Acutalibacteraceae bacterium
CTAAATGAAACACCCCTTTAGGGGTTGCCCGAAGAAGTAATGCGGGTGGCAGAACCTTTCGGAGCCCCTTTAGGGGTGTGGCCTGAAAAATGCCCTTCTAGGGCTTAATCAAGCCTCCGGCTTAGCCGGAGGTTGTGACTATTAAATTATAATGAATATTTAAGCTCGTATTCATCAAAATGCTCACTAAAGGAAGCGTTGCCACCATACTTAATGCGGTTCAAGTATTTGTGTGTATCCATTTCGCCGTGGTCAACCTCAATAATAGCAACCGCGATGTTTGAGCAGTGGTCGGAAATTCTTTCAAGATTATTGAGTATATCCGAAAGCACAAAGCCTAATTCGATTGTGCATTTACCCGCTTGCAGACGGTCTATATGACGTGATTTAACGGTTGCAATAAGTCCGTCGATTACCTGCTCGAGTGGTTCAACCTTGGTGGCAAGTAATGCGTCATTGTCTGCATAGGACTTAAAGGTGGTATCAAGAATTTCCTCAATTGCCGAGACGAGGACAGCAAGCTCGCTTCTTGCCGCCTCAGAGAATACAATTTCCTTTTCGTTTATCTCCTTAGCGACCTTAATAAGATTAACGGCGTGGTCACCAAGACGCTCAAGGTCGCCTATCGTATGAAGCATACGGAAGCGTTTTTTACTGTCAGACTCGGATAGACCGTGACTTGATATTTTTACAAGATATGTACCAATTTTATCCTCATAGTAGTCAAGCTTGTCCTCGCAAGCGAGTATCTCGTCAATGTAGGCTTGGTTATAGTTGCCAACAAGCTTAATAGCCTTGGTTATTGCGGTTTTAGCATACTCTGCCATTTCAAAGGTACGGCTGTTACACTCTGATACAGCGAAGGCAGGTACCGTAATAATTCGCTCATCAAGGAATGCCTGTTTCTTATCGTCTTCCTTATCCCTAATGACAAAGTTGGCAATATTTTCAAGCATCTTGGTGAATGGGAGCAGCATAAACGTTGTAACAACGTTAAATATACTGTGAACAATAGCTATCATAAAGGGTGAAATCTCTTGGTTATTAAATGCAAAGTTAAATATAGCGTTTGCACCGTAATATAGAATAAGACAAACCGTTGTACCGATTATATTAAAGGAGAGGTGGATTACTGCAACCTTTTTAGCGTTGCGGCTAACACCGATTGACGAGATAAGTGCCGTCACGCAGGTACCGATATTTTGTCCCATAATAATCGGAATTGCCATACCGTATGTAACGCCGCCATTGATTGCCAACGACTGTAAAATACCGACTGACGCGGCAGAACTTTGAATGATACCTGTAAAGACTGCCCCAAACGCCACTGCAAGAAGCGGGTTTTTAAATGCAGTTAAAAGACTTGTGAAGCCCTCGAGCTCGGTAAGAGGTTCCATAGAATCTGACATAAGATTCATACCGAACATCAAAATTGCAAAACCTAAAAGGATGTTACCCGTGTTTTTATGGCTTTGCTTTTTAGATGCCATTGTAAGCAAGACGCCTATAAGGGCAAAAATCAGTGAAAAGTTTGTGGGCTTAAGCAGCTGCATCCACAGCGTATCACCATCAACACCCGCAAGACTCAAAATCCAGGCGGTGAGGGTTGTACCAATGTTTGAACCCATAATAACACCGATGGTTTGTCCGAACTCTAAAAGTCCCGAGTTAACAAGACCTACAAGCATTACGGTAAGAGCTGACGATGACTGAATGGCAATGGTGATGCCTGCACCGACAAAAAGTGCTAAAAATTTGTTTGAAGCCGCCTTTTTAAGACTGCGCTCAAGCTTGCCCTTTGCCATAGTTTCAAGGCCATGCGACATAACATTCATACCGTAAAGGAAGAACGCAAGTCCACCGAGTAATGCCACAAAACTCAAAACAATCTCCGAAGTGGTCATAATTACAGTTTCCTTTCTTAAGTAAATTCCTCTCAAAATTATCCATTTTAATTATATACTATTGTGTCGTTTAGTTCAAGTATTAACAATGTAAAAAAATAACTTTGCTTTTTTATAAAAAGTATTTAAAAGGTATAAAAAAAGAGGGCATAGCCCTCTTTTCTAAAATATTACAAAAGCTGTTGTCCGTTTATTGTAAGCTTGAATTGCAGATTTAACTTTTCGGCTGCCTTACGGCACATGGTCATTCGGGCTAAGAAAATTTCGAAATAATCCATAACCGAGCTGTACTGCGGGTCGATTTCGAGCGTTAGGGTGATGTTTTTTGATGCCTTATCGATTTGCAACTGAGAGTTTTTAACCGAGTAATTAACCCTGTCGTGTATATCGAAGGTGGTTGTGTCGCTGTTTCTCACCCTTGTGCGACGAACGTCCGATTTATCTGCCAATATAAGTGCCGCTGCAATGGGATTAACGGCAACGCCCGTACCCTCGTCGTGATTACCGATGGCGGTTATAATGGTTGCAATATCGTCCGCGGGCATATCCATATGGTCAAGCAGACGAAATGCCATAACGGCACCGCTTTGCGAATGGTCGATACGGTTGACAAGGTTGCCGATATCGTGCAGATATGCGGCAATTTTCACAAGCTCGATATCGTGCTCGCCAAATCCCAGCGTGCTTAAAATATATGAAGCAGTGTCGGCAACGCGGCCAACGTGGGCGAAGCTGTGCTCGGTGTAGCCGAGCGCCAATAACGATTCATCAGCCCTTTTAATATAGCTTGCAATTTCCTTATTTTTTTTAAGTTCACTATAGGTCATAAAATCGCCTCTTATTTATGCTTAAGATTTTCTATAACATCATATCGCGGTCTTTGCTTTGTTTCAAAATATGCCTTACCGACATACTGACCGACAATGCCGATAGAGAAAAGCTGAACGCCGCCCAAAAACCAGATTGAAATCATAAGCGAAGACCAACCGGGTGTAGTGTTACCGCTAAAATATGCAACAAGTGTATAGATGAGAGCTGCTAGAGCGAACAGCATAATTATAAAACCGAGCGCGGTTATGATTGCTATTGGGCGTGTTGTAAATGAGGTTATGCCGTTTGCGGCAAGTCTTATCATTTTGCCGAGCGAATACTTACTTCGACCTGCGTGTCTTTTAAGGCGCGAATAGTAGACACGGTCGGTTTTATAGCCCATTGAGGGAATTATACCTCGCAGGTACAGGTTGCGCTCGTTATACCTCGATAATTGATTTAGAACTCGGGCGCTCATCAGTCTGAAATCTGCGTGATTTTCGATAGTTTTAACACCCATAACCGACATAAGCTTATAAAACAGATTGGCAGAGCTGCGTTTTAAAAATGAGTCGCTCTTGCGGTCGTTTCTGACACCGTAAACAATATCGGCACCCAACGCATATTTATCTATCATCTGCTCAATTACGCATATATCGTCCTGTAAATCGGCATCGATGCTAACGGCGATATCACAGTCATCCTTCACGCTCTCAAGTCCTGCGAGCAGTGCGTTCTGATGGCCGACATTTGCCGCCAGACTTATGGCGTTTATATGAGGCGATAAATCGTGCTGACGACACAGTATAGTCCATGTGTCATCAGCCGAGCCGTCATTTACAAAAAGTATGAAGCTGTCGGGGTTGATCTTACCCTTATCGATAAGTTCTTCGAGCAGATTTTTTAGTGTCTCGATGGTGTTTTGTAAAATGGCTTCCTCGTTATAGCAGGGTACAACAATAGCAAGTTTGTACATTAGACATTCCTCTTAAACATTTATTTACAAATAGATTATATCACTATTGTGGCTTAAAAGCAATAAACGGTTATACTATTTATCTGCAAATAGTGCGGTTGCGGTATTCACTCGGCGGTATACCCGTAGACTTTTTAAAGTATCGGCTGAAGTGACCAATACTGCTAAAGCCGAGGATAGAGGCGATTTGCTCAACCGAAAAATCAGAGAATTTAAGAAGGCGTCGAGCTTCGGATATGCGCTCACGCATAAGCTCGGCCTTGGGTGAAATCTTATATTTTTCAAGATAAAGTGCGCAAAATCTGCTTTGAGAATATCCTGCGTATGAGGCCAGCTCACGCAATGGGGTGTTTACCGATATATCCTCAAGCAGTTTCATCCTCGCTCGCTCCAGGCGATTTACAACGTTATCCTTAGTGTTTGCCGAAATATAGCTTCGCCACAGTTCTATGATAAATATGGCTACATTAAGATAAAGCTTATCTTCAAGCCCTTTTTCCTTACGGCTGAATTCTTTTTCAATCTGTGTAATACACTGCTTTAAAAGAACAGGTGAGGATACCTTAAAGGGCTCGAGCAGGGGCAGGGGGTAGCGGGCAAGTAGCTTGTCAATTTCTTTACCCGAAACATAGAGCCAGTCGTTTTCAAAGCCGTCGGTCATATCGGGTGTGGGGCCGTGATGCACCACATAAGACGGGGGAATTATCAAAAAATCTCCCGCGTTACCGACTAAGGCTTTTGAGTCTTTTTCGTATAGAAACGGGGTTAAGAAATAGCAGAAAGTATAATGCTCAAACACCCTTCTTGCACACCATTCGCTCTTGGCATGTGTAAAATTTGTGCCGAAATAATGAATTTTCATACGGTACTCCAATCCTTAATCCTAAATAGTAAGAAAATACAAATCAGTAGTAATAAATAGCATTGACACGGGTATTTTATCATAATATTATGTAAATATCAAGGATGTTCCTGAAAAACAGCAAAGGAAAAGAATAATGAAAAAGTATAATCTCGGTGGCAAATGGCGCATGACGGGTAACGGATATGATGTGCAGGGCAATATCCCCGGTTCGATCTATTCGTTTCTGTATTTAGACAACAAGCTGTTGCCCGACCCTTATTTTGCCGATAATGAACTTATTTATCTTGAAATATCCCAGCACGAATATACATTTGAGAAGAGGTTTTCATATAACCGAACAGGCAATAATCCTGTTTTTCTTGTTTGCGAGGGACTTGATACACTTTGCAATCTGTATTTAAACGGTGAAAAGATTGCAGACACCCAAAATATGCACATAAAATACCGTTTTGATGTTACTGATTTGCTTAAATGTGGCGAAAATGAACTTAAACTCGTGTTTGCCCCCGTAAATCCTTACATAAAAGAAAAGGACAAAAAGTATCCCTGGCCGGGCAATTTCCATTCCCTTGTAGGTACTAATCAAATAAGAAAGGCACATTGTATGCAGGGCTGGGATTGGGGCCCGCGTCTGCCCGATGAAGGTATATGGAAGGATATTTATCTGCTTGAAAAGGATAGCGCCGAGATTACCGACCTTAAAATTTTACAGCGCCATACTGACGGCAGGGTTTTTGTTACAGCGAAGGTTGAGACCGACGGTGAAGCTCAAGTTTGGGTTAAGGTTACTTCACCTGATGGTGAGATCTTTGAAATTGCGCCCAATACAGAATGTGAAATAAAGGACGCTCAGCTTTGGTGGCCTAACGGACTTGGAGAACAAAAGCTATACGGATTCTCGGTAGAGCTTATTGAGGATGGCGTGGTTAAGGACTCTCAAGAGCTACGGGTTGGCCTTAGAAAAATGCGACTGGTGCGCGAGAAGGATAAATGGGGGGAGAGCTTTTATCACGAAATCAACGGTGTCGATATGTTTGCGATGGGCGCCGATTATATTCCCGAGGATAATATACTCTCACGAATAACGCCTGAGCGCACAAGAGAGTTATTGACCCACTGCAAAAACAGTAATTTCAACACCATTCGTGTTTGGGGCGGCGGCTATTATCCCGATGACTTTTTCTTTGAAATATGCGATGAACTCGGTATTGTAGTTTTTCTTGATATGATGTTTGCCTGCTGTATGTACGACCCCGACGAGCGTATGATGAGCGAGATAAAGGAAGAGGTGCGACAAAATGTCAGCCGAATTGCTCATCACGCCTGCCTTGGTGTTATAAGCGGTAACAATGAGATTGAAATGATATACATAGGTGCAAATGAGCGCTTTAAACGGGTTTATATCGAAATGTTTGAGGATATTTTCCCAAGTATAGTGAAAGGGGTAGATGCTGATATCCCGTATATTTCATCATCTCCGACAAGCTGCGGCCATTTTGTTGACCCGAATAATCAAGATTACGGCGACGGACATTATTGGGAGGTTTGGCATGGCGGAGTGCCGTTCTCGACCTACCGAAAAACGCATTTCAGGTATCTGAGTGAGTTTGGTTTTCAGTCCTTCACATGTCTTAAAACGGTTGAGAGCTTTACCGAGGAAAAGGATAGAAATATATTCAGTCGAATTATGGAAATGCACCAGAGAAACGGCACCGCTAACGGTAAGATTCTCAATTACCTTTCGCAGACATTTTTATATCCGAGAGATTTTGGCACCCTTTTATATGCCTCACAATTATTGCAGGCCGAGGCGATAAAATACGGTGTTGAGCATTTCAGACGCAATAGGGGCAGATGTATGGGCGCACTTTATTGGCAGCTTAATGATATCTGGCCCGTGGCCTCTTGGGCGAGTATAGATTATTATGGTCGCTTTAAGGCGTTGCAGTATGTCGCAAAAAGATTTTTTGCGCCCGTTATGATATCCTGTTGCGAGACGGGCGAGACCACAACACGTGAATCGGTAGATTTAGAACAGGGCTATTATGACTACGCAACCAAGGCGTCACTTAGTGTGACCAACGATACTCTGTCTGAGGTGAAGGGCAAGGTCAGATGGTATTTGAGAAATACCAAGAGCGAGTTGATAAACAGTGGCGAAAATCAAATTGCGGTAGCGCCGCTGTCGGTGTACCATCTTGATGAAATTGACTTCAACAAGACCGATGTTGATAACAATCATTTATCATACGAGTTTGTGGTTGACGGCAGGGTAGTGTCTGGCGGCAGTGTTCTATTTACGGCGCCGAAGTACCACCGCTTTGAAGACCCGAAGCTGAAATACGAAATTAATGGTGACGAAATTACCGTAACAAGCGACGCATACGCAAAATATGTTGAGATTGATGCGCCCCACGATGACCTTATTCTTGACGATAACTATTTCGATATGGATAAGGGCTCGGTTACTGTGCGAATCCTAAAGGGATGCGCAAGTGAGCTTACGCTACGCAGTGTTTACGATATTAAGTGATTAAAATGTGAAAAGCGGCGAGCTTGGCTCGCCGCTTTTTGCTTTTTTCGTAGTGTTCAGAGTTGAAATAAACCCCACTTAGATAATAGAACCTATGTGTTCGATCTACCATAGCTTTTAGTGATATTCTGTTCTAACGAACAGAGTGATATTGTGCCTAATGGCATAGTGATATTTTTGTTTTGCAGAAGTGATATTATATTCGCCTTAAAAACTCGCGAAGCGAATATCACTTGGACGAAGTCAAAATATCGCTGCGAAGCAATATAACTCGCCTTAAGGCGAATGTAACTGAAAAAACGACAAGTTTCAACTTATCGTTTTTTTTTGGCACCGCTTGGGGGAATCGAACCCTCAACTAGCCCTTAGGAGATACCGATGGAAACGATAACGGCATCCCTTATAATACCTAAAAATCCCCTGCTGTCAGGGGATTTTTAAGGTTAAAGTATTATCTTGTGTTACGCCGTTACCACAGATATTATCCTGTTTTAACTCATTTGATTAGCAGGTAATTAGCAAGGACGATTGAATTAGGGTAAAGGTAATATTGCTACAAAATGCTCCGAAATTACTTGCGATGTTCTCTCGTGTTATTCTATTTCATATTCAACGGAGTTAATCACTAAACAATTATCGTCTTTCCAATGGATCTGCATATTTTCAAATTCTCCCCACTCACCGAAATACACTCGTTGAGGTTTCTTTTCAATTTTGAAAAGAATTGCATTTATTCCGCTTTTCTCGTATACATCAACAAGGGTATCTCCGCCAAGGGCGCCTTGGTCGCTGTCAATAACTTGAGCGTAGTATTTTCCACTCGGAGATTCAACAGTTTGTACAACTGTGTTTTGACAAATGTTGCCAAAAATCAAGGCAATAAAACCGAAGAAGCCAATCGGCAATATCATTAGTGCAGACAAAACCAATGCGACAACTTTGAGTGCCAATGGTTTTCCGTATTTAACTGTCAAGTAGCAGCAACAAACTGCAGATAATAATACGCATGCTATTACCCATATTTGCGAACACTCAAAAATATAGAAAACAGCATTGATTAAAGATAATGGCGTTATAATAGCCAATAGAATCTGTACCGTTTTGCTTTCAAGTTGGTTTTTGAAAACAAGGTAGAGTATAACTATACAAACGGATAATACAGCAATAGCGATTGCAAAAGCCGAAACACTGATAAGTTCAAAGCTATATCCCAAACACGCTGTTATTATAACACCTGCAGGATACAATATTGTCAGTACAAATAACAAGCACATCAAAATTGATATTGCTTTTTTCATATAATCACCTTACTCTTTCCCCAACATCTTTGCGTATTGGTTTGAGAGTGTCTTGGATAAAGTACAAAATACAACCGTCAACAATATACCGATTCCGTTGAGAAGTAATAACGCATGCAGAATTTCTAAAATATTAGCAAAATCATTTCCTGCAAATAGGTCAAAAAGATTTATTTCGTAATGAAAGCCTGACCATATATAAGCACATAGTGTAACACCAAGTGTTGCAATTAAAGAATAATTGGAAAAACTTTTTCTGTTTTTATAGACTCTTACAAAATACCAGTTTGCCAAAGAAAGCATAAATCCGGTTGCCGGAATAACGAGATTCAACGCCCAAAAGCCATTTCCAATACCCGATGGTGTTCTTGCTTCTAATGCAACGCCGATTGTAATCAGCGCAAACGAAAGGAACAACAAAATCGACTGTAAAACAGAAGCCTTCCAATCATTGAGCTTAC
>JAZQGO010000010.1:0-63884 GCA_045540055.1 Acutalibacteraceae bacterium
GAGCTTGAGGAAAAACTTAAAAATTTAGATAATAAAGAATAATAAAATCCCGTAAGGAAATTTCCTTACGGGATTTTATTATTCTTTATTATCTAAATTTTTAAGTTTTTCCTCAAGCTCGACGACGTGGTGAAGTATAAGTGATACAAACAATAGCACAACACCAAAAATAACCGAAATAACTACCGGCATATGGTCGGAATATTCACTGCCTACACCGTAACGCAGATGTATTATAAGGGCTATTAACTCGGCTATAAGAGGCAAAAATATTGTTTTTAGACCAATAAAGGTCATATGTCTTGCAGAGTGCGGTGTGAAGGGTGTGCCCTCCTCAATAACGTCAAGCAAATATTTAAATACCATAACGAACGACACCATATCGGCAACGCAGTATACAATTGCTGACCACCTGTAAGCGAGGGTCGCCTCGGGGCTTGAACGCTCGATATATTTTAAAACGTCGTGCCAAAAGCTATTGTCAATATTTTGGGCGCTGTAATATATCACAACCGAAATAATGTTCCAAATTGCCGAAATTACATAATAAAGAACGACCAAAAATATACAAGCGGCAAAAAACTTGAGCATTTTTTGCAGAAGTTCTATTTTCTTCAATACTACTCTCCTATCTGTATTTACGCATCCATGTTGATGGTGAAATAGCAATTATTATTGGGAATATTTCAAGCCTTCCCAAAAGCATGGCAACCGATAGTATAACCTTCGAAAAATCACTGTATGCCGCATAGCTTGAAGCGGGGCCTACAGCGTCAAGTCCCGGACCTATATTATTGAAGCAAGCCAAGGTTGCCGACAGATTGGTTTCTATACTAAACGGTTCTGTGGAAACCAGTAAAAACACAACCACAAAGCAAACCATATATACCGCAAAATAGGTAATTACACTTCCGAGCGTTGTCTCCTGCACGGCCTTACCCTCAAACCTTACCTTACTTACCGAACGGGGATGAAGCATATGCTTTATTTCCCTGACTATGTTTTTAAATATTAAAACGACACGTGATACCTTAAGACCGCCCGCCGTCGAGCCTGCACAAGCACCAATCACCATAAGCACAAGAAGTATTGTTTTTGACGCAATAGGCCACGCACCGAAATCGGTGGTCGAATAACCCGTTGTGCTTATTATTGATGCAACCTGAAATGCAGAATAACGCAGTGACTCAGATAGGTTATTATATAAATGAGAAATATTGATTGTTATTGCAGTTACAGCCACCGCCACAATGCCTAAATATACCCACAGCTCAGTGCTTTTAAGTGCCTGCCTTGCATGACGGAACAATATAAGGTAATAGATATTAAAGTTTACGCCGAAAACCAGCATAAACACCGTTATAACCCACTGTATATAGGGGCTGTATCCCGCAATGCTGTCGGCACGTGTACCAAAGCCGCCCGTACCTGCCGTACCAAAGGTGTGAAGCAGGCTCTCAAAAAACGGCATACCACCAAAGCACAATAATATAACCTGTAAAATGGTTAAGGCTATATATATGACGTAAAGCAGCTTTGCAGTATCGCGAAGTCTGGGCACCAGCTTACCTACAATGGGCCCCGGCACCTCAGCGCGCAAAATATTCATATAACCGTTTGTTTTGCCCGGTATTATAGCCATAACAAAAACAAGCACGCCCATACCGCCGACCCAGTGTGTAAAGCTACGCCAAAAAAGCATACCATGACTCATTGCTTCGACGTCATTAAGTATTGATGCACCCGTTGTTGTAAAACCGCTTACAGTCTCAAAAAACGCATCGAAAAAGCTTGGTATTTCTTTACTTATAACAAAGGGCAGGCAGCCTATCACCGACATCAAAAACCAAGCGAGTGCAACAATTACAAAGCCCTCACCTGCATATATCGCCTTATCCTTTGTTTTGGTCAACACCATAAACACGGCGCCCACAATAACCGCAATGCCTATAGTAATTAAAAAAGAAAAAGCAGACACCTTTTCGTTATAAACAACTGCGGTTATAAGCGGCAAAAGCATAAGCGCCGCCTCGGTCACAATAATTTTACCGACCGTGTTAAAGACCATTTTTCGATTCATAAATCTACTGCCTCTACTTTACAATATCTAAGATATCGTTAATTCGCTGACCTGCCGCTACCACAACAACAGTGTCACCCGCTAAAATTCTATCGTCACCTGACGGTATGATGGTTTTTCTTGCACGTATAATACCGGCTATCAGTATATTTTTTTTGAGTTTAATTTCTTTAAGCGGTATATCGGCAATTTCGCAATCCGGCTCAATAAGGAATTCGAGAGCCTCAGCCTTACCGTCCATAATTTTATAAAGGGTTTCCATCTTGCTACCCATAGAATTTTGAAGACCGCGCGCATAACGCACTAAAACGTCGGCTATTATATTACGCGGTGACACAACGGTTTCTATACCTATTTGCTCAGCCATAGTGATAAACTCGTCTCGGTTAACCTTTGCAACCGCCTTCGGCACTTGCTGTGTTGTTGCGAAAAGTGACATAATAATGTTTTCTTCATCAACGCCCGTTAATGATACAAAGGCATCCATCGAGCGAATTCCTTCTTCAACAAGCACCTGCTGTGCTGCAACGTCACCGTTTATAATAACGGCTTCGGGCAGCGACTCGCTAAACTGCTCACAACGGCTTTGGTTCTGGTCTATAACCTTAACGGCTGTGCCTGCAGTAACAAGCATTTTTGCAAGGTAATATGATGTTTTGGTAGCACCGAGTATCATAACGTTTTTCGACTGCTTAACATCAAGACCTATGCTTTTAAGCAGCTTTGCTATTTCAAAGGGTGAAGCTGTGATACTTATCCTATCCCCTGTTTTAAGCACAAAATTACCGTCGGGAACAAAAACCTCTTCCTCACGTTCTACCGCGCAAACGAGGAATTTTGCGGTGTACTTTTTGCGCATATCTATAAGGCTTATACCATCAAGCGGTGAGCCGCTTTTTAGGAGAATTTCAACCATTTCAAAATTTCTGCGCGAAAATTTATCAACCTTAGCGGCAGACGGTAACTGTAATACGCTAAAAATTTCCCTGGCAGCCAAAAGCTCAGGATTTATTGCCATAGAAAGACCTAACTTCTGTTTAATAAAGCCAAGGTTTTTATCATTATATTCAGGATTTCTTATTCTCGCTATAGTATGCTTTGCCCCCAGACTCTTAGCCATAAAACAAGAGAGCATATTAAACTCGTCCGAGCCGGTAACGGCAACAAAAAGCTCGCAGTTATCGACGCTCGTTTCACTGAGTGTATTGCAGTCGGTACCTGAGCCGCAGACACCCATGCAGTCATAAATCTCAACCATATCATTTAAAGCAGTAGGATTATTATCTACCGCCGTAACGTCGTGGCCCTCATTAACCAGACTTTCTATAATTGTTGCGCCTATTTTACCGCAACCCACAACAATAATTTTCATAACTATCTCCCGAAAAAAGATATACTTGTATATAATATACTATAATATCCGCATAATTTCAACAAGAAAATGCCACCGACATTCCGGTGGCATTTTGCTATTTTATAAGTACTTTTTCAATTTTACCAAAAATCATATTATGAAGGTCCCCATTATACCATTTATTTAAAATCTCTTTATCCAAAAAGCCTTCCTCTTTAAGCGGTGCTACGTACTGTTTTTTACACACTATAACAAGCCTTGCATCATCAAAATAAACGGTGTTATCTGAAAATACGGGTGTTAAACCCGTAAGCTCAGTTTTGTTTACCTCTCTGCCCGAGCGTGAGCCGCACACCTTATGAATTTCCTTTTTGTCCCCATAAAAGCTGAGCGTAAAATAGTCGCTTTTATCGATAAACTCCATAGTGTAACGCTGCGGCCGCACCGCCGCAATAACGGTATCGCTTCCCCACATTTCGCCGACAAAGCCCCATGACGCCGTCATCATATTGTAGCCACTCTCATCCCCTGCAGCGATAAGCATCCATTCATCAGCAATATTTTTTATAAAATTCTCATTTAATTCTTTAATATTTGTTTCCTTAAAAGCCATAAAACTACCTCCAAAATCTACAAATAGTTTACCATACTATCATTATGCTTTCAAGTGTGTTAATATTTTGTCGAAATTTCAATATTTACTATTGTGTTTTTAATTTCGTTGATATATAATTATATTGTATGGTCATTTGGCCAAATATAGATAAGGAGTTTTAATAATGATCTATTCACATGAAGTAGAAAATATGTGCCCTCTCGCTAAAGGTACATATCACGGTCCTGCTCCTATCCCGCAGGAAGGAAAGTGGACTCAGGCTAAAGAAATTAAGGACATCTCCGGTCTTACACACGGCATCGGTTGGTGTGCTCCGCAGCAGGGTACCTGTAAGCTTACCCTCAACGTTAAAGAGGGCGTGATTCAGGAAGCTCTCGTTGAGACAGTTGGTTGCTCGGGTATGACCCACTCGGCAGCTATGGCTTCTGAAATTTTGGTTGGCAAAACCATTCTCGAAGCACTCAATACCGACCTTGTTTGCGACGCTATAAATACAGCTATGCGCGAATTATTCCTTCAGATTGTTTACGGTCGTACACAGACAGCCTTCTCGGAAGACGGTCTTCCAATTGGTGCAGGTCTTGAGGACCTCGGTAAAGGTCTTCGCTCACAGGTAGGTACAACCTATGCAACACTTGCAAAGGGCCCACGCTACCTCGAGCTTGCTGAGGGCTACATCACCGAGTGTGCTGTTGATGAAAACAATACAATCATTGGTTATAAGTTCGTTCACCTCGGCAAAATGATGGAAATGATTAAAAACGGTATGGACGCTAACGAGGCACTTAAAAAGGCAAGCGGTCAGTATGGCCGCGTTGACGACGCTGCCCGTCTTATCGACCCGAGAAAAGAATAATTACAGGAGGATATAGACAATGGCTTTATTTGAAAGTTATGACAGAAGAATTGCTCAGATTAATGCTGAACTTAACAAGCACGGCATTTCTTCTATTGAAGAAGCTCAGAAAATCTGCGAAGAAGCAGGTGTTGACGCTTATAATATCACAAAGGGCATTCAGCCTATCTGTTTTGAAAATGCTTGCTGGGCTTACGTTGTAGGCTGTGCAATCGCTATTAAAGATCAGGTTAAAACCGCCGCTGAGGCAGCCGAGAAAATCGGTCTTGGTCTTCAGTCATTCTGCATCCCCGGCTCTGTTGCTGACGACCGTAAGGTTGGTCTTGGCCACGGTAACCTCGGTGCAATGCTGCTTAGAGAAGAAACTAAGTGCTTCGCATTCTTGGCAGGTCACGAGTCATTTGCTGCTGCCGAAGGTGCTATCGGCTTAGCAAGAAGTGCTAACAAGGCAAGAAAAGAAGATTTACGCGTAATTCTTAATGGTCTAGGTAAGGACGCTGCTAAGATTATCTCTCGTATTAACGGCTTTACCTACGTTCAGACCAAGTTTGACTACTACACAGGTAAGGTTGAAATAGTTGAAGAAATCGCCTACTCAAACGGCGAGCGTGCAAAGGTTCGCTGCTACGGTGCCGACGATGTTCGCGAAGGCGTTGCTATCATGCATCTTGAGGGCGTTGACGTTTCTATCACCGGTAACTCAACCAACCCCACCCGCTTCCAGCACCCTGTTGCAGGTACCTATAAGAAGGAATGCATCGAGCAGGGCAAGAAGTACTTCTCAGTTGCATCGGGCGGCGGTACAGGTCGTACACTCCACCCCGACAATATGGCTGCAGGCCCCGCTTCCTACGGCATGACCGATACTATGGGACGTATGCACTCTGACGCTCAGTTCGCAGGCTCTTCATCAGTTCCTGCACACGTTGAGATGATGGGTCTTATTGGTATGGGTAACAACCCCATGGTTGGCGCTACCGTTGCTTGCGCAGTTGCAGTTTACGAAGCACTTAATAAATAATTTATACCACAGATGAATTAAAGGACTTGAGAAGTTTCTCAAGTCCTCTTTTTATTCACTGCAAAAACAGTCATCCTGCCATTTCGCCGCATTATTATCAATATATTCCCCTATTTTTTCGGTAATCATTTTGGTCGCGCATAATATGGTCGTGAAATCAGGGTTGAAAAATGTTTTGTTTTTGTCTTATGGCATGACATTTGCGAGTCGTTAACGATTTGAATGTACATATTACGTCCGATAATGTAGGGCAGGGGCTTGCTCCTGCCCTACGATATTCGAAAATAATTTTTCTTTTTTATGTGTACATATCGTTACAAAATAATATCCGTCACTGCTATAATCATAATTCCTTAACTTTGTCGGTTTTCTTTTAGGTAATTTTTTGTCATTTCCCTCAGAGCATATTATTTATATGGTTTAATATTGTTTGTCATACCTAGAATATAATCGGCTGATGTATTGTAAAACTTTGCAAGTTTTACAACAAAGCGTGTGGGTATTTCTCTTTTACCAGTTTCATAATTGCTATATACTCTTTGGTCAATTCCAAGAATGGCTGCTACTTCCTTTTGAACTAAATCTCTATCCTCTCTTAAATCTTTAAGTCTTGAATAGTACATAAATTATCACCCGATTTTTAGTATATGTACTATCAAAAAATAGTATTGATTTCACTATAAACGATAGTAAAATATATTAGGGTAGTTATATGCTTAAGCGCGTTGTCATTGCAGGTTGCAGAGATTATAATAATTATGATGAGGCAAAGCTTTATATTGATTTTTACTTATCTGATATTCGAAAAGAAAACAATAATATTATCGTTTCGGGGTGTGCAAGCGGCGCTGATGCTATCGGGGAACGCTATGCGAAGGAAAATGGTTTTGAGGTTGAAAAATACCCTGCTGACTGGGAAAAATACGGCAGAAGCTCGACGAGCAAATGGCTCGAATCGGCGACTTTATAATCTGTTTTTGGGATGAAAAAAGCCGAGGTACAAGATCAATGATTGACTATGCGAAAAAATATAATAAAACCCTTAAAATGAAAAAGATATGAAAAAGCGTATTGCCTATGCAATACGCTTTTCTTTACACTTATTAACAATAAATATGGGTGCGAACATTACCAATATAACTATTGGTAAAAGTATCGGAAATCCCCACAAATGATTACCAAGCAGCTTTTCGAACATTTCAAGTGGGTTGCCGACGTCGGGCTTCATTAAAAACATAAAGTTGGTGCCCCACCACAGATTTAGGAAATATATCGGTATTGCAAGGCAAATAAGCAATAACATGCTCTTCCCTGCCATTTTAAAATCGGGCTTTATTTTGCCCGAGGTTACGAGCAACAGCGGATAGAGTGTCAACAAAATATGTATTATAAAGCTGTGCAAGTGGAAAAAGTTAAAGAAGGGCGTTTCGGTCCAGTTTGGGAACAGTAGTGCAAGTGCCGCGCCCGGTATACTGAAATAATAAAGAAATGCGCGCACAACCTTTGTAGGCTTTATAACGTCAAATAAAATTAGCAGTATATTTATTCCACACAGATGAAACGGCAGATAACCGAAGCTAAATTCACCCACCGCGGCAACGACCACGTTTTTAAGCATCTCTTGAAAAAAGATATAGCTGCCGAGCACTATTAGGGTTATTTTCTGCTTTTTGTCGTCTAACTTCCTAAATAATATGCAGCAAACAACCGCCGCCGTCACCCAAAAAGCCAACCACAATAAATGTGTTAAACCGTATTGCTCGAAGCCCGAGCCTGGGGGCATACTGTCTTGTGTTTTAAAAAACATTTTCATCACCACACATATTTTATCATATTTTGTCGAAATGTCTACTGTTTATTGCAAACTTTATACATTAGTGGTATAATGCTTGTAGCTATACTAAGGTAAAATTTCTTAAAAGAATGTGAGAAATTATGCGAAAAACAAAGCTTTCAATCTCAACCACGCATATAATACTGTTTAGTTTTTTAGGCGCCATACTGGTTGGCGCTGTATTGCTTTGCCTACCCATCAGCTCATCAAGCGGTAATACAACACCATTTATCGACGCCCTGTTTACCGCAACAACTTCAACCTGTGTTACAGGCTTGGTGGTAGCGCCGACCTTTTCGGCATGGAGCTTTTTTGGTCAGGCGGTCATTCTATTGCTAATTCAAGTTGGCGGACTTGGCATAATTACAATAATATCGGGACTTATGATACTATTTCATAAAAAAATGGGCATCAGCGACCGCCTGCTTTTGCAGGATGCCTTTAATCTTAATTCCCTTTCGGGACTTGTGAGATTTATCAAAAAGGTTATTAAGGGCACCTTTATTGTTGAGGGCATCGGCGCTCTTTTGTATATGACTGTTTTTGTCCCACAATTTGGTTTGAGGGGAATATGGATTTCGGTTTTCACCGCTGTTTCTGCTTTTTGCAATGCAGGAATAGACGTAATTGCCGAAAACAGCCTATGTAATTATGCTACTAATCCGATCATAAATATTGTTACCTGTGTGCTAATAATTCTGGGAGGCATAGGCTTTATAGTCTGGTGGGATGTTTTAAGGGTGTTAAAGCAGCCGCGTCAAAAAAGGCGCCGTTTTTTCAGAAGCCTTACACTTCACAGCAAAATCGCCATTACAGCTACTCTTGTTTTGATTATTGTGGGCGCATTATTTATTATGCTGTTTGAATATGACAATCCGCTAACCCTTAAGGATTATACCTTTTTTGAAAAACTTCAAATATCATTTTTTCAGTCAGTAACTACGAGAACTGCAGGCTTTGCTACAATAGCACAAGAAAATCTGACCGATTCATCCGCCATTCTTTGCTTGTTGCTAATGTTTATCGGCGGCTCCCCTGTCGGTACAGCGGGTGGCGTTAAAACCGTTACCTTTGTTGTAATTATCGCGTCGGCTATTGCCTGTGTGCGCAATCAGGCAGATACCAATATATTCAACCGCCATATTACAAAAGCGGCAATAAGCAAGGCATTAACCGTAATTTTTATATCCTTCTCGATTGTATTTATATCTACAATACTACTATCACTCGTCTGTGACGCACCTGCGCTTGATATAATGTACGAAACGGTTAGTGCAACGGCAACGGTGGGACTTTCAAGAAATTTAACCTTCTCACTGGATAGCATTGGCAAGCTGATTATTATTTTAACTATGTATCTTGGCAGAGTCGGTCCCATTTCACTTGCCATTGCATTTAATTTTAAAAAGCAAAACCCCGATTTAATAAGAGAGCCTATCGAAGAAATAAGTGTTGGATAGAAAGGAATAATTGATATGAGTATTAACAAAACCTATGCTGTGCTTGGACTTGGCAGATATGGCAGAGCCGTCGCAGAAGAGCTTGTAAATAACGGTGCAGAGGTGTTGGCAGTTGATATCGACCAGAACAACGTCAACAACGCCGCCACCCATATTCCCCTTTGCAAATGCGCGGATATCACCGATGCCGACGTAATAGAAAAATTGGGTATTTCAAATATTGACGTCGCAATAGTTGCTATGGCAAATAACCTTGAAGCAAGCGTACTTGCCACCTCACTGTGTAAAGAAGCGGGTGTTAAAACCGTTATCGCCAAATGTGGTAGCGAGCTTCATAGTAAAATTCTTTATAACGTTGGTGCCGATAGGGTGATTTTCCCCGAAAAAGAATCGGGCAAGCGTCTTGCGCGCACACTTCTTACTGCAGGCTTTTCAGAAATGATTGAGCTCTCAGACAAAATATCAATGGTTGAATTTGAGGTGCGTGATGAATGGGTTGGCAAAAATTTAATTGAGTTAGAGCTGAGAAAAAAATACTCTATCAACGTTGTTGCGGTCTGTGACGGTGAGAATATCAGCACATCCTTCGACCCCACCGAGCCCTTTAAAAAGGGTATGCGCTTAATAGTTATTGCCGAAACCCAAAAACTGCAAAAGCTTAAATAAATTTTATAAGCAACACCCGCATATCAGTGATATGCGGGTGTTGCTTACCAATGCAGAAGAAACGCGTCATTCTATATTGGCGCTCAACTCGCGTATTGCCCAGTTTGCAATATTTGATGCAATATACACATATATAGTAGTAAATACAGATAAATCGGCAATGCAGGCAATATATAACACCGAAATTGCACTGCAAAATTAAAAATATAGTAATTGACACGAAACATATTAAATTGTATAATTTTACTTGTAACTTAATTTAGGGGAGACTTTACAGTGATTTACAAAAGCATTAAGAAGCTTGTTTGCTATGGACTTCAAAAGGGATTTTTTAAGGAGCAGGACGTAATTTATATTACAAATCAACTCATCGATGCACTGCGCCTTGATGAGTTTGTTGACGATGGCGTAAACTATGTGGACGTTGACCTTGAAGCAACATTGAAGGAAGTTTTAGACTATGCTGTGGAAAATGACATAATTGAGGATAGCATCGTCTACCGCGACCTCTTTGACACTCGCATTATGGGACTTATGCTGCCCCGTCCGAGTGAGGTTACCGAAGAGTTTTATAAGCTTTATAATAATTCCCCCGAGGCCGCTACCGATTATTTTTACAATATCAGTCGCGATTCAGATTATATTCGTCGCTACCGCATTAAAAAGGACCTAAAGTGGCTTGCAGATACTAAGTACGGCGAGCTCGAAATAACCGTAAATCTCTCAAAGCCCGAAAAAGACCCCAAGGCTATTGCCGCCGCAAAGGCAGCACCGCAGGCTGGCTATCCCAAATGTCTGCTCTGTAAGGAAAACGAGGGCTATGCAGGCAGGGTCAACAGTCCTGCACGTCAAAATCACAGAATAATCCCCGTTACCATAAACAACCAGCCCTGGTGTTTCCAATTTTCCCCTTACGTGTATTATAACGAGCATTGTATCGTGTTTAACTCACTTCACACACCAATGCAGATAAATAACGACACCTTCCAAAAGCTCTTTGACTTTGTAAAGCTGTTCCCCCACTATTTTGTCGGCTCAAATGCCGACCTACCGATAGTTGGCGGCTCGATACTCAGTCACGACCATTTCCAAGGCGGCCACCACACCTTTGCTATGGCAAAAGCTCCTATTGAAACCGCAGTTAATTTTGAAGGCTTTAATGACGTTGAGGCAGGTATCGTTAAATGGCCTATGTCGGTTATCCGACTCCGTAGTGACAATACAGATAGAATTATTGAACTCGCCCGCAAGATTTTGGCTACGTGGCGCGCATACACCGATGAATCCGCCTTCATTTTTGCCGAAACCGATGGCGAGCCGCACAATACCATCACCCCCATCGCACGCAAAAACGGCGATAAGTTTGAGCTTGACTTGGTGCTTCGCAACAACATAACCACCCCCGAGCATCCGATGGGTGTGTATCATCCCCACGAAGAGCTTCATAACATTAAAAAGGAAAATATCGGTCTTATTGAGGTTATGGGTCTCGCCGTTCTGCCTGCGCGCCTTAAAGATGAAATGGCACAACTTGAAACCGCTATTCTTAACGGCGACGATTTGCGTCAAAACGAAACCCTGTCTAAGCATGCCGATTGGGTTGACGGCTTTAAAGCTAAATATGAGAGTATAACGGCCGAGAATATTGAAAAAATAATTCAGGATGAAATCGGTCTTGTTTTCTCTAAGGTTTTAGAGCACGCAGGCGTCTACAAACGCGATGCCGACGGTAAAGCGGCATTCCTGCGCTTTATAAATTCGGTTAATTGATAAAAAACACTTGATTTTTGCGTCACCTGAAAGTATAATAGTCAGGTGACCGAATACGGAGATGTCGCCTAGTCCGGTCGAGGGCGCACGATTGGAAATCGTGTAACTGCTACAAACAGTTCGAGAGTTCGAATCTCTCCATCTCCGCCAGAAGAAAAGACCGTATTTATGCGGTCTTTTCTTTATTTTTACGGCACATCTCATTTACTAACAATTATAATTTGTTTTTTAAACAACACAAAATTTCACACAAAAAGAAGTAAATTTCACACGAAATATATGAGAAAACCGCCCCGTTCAAATTGAACAGGGCGGTTAATTTATTTGCGCTATTTATTTACATCCACAAGCTTTATCCATTAAAGTATCGTCTTACGCACTTCCTTAACAACCTCTACCCAGCTTTTCTTTTCGGGGGCAGGCTGGTCGTTATTTGCTTCAGGTTTGGGTTCTTCAGATGTTACCTCCATTTTTGGTTGTGCCGGCTTGTCTGCCTCAGTATTTTGAGTCTCAGTTTTTGTCGGCTCAGTCTTTGTCGGCTCGGTTTTCTTTTTTGTAAGAGAGCCGAGTGCCACTATCACATTAACACACCCGCTTGCCACCTTATCGGCAAACTCATCGGTCAATATGTACTTAATATCGGTAGCACTGTCCATAAAACCGCACTCAATAAGTATTGCCGGCATTGTCGTTTCGCGAAGCACCTGTAAATCTTGTGCAGGTATGGGGTTAGAACGATTACCCTTCGAAACACCCGCCTTGATGAGCGCGTCATAAAATTTCTTTTGTATTTTCGCGGTTTCGCCCTGCTCACTCAACCCCTTTTGACGAATAACTATCAGGCCTCCGCCTGTTCTGCCCTTCATACCCGCATTATGATGAATAGACAGATATAAATCGGCATTAAAACTGTTGGCAGTTTTTGTTCGAGTAGACAGCGCCACGTCGGTTTTACCGCTTGTGTCATCAACACGTTTTACCGAAACACCGTCATATTCTGCAAGCAATTTTTCAATTTTATCACAAATGCGGTCGTTCAGCACCCACTCTCTTGTCTCGTTTTTGTCGAGTGCTTTCATACAACGCTTACCCGCTGTATTTTTACCATGTCCTGCGTCAAGTATTAATTTAAACATAATTAAAACTACTCTGATTCATATTCTTTAATTTCGTAACACTTATGTATTACACCGTTTTCAAGGTAGTAATATGCTTCGAGATACTGATTTTCAGCCGTTTCGGGCTCGGCATTTTCAACATATTCATAAATGCCGTTAGAATTTAAAACCTCAATAGGCTGATTTTGGATATTTAAAATAAGGTGCTTTTCGCCATCTATTATTAAATACCCATCTTTTTTAATGCTTTCTACATTCTTTTCGTCAATGAACTTCTTTAACATAGGTTTCATCTCCTTTTGTATGTAACTTCCATATTAGATGGTTGTATTATTGTATCTACTGTGTAAACTGTTGTACCTTTAAATGTTGGTAGCTGCGGCAGCTCTATTAGTTCTTCTGTTGGGTTTTTAGTGGTATAACATATATAGGTTGGGTTTTCAGCAAGCCAAGCATTAAACTCATCTACTGTTGTAAAACCTAAATAATCTAAAATACCTATCCAATAAACATAGTTGTTATTTGCACCAACCCACATTGAGTGCGAAGCTTGAGCGTTAGATACAAAGATACTTTCTCTATTGCTCATACTATTAGCGTTACGAGAATAGTTATTATCTAAGATATTACCCAATTGTACTCCTAATTTATCAACCCAAGTATAAGTATTATAAACTCTTTTTAAATCTACTCTCTTTATATTCCTAACCACTTTACCATTAGCAAAATCAATATAATCAGAATAATCACCCACCTTGCGCAAAGGCTCTGGTAAGTAAATGTTGGTTGTTATTGACTCTTTGTATGGCTCAAATTCTGTAGCTGCGCTACCATACTCTATTTGTAATTTTTGTATTTTATCATACTTAAGCGGACTCATATTTATATAAATATATCCTTCAGCATCTGCTTTTGCTTTTACTACCTTATGACAAAGCGTCGAACTTGCACTATTATACAACCAGTTTCCGCCACCAGCATTACCATTTCCTTTTTCAGAACTTTTAGTACCAACACATAAATAAAATCCTTGACCAGAAGTTAAATCATTATCCCAACTTGCTGTTATTGTTTGGTTAGCACCTACATATATACTGTAATATTTATAACCACTTTGCTTCCAATGTTCTGTGTTATTTATATCAAACAAATTCTTACCTTGTGTCACTATTGGTATTTTATATTTACCAGTAGCCTCGTCATATTCCCCTACACTCTCTACCTCTACTGGTGTATCTGGTGTGGGTGTGCCATCTTGAATGCTATTACCGTATAGCTTATAGTCTTTTAGATTTCTGCCAAGACTTCTTTCAAGGGTTAGTGGTGGTACACCTTCAACTGTCTCATATTTACCCTGATTTAAGAGCAGTTTTTTAATCATCGTATTTCGCATATTATCACGCTCCTACAATTTCTAAAGCACCAACACACCAATCTTCACCGTTGTGTTCGTAATAAATAATATAACTGCCGTTGTTAAGTTCAGGAATATCACCGAAGTATTTGGTTGCACCTAAATCTATACTGATGGTTTCATAGTTTGATATTGTGACTTGTAATTCTATTGAGTTAAGAACAGCGTTATCCACATCTGTGGGTAAATTAAAAATTACATCAGATATTATATTAAAACGATACACTTTATTTGTTTCTAATTGTGGCGGTATATTCTCGGTAATATCGTTTTGGGGCAAAACATCAAACATTGCCGAAACTTGTTCGGTTGTCGCATATCCGTTTTTAGATACCGCATGCACTACGCTACCTTCAAATTCATTAGATTGAGCATATTCTGTTAGTGCTTCTGCTACTGCTTTACCGCTTTGTGCGTTTGAACTTTCAGGATTGTAGGTTTGGTCTGTTACGGCATCCTTGCCCGACTCACCTGTGTCTCCTTTCTCCCCCTTTTCACCCTGGGGACCCATTGCACCAACATCGCCTTTTGGACCTTGAGGTCCTATAGCGCCGGTATCGCCTTTTTCACCTGTGTCCCCCTTGGCACCTTGAGGGCCTCGCTCACCTTGAGGACCTCGTAGCCCTTGAACACCTTGCACGCCTCTATCGCCCTTTTCGCCTTGTGCGCCTTTATCGCCCTTATCACCCTTAGGGCCTTTCTTCCATTCAAGGTCATTAAAGGCCGTTACGCCATCGCCAATTTTAAGCCACTCGCCATCAACCCCGTCGGTCACTATTGCAGGCTCGCCCTTTTCGAGTATCGGGTTTTTCGCCTGCCAATTGCTGAGCGTATCACTGCGAAAACCAAATCTTGCTTTTGCATAAATTTTTGTAGACATTTGTTAAACCTCCTTATTTATAAGAATCTTTTATTTGAAATTCCATATTGCTGCTCCTATACACCGAATATTTTTCTTAAGACACGTCTTCTGTTATCATAGGTTATACCGGTGCCACCTGTCCCGAATGCAGCATTAGCCTCACTGCCTAGTATGCGGTCATCGTAAACTGTGAAAACTTTCGCCGCAGCATAGGCCATATAGATGTGAAGATATGGGTAAGTTACTTCCAGACCATTCGCTCCGACTTCGTTTTTGGGAATAAAAAGGTATGAATAATCCCAATCTCTCACTTGTTCATTTTCTACGTCATAATCACTGAACTTTAAAACAATACCTGTTTTTTGTTCACTTATTTTTTGGGATAAATAAGCGGTTTGCCCGGATATCATGTACCATCCGCCTTCTTCCCACAACACATCACCGTTCCTGAGTAATTTGTCTATTTGCTGCTGCATTCCATTGCCGTTACTGAGTAATCTGTCTATTTGCTGCTGCATTCCTTCATTTGAAGCCTCAACAGCAGCCAGATTCTCGGCTATAACCTTATTCTGTACCGGATTTTCGCTGGTGGCCGACATTTCACCATCAACGGCGATTTCGATATTAACCTGACTTTGAGCATCCCCGCCTAAAAAGATAAACTCACTGCCGCTTTCCAAAGATACTTTTGCCTGTTCGGTTCTTTGCATTGCCGAATTGGCCGCTTTTGCATCGACATCGGCACTTTCAGCCGCCGCAAGCACCTGTGAATGCATATCGGTTACTGATTGCTCCATAGCGGAAATATTGTCACACAATTCCTGCTCGGAATACTGCTCACGGGAAACACTGTTGAAATAAATTCTTGAAGGTATACTGCAGAAGGTACCGATTTCGTTAAGCTGACTGTCCAACACCGTAATAACAAGAGTTGACTGAAAGGGCTCGCCCGATATCGTTATCGCAAGCGGTATATCGCGTGCGATAACATCGCCTGTCGGCTCTATATTCTCCGACGGGTGATAGCCTGCAACGGGTGAATCAAAGTCGATTCTATAAACCACCGTACTGCCCTGCGGATAATTCTGTTGTATTTTGGTTTTAAGTGCTTCATCTAATGTGTAGGAAACTGTTGTTGCATTGTTTTCGTACTGTATGCCGCCCCATTGTGATGCTTCGGGCGTCACGCTGTTTTCATTGACGGTATAATTTATTGCTCTTACCGACATTTTCTTCCTCCTTAAATCATCGTTCAGGGGGTCTGTAACGGCATTTTAAGAAAATATTAAATTTTGACTTTGTGTAGCTGCGCAATCCACATAGATTACTAAATTTAGTAATCTATTTATTATTATAACACTTATTTTCTGTTTGTCAAGCGTTTTTTACTAAATTCAGTAAATATTTTTCAGTATTTAATAATTGCTTTTATTTCGACTTTGTGTTATCATATTATTGGAAAAATTTTGTCGGAGATGAACATTTTGACATACTTCTATATTGGTGTCGGCGCTGTGCTTTCGGTTATTACCGCCCTACTTTCAGGCGTGAATACGGCTCTGTTCTGGAAAATACCGCTTTTTGCGTTAGGTTATTTTATTGCACTTGTTCTAATACATGCAATAATTTTAGGTCTGTCAATTCTGGCCGTAGACCTTAAAAAAGACAACTCATATGTCAGCCGATACTACCGTCTGCTGACTCTGGCTACTATTGACCTGCTTTTCGGCACGCTTAACATTCGCATACATACCTCAGGTCTTGAAAAGGTGCCAACCGATAAAAAATTTTTGTTGGTCAGCAACCATACCTATGATTTTGACCCCGCCGTATTTATAAATGTTTTGCCTAAAATCGACATAGGCTTTGTCGGTAAAAAAGAAATCTATACCGATATGATACCTATTGCAAAAGTTATGCACAAATTAAACGGTCTGCCTGTCGACCGCGAAAACAACCGCAACGCCGTTAAAACCATAAATAAGGCGGCTGATTTCATTAAAAACGACGTTTGCTGTATGGGCATCTTCCCCGAAGGCTATTGCAGTCTAACGGGTGAGCTCTTACCTTTTAGAAACGGCGCCTTTAAAATTGCTAAAAAGGCACACTGCCCCATCGTTGTGGCAACCGTTTCCAACACCAAAATAATTCTTAGAAACCTTTTCCGCCGTCATACCGATATATACCTTGATATATTAGAGGTTATCGGCACAGACGAGGTTGACTCAATGACAACGGCAGAGCTTAGCGAAAAAATATACCCTATTATAAAAGAAAATATGAGATAAAAAATACACCTGATACGAATATCAGGTGTATTTTTTGTTAAATGCTATTTTCGGTAATAAGAATAGTAGGCTGTGATGGTATCATAGTTGTTTGTAACGGTGTTCTGTCCCTCAACCGTCACACCGTCGCCCGACATAAGCAGATAATATTTTGACTGAGAAACAGGGCAATTAAAAACATCCTTTTCACCGCAAATCACCCTTATTTGTTCATCAATTACGGCGATACGGCCGCTTTTTCCGACTATATCGTAATTAACACTGCCGTCACTCAGCACCACACGCTTGGTGACATATTTAACAAGCCTGCCGTCAAATTTTTTAAGAAGGTCATTATTCTTTTTTTCTTTTTTCAAAAAACCGAACATTATTTATAAAGCTCCCTCAAATCTGCTATTCTGCCTATAACCATCTGGCGTAGCTCCTCTGGGGCTACAACCTCTATATCCTTACCAAACTGCAAAATCCAACTGATAAGTCCGTCGCTTACGAGGGCGTTTGTCGAAAAACTGAAGCTATGTTCTGTGACCTTGTAAACAAAAATATCCTCTGAAAACTGGTCGATTATCTGGTCAAGTATGCTTCTTGAACAGGTAAGCTCGACACGCTTGAGCTCGCCGCCGTACATATTGAAGGTTTTGGCTATGTAATCGGCGCTGTCAAAAAACTCTGAATACTCACAAACCTCGCTGAAATGTCTTGCCTGCTTACTGCTAAGTATCTCGACCGAGCGTATTTTATCAAGGCGCAGATGTATAAGATTATTGTACTTTTCTATGTTACCGACAAGATAATATCTGTCGTTTTGCCAGATGAGCGCATACGGGCTTACCGTAAATACCTTTTCATTTGTTATAATTTTACGGTCATCAGATAGATGACGTGACGAGTATTTAAAGGATATTTTAACACCCTTTTCTATCGCCCTATTAATTTTATCTATGCTGTAATAAATCTCTTCATTTTTAAATTTACGGTGGGAGTCAATGTATATACGCTTTTCTCTCTTTTTAACCTGCTCATCACTCAGCATCGAATCAAGCTTGGCGATCAGTTCTCGGGTTTTCTTTGGGGTGATAAAATCGGCCGAGCGCACAGCATCACACAAAAGATAAATTTCGGGTAATTCAAAATGACGTGAGCCCAGAAAATATCCCCTGCGGGGCACGGTTGCCTTCACTATGTCATAGCCGTAATCAATAAGCACATCAATATCGTTATAAATCGCCTTTCGCTCGGCGGAAATACCTTTCTTATCAAGAAATTCGCATATTTCACTGGCATTTATAGGATGGTCTTCATCACTATGCTTTTGTAAAATTTCTATAATATAAAGAAGTTTTAGTTTTTGTGCTGTTCTTGCTTCCACTCTTCCACCACCTGAGAAAATTTTTCATATCCGTAAATTGAATTTATCAAATCTAAAAAAGAATTTGTGGGAATGTTTTGGGGCAAACCCATTAGCTTGCAAAGCTCTGCCCTGTTTGCCGATGAATTTTCGGTGCCGCTTAAATCCCAAAAATATAAATCACGCTTTTCTACCCTGCGAGAACCTATGGCGGTAGAGGTGCTCATAACACCTGCGTCAGAAAGTGCCTTTAAAATTATTTCGTCGCCGGTGCCCTCAACGCCGAGATACCCTTCGGCACTGCGGTGCGCCTTACGCTTTTCTTTGCCTAAAATCTGCGGCAGATATACATTGGTGATTTTCTCATTATCTATCATACCCTTAAGATGTGAACGGATGAGCATACCTGCGCTATCGCTGTCGGTTAGAACAATTATACCCTTTTGGTCGGCAAGCCGACGGATAAGCTGCAGCTTTTCCTTATCCTTAAAAATGCGAAAGCCGTTTGTCGAAATAATAAGCGTATCTATTAAATTTTCAAGCTTAATTTTATCGTACTTACCCTCAACAATTACGGCTCTATCAAGCGTTATCAAGTTTTTCACCCTTTGACAGAATATACACAAGCTTAACTACTAGCTCCTCTAAAACTATGCGTTGATTAGAGTTAAAACTTTTAATTTCCGCATCGGCGCACAGTATCTCTTCAAAGCACAATTTTAACCTTTTATTATCGGTTTTTCTCTGATACTCTGCCGCCCTTTTCAGTACAAACTCACGGTTACCATAGCCGAAATCTTTGGCTATATCGGTAATTCTAAGACCCGCTTCACTCGCCGCGCAAACCCTGTAAATATCAATAAACACCGTAAATATACTGTGCAGAATAATGGTCGGCTCGGTTCTGGTATAAAACAACTCGTCAAGAAGTGACATAGCTTTACCGATATTGAGGGCAAATATTTCTCTTGCCATGTCATAGATAGACGCCTCTACCGACTTTACCGAAACATAGTCGATAATTTTTTTAGAAATACTGCCCTTGCCGACATATGCGCAAAGCTTTTCGAGTTCATTTTTTAAAATGTTTATATCCTCACCGCAGTTTTCAATCAAATAATCTGCGGCACCGCCTTCAAATGTTGCGCCACGCTTATTTGCGCCGTCAATAAGCATTTTTCTAAGGTCGGATAACTGACGGTGATTTAACTGTACCGCCATACCGCCACCCTTTTCTGCGGCGGCGGCAAGCTTTTTGGCCCTATCGCATTTTTTAAAATCAAACTCTAAATTGTTACACCATAATATAAATACGGTAGTATCTATAGGATTTGACAAAAGCTGGGTAAGCTTATCAAAATCTGCCTTTGAGGCATCTATAAAATCGTAGTCGCAAAGCACTACACACTTTTTATCTGCCATAAGCGGAAATTCCTCTTTGGCATCATATACCTCCTGAAGCGACGCAGTATCGTCGAATTTCAGAAAATTAAATACATCGCCCCTATCGACCGTTTTATCAATAATACGGTCAACATACATTCTCTTAAGATATGCGTCATCACCGAAAATAAAATATGTGTTTAATAAATTACCGCTTTTTATACTGTTTGCCAGCATCTGTTCGTAGCATACCGCCATCTATTAAACACTCCTTTTTCTTATTTTTTATAATATAAGTATATTTTAATATAACAAAAATTGCAATAACCAAAATATATACCGCTATTACGGCCCAAACACTGCACGCCATCGTTGCTAAGGGCAAATTACCGAAAAATCTGACCACTGCGGTGATATACACCGAAACAATTTCGGCAGAAACGAAAACCGCCGAAACTATAAAATTATTACCCATTATAATACAAAGCGTAATACCTATAACAACTAAGACAAGCAGTACCGATACCGCAAACGATATCAGAATATTGGTAAATACCGAAACAACCGAAACCTCACCGAAATAATATGCGCTTATAGGCAGTGTGGTAATAAGCGCCGAAACAGTCACCGAAGAAGCCTTTAACAACCAATTTAATATCGGTTGTTTAACATATCTGTCAATGTATTTTTCCATTATCGGTAAAATCACGATAATACCGCCCGTCGCCGATGCCGAAAGTAAAAATCCGACACTCCAGATTAAAAACGGGTTGTGAATCAACATAATTGTTACGGCTATTGACAGAGAATTGAGTCCGTCACGCTTTTTAAGAAAAATACGAGACGACAGATATATACCGTACATAACGCCTGCACGAACTACCGATGCCGTAAATCCGCACAGCGCCATAAAGAACACCATAAAAAGTATGGTCAGCACGGCAGACGCCTGTCTGTTAAATTTAATTTTATTAAAAGCATTATGTATACTTCCGCAAATAACCGCCATATGCAGTCCCGAAACAACAATTACGTGACTGACACCGCTACGTCTTACATCAACGTAAAAGTCGTCGCTTATATGCTCACTGTTGCCCACCGTCAGCGCCGCACCGAATGCGGCGTGCTCATACGACATATTTGAAAACAGAATATTATTTACCTTAATTTTAAACTTTTCAAGTGAATGGTAAATGTTTGTGCCGTATTCTTTATTTATCAGCTTCTTAATATAGCCCCTAGCAAATATGCCCGACGAATAATTTGACCTTTTATATACCGAATCATCAATACCCGATAACTTAACCTCTGCCGTAATTTCGTTGCCAACCGAAAGAGTATCGTTATAATATGTCAAACTCAATTTGGTACCGTCGGGCAGCATACCGCGGCTGTCGGTCACCTTTATATCAACCAAAGAATATTCTTGCTTGTTTACGACCTCGGTTACTACTGCATCCACGGTAAAGTTCTGACCGTCCAAAATTTTAAGCTCATCAATATTATTTATCTTAATTCGTGCTGTGTTAAGAAGAAATAAGAAGGCGGCGGCAACAACTATAACGTATATACGGGTTTTCTTAAAAACACAAAGCACTGCAAACATAATAAAGGTTAGGGTAGCCAGCACTGTCACAAGGGTCGTATCTATCTGCAATACACAAAGGCTAAGCGCAACACAGACCACAGCACAAAAAATCATAGGACGTTTCATATATACTCCTAAAAAGTAAGGTCGGGATAACCCCCGACCTCTTTGTTTTAATTGTCCCCTTTGTTTTTGGGGCGACATGTGCATCGAAAAAAACACATTATATCGTTTTATGGAAAAGCTTAGAAATCTCCATAATTGGCAAGGGTAAGATAATAAGTCCTAAAGCCACAAGATAGAGCCACCACTCAAGATAGATTAAGCCGAATATTGTCGATAGTGGTGTAAAGAGTACCAGAAGCACCAATATAAGTGATACTGCCGCTGATTTATTGAGCTGTTTGTTGCCGAAAAAGCCAATCTTAAAGAGCGAATGACCCGAGCGCATATTGAACGCCTGAACAATTTGAGAAAGTGCCAATACCATAAACGCCATTGTCTGACCGCCCTCTTCGCTGCCCGTAAACTTCCAACCGATAAAGAAGGCTACAAGAGAGAGTATACCAAACATTAAGCCCTGCAAAACAACCCTTACGCCAAGGCCGTTTGCAAAGAGTCCCTCTTTTTTGGGCTTGGGCTTTTGGAACATAATATCGCTTTCAACCGGCTCCATACCGAGTGCGATTGCAGGCAGTGAATCGGTTACAAGGTTTATCCATAAAAGCTGCATAGAGAGTAGCGGGGTTTTATGCCACAAAAGCATTGCAATGAATACTGTAACTACCTCGCCAATGTTGGTACCAAGCAGGAAGCCAACTACCTTTTTGATGTTGGCATAGATGCCTCTGCCCTCGCGTACTGCGTCAACTATTGTTGCAAAATTATCGTCGGTAAGCGTCATATCGGCCGCACCCTTAGCAACGTCGGTACCCGTAATACCCATAGCACAGCCAATATCGGCAGCCTTAAGTGCGGGCGCATCATTGACACCGTCACCCGTCATTGAAACAACCTGGTCCTTACGCTGCCAAGCCTTAACAATTCTAATCTTGTTTTCGGGCGAAACGCGGGCATAAACCGAAATCTTTTCAACCATACTGTCAAGCTCATCATCGGTCATATCGTCAAGCTGTGCGCCTGTAATAGCCATATCTCCGTCTTCCATTATACCAAGCTCTCTTGCAATAGCTGACGCCGTTGTGATATGGTCGCCCGTAATCATAACCGGCTTAATACCTGCCTTGCGGCAAATGGCAACTGCCTCCTTAGCCTCGTGACGCGGCGGGTCAATCATACCCACAAGACCGACAAAGGTAAGCCCCGTTTCGAGTTCATCACTGGTTGGGTGGGCGCTAATTTCATCTACTGTTTTTGTGCCGATAGCAAGCACACGCAAAGCAGAGGAGCTCATTTCCTCGTTAATCTGCTTTGCCTTTTCTAAATCGCCCTCAACGCAGCGTGACATCATTACGTCGAATGCGCCCTTAACTATAACAACGTTTTTACCGTCTATTTTATTAACGGTTGTCATAAGCTTTCTATCCGAGTCAAATGGGATGGATGCAAGTCTTGGGTATTTGTCGTTTAATGCGTCCTTCTCCATTCCGTTTTTATGCGCCGCAACAATAATGGCAGTTTCGGTGGGGTCACCGATATGCTTTTCGGTCTCACCCGAAAAATCTACCGAGCCGTCACAACACAGTGTGCCGATTTTTAAAAGCTCGGTAATAGCGGCAGTGTTTTTACTACCTATATTCTCAAAAGCACCCGACTTATCGTCGTAAGCCTTAATAAGAGTCATTCTGTTTTGGGTGAGTGTACCTGTTTTATCCGAGCAGATTACCGACGCACTACCCAGTGTTTCAACAGCAGGCAAACGGCGAATAATGGCGTTCTTTTTAACCATTCGCTGAACACCAATAGATAAAACGATGGTAACTATAGCAGGCAATCCCTCAGGGATAGCCGACACAGCAAGAGATACTGCCGTCATAAAGATATGAATTGGGTCTAAGTCATTTAGAATACCTATTACAAAAATAACCGCACAAGCCGCTAAAGCTACAATACCGAGATACTTGCCGAGCTGAGCCAATTTTTTCTGAAGAGGAGTTTGTGTTTCCTGCTCGTTATCAAGCAGACCTGCAATTTTACCCATTTCGGTATCCATACCCGTTGCGGTAACCACCGCAGTCGCAGTACCGTAGGTCACACTGCAGCCCGAGAAAATCATATTTGCGCGGTCACCCAAAGGTGCATCCTCGCCAATCTCGGCGTCGGCATCCTTTTCGCTCGGTACCGATTCACCTGTCAGTGCAGACTCTTCACTTTTAAGGCTTGAGCTGACTATAAGCCTTGCATCTGCAGGGATAAAGTCACCCGCCTCAACCTTAATAATATCACCGGGTACAAGCTCGGTCGCATCAATTATCTGCTCGTGAGAGTCACGAATAACCCTTGCGTGCGGGGCTGAAAGTCCCTGCAGGGCCTCGAGTGCCTTTTCTGCCTTGCTTTCCTGCATAACGCCCATTACTGCATTTATTACGACTATAAGCAGTATAAGCGCAGGCTCAAAAAGCTCGCCCCAATTTTTCTCAACACAAATTATTGTGAAGGAAACAATGGCGGCGATGATAAGAATAATTATCATCACGTCTTTAAATTGGTCTAAAAAGCGCTGAAAATTAGTTTTCTTCTTTTTCTCTTTAAGCTTGTTTTCACCGAATCTTTCGCGTTTTTCGGCAATAGCGGTTTCACTTAAGCCCTGTGCCCTATCAGAGCCAAGCTCACTTAAAACCTTACCTAGCTTTTCAGAATAAAATAACATTTGATAATACTCCTTTATTCAGTATCGACTATATTGTATAATATTACCTCTATTTTTTCAATATATATTTTGTGTAAAATTTCATTGACAACACAGTCTAAATAGTATAAAATTACAATGCTAACTGCGGACAGTTCGTGACCATCCTGTCCTAAAACAAAACTACGGGCAATAAAGGAATTTTTGCACCCGTATGGGTGCTTTTTGTTTTTTGCCTAAAAGGGAGAAAAAATATGAATGAACTGTTACTGATAATTTCACTTCTTGTAATTTACGGTGTTGTGCTTTTATCCTACCGACTTTTTGGCAAAAGCGGACTTTTTGCCACCAATGCTGTTGTTACAATTATTGCCAATATTGAGGTTTTGATACTGGTAAATGCCTTTGGTATGGAGCAGACGCTTGGTAACGTTTTGTTTGCGTCGACCTTTCTTATAACCGATATTCTAAGCGAAAACGAGGGAAAAACGCAAGCAAACAAGGCGGTAAATATCGGTATATTTGTATCGTCTGTGATGCTATTCGTAACACAAAGCTGGTTTTTGTATATTCCCAGTGCATACGACTGGGCGAGCGTGCCGATTAGACAAATTTTTGCAACGACGCCCCGCCTTATGCTTGCAAGTATGCTAGGCTACATTATATCACAAAAGTTAGACGTACAGCTTTATCACAAATGGTGGGATTTCACCGATAAAAAATTCGGTAATAAGAAAAGATTTTTGTGGCTTAGAAATAACGGCTCTACCCTTATCTCACAAATAATAAACACCGTTGTTTTTAACACAGTTGCCTTTGCGGGAATGTATGACACAAAAACACTTGTTTCTATAATTGTTTCGGGATATATCATTTACGTTTTCACAAGTTTACTCGATACACCCATAGTTTATATTGCCCGTTATTTAAAGGGAAAGGGCAAAATTCCCGAATAAGTTTTTAAAATTTTTTAAGAATATATATACTTTTTATTTACAACAAAATAATTTTGTGTTATACTATAGTGTAAAAATTTTTTATGCCGGTTTTTAATCGACAACAGGGAGTGGACGAATATTATGGCACGTATGATTGGTACTGTTTCTCGCGGTGTGAGAGCACCCATTATTCGTAACGGCGACGACATCGTTGATGTTGTAACTACCTCGGTTTTAGAGGCAGTTGAGTCGGAGGAAGGTTTTGAAGTAAGAGACAGAGATATAATCGCTATGACCGAGGCTATTGTTGCTCGTGCACAGGGTAACTATGCATCGGTAGAGGATATTGCAGCCGACGTTAAGGCTAAATTCGGCGGTGACACCGTTGGTGTTATCTTCCCCATTTTAAGCCGTAACCGTTTTGCAATTTGTCTTCGCGGTATTGCAATGGGCGCAAAAAAGGTAGTTCTTATGTTATCCTACCCGTCTGACGAGGTTGGTAACCATCTAATCAGTCTTGATGCGCTTGACGAAAAGGGCGTAAACCCCTATACCGACGTTCTCACTTTAAATAAATACCGTGAGCTTTTCGGCTATGAAAAGCATACCTTCACAGGTGTTGACTATGTTGAATATTATGAGCAACTTATCACCGAATGCGGTGCCAAGGCAGAAATAATTTTTGCCAACGACCCACGCGCAGTGCTTAAATATACGAAAAATGTTCTTAACTGTGACATTCACACAAGAGCACGCACCAAGCGTTTACTTAAAAACGCCGGTGCCGAGATTGTTTTCGGTCTTGATGAAATTTTAAATGCTCCTGTAAATGGCAGCGGCTTTAATGCCGATTACGGTCTGCTCGGCTCAAACAAGGCTACCGAGGACCAGGTTAAGCTGTTCCCACGTGACTGTCAACCCGTTGTTGAGAATATTCAAAAGCGTATATTCGATGCAACAGGCAAGCACGTTGAGGTTATGGTTTACGGCGATGGCGCATTCAAAGACCCCATCGGTAAAATTTGGGAGCTTGCAGACCCGGTTGTATCTCCTGCGTACACAAGCGGCCTTGAGGGTACACCTAACGAGCTTAAGCTTAAATACCTTGCCGATAACGAGTTCGCGGGCCTGTCGGGCGATGAACTGAAATCGGCTATTAAGGATAAGATTCATCAAAAGGATGACGACCTTGTAGGTAAGATGGCGTCTGAGGGTACAACTCCTCGCCGACTCACCGACCTTATCGGCTCACTCTGTGACTTGACCTCAGGCTCGGGCGACAAGGGTACACCCATCGTTTATATTCAGGGTTATTTCGATAATTATACAAATGACTAATCTGTATAAATTAAAATCACCGACAAACACTATTGTCGGTGATTTTTTTATGACTTCAATTTGGCAAAAGGATTTAAACCTACCCGAATTTCCGTCGCTTAATTCGGACATTAAAACCGACGTGCTTGTAATCGGTGGCGGTATGGCGGGTATACTTACCGCGTTCACACTAAAGCAAAACGGCATCGACTGTGTACTTGTGGAGAAAGAGAGAATCGCAAACGGTACTACCTGCGGCACGACAGCCAAAATAACCTATCAGCACGGTTTGATTTTTAGAAAAATATTAAAGCAATACGGCAAGGAGGGTGCCGAAAAATTTTTGTTTTCGGGTCAGCTCTCCCTTAAAAAATGGAAGGAACTAAGCGACACCTTTGACTGCGATTTTGAGCAAAAGACAAACTATATCTACAGTGTGAGCGACCAAAAAATCTTACACGATGAAATGGCGGCACTCGACGTTATTAACTACAAGGCAGAGCTTCAAAAAAATCTCGAAATCCCTATAAAAACCGTCGGCGCCGTTGCCTTTAAAAATCAGGCACAATTTAACCCCCTAAAATTCATTAGCGGCATTGCTAAAAATTTGAACATTTATGAAAACACACATATAAAAGATATTATTGGCACCTGCGCCTACACCGATAAATATAAAATTTATGCGGGCAAAATAATTGTTACAACCCACTTCCCCTTTATAGATAAGCACGGCGCTTATTTTTTGAAGCTATATCAGCACCGTTCATATATGGTGGCGCTTGAAAAGGCACAAATGCTCGACGGTATGTATGTTGACGAGGCAAAAAAGGGCTTTACCTTCAGAAATTACGGCGACACATTACTACTCGGTGGCGGTGACCATCGTACAGGTAAAAAGGGTGGCGGCTTAAATGAAGTGCGCAATTTTCAAAAAATACACTACCCTTATGCAAAGCAGGTCGCTCACTGGGCGGCGCAGGACTGTATGAGCCTCGATGAATTGCCATACATTGGGCACTACTCTAAAAACACACCCGATATGCTTGTTGCAACGGGCTTTAATAAGTGGGGTATGACAAGCTCGATGACCGCCGCTATTATTTTAACCGATTTGGTCTTAGGACACCATAACGAATATGCCGATATATTCAGTCCTGCGCGTTGTATTTTAAAGCCACAGCTACTCATCAATACCGCCGAAACGACACTTAACCTAATACGCCCGACTGCGCCCCGTTGCACCCATCTTGGTTGCGCACTAAAATGGAACAAGGATGAGCATAGCTGGGACTGTGGTTGTCACGGCTCGCGTTTTGACCAAAACGGCACTATTCTTAACAACCCCGCAAATAAAAATCTACATTAAAAAAAGAAGTGGTTTTAACCACTTCTTTTTTGTTTTTATTATACGCCTGAGTATGCAGAGAAGCCACCATCTATGGGTAGAACGACACCTGTTATAAAGCTTGCCGCCTCGTTGTTAAGCAAGAAGAGAAGTCCTCCCTCAAGTTCTTCACTCTCGCCAAAGCGTCCCATTGGTGTTGCCGCTAAAATTTTGCCCGTACGCGCTGTGGGTGTGCCGTCCTCGTTAAAGAGCAGCTTTGCATTCTGCTTGGTTGAGAAAAAGCCGGGAGCAATTGCATTGACGCGAATGCCCACCTTTGAGAAATGCACCGCCAACCACTGCGTGAAGTTAGAAATAGCGGCCTTTGCGCCCGAATAAGCAGGAATTTTGGTAAGCGGAGTATATGCATTCATCGAGGATATATTAAGTATGTTACAGCCCTCACGGCCCACCATCTGTTTAGCAAAGCACTGTGTGGGAATAAGTGTACCTAAGAAGTTAAGGTTAAATACAAATCCTACACCGTCGGCATCGAGGTCGAAAAAGCTTTTAGTTTCGGCATCTATATCCCCTATTTCGAAATATTCCTTATCGGTTGTAGCCCTCGGATTATTACCGCCGGCACCGTTAATAAGGATATCGCACCGACCAAGGTCTGCTGAAACCTTATCGGCAACGTCAGCGCAGACAGCACGGTCAAGCACATTGCATTTATAAGCCTTGGCTACACCGCCCTCGGCCACGATTTCATCAGCGTAAGATTTTGCCGCCTCTTCATTAAGGTCTAAAAGGGCAACCTTTGCACCGGCTCTGGCTAACACCTTTGCAAAATGGCTGCAAAGCACACCGCCTGCACCCGTAACAACGGCTACCTTGCCGTTTAAATCGGTATTTAAAACATTTTTTGTCATCAGTTGTTCTCCTTTGCTTTTTCACAGGCCTCAAAGAGTCCGTTAATATATGCCGCACCTAAAGCACGGTCATAAAGTCCGTAGCCGGGTTTACCTGTTTCACCCCATACCATCCTGCCGTGGTCGGGACGCACATAGCCTGAGTAGTTATTATCAACAAGTGCCTTAACAACCTCATATATATCAAGGCTTCCACAGGATGATAAATGTGCGCTTTCCTCAAATGAGCCGTCGTCCATAATAAGCACATTGCGGATATGCATAAAACCTATGCGATCCATCTCAGCATACTTACGCACCATTTTGGGAATATCGTTGCTCTTGGCACAACCAAGACTTCCCGTGCACAGACATAGACTATTAGCAGGACTGTCCACGATTTTTAAAAATCGGTCAAGATTTTCTTCATTGGTTATAATTCTCGGGATACCAAAAATCGGATACGGTGGGTCATCGGGATGAATTGCCATACGCACGCCGCACTCCTCAGCAACGGGAATAACCTTCTTTAAAAACCTTTCAAGGTTTTTCCACAAGCCCTCGCTACCGAGTTCACCATAGGCAGAAATCAGTTCTCTTACCTGCTGTTGAGTATAGCTTGAATCCCAACCGGGAAGATGTATATCATCCTTAAGCGGATCAAGGTCACGCATCTGGTCCCAATACATTACAAGGCTTGTAGAACCGTCCTTGGCCTTTTTATCAAGCTGGGTACGAGTCCAGTCAAATACCGGCATAAAATTATAGGTAACACACTTAACACCATATTTGGCACAGCGGCGGATATTCTCACAATAAACATCCAACAGCTTATCAACATCGCCCCTGCCGAGCTTAATATCCTCATGTACAGGAATTGACTCAACAACATCGAAAACGAGGCCGTTTTGCTCGCACTGCTGTTTCATCTTTTCAAGGCTCTCTTCAGGCCAAACCTCACCCGGCTTTACATCGTAAACCGCCGATACTATAGAGCGCATACCGGGAATCTGCGATATATACTCTAGTGTTATCGGGTCGCCCTCACCGTACCAACGAAAAGATAGTTTCATATCCATTTATTTGCCCTCCAGACCAAAATATATTTTAGCATTGTTATAGCAAATACCCTTGACAATGCATTCAAGTGCCTTTTTATCATACGGATATTCGCCGTTTTCAACCCATTCACCTATAAGACCGCAAAGAATTCTGCGGAAGTATTCGTGACGGGTATAGCTTAAGAAGGAGCGTGAGTCGGTAAGCATACCTACAAAGTTACCAAGCAGGCTTAGGTTCGCAAGGCTTGTCAGCTGGTCACGCATACCCTGCTTGTTATCATTAAACCACCAAGCACTGCCGTGCTGTATCTTGCCCTTGGCCTCGGTACCCTGAAAGGAGCCGAGAAGCGTATCGATAAACTCGTTGTCGCTCGGGTCAAGACTGTAAATTATTGTTTTGGGCAGGTTATCCTCACCCTCTAATTTATCAAGCAGACCTGCTAATTGTTTAGCACTGGGCGCGGGGCCTATACAGTCAAAGCCTGTGTCGGCACCAAGACGGGCGAACATTTTTGAGTTGGGATTTCTCAGACAGTTATAGTGTAGCTGCATAACCCAACCAAGTCTTTTATACTCTCTCGCACAGAAAAGCAAAAGCTCGGTTTTAAAGCCCTCGGCCTCAAGTGCGGTAATGCTCTGGCCGCTTAATACCTTTTTCATCAATATATCGTTTTCAGCCGTGTCGACAGGGGCATATACCATATAATCAAGGCCGTGGTCACTCGCCTTACAGCCGTGATTGTGGAAATACTCAATTCTGTTTTTAAGCGCCACTTTCAGAGACTCGACATCCTTAATATCTACACCCGAAGCAGAAGACAACTGCGAAATATATTCACACCAGCCTGACTTTTCGATATTCAGCGCCTTATCGGGTCTGAAGGACGGGGCAACAACCGTTTTAAAGCTATCATCCTCCATCAGCTTTTTGTGCCACTCAAGTGAATCTATCGGGTCATCGGTTGTGCCGATGAAGGTCACATTACTTTTGCTTATAATGCCTCGAACACCCATATCAGCGTCTGATAATTTCTGTTTAGCAATATCCCAGACCTCGCGCGCCGTATCAGCATTTAAAACACCGTCAAAGCCAAAGTAATTCTTAAGTTCTAAATGGCACCAGTGATACATGGGGTTGCCAATGGCTTTGGGAAGGCACTCGGCAAATTTTTCGAATTTTTCGTAATCGTTGGCGTCTCCCGTTATATAGCGTTCATCAACACCATTGGAACGCATTATGCGCCATTTATAATGGTCGCCAGAGAGCCACACTTCATATAGATTATTAAAATGCCTGTCCTCGTAAATCTCTTTGGGGCTTACATGACAGTGATAGTCAATAATCGGCATATCAGCCGCAAAGCTGTGATAAAGCTCTCGTGCCGCTGAGGTTGTAAGTAAAAAATCTTTACCCATAAACTCCTTCATATATATTCTCCTATCGGTTTTTATTTAAGTATATCACATATTTTCAGGCGGTGTCTATTGCATATCGCCTTTAATTTATTGCATATTTGCTATCACTCTGTACTCTCGGGGTGTTTTACCTGTATATTTTTTAAACACCTTTGAGAAATACTGCACATCCATTATGCCGCAATGAAGCGCAATGGTCTGTATCTGCAGCTTGGTGGTCACAAGCAGGTGCATAGCGTGCTTGACACGCTTGGAGTTTATATATTCGGTAACGGTCATTCCCGTTTCCTTTTTAAATACGGTCGATAAATAGCCTGCGCTGACATTCTGAGCCTGAGCTAAAATGCTGAGCGTCAAATTAGCAGACAAATCAGACTCTATATAGATTATCGCCTTTTGTACCGTCGAAGAATAGTTGCGCATTGAATGCTTGCGCACAAGTCGGCAGTATGAACGGAACATATCCTGCATCAGCGCTTCCATTTCGTTTGTTGTGCCCATCTGCTCAATTTTTGAGGCGAAGTTAGACGACAGACTGTCAAGATATATAGGATGAACACCACCGTTTTCTGCCGCCTTGCGAGAAAGTGTATTCATTATAATACCGTAGTTTTTAAGGTTTCGCAGAGGGTCTGCAAGTCGCTTTTCAAACGCCTTTGCGCCGAAGTTTGAAAGTATCATATCAACCTTGTGTATCTGCCCCTGGGTAATGGCACGGATGAATTCGTTTTCATAATCGTACCTTTTTTCCATAATGCGCATCTTAACAAAAATATCCTCGGCCTCATCATTGCCCATGTTTTTGTTAATCTGTGTTTCATCGGGCTGCAGCACCGTATTTACATCAACCACAGAAAAGGCTCGGCTGCCGCCCCATATATGCTCACCGAAGGTGTCAAGCATAACAAACAGATGACTCGTTTCGGCAATTACAGGTATATTCGAATAATAATCTTCAAGCAATTTTAGCTTTTTGGGGGAAACGGCGAATTTTTCGCCGATCTCTAAAATCTGCCTGTTGGTAATCCGCGAGGAAAGATACGGTCCAATCATAAAAATCGTTTCGTTGGCCGTATCAGGCAACAAAAAGAAAAGGAAGTTAAACCTCAGCGAATTGCTAATCTTATACATTTTATACGGCTCTATATTAAGAAGAACACCGCTAAAAAAATCATTCATATTAAAGGCAGAACCGAAAATTGTGCGAAACTCATCATCAATCAGTTTTTCCGCCGATTCGTTTTTACCGATAAAGCAAAAGGACAGACGGCATTTTTTGAAGGTGTCACACAGAAAGCGCAACTCATTTTCGTAAAGCATTATTCGCATCTCCTCAGCAATTGGCAAATATAAACAAATTTAATTTGCTATATTTATTATTGTAGTACATTATTTCTCTAATTTCAACTGCTTATTTTGGCAAAAGATAAATATTATACAACTTTTATCGAAAATTTTACTCACAATATACAATAAATTCTTTTATAATAAATTTGTGGTTTTATTTTATCAAAAATTTTTTTGTTAGGGGGAATATACAAAAATGAAAAAACCAGTAAAATTAGACGCTAACGGTTACCGCAAATTCGGTATACGTGACAGCGTGGCTTATGCAGCCGGTGACCTTGGCTGTAACATGAGTTTTGCGCTTAAAGGCACCATGGCACTTTTCTGGACGCAGATTATGGGTATGGGTCTTTGGTACTCACTCCTTTTAATCGTAGTTCAGGTATGGGACGCTATCAACGACCCGCTTATCGGTTCAATCATCGACGCTGACCGCCGCAAGTACAAGAGGAATAAGTTCCTTTCTTACATATGGTTCGGTTCTATCGGTCTCATCATTGGCGGCGCATGCTGCTTCCTACCCTTCCCAAGCGCACCTGTATGGGCAAAGGCAATAATATTTATTGCAGGCTATGTAATTTGGGACGCCTTCTATACAATCGCAAACGTTCCTTACGGCTCGCTTCTTTCACTAATTTCTAACGACGCTGCTGATAGAGCTTCTCTCTCGGCTTGGCGTTCAATCGGTTCTATGGTAGGCAATATGCTTCCTATGGTAATCCTCCCCTTCATTATGTACAATGCCGACGGTTCTCTTAACGGTTGGAAGGTTTTCCTTGCAGCTCTTATCATGGGCGGCCTTGGCTTCCTTTGCTTCCAGTTTATGATTAGAAACACCGAAATTCGTGTTGATACTTCGGTTACACTTAATGAAGAGCAGCCGAAATTTAACGTTATTAAGGCTATGGGCAACTTCATTAAAAACCGTCCCGCAGTTGGCGCTACCGTTGCCGCTATGGGTATGTTTATCGGTATGCAGGGTGCTACAACGGCTGTGTCTGTTGTATTCCAGATATACTTCAAAAACCCGCAGATTTCGGGTGTTGTCCAGCTCTTCGCTATGATACCGATTATACTGTTTACTCCCCTTGCTCGTAAAATGGTTACCAAATACGGTAAAAAAGAGCTTTCGGTAATCGGCGCTATCTGCTCGATTATCGGTGGCCTTGGTCTCTTCTTTATCACACCGCAAAACACAGGTCTTGACCTCATCGTTTACATCATCTGTCAGCTTATTTACAGCCTCGGTCTCGGTGTTTACTCAACAGTTTCTTGGGCTATGATGGGCGACGCTATCGACTACAACGAATGGAAGACCGGCAAGCGTGAGGAAGGCATTGTATATTCACTTCACTCCTTCTTCCGTAAATTAGCTCAGGGTGTTGGCCCTGCCGTAGCACTCGTTATTATGGGCTCACTCGGTTATGTAAATAACGCTGTTGACCCCGCTACAGGCGAAGCCTTTATCGACGTTACACTGCTTTCCTTTGATGTGGCTGTAAACTTGAGAATTCTTGTTGCCGCCCTATTCCTTGCATCAGCACTTATGCAGTTCATCGGTTTAGCCCTTATCTACAACCTCGATAAAAAGACACTCGCACGTATGAATAAGGAGCTCGGCAGAGACGTCGAAGCCGACGACCTTTTAACATACACCACAGCAGAAGACTCTGACAATTTAGCTTAATTAGTTTGGTGCCCGATTGTCGAGTGCAATCGGGTACTTTTGATATTATTCTTTGGAGGTACAAAATGAGAACTGTTTTTAATCTTAACGCCAGATGGGCGTTTACAAAGACCGCCACCGAAATACCCACCGCTATTGATGCGGCGTACGAGGTTGTAGATTTACCGCATTCCTGGAACGCTATCGACGGTCAGGACGGCAATAACGACTACCACCGTGGCACCTGTTACTATGTAAAAAGTTTCAATAAGGCAGAGCTGCCTGAAAGCGCGCTTTATTATCTTGAAATCAGAGGTGCTAATTCATCTGCCGACGTTTATTTAGGCGGTAAAAAACTTGCCCACCACGACGGTGGTTATTCAACCTGGCGTGTAAATCTTACCGAACACCTCAAGGACGAAAACCTGCTCGTTATTGCGGTTGACAATGCGCCTAACGAAACAGTATATCCGCAGATGGCAGACTTCACCTTCTATGGCGGCTTATACCGTGACGTTAATATTATCTGCGTAAATGAATCACACTTTGATTTAGACTATTACGGTGGCACAGGCTTAATGGTTACCCCCGAAATTTGCGGCAAGGATGCCAAGGTAGATATTCAGGTTTGGGTAACAAACGCTAAGGATAGCCATTCGGTAAACTATGTAATTTGCGATGCTGACGGTGAATTGGTAGCCGCTGCACAGAGCAACGAAGGCATTGCTACTTTAAACATTGAAAATGTACACCTTTGGCACGGGCGCAAAGACCCCTATCTTTACACCGCCAAGGTAGAGCTTATTGAGAATGGCAAGGTAATTGATAGCGTGCAGACCCGCTTCGGTTGCCGTACTTTCGAGATAGACGCCGAGCGTGGCTTTATACTTAACGGTGAGGAATATGCGCTTCGCGGTGTTTCACGCCATCAGGACAGATGGGGCATCGGTAACGCACTTCTCCCTGAGCATCACAAAGAGGATATGGACCTAATTTGTGAGGTTGGCGCTACAACAATTCGTCTTGCTCACTATCAGCACGACCAGTATTTCTATGATTTGTGTGACGAGCGCGGTATGGTTATTTGGGCTGAAATCCCCTACATTTCAAAGCATATGCCGACCGGTCGCGAAAACACCATTTCGCAGATGAAAGAGCTTATCACTCAGAACTATAACCACCCCTCTATCGTTGTTTGGGGACTTTCAAACGAAATCTCTATCGGTGGCAGCACCGATGACCTGCTCGAGAATCACAAGATTCTTAACGATTTGTGTCACGAAATGGATAAGACCCGTCTTACCACCATTGCCGCTGTTTCAATGTGTAAAATGGATGACCCCTATTTGCAAATCCCCGACGTCGTAAGCTATAACCATTACTTTGGTTGGTACGGTGGGGACACCGATATGAACGGTCCTTGGTTTGATAAATTCCACGCTACGCACCCCAATATTCCGATTGGTTGTTCAGAGTACGGTTGTGAGGCACTTAATTGGCACACCTCTGACCCCAAGCAGGGCGACTACACCGAGGAATATCAGGCATACTACCACGAAGAGCTTATTAAACAACTCTTTACCCGTAAATATATGTGGGCAACACACGTTTGGAATATGTTTGACTTCGGCGCCGATGCTCGTAACGAAGGCGGCGAAAACGGTCAGAACCATAAGGGTCTTGTTACCTTCGACCGCAAGTACAAGAAGGACTCCTTCTATGCTTATAAGGCTTGGCTTAGCGACGAAAAATTTGTTCACCTTTGCGGCAAGAGATATGTTGACAGGGTTGAGGACGTAACAAAGGTTACCGTTTACTCCAATATGCCGGAGGTTGAGCTTTTCGCTAATGGCGAAAGCCTTGGCAAAAAGACTGCCGACGATCACTTCTTCTATTTTGATGTTCCCAACAAGGATGTTACCGAATTAGTTGCCGTTGCAGGCGAATTTAAAGACAGCAGTACCATTCGCAAGGTTGACACCTTTAACGAGGAATATCGTCTTAAAGAAAAGGGTGCTATTCTTAACTGGTTTGACGTTGAGGTTCGCGATGGCTACTTCTCACTCAACGATAAGATGGGCGATGTTATGAGCACCGTTCGCGGTAAGCTGCTTTTTGCTAAGCTTATGACTAAATTGCTCGGCGGTAATAAGAAGGACAGCCAAAAGGGCAAGGTTATGGGCTTCGAGGTTAATGACGATATGATGGCTATGATGAACGGCTTTACCGTGCTTCGCCTTATAACCTTAATGGGCAGTATGGCAGAGGGCAAGATTACCAAAGAAATGTTACTTGACCTTAACGCAAAACTTAACAAAATAAGAAAACCTAAAAAATTAAGAAAGTAATTTTTTAGCGGTGGGTAGTACCCACCGCTTTTTTTTACTTTAATTATTGAATAAGCCCTGTTTTCGTGTTATACTAAATATGTTAACTAAGGAGGGCAAAATATGTATATAACCGACGATATTAGGTATATTGGTGTTAACGACCGAAAAATTGACCTTTTTGAAGGCCAGTACGTTGTGCCTAACGGAATGGCATATAATTCATACGCAATTATTGATGAAAAAATTGCCGTCATGGATACGGTTGATGCCGCTTTCACACACGAATGGCTTGATAATCTCCAAAACGCGCTTGACGGCAAAGCACCCGACTATTTAATAGTTCAACACATGGAGCCCGACCATTCGGCAAACATCTTTAATTTTGTAAAGACCTATCCCGACGCTAAAATCGTCTCGTCTGGCAAAGCTTTTGCAATGATGAAAAACTTTTTCGGCACCGATTTTCACGATAAACAAATAGTTGTTGGAGAGGGTGATATACTAAATATTGGCCGACACGAGCTTCACTTCATTGCGGCACCGATGGTGCATTGGCCCGAGGTTATCGTAACCTATGATAGCACCGATAAGGTGCTCTTTTCTGCCGACGGCTTTGGTAAATTCGGCGCACTCGATGCTGACGAGGACTGGGCATGCGAAGCAAGACGTTATTATATAGGTATCGTCGGCAAATACGGCGCACAGGTGCAGAGTCTACTTAAAAAGGCAGCACTGCTCGATATAGAAAAAATATGCCCACTGCATGGCCCTGTACTCAGCGAGAACCTTGATTACTATTTAGGCCTTTACAACACTTGGTCAAGCTATCAGCCCGAGGAGGAAGGCATAGTTATAGCCTATACCTCGGTTTACGGCAACACTAAAAAAGCGGTAGAGCTGCTTGCCGAAAAGCTGCGCGCAAATGGTTGCCCCAAGGTAGTTATTAACGATTTGGCACGCTGTGATATGGCAGAGGCTATTGAGGATGCCTTTCGATACAGTAAATTAGTTTTGGCAACCACCACCTACAATGCCGAAATATTCCCCTTTATGCATTCCTTTATCACGGGTCTTACCGAAAGAAACTTCCAAAATCGTACGGTAGCCCTTATCGAAAACGGAAGCTGGGCGCCCTTAGCCACTAAGGTTATGAGGGGTATGCTTGAAAAAAGCAAAAACATTACCTTTGCCGAAAACACCGTTAAAATTCTCTCATCATTGGGTGAAGAAAGCACCGAGCAACTAAGTAAGCTCGCCGATGAACTGTGTAAGGATTATCTTGCCTTGCAGGACTCAACCGCCAATAAAAATGATTTAACCGCTCTTTTTAATATAGGATACGGCTTGTATGTTGTAACCACTAACGACGGTAAAAAGGATAACGGACTCATTGTAAACACCGTCACTCAGGTAACAAACTCACCCAACCGAATTGCAGTGACTATAAGCAAAGAAAATTACTCACACCACATTATAAATCAGACAGGTATTATGAATATTAACTGTCTGACAACCGATACGCCCTTTAGCGTTTTCGAAAAATTCGGTTTTGCAAGCGGCAGAAACACCGACAAGTTTAAAGATTGCGAGCCAATTCGCTCCGATAACGGTCTTGTGGTCTTACCGCGTTATATAAACTCCTTTATGTCGCTTAAGGTTGAAAGCTACGTAGACCTTGGCACACACGGTATGTTTATATGCTCGGTTAGTGAATCGCGGGTGCTCAGCGACCGCGAAACTATGACCTACAGTTATTATCACAACAATGTAAAGCCCAAGCCCGAAACCGACGGCAAAAAAGGCTTTGTATGCCGAATTTGCGGCTATGTTTATGAGGGTGACACTCTGCCCGACGACTTTATTTGCCCGCTGTGCAAGCATGGTGCGGCCGACTTTGAAGAAATTAAATAAATATGTATTTTTTAGGGAGGTGACAGTATTATGAAATATGTATGCGACGTTTGCGGTTGGATTTACGACGAAGAAATAGGTGACCCCGATAACAATATTGAGGCAGGCACAAAGTTTGAGGACCTTCCCGATGATTTTGTGTGTCCCCTTTGCGGTGTCGATAAGGATAATTTCAGCGAATACGAAGACTAACCAAAACTCCCTGAATTTTTCAGGGAGTTTATTTTTTTATGCTGTTGAAGTTACATTATATATATGTTAAAATTAAAATACATAAAAATCGCTCTGAGGTGGAAATATGAAAATAAACGGTTTTCAAAAAATGACGTTGCTTGACTATCCGTCAAAGGTTGCCTGCACAGTCTTTACAGCAGGCTGTAATTTCCGTTGCCCCTTTTGTCATAATGCGTCGCTCGTAACACACATTGATGATAATGCACAGTTTACAACCGACGAGGTTTTAAAATATTTAGAAAAGAGAAAGGGTATTTTAGAGGGCGTTTGTATAACGGGTGGTGAGCCGCTAATACAACCCGATATCGATAAATTCTTGAACAGCGTAAAGGCTCTTGAATATTCGGTAAAGCTTGACACAAACGGTAGCTTCCCCGAAAAGCTAAAGGAGCTCATAAAAAATGGTCTTGTCGATTACGTTGCGATGGATATAAAGAATTCAAAAGACAAATACGGAAAGACGGTGGGTATAGATAATTTTGATATCACACCTATCGAAAAAAGCATACATTTTTTAATGAACAGTGGTGTTGATTACGAGTTCCGCACAACCATTGTTAAGGAATTTCATACAATAGACGATATAGAGCAAATAGGCAGTTGGATTAAGGGTGCCAAAAACTACTTTTTACAAAACTTTGTGGACTCCGGCGACCTTATTTGTGCCGACCTAAAGCCCGTAGATAAGACAGATTTGTACAAAATGCAACAAAAACTACACTATTTTGTGGTAAATTGTGAAATTCGAGGCATTTAATACTATATATTGTGAATTAACTGTTGACATTGTACAAGATATACCTTATAATGTATCTACACCGCGCAAATTTTGCGCCTAAAAATAAGTAGAAAAAAATAAAATAAAGGAGAATAACTATGTACAATGTCGTAAAGCGTGACGGAAAATTAGTTTCCTTCGACATCAGTAAAATCAGCACCGCGATTAGTCAGGCATTTGACGCCTGTCAAAAACAGTATAATCAAGATATTATTGACTTTTTGGCGCTCAAGGTAACCGCAGCCTTCGAGCCTAAAATAGAGGATGATAAAATTTCGGTTGAACACATTCAGGACTGTGTTGAATCGGTGCTTATAAAGGCAGGCTATGATGACGTTGCTAAGGCATACATCATCTACCGCCGTCAGAGAGAAAAGGTGCGTAACATTAACGCAACAATGGTTGACTATAAGGCAATTATAGACAACTATCTTAACGTTAACGACTGGCGTGTTAAGGAGAATTCTACCGTTACCTATTCGGTTGGCGGTCTTATTCTTTCAAACTCGGGCGCAGTTACCGCTAACTACTGGCTCTCTGAAATATATGATGATGAAATCGGCAACGCACACCGCAACGCCGACATTCATATTCACGACCTTTCAATGCTTACCGGCTACTGTGCAGGTTGGTCACTCAAGCAGTTAATTCAAGAAGGTCTCGGTGGTGTTCCGGGCAAAATCACCTCTGCACCTGCCGCTCACCTTTCGACTCTTTGCAACCAGATGGTTAACTTCCTCGGTATTATGCAGAATGAATGGGCAGGCGCACAGGCATTCTCGTCCTTTGATACCTATCTTGCTCCCTTCGTTAAGGTTGACAACCTCAGCTACAAAGAGGTTAAGCAGTGCATCCAGTCCTTCATTTACGGTGTAAATACACCTTCACGTTGGGGTACACAGTCACCCTTTACCAACATTACTCTTGACTGGACAGTTCCTGCCGACTTAGCCGAGCACAACGCTATTGTTGGCGGCAAGGAAATGGACTTCAAATATAAAGACTGTAAAAAAGAAATGGATATGGTCAACAAGGCATTCATTGAGGTTATGGTTGAGGGCGACGCTAACGGTCGTGGCTTCCAGTATCCGATTCCGACCTATTCAATTACACGCGATTTTGACTGGTCTGAGACCGAGAACAACAAGCTTCTCTTTGAGATGACCGCAAAATACGGTACACCCTACTTCTCTAACTATATCAACAGTGATATGGAGCCGAGCGACGTTCGTTCAATGTGCTGTCGCTTAAGACTTGATTTGCGTGAGCTTCGCAAGAAGTCGGGTGGTTTCTTCGGTAGCGGTGAGTCGACCGGTTCTGTAGGTGTTGTTACCATTAACCTACCACGTATCGCTTATCTCGCAAAGGACGAGGCTGACTTCTATGCACGTCTTGACAAGATGATGGATATTTCTGCACGTTCACTTAAGGTTAAGCGTGACGTTATTACAAAGCTTCTTGATGCAGGTCTTTACCCCTACACCAAGCGTTATCTCGGCACCTTTAACAACCACTTCTCGACCATCGGTCTTGTTGGTATGAACGAGGTTGGTCTTAACGCTAAGTGGCTTAGAGCCGATATGACAACTGAAAAGACACAGCAGTTTGCTAAGGATGTTCTTAATCATATGAGAGAGCGCCTTTCTGACTATCAGGTACAGTACGGCGACCTCTACAACCTTGAGGCTACACCTGCTGAGTCAACCGCATTCCGTCTTGCTAAGCACGACCTAAAGTTCTATCCCGATATCATTACTGCAGGTCAGAGCAACTGTGGTACACCATACTACACCAACAGCTCACACCTGCCCGTTGGTTATACTGAGGATATCTTCACAGCCCTCGATATGCAGGATGAGCTTCATACACTCTACACCTCGGGTACTGTTTTCCATGCATTCCTTGGTGAGAAGCTACCTAACTGGCAGTCCTGCGCAAATCTTGTAAGAAAGATTGCCGAAAATTACAGACTTCCCTACTACTCAATTTCTCCGACCTACTCGGTATGTAAGAACCACGGTTATATTGCCGGTGAGTCCTTCACCTGCCCCGACTGTGGTGAGGAGGCTGAGGTTTACAGCCGTATCACAGGCTACTACCGCCCTGTAAAGAACTGGAACGACGGTAAGGCTCAAGAGTATAAGGAAAGAAAGGTATACGATATTTCGAAGTCTACTCTTAAGCGTACGGGTGCTCCTGAAGCTTGCGAATGCGAGGAGCAGACAGCAGGCGGCGCAGATGCTACCTACCTTTTCACAACCGCTACCTGCCCCAACTGCAAGATAGCTTGTGCACTTCTTGACAAGGCTGGCGTTCAGTACAAAAAGCTGCTTGCTAATGAGCATGTAGATTTGGTTGAAACCTACGGCATAAAGCAGGCTCCCACACTCATCGTTGTTAAGGACGGTATGGTAGCTAAATACGTAGGCGTTTCGGATATCAAAAAAATGTTAGGCGCGTAAAGGTAAAATTTTATGTATGATATTATAATCATCGGCGGCGGCCCTGCGGGGCTGACCGCCGCGCTCTATGCCAGAAGAGCAAATAAAAGTGTTCTGGTAATTGAAAAAGGCTCCTTTGGTGGACAGATAACATATTCGCCCAAGGTTGAAAATATCCCCGGCTTTGCAACAATTACAGGTAATGAATTTGCCGAAAAGCTTGTTGAACAGGTGTTAGAACAGGGCGCCGACGTTGAATGTGCCGAAGTATCGGGCGTTACAAACGGTGACACAAAAACTGTACACACCGATTCGGGCGACTTTGAGGGAAAAGCCGTTATAATTGCTACGGGTGCTAAACACCGTATGTTAGGTATCGCCAACGAAGAAAAATTTGTTGGCGAGGGCATCTCCTTCTGCGCTGTTTGTGACGGCGCATTTTACGAGGGCAAAACCGTTGCGGTTATCGGCGGCGGTAACTCTGCACTTCAAGAGGCTCTTTTGCTTTGTGACCTTGCAAAAAAGGTTTACGTTGTGCAAAATCTCGACTTTTTTACCGGTGAGGACAAGCTTGTAGAACAGCTCAAAACAAAGCAAAACGCCGAAATTATTTTGGGTAACACTGTCGACCGACTTTTAGGCGGAAACGAGCTTGAGGGCATTGTTATAAAAAATGCCGCTGGTGAAACCACCGAGCTAAAGCTCGACGGCATGTTTGTCGCCATCGGTCTTATTCCCCAAAATGAGCCCTTCGCATCACTTATCAAGCTTAACGACTGGGGCTACGTTGATGCAACCGAAGCTTGTGTTACCGATACCGACGGTATTTTTGTTGCAGGTGACTGCCGCAGCAAGCGAATTCGTCAGGTGGCAACCGCCGCCGCAGATGGTGCCGTTGCAGCACTCGCCGCTTGCGATTATATTGACAGATAAGCCGAAGATTACTTCGGCTTTATTTTTTATGTAAGAACTCTCCGTCAGTGACGGAGAGTTCTTTTTACAGTTCATTAGATACAGTCGGTAGATTGTTAAGATTATCGCTTTCCTGTCCATTAGGTAAAGATTTTAAATATTGGCTATCCTTTCTGTGAGCAATACCAACACCCGAAATCATACCCTGTTTTGCCATCTGCACAGCCGATTCCTTATCGACAATGGTTCTGTCGGATAGCTGATACCCTGTTACTCTACCGCCCTCTTTGACAAGACCCGTAATTTTTTTGGCATCGGGCTTTGCATTTGGTATTTCATCAAGCGTATTTTTAATTAAACCTTTTGTCTCCATTAAACACACTCCTTTATCAGTATTTTTTGTGTTTTTTATAATAATATTCTGACAAGTTTTTCAAAAAAATGACCCCATAGCCTATACTATGAGGTCGCTTTTTTATTTATCGGAGGATACGGGTTGCGTCTGGCCCGTTGCAAATGCATTAGGTCCTGGGTCAGACATTGAAAAATACATACGTGCAGCCTTAGTTGTACCGAAATCTCTATTTGAGCCTGAATTTTGCACCTTATTAAATGTATCTCGGAACATTTGATTGTGCGCTTCCTCACGATTAAGAAGAAAATCGATGGTTTCGCGCACCTTTTTGTCATCAATCTGTCGATATAAATACTCGTAAACTAAACATGTGCTGTTTTACGATAAAAATAAGAAAGGATTGGTGTTATTTGTTTGTTTAATATTTTTGAATCAGTAAAATTCGACAGGAGAATGTAAAAAACATTTATAAAAAGAAAAATCCAAACTCGACAAATAGTCGAATTTGGATTTTTGGTCGAGGTGACAGGGCTCGAACCTGCGGCATCTAGTTCCCAAAACTAGTGCGCTACCAACTGCGCCACACCTCGATATTTTGTTTTTAGTTACATAAGACACAATATCTTGCGAGTTATAATTATAAATTAAATGATAAGATTTGTCAACCGTTTATTTCTATTGAAAAATTATAATTTTTCTGTATAATATAAGTATAGTATATTGTGGGAGGTTGTTGCCGATATGAATATTTTATGCGTTGGAGACGTTTGCGGCAGCATTGGCTGTAATGCGTTGGCACAGCATCTGCACAATATCAAAAAACAGTATGAAATCGACCTGACGGTAGTAAACGGCGAAAACTCTGCCGACGGTAACGGCATCACACCCGACAGTGCCGATTTTCTGTTCAGCATTGGTGCCGATGTAATAACAGGCGGCAACCACACACTAAGGCGGCCTGAATTCCACCCGTATCTTGATGAAAAGCCCTTTGTTCTGCGCCCAGATAATATGGAGAAGGCCGGCTACGGCGGCGGCTACTGCCTAATTGATATGGGCAGACATCGGGTTGCCGTAATAAACTTACTTGGAAACATTTATCTTGAGGCGCAAAACGCCTCTAATCCCTTTGACGCCGCAGACAAATTGCTTGCGCGCGCGCAGGATGACGGAGCTAACATTGTAATTATAGATTTTCACGCCGAGGCTACGAGTGAGAAGCGTGCTTTAGGCTATTATTGTGACGGCAGAGCATCTGTTTTTTTCGGCACCCATACACACGTACAGACCGCCGACTGTCAGATACTGCCAAGCGGCACAGGATACATAACCGACCTTGGTATGACAGGGCCGATACAATCGGTATTGGGTGTTAAAAGCGACATCATCATATCAAGACTTCGCCACATTGATACCAAAAAATTTGAATTAGCGCATGGTGACTGCATGATAAATGCCTGTATTTTTTCGATCGACGAAAAAAGCGGTAAATCTGTCGACTGCAAAGCTTTATGTATAAAATAACGGGGGTAAAGGAATGAAAAACAGAATTATTGCGTTGCTGTTATGTTTATGCTGTGTTGTCAGCCTTTGCGCCTGCGAGGGTGGCGACAACGCAGACTCGGGCAACACCGACGATAAGCAGACCGGCACCAAAAACACCGTAATCAGCATTGCATACAACAATACCGACTCGTTCAACCCCTTCATTGCCGAGACCGCGCTTAACCGCAATGTTGCAAGCCTTGTTTTCGACTCGCTTTTTTACATTGATAATGATTATTCTTTACAAAACAATCTGGCCGCCTCTTACGAGTTAAAAGGTAAAACCTGTACCGTAACGCTTAAAAGCGCCACCTTTTCGGATGGCAGCTCTCTTACCGCCGATGATATTGTCTATTCCTTTAATGCCGCTAAAAAATCGGGTGGCCGCTATAAAGCACAACTCACAAGCATGGTAAGTGCTTCGGCAGACGGCAACTCGGTTGTTTTTACCTGCAGTAAAAATGACCCGTATATGATGAATTTGCTTACCTTCCCTATCATTAAAAAGGACAGCGATAGGCTTACCGACGAAGACAAGGTAGCTTTACCGCCAATAGGCTGTGGCCGCTATACCCTCTCGGATGACAAGAGCACCCTCACCGCCAATAAAAAATGGCACGGTGGTGCTTTAAGCGTTCAGACCGTAAGACTTATTAACGCACCCGACGAGGAATCGCTGTCACACGCTGTAGAAATCGGCGCTATTGATATTTACTACACCGACTTATCAAACGGCACTATTTTGAGAATGAGCGGCTCAAGACAGAATATCAATCTTAATAATCTCGTGTATATCGGCATCAATCATTCAAGCAAGATGATGCAAAAAAGTAATATGCGTCAGGCAATATCTGCCGCACTTGACCGTTCAAAGATATGCGAATCGGCTTTTTTCACAAACGCGGTTGCCGCAACAGGCATTTTTAACCCCTCCTGGGAGCCTACAAAAAGCATACAAAGCATACAAACTTCAGCAAATAGTGAAATTGCTATTGAGAATTTGGAACAAATCGGTTATAATAAAAAGGATAATGAGGATTATTTTGAAAATGCAAACGGCGATAACATTACGGTGCGCTTGCTTGTAAACGAGGAAAATAAGTTCCGCGTGGGACTTGCTGATATGGTTGTTTCTCAACTCAAAAGTGTAGGAATCAAGGTTGTTGTTGAGAAGGTTTCTTACAATAAGTATCTCACCCGACTGAAAAGCGGTAGCTTTGATTTATACATCGGCGAGGTTAATATTCTTGATAATATGGATATGACCGAGCTATTATGTGCGGGCGGCAAGGCAGCCTACGGTATTAAGAAAAACGATGAGACCAATAAGACAACTCAAAATATGATAAAAAGCTTTTATAACGGCAAGGCTACGGTCGCCGATATTGCTGCTTACGCCATTTCGGAGATGCCCATTATACCGATATGCTACCGCACCGGCGTTCTACTTTGCTGTGACGATATTAAAACCAATGTTCAGTCATATTCTGGCAACATTTACTACCCAATAAATACTATGAAAATAAACTGATTCTAAGGAGGATTATTTATGATAGCTTATGAAACGAGATTAGGTACAGTTAATTTTTCCGACGGATATCTTTCCAAGCTTATCGGAAACACTGTTTCAACCTGCTACGGCGTTGTCGGTATGGCACCGGGCGGCAGAAAGCAGCATTTTATGCACCTGTTTTCTAAAAAGCACTACACCGACAAGGGTGTTATTGTACGCGGTACAGCCGATAGCATTATTGTTGAAATTCACATAATTGTATCCTACGGCATGAACATAAACGCAATTGCTAAAAGCATTGTAAATAAAGTTAGATTCGCCGTAACCGAAGCGACCGGTATTAAGGTTGAAAAGGTTTTGGTTAAGGTTGATGGCATCCAAGAATAATTAGGGTGACAAGAGTTAAAGGAGTGTTTTTATTTGTTTAACGGAAATACACTGCGTGACGCGATTATTTCGGCTGCTAACAACATAGCCAATCTTCGTAAGCAGGTAGATGATCTTAATGTATTCCCTGTTCCCGACGGTGACACAGGTACAAATATGTCTTTAAGTATCGGCAACGCAGCCCGCGAGCTTGAGCGTCTTGAGGATGAAACAGCAGGCAAGGTAGCCGCTGTTGCCGCCTCGGCATTGCTTCGCGGCGCACGCGGTAACTCGGGTGTTATTACTTCCCTGTTATTCCGTGGTATTGCGAACGGTTTAAAGGGAGCTGATGAAGTAACCGCATCAAATCTTGCCGATGCTTTCAAGCTAGGTGTTGAGGCCGCTTACAAGGCCGTTATGAAGCCCACAGAGGGTACAATTCTTACAGTAGCACGTGTAGCATCGGAATACGCCGCCGCTGCCTTAAAGGAAGACAAGGACACTATGGGCGTTTTTGAGGCCGCTATGGAGGGTGCAAACAAGGCTTTGGCCGAGACCCCCGAGCTATTACCTGTGCTTAAGCAGGCAGGCGTTGTTGACGCAGGCGGAAGAGGCTTTGTAGTTATACTTGAAGGTATGTATTCTGTATTTAAAGACGGTGTTATTATAAGCGCAAACGCCGCCGACACTGCCGCAGATGAGGGTAGTGACGACGAGTGGGAAAGCCGCAACGCCGCAGGTGAATTCGAGACCGAAATCACCTTCACCTACTGTACAGAATTTATTGTTAACCGTGATCCCGAAATCACACGCGAGCCGTTAGAGTTACGCGCATTTCTTGAGACCATCGGCGACTGTGTTGTAGTTGTTGACGATGAAGAGATTATAAAGGTTCACGTTCACACCGACCATCCCGGTAAGGCGCTTGAAGAGGGTATCACCTTCGGTCAGTTGGTTAAGCTTAAGATTGAAAATATGCGTGACCAGCACGAGCGTGCTAAGCACGAGGCGCAGCAGAAGCCTAAGAAATCGGCAAAAAGCACCGACGGAAAAGAAATCTTTAAACCCGTCGAGCCGACAAAGCCCACAGGTTTCGTATCGGTCAGTGCAGGTAGCGGTCTTGAGCAATTATTCAAGGATTTAGGTGTTGACACCGTGGTTTCGGGTGGTCAGACGATGAACCCGAGCACCGATGATATACTGCGTGCTATAGAAGCCACTCCTGCGCACACCGTATATGTATTACCCAACAACAAAAACATTATTATGGCCGCTGAACAGACCATTCCGCTTAGCACAAGGAAGGTAGTTGTTCTGCATACACGCACCGTGCCGCAGGGCATAACGGCGCTTCTTAACTTTGACCCCGATGCCGATGAGGACGCTAATGTTATTTCTATGACCAAGGCATTCAGCGCCATATCAACCGGTCAGATAACCTTTGCCGCAAGAAATTCAAATTTCGATGGCAAGGATATCAAGGAGGGCGAGCTTTTAGCGCTTGATAACGGTAAGGTTTCCTTCACCGAAACCGATATGGAAAAATGTATTCTTAAGCTCGTAAAACAGCTTATTAAAAAGGACAGTAGCTTCTTGACCGTTATCTACGGTGAGGACGTCAGCGACTCAAGCGCACAGAAGATTGAGACCCTGCTTAACTCTAAATTCGGCGATAAGCTTGAAATTACTCTGGTTAACGGCGGTCAGCCTGTATACTATTATATTCTTTCTGTAGAATAAGGAATTTGTAATGTTATCAATTGATACTGATATCAGATATTTAAAGGGCGTAGGCGAAAAACGCGCCCAGCTGCTTGCTCGGCTGGGTGTGAATGACGTCGGCGCTCTTTTATCTTTTTATCCGAGAGATTATAAGGATTTAAGCAAAACAAGTCTCATTTATGATACAAATCTTGACGAAACGGTTTGTATTAAAGCCAAAATAATGAGTGACATAACCGAGCATTACATACGAAAAAATATGACGCTTTATAAATTCAAAGCCGCCGACCAAAGCGGTACGATGAGTGTCACCATTTTCAACAACAAATATTTAGCCGAAAAATTACACCCCGGCTCTACCTACCTTTTTTACGGTAAAACGACGGGTGGACTCTACCTTAGAGAAATGTCCTCACCCGAAATTTACGAACAGAATAATAACCGCATATTACCGGTCTATCATCTGACGGCGGGTATTACGACCAACTATTTAACGGGTCTGATTACCACTGCGCTTGAGAAATTCACGCCCTGTGACCCATTGCCTGCCGAAATTCGCGAGCAATACGGCCTGTGTGATTTAAAATTTGCGTTTAATAATATTCATTTCCCAAGAACTGCCGAATCGCTCGAGCGTGCGCGACGCCGCCTTATTTTCGAAGAATTATTTTTACTTCAGTGCGGTATGTCGTATTTCGCACTCAGGCGTCGGGGCAAAACCGCCTCTGTTATAGAAAGGGATTACACACGGGAATTTTTATCCCTTCTACCCTTCTCGCCAACCTCGGCACAGCTTAAATGTATATCTGAGGGGCTACGGGATATGCAGTCGTCGGTACCTATGAACCGTCTTTTACAGGGTGACGTTGGCAGTGGTAAAACCGTTGTCGCCGCCGCACTGTGTTATAGTGCCGCTAAAAACGGTTTTCAGTCAATCTTAATGGCGCCAACCGTAATTTTAGCCGAGCAACACTTTCGTACATTTGAGAGCTTTTTTAAAGATAGCGACATTAAATGTGCGCTTATAACAGGCTCACTCACCGCCGCCAATAAACGAAAGCTGCGCGAACAGATTAAAAACGGCGAAATTGATATTGTTGTGGGTACCCACGCGGTACTTAGTGACGCCAATGAATTTAATAATGTCGGCCTTGTTATCACCGACGAACAACACCGCTTCGGCGTTGAGCAGAGAGCAAAGCTTAGCGCAAAGGGTCATAGCCCCCATACCCTCGTTATGTCGGCAACCCCGATACCGCGCACACTAGCCCTCGTTATCTATGGTGACCTTGATATAAGCGTAATTAACGAATACCCCAAGGGTCGCCAAAAAATCGAATGCTACAGTGTCGGTAAAGACCTTGAGGAGCGCGCCTATAACTATATAAAAAAGCATATCGACGAGGGTCGACAGGCATACATTGTTTGTCCCTTGGTTGAGGAGGGCGAAACCGAGCGCACACCCGCCGAAGCCCACTTTAAAAATTTGAGTGTAGGTGTTTTTAAGGATTATAATCTTGGTCTTTTGCACGGTAAACTAAGCTCTGCCGCCAAGGAAAAGGTTATGCGTGAATTCGCAAGCGGCAAAATTGACCTGCTAATTGCTACAACCGTTATTGAGGTTGGCATCGACGTACCCAACGCCGCTATTATGGTGATTTTAGATGCAGACTGCTTTGGTCTTTCCCAGCTTCATCAACTGCGCGGACGTGTAGGCAGGGGCGAACATAAATCGACCTGTATACTGATTTCGGGCAACTCGGATAAATCTACTGCCGAGCGTCTTAACGTTTTGGTTTCGACCAACGACGGCTTTAAAATAGCCGAAGAGGATTTGAAGCTTCGCGGACCGGGTGATTTTTTGGGTAAGCGCCAGCACGGTCTGCCCGAGCTTAAAATTGCCGATATGAACAGCGATTATAACACACTTAAAATTACACAGCAAGCCGCTAAAAAAGTTTTAAACGGTGACCCAAATCTATTATCCCCCGACAACATATCGCTCAAAAAGGAAATATTACGGCTATTTGATATGAAGCTATAAAACAAAAATCTCGGAACGCGAGTTCCGAGATTTTTTATTATTTAATAATTGATTCGCCCGTCATTTCTTCAGGTTGACTGAGACCTAAAAGCTTAATGATTGTGGGTGAAATATCGCAGAGCTTACCGCCCTCGCGAAGCTCACATTCCTTGCCGATAACGGCAAAAGGAACGGGGTTGGTTGTGTGTGCGGTGAAGGGTGAGCCGTCGGTATCAAGCATACGGTCAGCATTACCGTGGTCGGCAGTAAGCAACATTACACCGCCCATTTTCTCGGTAGAAGCCTTTACGCGACCTACACACATATCGACGGTCTGAACAGCCTTAACGGCCGCCTCAAACACACCTGTGTGACCTACCATATCGCAGTTAGCAAAGTTAAGAATTATAACGTCGTACTTACCGCTTTCAATGGCCTCGCAGACCTTGTCGCATACCGGCACAGCACTCATTTCGGGCTGTAAATCATAGGTTGCAACCTTGGGTGAATTAACAAGAATTCTATCCTCGCCCTTAAATTCAACCTCACGTCCACCGTTAAAGAAGAAGGTTACGTGGGCATACTTTTCGGTTTCGGCGATACGAAGCTGTGTCATATCATTTTTTGCTAGGTATTCGCCAAGTGTGTTTTCAAGTGTCTGGGGACGGAATGCAACGTCTACGTTCGGCATAGATGCATCATACTGAGTCATACATACATAGTATAGCTCTAACTTGCCTCCCTTACGCTCAAAGCCCGTAAAATCGGGGTCAACAAAGGTGCGTGTGATTTCTCTCGCTCTGTCGGGACGGAAGTTGAAGAAAACAAGACTGTCGCCTGATTTTACTCGCTCGGTACCGTCAACAACTGTAGGCAGAACAAATTCATCGGTGATATATTTGCCGTCTTCATCCTTTTGTGTATAGGACTTTCTGACCGCCGCCGCGGCATCATCGGTTACAATGCCTTCGCCGTAAACGAGTGCGGCATATGCCTTACCCACACGCTCCCAACGGTTGTCACGGTCCATACCGTAAAATCTACCCATAACAGTAGCAATTTTACCAACACCGATTTCGCTAAGCTTTGCATTGGTCTGGTCGATAAAATCTGCCGCAGATGAGGGCGGTACATCACGTCCGTCAAGTAAAGCGTGAATATACACCTTATCAATCCCATTACGCTTAGCCATCTCTACAAGGGCATACATATGCTCAATATGGCTGTGAACACCACCGTTTGAGAGAAGTCCCATCAAGTGAAGTGCACTATTATTAGCTTTACAATTTTCAATTGCCTTTGTCAGTGCATTGTTTGTGAAAAAGTCACCATCGGCGATTGATTTTGTAATTCTTGTCAGTTCCTGATAAACAACGCGGCCTGCACCGATATTGGTGTGACCTACCTCACTGTTACCCATCTGACCGTCGGGCAGACCTACGTCCATACCCGATGCACCGATTTCGGTTGTGGGACAGCTGCCGAATATATTATCAAGAACGGGCGTGGAAGCCGAATGAATGGCATTCCCAACAGTTTCATTATTAAAACCGAAACCGTCCATTATGGTTAAAACAATAGGTTTTTTCATTACTAATCTCCTTATTTAGAAGCAGCCTTTACGATAACCGAGAAGTCCTCTGCCTTTAATGAAGCACCGCCGATAAGACCGCCGTCAACGTTAACCTTTGCAACTAATTCGTCGGCATTTTTAGCGTTCATAGAACCGCCGTACTGAATGGTAACTGTTTCGGCAACGTCGGCACCGTAAGCCTCGGCAATAGCGGCACGAACATAGCCGTTACCTTCATCAGCCTGCTCAGCAGTAGCGGTAACACCTGTACCGATAGCCCATACAGGCTCGTAAGCGATAATTACGTTTTTAAGCTGCTCGGCAGTTACATTTGTAAGAGCCATCTTGGTCTGGAATTTAAGAAGTGTTTCGGTATAACCGAGCTCACGCTGTTCAAGTGTTTCACCAACGCAAACAATTGCCTTAAGACCTGCATTAACTGCCGCTAAAGTACGAAGGTTAACGGTCTGGTCGGTCTCACCAAAGTACTGTCTTCTCTCGCTATGTCCGATAACTACATACTCTACGCCTGCGGCTGTGAGCATCTCAGCAGAAATTTCGCCTGTATAGGCGCCCGAAGCCTTGAAATGCACATTCTCAGCACCGATTTTAATGTTTGAGCCCTTAGCTGCCTCAACTGCTGCGGCAATGTCGATGAAGGGTACACAAAGAACAACATCACAATCAGCGTCCTTTACGAGCGGCTTCATTTCGTTTATAAGCGCTGTAGTTTCAGCGGGAGTTTTGTTCATTTTCCAGTTGCCTGCAATAACGGCATTTCTTTTTGCTTTATTCATAATAAATTCTCCTATTCTCAAAAGTAGCACGGCGTTTCCGCCGTGCTGTTTTTTTAATTATTTATCGTTAAGAGCAGCGATACCGGGAAGTACCTTACCCTCAAGGAATTCAAGCGAAGCCCCGCCGCCTGTAGAGATGTGTGTCATCTTATCAGCATAGCCGAGCTTCTGAACAGCAGCCGCAGAGTCGCCGCCGCCGATGATGGAAATAGCACCCGATTCAGCAACAGCCTTAGCAACGCTCTCGGTACCTGATGCGAAGTTCTTCCACTCAGAAACACCCATCGGTCCGTTCCAGATTACAGTGCCTGCGCCCTTAACAGCATCGGCAAACAACTCCTCGGTCTTAGGACCGATATCAAGACCCATCCAATCATTCGGAATAGCGTCAGAATCAACGGTCTTGGTTTCGGTATTTTCATCATACTCTTTACCAAGTCTGTTATCGATAGGAAGTAAGAACTTAACGCCCTTATCCTCAGCCTTCTTAATAAGTGATGCAGCAAGCTCAATCTTGTCCTCTTCACAGAGTGAAGCACCTACAGTATAGCCTTTTGCACGGAAGAAGGTATAAGCCATACCGCCGCCGATGATAAGTGTATCAACCTTTTCGATAAGGTTTTCGATAACACCGATTTTATCACTAACCTTTGCACCGCCAAGCACTGCAACGAAGGGACGTGCAGGGTCGGCCAATGCCTTACCCATAACACCGATTTCGGTCTTGATAAGATAACCGCAAACGGCAGGTAAATAATCAGCAACACCTGTTGTTGAAGCGTGTGCACGGTGTGCGGTACCAAATGCGTCGTTAACAAAAATTTCTGCTAAGGAAGCAAGCTCTTTAGCAAACTCGGGGTCGTTCTTTGTTTCTCTTGCATCGAAACGTACGTTTTCAATAAGAACTGCCTCGCCGTTTTTAAGGGCAGCAGCCTTAGCCTTTGCGTCCTCACCGATAATATCGGTAGCAAAGGTAACCTTGTCGCCAAGAAGCTCATTCAAACGGTCAGCAACGGGCTTTAATGTAAAGGTCTTTGCATCCTCTGCCTTAGCCTTTGCGAGATATTTTTCGGTAGCAGCAGCCCTTTCAGCCTCGGGTAAAGCCTCAACAGCCTTCTTCTCCTTCTTAGAAAGACCAAAGCCCTCGGTGAATATATTGTGGGGCTTGCCCATGTGTGAACAAAGAATAACCTGTGCGCCGTTATCAAGCAAATACTTGATGGTGGGAAGTGCGCCGATAATTCTCTTATCGCTGGTAATTTTACCGTCCTTCATCGGTACATTGAAGTCACAGCGTACAAGTACCTTTTTACCTGTAACAACAATATCTTCAACGGTCTTTTTGTTAAGTGCGTTCATTGATATCGCTCCTTTAAAAATTTGTTAAATTTTATACAATCTTATTTTACCACAAAATTGCATTTTTTCAACATTTTTATTATATAAAATAATTATATATTTACCACCTATAATTGTGCAACTGTCCAAAGTTCTGTAAAGATGGATAATTCCACTGCCGCAAAACCTCATAAACACCTATTGCAACCGAATTTGAAAGGTTAAGACTTCTGGCGTCGCTTATCATGGGTATGCGAACGCATTTGTCGGGATTTTTAAGCAGCAACTCCTCGGGCAGTCCCTTGGTTTCCTTGCCGAAAAGCAAATAACAGTTATCGGGATATTCGACGTCGGTATGGGTGTTTAGTGCCTTGGTTGTGAAAAAATAAAAATCACCATCATTCTTCGCAAAAAAATCATCAAGGTTATCGTAATAGGTAATATCGAGGTATTGCCAATAATCGAGCCCCGCCCTTTTAAGCTTTTTATCGTCAATTTTAAAGCCCATAGGACCTACAAGGTGAAGTTTGGCACCGGTTGCAGCACAGGTACGTGCAACGTTGCCTGTATTTTGCGGTATCTCGGGCTCCACCATAACAATATTTATAACAGCCATTTTTTCAACCTCCAAACAACAATCATTATTATACTGTTTTAAAAATATGCTTGTCAAGTGCACTTTAAAAGGATATAATAGCTTTGAGGTGTTTTAGATGAAATACAACAAAAATATTTTAGCACTTGTCGATGAATATCAATACAAAGAGGCTATAACCTACCCAAAAACGAGCGAGCGCATTTATGGTAACCTTAAAATTGCCGCAGTCGTTTTCTATATTTATCAGTTGATTTTTGGTGGACTTTTACTGCTGGGTCTTATCTTCACCGCAGGAAAAAGTGAGGATGTAAATCTTCAGAATACCGCTATATCATTGATTCTCTACACAATAGCCCTCATATTTATGTTTTTTAAAGGCAATCTTGTGGCACTTTTGCTTAACATTATTGCAACCGTTTTTAAGACAATGCCGCTTGTGCCAATGCTTATTTACAACAGCGGTGTGGTGGACGTAAACCCCGTATTTTATTGGCAACACCTTATACCTATGATTTTAATTCTCATTGTCAGCCTTTGCATGTGCGTTATTTCAACCAGAGAAAAACATCTGATTAACCGCGATTATAAGATAGTGCTCGGCAAGCTATATGATAAGCATCATAACGATGATATGACCGAACAGGAATGGGAAGAATTTATAAATAACTATGGAAAACAATAGCTTTTTAAGATTATTTTGCACGATACTTTGTCTTTCTCTGCTGCTGTCGTCGTGTGCGTCGGCAAAAACGGGCAATGATGCTCCGTCGGCATCCACTGACGCCTTATCTGAGGATAGCTCATCGACCGAAAGCATGCCATCTGAACCCGAAAATGTAAATAGGTATGATGATTTACTGAGTAAAATGACCGATTGCGGTAAATCGGTTGTTACATACGGCGACCTAAAAGCAGATGAATATTCCGCCTCTGTGCAGTCACTTGAAAAAATATTAGACGGCTATAAGCACAACATTTCGATCGTTGCCTATTCGCTTGATAATAACAAGGCGCTGGCATATAACACCAAGACCGACCTGTTCTGTGCCTGCACCGTTAAGGCGGCTTACTCACTTTATGCCTGCAAGCAGATGGAGAATGGCAACGGGTCACTCGATACCGTAATGACCTATGAAAAGAAGCATTACGAACCGGGCACAGGCGATATGCAATACTCGGCATTTGGCACAAAATTCACAATGAAAACCATTATTGATAAGAGTATGCGAATTAGCGACAATGTTGGTTACTTAATGTCGGTCGATTATTTTGGTCGGGATGGTTATAATAAATGGATTAAAAAGCTCGGTTGCGAATCCTTGCAAATCAAGCCGACCGTCTGGAGTCTTCACGCAAAGGCTAAGGATTTAGCGGTTGTCTGGCGAGAAATATATAACTATTTTGAAACCGATACCGAATATTCAAAATTCCTATATAACTCCTGTACGGGCACCCCGAACAACTATGCAACCGCGGCGCTAAAAGGTGTGAAATATTCTCACAAGCAGGGTAACAATCGCTCAGGCGACTGGTTGGCATACAGCGACGCAGGCATTGTATGGAAAGAGGGCAACCCGTATATAATAGTTATTCTCACCGATGCCCCTGGCCCGTCATCATATGATGCATCGATTTTTGCAGATATAATCAACATAGTACATAATTATTTGTTTTAATTTGCGGCACCCAAGAAAACTTGGGTGCTTTTTGTATTTGTTATAAATTTCAGGCAATATTATAATTGGTGATAATATGAAATTTATAAAAATATTTACTGTTTTACTTTTGGTCGCCACGCTATCAGCCAATACCGCTACTGCCTATTCGGCTTACGGCTCACGCGGCGAAGAGGTGCGCGAGATACAAACACGCCTTGCTTCGCTTGGTTATTATAACGGCAATATTGACGGGATTTACGGCTCTCAGACCAAAAATGCCGTTCAACGCTTTCAGCAGGACCGAGGTCTTGCGGTAGACGGTATTGTGGGTAAAAACACCCTTGCGGCTCTCAACATCAGCGACAATGATTATTCCGACGGCTATACCTCAGCCGACTATAATCTGCTCGCCCGCATTATTTCGGCCGAGGCTCGAGGAGAAACATACGTAGGTCAGGTAGCGGTTGGCGCAGTCGTGTTAAACAGAATCGAGCACCCCTCCTTCCCCGATACTATAGCAGGGGTGGTTTATCAACCGGGCGCGTTTAGCTGCCTTTATGACGGGCAGTTTGATAAACCCGTCGCCGACAGCGCTTATTCTGCCGCACGCGACGCCCTTAACGGTTGGGACCCCAGCGGTGGAGCGATTTACTACTACAATCCCGCAACCGCGACTAACAAATGGATACGCTCACGCCCCGTTATAACCACGATAGGCCGCCACGTTTTTTGCGAATAAGCTACAACTATATTTAAGCAAAAAGCCTTTTAATAAGGCTTTTTTATATTTGGTCAGAGAAAGTCAAAATTTTTTATCAAAATCTATTGACTTTTAGAAAATATTGGTTATAATAGGTAGTGTTAGCACTCGGGTCTACAGAGTGCTAACACCGAAAAACTATAGTTGCGAGGTGAAATTTATGGAGCTTTCTGACCGTAAAAAAGCCATACTTGCCGCCATTGTGAAGGAATATATAGCGACAGGTGAGCCCATCGGTTCAAAGATACTTTGTGAAATGCTCGATAATTCACCGTCAAGCGCAACCTTACGCAATGAAATGAGCGAGCTCGTAAAACTCGGCTATCTTGAACAGCCCCACACCTCTGCCGGTCGTATGCCGACAGCCAAGGGCTACCGATTTTACATAGAGTCGGCGATGCAGAAAAATGAAATCAGCGACGAGCATAAACGCATTATCGACTCCTTTGTTAATTCTTCAAGTGCCGACCCCGAGCGACTGCCCGAAAAAGCAAGCGAGGTTTTAAGTGAAATTACAGGTCTGCCGACCATCAGCGCAAACATATCGGATGGCGGACCTGAGCTTCGCAGAGTTGATGTACTGCCAATGGGTATACATTCGGGTATGATAATCGTCATAACGTCTGACGGACGCAGTCGTAGCCGACTCTGTCACATTTCATGCGGCTTTACTACGGGACTTATTTCTAAATTTGACCGACTTGTAAATGAAAAGCTCATAAGAAAAAGTATAGATGAGCTCACCCCCGCTTTAATGCAGAATATATTTATTGAAGCAGGAAGTGATGCGTTAACCATTATGCCACTTTTATCTTCTCTTTTCGAGATGGTTACCGACATTAAAAACTCAAGTGTATCGCTTGCAGGTCAATCAAATTTATTTTCACTGTGTCCGAGCAAGGCCGATGCCGATAAAATAATTTCAATTATCAACCGACGCGACTCACTTCTGTCTCTTTTGTCGGGCAAGACCGAAAGGCTTGAAATTGTTTTCGGCAATCAGACCGGCTTTAGCGCACTGAGTCCCTCAAGCCTTATTCTTGCCAAATACGGCATAGGCAAAAACAATCTCGGGTGCATAGGTGTAATCGGACCCACCAGAATGTCTTACGAGCATATAATACCGAGTATTGAGTACACTGCGTCGCGTCTTAACAACCTTTTAAGCGTGGCACTTAACGATATGGAGGAAAATTAAATGGCTGAAAATACCGAAAATAAGGCTATAGAAACCGAAGAGGCCGAAGCGCCTAAAAAGGAGAAAAAAACCAAAGCCTCAAAAAAGAATGAGGAAATAGAAAAGCTTAAAAACGAGCTTGAAAACGAGCATAATTTATTACTTCGCACGGCGGCTGAATTTGATAACTACAAAAAGCGTACCGAAAGGGAAAAGCTTTCGGTAGCCGAATTTGCCAAGGCAAATCTTTTAAAGCAGCTGTTACCCGTGCTTGATAATATCGACCGCTCCGCCGACGCTGATAAGGACAGTGCCGACTATATTAAAGGAATAGAGCTTATAATAAAACAGCTTTTATCGCTCAAAGAAAAGCTTGAAATTAAAGAACTTGCCGCAGTCGGCGATACTTTCGACCCAGCATTTCACGAAGCGGTAATGCATATTGAGGATGAGTCGCTTGCAGAAAACTCGATATCAGCCGTTCTTCAGCAAGGCTATAAAATTGGTGACACCGTAATCCGTCCCGCAATGGTACAGGTTGCGAATTAAATAAATAAATAAATAAACAAACAAATAAAGCACATATTATAAAAGGAGATTTTTATTATGGGAAAAATTATTGGTATTGACTTAGGTACAACAAACTCTTGCGTCGCTGTTATGGAAGGCGGCGAAGCAGTTGTTATCGCCAACGCAGAGGGCGCAAGGACTACACCGAGTGTGGTTGCTTTCTCAAAAACAGGCGAGAGAATGGTTGGTCAGGTTGCAAAGCGTCAGGCTATCACCAACCCCGACCGCACCATCAGCTCTATCAAGCGTGAAATGGGTACAAATTACACCGTAAAGATTGATGAGAAAAACTACACACCTCAAGAAATTTCGGCTATTATTCTTCAAAAATTAAAGGCCGATGCCGAGGCTTATCTTGGTACGACTGTATCAGAGGCTGTTATCACCGTTCCTGCATACTTTACCGACGCTCAGCGTCAGGCAACCAAGGACGCAGGTAAAATTGCAGGTCTTGAAGTGAAGCGTATTATTAACGAGCCTACTGCCGCTGCTTTAGCATACGGTATTGATAAGGATAACGACCAGAAGGTTATGGTATATGACCTTGGCGGCGGTACCTTCGACGTATCTATCATCGAGATGGGTGACGGTGTTCAGGAGGTTCTTGCTACAGCCGGTAATAACCGTCTTGGCGGCGACGACTTTGACAAGCGTGTTATGGACTGGATCGTTGCAGGCTTCAAGGCTGAAAACGGCATCGACTTATCGGGCGATAAGATGGCAATGCAGAGAATTAAGGAAGCCGCTGAAAAGGCTAAAATCGACCTTTCGGGTATGACTCAGGCCGACATCAACCTTCCTTTTATAACTGCAGATGCCAACGGCCCGAAGCACTACGAGGCCACCCTTACCCGCGCTAAGTTCAACGAGCTTACCGCTGATTTGGTAGAGGCTACAATGGTACCCGTTCGTCAGGCTCTGTCTGACTCAGGACTCAACAAAAACGAAATCAACAAGGTGCTGATGGTTGGAGGTTCTTCACGTATACCTGCCGTTCAGGAGGCTGTTAAGGCATTTATCGGTGCTGATCCCTTTAAGGGCATCAACCCCGACGAATGTGTAGCACTCGGTGCCGCACTTCAGGGCGGTGTTCTCGGTGGTGATGTTAAGGGCTTACTGCTTCTCGATGTTACTCCCCTCTCACTCGGTATTGAAACAATGGGCGGTATCTCAACCAAGATTATCGACCGCAACACAACCATCCCTGCTAAGAAGAGCCAGATTTTCTCAACTGCCGCTGATAATCAGACATCTGTTGAGGTACACGTTCTTCAGGGTGAGCGCGAATTTGCTAAGGACAATAAGACACTCGGTGTATTCCACCTTGACGGTATTGCTCCTGCAATGCGCGGTGTTCCGCAGATTGAGGTTACATTTGATATAGATGCTAACGGCATCGTTCACGTATCAGCTAAGGACCTTGGCACAGGCAAGGAAAACGATATTACAATTACGGCCAGCACAAATATGTCAAAGGACGATATTGACAAGGCTGTTAAGGAAGCCGAGGAATATGCAGCAGAGGATAAGAAGCGTCGTGAGGACGTTGATGCCCGCAACGCTGCTGACCAGATGATATTCCAGACTGAGAAGGCTATTGCCGATATCGGTGATAAAATTTCTGCAGACGAAAAGGCTAAAATTGAAGCCGCTAAGGAAGATCTTAAAGAGGCTCTCAAGGGCGACGATATAGAGGCAATTAAGCAAAAGCAGGAGGCTCTGCAGAAGGAGTTTTATGCCGTAAGCGAAAAGCTTTATCAGGCACAGGCTCAGGCCCAGCAAGCTGCAGGCGCTAACCCGACAGGTGACGCCGCACAGGGTGCCGACAATGTTTACGACGCTGACTTCACCGACGTAGACGATACTAAAAACTAAGAAATAGGGCGGCACAGCCGCCCTTAAACCCTATTACATAGGAGAGCTTACCATTGGCAGATAAAAGAGATTATTACGAGGTCCTCGGTGTTGATAAAAGCGTCAGCGAGGATGAACTGAAAAAAGCATATAGAAAAGCGGCAAAAAAATATCACCCCGACCTAAACCCAGGGGATGCTGAGGCCGAAAAGAACTTTAAAGAGGTTAATGAAGCCTATGAGGTTTTATCCGATCCCGAAAAACGCGCCCGTTACGACCAATTCGGTCACGCAGGCGTCGACCCCAACTTCGGCGCAGGCGGTGGCGGTTACGGCGGTGGCTTCGGCGGTTTTGATTTTGGTGATTTGGGTGATTTAGGCGATATTTTCGGCAGCTTCTTTGGTGGTGGCGGCTCACGTCGCAACCCCAACGCACCAAGACGAGGAAGCGACACAGCCGCCCACGTTATTATTTCGTTTGAAGAGGCAGCTAAGGGCTGTAAAAAGACAATAAAGGTTACGAGAATCGAGAAATGTAACGACTGCTCGGGCTCGGGTGCCGCTAACGGCTCAAGTCCCAAGACCTGTTCGGTTTGCCGAGGCACAGGTCAGGTTGTTGTCGCACAACGCACGCCCTTTGGCACTATGCAGACACAACGTCCGTGTGAAACCTGTCGCGGTACGGGTAAAATTATTGATAACCCGTGTAGTACCTGCTCGGGCAAGGGTAGAATTCGTCACACCTTAAACGAAGAAATTAACATACCCGCAGGTATCGACGACGGTCAGGCAATAAACATTCGTGGTGGCGGTGACGCAGGCCTTAACGGTGGACCAAACGGTGACCTGAGAATCAATGTTACTGTTCGTCCACACCCGATATTTGAGCGTGACGGCTTTGATGTTTACTGTGAAATTCCCATAACCTTTACTCAGGCGGCCTTAGGTGCCGAAATTACGGTGCCGACCATCGACGGCAAGGTTAAATTCACCATTCACGAGGGCACACAGCCAGGTGATGAATTTAAACTCAAGGGCAAGGGTATACAAAGACTTAATTATTCAGGCAAGGGCGACCAGTATGTTAAAATAGCCGTTGAGGTGCCCAAAAACCTTACAAAAGAGCAAAAAGAAGCGCTTAAAAGCTTCGACGCCATATCAAACGATAAAAACTACAAGAAGAAAAAATCCTTCGCCGATAAGCTGAAAGATTTTTTTGACTAAACAATATGTACTGCCACCGGGTAGTGAAATGCTAAGCATTCGTTTACACATCGTTAGGTCTTAGAAGATGTGTATGCGGATGCTTATTTTTTTAAGGAGTAAACGATGAGTTTTTTTAGAACAAAAATTAAATATTTTTCTAAAACCGAAATTACTATTCTTGTATGTTCAGTAATTTTAATATCTTTTTCTTTCTTCGCCTTTGACGGCACCGATTACCTTACCTATTCTGCCTCTCTGATTGGTTGCACGTCGCTGATATTTAATGCTAAAGGCAACCCTATCGGGCAGCTTTTAATGATAATTTTCAGCATTCTTTACGGTGTTATTTCCTATTCCTTTAACTACTACGGAGAAATGATAACATATCTTGGTATGACAGCGCCCATGGCTCTATTTGCCCTTGTTTCGTGGCTACGCCACCCTTACAAAGATAATAAAGCCGAAGTTGCGGTAAACCGACTATCTAAAAAAGAATATTTATTTATGAGCGTACTTACCCTGATTATCACCGTTATGTTTTTCTTTATATTAAATCACTTCGGCACAGCAAATATTATACCAAGTACGATATCGGTCACAACAAGCTTTGCCGCCGTTTATCTCACCTTTCGCAGAAGTCCCTATTTCGCCCTCGCCTATGCCGCCAATGACATAATTTTAATTGTTCTTTGGTCGCTTGCGAGTTTAAAAAATGTTTCATACGTTTCTGTGGTTACCTGCTTCATAATATTTTTTGTAAACGACCTGTACGGTTTTTACAGCTGGCTGAAAATGCAAAAGCGGCAACAAAATTAAAAGAGAGAAATCGGTTGATTTCTCTCTTTTTCATTATAACTGCCAATCAATTGGCTCAAGCCCTGCCCTTTTAAGCAGCTCGTTGGTCTTAGAAAAATGCTTGCAACCGAAAAAGCCGTTGTAAGCCGACAACGGACTCGGGTGTACCGTTGTCAGCTTTGTATGTATTGGATTTTTAATAATTTTCGCCTTGGTTATGGCATTGTTGCCCCAAAGCAAAAAAATAACGGGACTATCCTTTTTATCGAGTTCACTTATTATACGGTCGGTCACGTTTTCCCAGCCCTTGCCCTTGTGACTGTTAGGGCTACCTGCACGCACAGTAAGAACGTTGTTGAGCATTAGTACGCCCTGCTTTGCCCACTTGGTAAGCTTGCCGTAGTGTAGAGGCTGTACCACACCTAAATCCGACTCTAATTCCTTAAACATATTTTTAAGTGACGGTGGCGGCTCTATCCCCTCCATTACTGAAAAGCAAAGCCCATGCGCTTGATTCGGCCCATGATACGGGTCTTGACCGATGATTACAACCCTTGTATCGTCGAAAGAGGTGTACTTAAGGGCATTAAATATATCATCCATTGGCGGATATATTGTGCGGGTAGAATATTCCTGTTTTAAAAATTGTCTAAGCTCTAAATAGTATGGCTTTTGCCACTCATCTGATAAAATTTCGTCCCAATCGTTACCTAACTTAACCATTTTAATCACATCCTTAAATATATTTGGTGACGTCCTCGCATCCTTAGTTCATATTTCAGGTAAAGTATACTTTACTTGTCACACCATGTCAACACGAAATAGACATTTTAAGCGTTAAAATCATAACTACCGGCTAAGCCGGTAGTTTGCTCTGCGGCTATAAGCCGCTGTTACTGGCTGGACTGAAAGTCCATCGAATAATCTGCCACTTGCAAGTGTGCCCCACTGCCGCATATACGGCAGTCCGCCTCCATCTGAT
>JAZQGO010000011.1:0-95752 GCA_045540055.1 Acutalibacteraceae bacterium
CCTGAGCCATAGCAGCAATTATTGCAACGCAAATTATTATAAATTAAACTCGGACGAATGTCAAGTAGTTTTTGCTTTTAAATGTTAAAAAAAGGTTACAAGATGGCGCGAAAGGTTGACATTTATATATATAATTTGGTAAAATATTATGAAATATTATGGATATGCAAACGTGAAAAATTTGGTTCGGATTATTCGTGTTTGCTTATGTCCGTTAGGAGATACCACTATGATTAAAAGTATGACCGGCTTCGGCAGGGCTCAAAAAAGTATTGGTAACTTTAATGTTACGGTTGAAATGAAATCAGTAAATCACAGATATTTTGAGTTTTCTGTGAGAACTCCGCGCAACTGCTCGTTTCTTGATGAAAAGCTAAAGAGCTTTTGCCAACAGAAGATTACCCGAGGTAAGATTGAGATGTATGTTTCAATTGAATTCCTTGATGCAAATCAGACGACGGTTGAGATTAACGATGAGCTTGCGTCGTCATATATTGCCGCACTTAAAACACTCTCGAAAAGGTACGGTATAAAGAATGATATCAAGGTATCAACCGTTGCGGCTAATAACGATGTTTTTGTTATTAAGAGAAATGCGCTTGATGAGGATGCGGTTACCGCCGCTGTTTTAGAAACCGCCGATGAAGCAATCTGCGCATTTATAAATATGCGAGAGGTTGAGGGCGAAAGACTGAGGGCCGACCTTGAAAGCCGAGTTGAGTTTATACTCCAAAAGGTTGCATTTATTGAGCAGCGCTCACCCGAAACGGTGAAGCTTTACCGTGAGCGTATTGAGCAAAAAATAAAGGAATTACTTGATTTGGCTCAGGTCGATGAGCAGAGAATTCTCACCGAAACGGCTATTTTTGCCGATAAGGTTGCCGTAGCTGAAGAGACGGTCAGACTGCGCAGTCATATCGGGCAGATGTGTGATCTGCTTAAAACCGATGATGCCGTAGGCAGAAAGCTTGATTTCATCGTTCAGGAAATGAATCGAGAAACCAACACCATTGGCTCAAAGGCGCAGGATGTTGAGATTACTCGAAGCGTCGTTGACATCAAGGCAGAAATCGAGAAGATGCGCGAGCAGGTGCAGAACATAGAATAAGAGGGATAATATGAAACTGATAAACATAGGCTTTGGTAATATGGTTTCGGCAAACAGAATGGTTGCCATAGTTAGTCCCGAATCGGCTCCTATCAAGCGAATCGTTCAGGACGCTAAGGAGCGTGGCACACTTATTGACGCCACCCACGGCCGACGCACTCGTGCCGTAATTATTACCGACAGTGACCATATAATTTTAACATATCTCCAGTCCGAAACGGTGGCCAACCGACTAAGTGAAGAGCAGATGGAGGCAGAAGAGGAGATATTTGATGAATAAGGGTAAATTATTTATAGTATCGGGCCCATCGGGCTCGGGTAAGGACACAATTTTGCAGGGTGTGCTTAAAAAGCACCCCGAAATAAAGCTTTCTATATCTTCTATAACCAGAGCTATGCGTGCAGGTGAGGTTGAGGGTGAAAAATATCATTTTATCTCCCGTGATGAGTTTGAAGACCTGCTTAAAAACGATATGCTGCTCGAACACAATGTTTTTGTGGGCAACTACTACGGCACGCCCAAGGCGCCGGTAGACGAGTGTCTTGCAAACGGCGACGATATGATTTTAGAAATCGACGTCAATGGTGCAGCTCAGGTCAGAGAAAAAATGCCTGAGGCTATAAGCATTTTTATAATGCCGCCCTCGTTTGAGGTGCTGAAAAAACGCTTAAGCGGTCGTGGTACCGAAACTGAGGCGCTGGTCGAGCAACGGCTCAGCGCGGCGCTGAGTGAAATCGCACGTGCTAAGGAATATGATTATATCGTTATAAATGATGTACTCAAAGAAGCAATTGATGATCTTCTCTCAATTATTATAAGCGAGAGATTGAGAATAAACAGACAAAAACAAATTATTGATGAGGTGCTTGAAAAATGTTAAATCCCGCAATTGGTAAACTTATAAACAACTGTGACAACCGTTACAGACTCGTTCTCGAAATCGCTCACACAGCAAGAGAAATTTCTGAGGATGCCGCAGAGAAGGGCGAAATTATAATCGAAAAGCCCGTAAGCCTTGCAATAGACAAAATCGCAAGCGAAATCGACGACTAATTCTTTTCTTCTAACGACTAATTTCGGAGGTGCTCGGTATGTGTCGTACGACTGCAAGCGTAATCATTGAAAAGACTGCTTACAGTTTTGATAAGCCGTATGATTACATAGTGCCCGAAAATTTAATCGATGTGTGCCGCCCTGGTTGCCGTGTCGTTGTGCCTTTTGGCAGAGCCAATACTTCTCGTCAGGGCTTGGTGCTGTCGGTTGGCAGTTCATCTGATACCGACAATTTAAAGTCGGTTGTTTCGGTTGCCGATGTTACCCCGATTTTAAGTGATGAAATGCTGAAGCTGTGCGAGTGGCTGCACGAAACGCTGTTCTGCACATATTTTGACGCCGTCAATGCTGTTTTACCGACGGGTGTCTCTCTTAAGGTTGTTGAGCATTATGTCGCAAACGATGAGATGCAGCTGACCGACAACGAGCGTGACGTTTTTGAATTTATCAAGGGCAGTACACGAGAACTTACCGCCGAAATTATTTCAAAGGCGTTTGGTGAAGAGTCACTTGCAATTCTTCGCTCTTTAGAGCAAAAGGGTGCGGTTATAAGACAGAGCAGTGCTATTCGTAAAATGAACGATTCTCTGCTTAAATCTGTAAGACCGCTTACCGACGATTTATCGGTATTTAAACTCACAGCAAGACAGCGTGAGGTCGCACAGTATATTTGCGATAATCCCGACACACCCGTTAAGGAAATACAGTATTATACGGGTGCCTCGGTATCGGTTGTTGATGCGCTTGTGTCAAAGGGTATAGCGCAGTATTTTCAAAAGGAAATATTCCGTATGCCCGTACTGCCAAATGACATTGGAAATAAATCTGAAATTGCGCTTACCGACGAACAGCAAACGGCATATTACTCACTCGAGCACTTGCTTGGTAGCGGTGAGTCGGCACTTCTTTACGGAGTTACGGGTAGCGGTAAGACACAGGTGTTTTTAAAGCTTGTTGATAAGGTTATCGCTGTTAATAAAAGCGTAATTATAATGGTGCCCGAAATTTCGCTGACACCGCAGACAATATCTATTTTTTCCTCGCGTTACGGCAAAAAAATTGCCGTTTTTCACAGTGCTATGTCACTCGGTCAGAGAATGGATGAATGGAAGCGTGTTAAGAACGGTGATGCTCTGATTGCCATTGGTACGCGCTCGGCTATATTTGCACCTACCGATAATCTCGGACTCATTATTATGGATGAGGAGCAGGAGCACACTTATAAATCTGAGCAGTCACCGCGTTTTCACGCAAGGGATGTTGCACGCTTCAGAGCAAAATATCACGGTGCATTATTTTTAATGGCTTCTGCCACACCGTCGATTGAAACGTACACCGCCGCCCAAAGCGGCAAGTACAAACTATGCACGCTAAAAAACCGCTACGGCAATGCCGTTTTACCCGATGTTGAAATTGTCGATATGAAAAGTGAAATGCAGTCGGGCAATACGGGTGCTATAAGCGGTGTGTTATATAATGAGATAGATACTGCTTTAGGTAGCGGCTCTCAGGCTATAGTATTACTTAACCGCCGTGGGCATAATACCTATATATCCTGTATGTCGTGTGGCACCGTTCTGACCTGTCCTAACTGCAGTGTGTCGCTGACCTATCATTCAGCGAATAAGCGGGCGATGTGCCACTATTGCGGCTATAGCCAGCCTGTGCCCGATAAATGTACAGAGTGTGGTGACAGCCACATAAAATTCTCAGGTATCGGCACGCAAAAAGTTGAGGAAGAACTTAAAATGCTTTTTCCTAACGCAAGTATTTTGCGCATTGATGCCGATAGTACCACTTCCAAGGATTCACACTCACAATACCTTAACGACTTTTCGTCGGGTAAGTACGATATAATGCTCGGCACTCAAATGGTGGCTAAAGGACTTGATTTTCCCAATGTTACGGTAGTAGGGGTTCTGTGCGCTGATAGGGCAATGAATAGCGACGACTACCGCAGTGTTGAGCGCACCTTTTCATTGCTGACTCAGGTCGTCGGCAGGGCAGGCAGGGGAGACAAACGTGGCAAGGCCGTAATACAAACCCAGAATCCCGATAATAATATAATCTATATGGCGCAAAATCAGGACTACGATGCCTTTTATGACAGTGAAATTAAGATGCGTCAGCTTATGACCTATCCGCCGTATTGCGATATTGTGTCGGTATCGGTGACTTCTCTTTCTCAACAGTTGGCTTTGAACACCGCCAAAGAGGTCTTTGCCAACGTTAAAAAGCTTGTAGAGAGTGAGTATAGCGATGTTAAACTCATAGTTTTAGGACCGACCGCCGCAGTAATGCCCAAAATCAACAATAAATACAAATATAAGCTGATTATTAAATGCAAAAACGGCAAACGCACGCGGTCGCTTTTAAAGGCGGCTACCGATATGCGTCTGCCAAAAGATACAACAGTAATTATAGATATAAATCCAGAGTCAATTATTTAGGAGAATGAAATGGCTATCCGAAATATTTTAAAGTACGGTGATGATGCACTTCGCAAGGTTTCACGCACCGTTATCAATTTTGATGAGCGTCTGGCTCAGACACTTGATGATATGAAGGACACTATGTATGACGCCGACGGTTGCGGTCTTGCAGCGCCACAGATTGGCGTGCTCAGAAGATACTGCATAGTCGATGTTGGTGACGGACTTATAGAGCTTGTAAACCCCGTTATAATCGAGAAAAGCGGTGTTCAGAATGAGGATGAGGGTTGCCTGTCAATACCGGGCAACTACAAAACCACCGTTCGCCCAATGCGTGTTACGGTACGCGCTCAAGACCGTCACGGTAACACCTTTACGGTGTCGGGTGAGGGACTAAAGGCGCGTGCCTTCTGCCACGAAATCGACCATTTAGACGGCATTTTGTTTATCGACCGCGCTATAGGAGATAAAAAAGAATGAGAATTGTTTTTATGGGTACGCCCGATATTGCCGCCGCTTCGCTCGATGCGCTTATAAAGGCAGGTCACAATATCGTAGGTGTTTTCACTCAGCCCGATAAACCCGTCGGTCGCAAGCAGATTTTGACGGCACCACCCGTTAAGGTCTGCGCCGAAAATAACGGAGTAACGGTCTATCAGCCCGTAAGTGTGCGTGATGGTAAGGCGCTTGAAATCTTAAAAGAGCTTGCACCCGAAATAATCGTGGTTGTGGCATACGGTAAGATTTTACCCAAGGAAATTTTAGAACTGCCAAAATACGGTTGTGTGAATGCCCACGCGTCACTGCTGCCTAAATATCGCGGTGCGTCGCCGATACAGTGGTGTATAGTCTGTGGTGAAAAACAGACGGGCGTTACAACAATGTTGATGGATGAGGGTATGGATACGGGCGATATACTCGAAACGGTTACCGTAGATATAGGTGATAACGAAACAAGTGAGCAACTGTTTGAGAGGCTGACCTTAGCGGCATCAGAACTTGTCTGCTCAACCGTAGATAAACTCGAAAAGGGGCAGATCACCCCGATTAAACAGAACGAAGCAGAGGCTACCTATGCGCCAATAATCAGAAAAGAAATGGCGCTTATAGACTTTAATAAAACCGCTGATGAGATACACAATTTAGTTCGTGGGCTCTATGGTTGGCCTACGGCATATTTTATGCTTGACGGCAAGCGTATAAAGGTCTATAAAACACAAGTTGCACTTGATACAAAAAATGATGTCGGCACGGTAATAAAAAGCGACAATGAATTTATTATCGCCTGTGGCGGTGGCACCTCGGTTAAAATTATAGAATTACAGCCCGAGGGCTCAAAAAGAATGGAAGCAAAACAGTGGTTGATGGGTAAGAAAATACCCGAGGGCAGCGTGATAAAATAAGGGAGTGAAAATGTTGGCGAATGCAAGACGAATGGCAGTAAATGCTCTATTGAGAGTTGATAGCGACAATGCATATTCCAACATAACACTAAACAATATTTTAAATGACAGTGACGCTTCAAGCGCCGACAAAGCCCTTACAACAGCGCTTTTTTACGGAGTACTTGATAGGCGTATAACACTCGATTATGTTTTAAACAGTCTTACGAAAACACCCTTTAAAAAGGTTAATTACTTTACCGCGCAGGTGTTAAGGGTTGGTTTATATCAGATAATGTATATGGACCGAATACCAAATTCGGCCGCAGTTGATGAAGCGGTGAAAATGGTAAAAAAATCAAAAGAGAGCCGTAACGCAGGCTTTGTAAATGCCGTTTTGCGCTCAGCCATACGTGCCAAAAAGCTGTTACCTGAGGGCGACAGTGTTGAGGATTTAAGCGTTATTTATTCCTGCCCTGAATGGATTGTTAAGGAGTTTATAAACGATTACGGTAAAGAAACAACGGTTGCTTTACTTGAAGAAACACTTAAACCCGCACCGCTTAATATCAGGGTGAATACCACTAAAATTTCACCCTATGAGCTTATAGAAATGCTTGTCGAAAAGGGAATAGAGGCAGTCGGTAGCGAGCAGGAAAACGCACTTACTTTACTCGGCGGTGTTAGTATTGAAAAGCTTTCACTTTATAAGAAGGGTTACTTCTATGTGCAGGACCTAAGCTCACAAAAGGCCGTTTCGGTTTTGGGTGTGCAAAAGGGCGAGAGGGTGCTCGATATGTGTGCAGCCCCTGGTGGTAAAAGCTTTACACTTGCCTGCCTTATGGAAAACACAGGTCAGGTCGTTGCTTGCGATATTCACCCACACAGAGTGGGGCTCATTCGTGAGGGCGCTCAGCGTTTGGGGCTTGATATAATTAAGCCTATGACCGCCGATGCCACTGTTTTTGACCAGAGTCTCGGCACCTTTGATGCGGTGCTGTGTGATGTGCCGTGTTCAGGTCTTGGTATTATAAGGCGAAAGCCTGACATAAAATATAAAAAGGCCGATGATTTCGGCGCTTTACAGAATATTCAGTATTCAATACTCGAGAATGCGGCTCGATATTTGAGTGATACCGGTAGAATAGTTTATTCTACCTGCACCCTCAGAAAAGCCGAGAATGAGCAGATAGTAAACAAATTTTTAGAAGAAAACCAAGATTTTGAACTTGAAAATATGCATACCTTCCTACCGCATATTGACGGTACCGACGGATTTTTTACAGCGCTACTCAAAAAGAGGTGATATCTTGTCAAAAATTGATATTAAATCTATGACTATACCCGAAATTAAAGAGTTTTTAAAGACTCTCGGCGAGCCGTCATACAGGGCTCAGCAGATTTTTTCTTGGCTGCAATCGGGTGTTAACAGTTTTGATGAGATGACCAATTTGTCAAAGGCACTGCGTGCAAAGCTTGAGAATGAATGCTACATAGCTGACGTGAAAATCGAAAAGCGGCTTGAGTCGGTTATCGACGGTACGGTGAAATATCTTTACAGACTTCACGACGGTGAATATATAGAATCAGTATTTATGAAATACAAGCACGGTTATACCGTGTGCATATCCACGCAGGTTGGTTGCCGAATGGGCTGTAGCTTCTGCGCTTCGGGACTCGACGGACTTTTTCGTAACCTGACGGCATCCGAGATGCTGTCCCAAGTGATGATGGCTAGCAAGGATAACGGCGTCAGAATTTCAAACGTTGTTATGATGGGCATGGGCGAACCGCTTGATAATTTTGATAATTCAATTCGCTTTTTACAGCTTGTATCCGATGAGCAGGGTTTGAATATAGGGCTTAGACACATATCCCTATCAACTTCGGGTCTTGTAAGCGGTATTTATAAATTAGCAGAGTATAATATGCCGATTACTTTATCGGTTTCACTTCACGCCCCAAATGACGAGATACGCTCGGGTATGATGAAGGTGAATAAGAAATGGAATATAGACGAGCTTTTGAAGGCTTGCAGATATTATCAAAGCGTAACGGGAAGAAGAATTTCCTTTGAATATGCTATGATTAACGGGGTAAACGACTCACGTGAGAATGCCGATGAATTAGCGAAAAGAATTAAGGGAATTATGAGTCACGTCAATCTAATTCCCGTTAATCCCGTCAAAGAAAACAACTATAAAAAGGCTGATGATAACGCAATTAGAGCATTTGTGTCACGGCTTGAGAGTATGGGCGTTGTGGCTACGATAAGACGCACCTTGGGCGCCGACATAAACGCTTCTTGCGGACAACTTCGCAGAGCTACAGTAAAGGAGGTAGAGTGAATGCAGATTTACGGTAAAAGTGATGTAGGTATGATGCGCTCGTGCAATCAGGACGCCTTCAGCATCATTCTTTTGCCCGACAATGCGGCGCTGAGTATTGTATGTGACGGAATGGGTGGTGCAAACGCAGGCAATATTGCAAGTCAGATTGCAACCGACACAATCAAAGATTATGTTTTGAAATCATACTCACCGCAAATGTCTTCACTATCTATTGAAAAACTTCTAAGGGGTGCTGTTGATACCGCAAATATTGAGGTGTATGACAAGGCGAACTCCTGTGAAGAGTGCAAGGGTATGGGCACAACCGTTGTTGTGACATTAGTCAAAGATGGCGTCGCACATATTCTTCATGTGGGTGACAGTCGCGCTTATCTTATTGGTGGTCAGAACATTGAGCAGATAACACGTGACCACTCGGTTATACAGGATATGCTCGATAGCGGGCAGATAACCGCACAAGAGGCTAAAACTCATCCGAAGAAAAATATAATCACAAGGGCTGTCGGCATTCTTCCCGAAACCGACAGTGAATATAATCAGGTTGAACTCGGTGGAGGTACACTTTTAAGCTGTACCGACGGTCTTAGTGGAATGCTTAGCGCCGAGAAAATTAAGGAAATAACACTTGAAAATAAAATTGATGAAGTACCCGATAGGTTGATTGTTGCCGCAAACAGTCTGCAGAGCAACGATAATGTTACCGTTACGGTGGTAGCAGAATAAGTTATCGGAAAACAGTAGAAACGGAAAGGTGCTTTATGGATAGATTTTTAGGAAAAAGACTTGACGGTAGATATGAAATCCGCGAAATACTTGGCGTTGGTGGTATGGCGGTTGTTTATAAGGCTTACGACAATGTCGAGGATCGTATTGTTGCTATTAAAATTCTCCGTCAGGAGTTTGCAACAAGTGAGGAGTTTTTACGCCGCTTTAAAAATGAATCAAAGGCAATTTCTTTGCTTTCACACCCAAATATTGTAAAAATATTTGATGTAAGTTTTGGAGACCTGATTCAGTATATTGTAATGGAGCATATAGAGGGAATCACCCTTAAAGAATATATCGAAAGGGAAGGTAGTCTCTCCTGGAAGCAGGCGGTGCATTTTACGGTTCAGATTCTTCGCGGACTTCAGCATGCCCACGACCGTGGTATAGTTCACCGTGATGTAAAGCCACAGAATATTATGGTTTTGGCCGACGGCACTATAAAGGTTACAGACTTTGGTATTGCCCGTTTTTCCCGAAGTGAGCAGCGTACCATTACCGACAAGGCTATTGGCTCGGTTCACTATATAAGTCCTGAGCAGGCGCGTGGTGATATTACCGACGAAAAGGCAGACATTTATTCGGTTGGTGTAATGCTTTACGAAATGCTTACGGGTCAGTTACCGTTTCAGGCGGATAACGCTGTATCGGTTGCCATTATGCAACTTCAGCGTGAGCCCAAAATGCCCACCGAGCTTAACGGCTCAATTCCGCTCGGTGTAGAGCAGATAACCCTACACGCTATGCAGAAGGATACGGCGCATCGCTATAAGTCATCCTCTGAAATGCTGTGTGACCTTGAAAAATTCAAGAAGGACCCGTCGGTCACCTTCGATTATACCTATTTTGTTGACGATTCACCTACAAGGTTTGTCGAAACACAGCAAACCGTCGAGGTAGAGGAAGAAGAAAAGAAATCGAAAGCATTGCCCATTCTCGCAGGCGTTGCTGCAACCTTTGCAGTTGCTATTATAGCCGCACTTGTTTTCGTAGCGCAGGGTTTTTTAAGCCACACAGGTGATGAAATTTCCTGCCCTGATTTTATCGGTCAGAACTATGAAACGGTTTATAATAATAAGGAACTCAACGACCAATTTGAAATCATATATAAGTGGGACTATAACTCTGAATATGATTACGGTCATATTTACCAACAGTCAAAGGCACCTGGCAAAAAGCTCAAAGAGGGCGCAGCCATTGTTGTTTATGTAAGTATGGATGACGCTCAAAAAACCATACCAGATATTAAGAGTGATACCGAGGTTAACGCAAAGAAAATACTCGAAATGCAAGGCTTTAAGGTAGTCGTAAAAGAACAGTCTGATGAAGATGTTGCGGCAGGTCTTGCGGTTGGTACCTCACCTGCGGCAGGTAAGGGTGCGCCCGAGGGCTCTACCGTAACGCTTTATATCAGTACAGGTCCCGCCAAGGTGTTCGTAACACTTCCTGACCTTGTCGGCCTTAAGCTTGAGGATGCCAAAAAGCTTATCACAAAAAGCGGTCTTGTTGTGGGTGAGATTACCTATGTCGATAATATAAACGGTCAGCAAACACCCAAAAACACCGTAGTTTCTCAAGACCCTGAATACGCTAATAACAAGCAGATCGGCAAGGCTTCAAAGGTTAATTTGGTTGTATCCTCGGGTGAGCAGGTATACAGTTCAGATGTTACTGTGACAATGCCTATGGGTGTTACACAAATATCACTCTGGATAGACGGTCAGGTCTATCAGGAGTCAGGGGACCTGACAGATGGCACTACACAGTACACCTTTAAAAATATAACCGCCAAGACCAAAGAGATTACGGCAATTATAAAGGTTAAAACTGCCAAGACCACCGATTATGTTGAGTATCAGCATATAAAAATTGACCTGTCTGCGTCAGGTAAGGTTACGGTTACAAAAACTTTGACAATAGGGTGACAAGGAAAATATATGCAGGGTATTATTTTTAAAGCAATTTCGGGCTTTTATTATGTAAAAACCGATGGAAACAAAATAATAGAATGTAAAGCAAAGGGTGCCTTCAGAAATGAGGGCATTTCCCCTTTAGTCGGTGATAGGGTAGAATTTGATTTCAAGGATGACGATTCGCACGGTATTATACGAAGGGTTATTAACCGTAAAAATTCTCTCTACCGTCCGCCTGTGGCGAATGTCGATAAGGTTTTTATTGTGTCGGCATTCAATAAGCCATCACCCAACACCTTGATAATAGATACTGTTATAGCCATTTGTGAGCATAACGGTATTACACCTATTATAATATTTAATAAAAGTGATTTAGGCGATTTTGAAGAACTGACAGGGGTATACACAAGAGCAGGCTATAAGGTCATTGTTACTTCTGCTACTACGAGCGACGGCATCAAAAATATCGCAACCGAGCTTAGAAACGGTGTATCGGTGTTCACGGGTAATTCGGGCGTCGGCAAATCAAGTATTTTAAATTCGCTAATTCCCTCTCTTCAATTGAAAACAGGGGAGATCAGCGGAAAATTAGGCCGCGGCAAGCATACCACACGCCATGTTCAGTTGTTTGACAGCGGTTTTGGCGGTTTTGTTGCCGATACGCCCGGTTTTGCAACGGTTGAGGTAGATAAAACCGACTATTCGTTTAAAGAAAATCTTGAAAACCTGTTTATTGAGTTTAATGATTATTTGTCAGATTGTCGTTTTGTGGGCTGTTCGCATACGGGTGAGAGTGGCTGTGCAGTTTGTCGTGCGGTTGAAAACGGAGAAATCAGTATCAGCCGACATGAAAGCTATAAAATGCTTTATAACGAGCTTAAGGATATAAAAAAATGGCAGATTAAAAAATCTCAGTAACAAAATTTTAAAAAACCAATATACTGTACTAACCGAGTTTTTTGTTGGAGGTACAGTATGCGAAGACAATGCCGTAAAAAAGCGAATAAATATATACTTTTGGTAGCTTTCGGATTGGGGTTGTTGCTCGCTTCCTTCTGTTCACCGCAATTTTTAGTGGTGGTGTTATCTCTGACCGTTATTATACTCGGTATAATATGTTACAGACATTAACGGAGGCATAGCTATGAAGGTTGTACTTGTCAAGAGTCCTAAGTTCTTAAGTGGTATATTGAGATTGGTGTTCGGTATTAAAAAGGAAAATGCATAAATACATAGAATAAAGCAGTGTGAACTGCTTTATTTTTTTGCATAAAAAAAGGGGCAAACGAATATACATTAAACAAAAAGCAATTAAGGAGAAAGAACTATGGATTTAAAGGTTTTAAGACAAGACGTTTGCCAGAATAAGACAGTTTTTAATCGCTCGGCCGAGCAAAGCATTGATATTGAATTTGTTTTACCCGATTATTACCCACCCGTAAATAAGGTGTTAAAGTGCAAAACGATGCCGAGAATAACCGCCTGCGCAATCAATGGACAGACCTTAACAAGTGAAGGAACACTTAATATTTTACTTATGTATGTCTCAAGTGAAAACGAGGTTTGCTCATACGAGCATATATTGAATTTTAGCAAAAGCTTTGAGCTTGATAATGACTATTCCGACTGTATACCGCGTTGTCACGCACAGGAGGAATATATGAATTGCCGACTCGTTAACGAGCGCAAGGTTGAATTACACGGTGCGCTGGGAATTACGGCTAAGGTGCGCAAAAAGCATACCGAAAAGGTGATATGCGATATTGATGGCGGTAATGTGGTCGTAAACAGAGGCATTGCACCTGCTACAAGCCTCATCGGTATGGCAGAAAAATATTTGAATATCGAAGAGGACTTAGAGCTCGGCAACGGTCAGCCCTCAATAAGATATCTGCTGAGATACGACGCCAAGGCATTTAATGTTGACTGTAAGATTATCAGCGGTAAAATTGTTGCCAAGGGTGAGATGTCGGTTATGGTGCTGTATTGTGCGCAGGATAATAGCACCCCGCAGACATTGCGCAGCTCAATCCCGTTCAGTCAGATAATAGATATTGATTCACTTAATGAAGAATGTGAGTGCGAGTGCTATGTAGATATAGCCGGGCTTGAAATTAAACCAAGAACATCGGTGACAGGGGAAACCAGAAATCTGTCAGTATGCGCCAAACTGCGCTTTACCGCCAATGCTACCTGCAATAATGATGTGCCTGTTATATATGACGCCTTTTCAACAAAATATAAGTCCGATATAACGTTAAATGATATGACTTTTGAAAAGATTTTAAAGACCGTTAACGATAAGTTTATCAGCAAGAGCAATATCGACCTGAATGTAAGAGGTATAAATTCGGTTATCGACCTTTGGTGTGAGCCGAGTGTAAATTCCTGTTCACTTCGTGACGAAGAGATAAAGGCAAACGGGGAAATGCGGGTGTGTATGATAATTACCGATAAGGATGATAATCCGCTTTATCTTGAGCGAAGCTTTGAATTTGAGTATTGCCACCCCTTCAAAAACGGTGATGACAGCATATTCTGCAAGGCAAAGGTCGCGGTAAGTAAAACCAGCTTTACAATACTTAACAATAACTGCTTAGAGGTTACCGCAGAGGTAGCGGTTAGCATTACGGTGGTAAATAAAATTAAGGTTTCGCTTGTTACCGATGCTAAAATTGACGAAGAGCAGAAAAAAGAGAATTATCGTGATTGCGCAATGATAATATACTATGCTTCTGAGGGTGAAAGGGTGTGGGATATTGCAAGAAAATATAACAGCTCACCCGATGAAATTTCTGAAATTAACTCAATAGAGGGCGAGAGCATAAGTGATACAAAGCCGCTACTTATACCCTTAAAATAAAATTTTAAAAAATTGAAAATTTTGATTGACAACGCTGATATTTAATGATATAATTATCAGCGTTGTATGCGAGTGTGCTGGAACTGGCAGACAGGCACGTTTGAGGGGCGTGTGCTCATGGCGTACGGGTTCAAGTCCCGTCACTCGCACCAAATTAAGAAGCAGACCTTTTGGTCTGCTTCTTAATTTTTTCTTAAGAATCGTGACGGGACTTGAACGCTAAGAGGGTTTCGGCGTTAAGAAAAACAGTCCGGTGGACTGTTTTTTAGCTGAAAGGTGTGCAGTCGGGTACCGAATGCGAAGCATTGGGTCGACAAGCAGGGCAGATTTGCAAAGCAAAGCTGCGTGACGTCACTCGCACCAAAATTACAGAATCAATCATTAGATTGGTTCTGTTTTTTTATTTTTAAGTGTAAGGACTTGAAATCTTGGAGTTATAATAAATAGCAAATAATATCACAGTCGTAAGAATATATTATACTTTTTGTAAAAAAATAGAAAAAACGGTTGATTTAATTTGCGTTTTATATTAAAATAAAAGGGATTAATGTTTGTTAAAAAATTAATTATCTTAAAATTCATTTGGGAGGTGCATTTAGTGTTTGAAAATTTGGTTTTAGCCGCTTCATTACCTGTTGAAAAGGTACCTAATCTCTTTGTTGTTGTAATGGGCGTAGGCACCGTTTTCGTTGGACTTGTTTGCATAGTTATAATATGTAAAATAATGAGTGCATTGTGCGGCGCGAAAAAGAAAGACACTGAAGAGGTTGCTAATTCTGTGGCAGTACCCGTACAGAACCAGGTAATCGAAAATCGTCAAGAAATTATTGCAGCTGTTTCGGCTGCGGTAGCAGAGGATATGGGTACCGATATTTCGGGCATTCGTATTCTATCATTTAAAAAATTATAATTAAAAAGAGGTAATAAAAATGAAAACTTATAAAGTAACCGTTAACGGAACAGCTTATGAAATCACTTTAGAGGCAGTTGACGCTGCTGAAATTAAAACTCCTGCCGCAGCACCTGTTGCTGCTCCTACTCCCGCAGCAGCTCCTGCACCTGCCGCAGCTCCTGCAGCCGCAGCTCCCGTAGCAGCTGGCGGCGAGACCGTTTCCAGCCCAATGCCCGGCACTATCCTCGATGTAAAGGTAGCACAGGGTCAGGCTGTTAAGAAGGGTGACGTTCTTATGATTCTCGAAGCAATGAAGATGGAGAACGAAATTATGGCACCCTGCGATGGTACTATCGCTTCGGTAAATACAACAAAGGGTTCATCGGTTGAGACCGGTGCCGTTCTTTGCGTTATTGCTTAATGCTCTAAGGAGATATAATTATGCTTGAAAATATTATGAACTTTGTTGAGCAGACAGGTTTTTATATGCTCGTCAACGACTTTTTTGCTGGCGGCATGTGGAAAAACCTTATAATGATTGCTGTATCATTATTGCTCTTTTATCTTGCAATTAAGAAGCAGTTTGAACCGCTGCTTTTGATAGGTATTGCCTTTGGTATGTTGCTTACCAACCTGCCCGGCGCTGAAATGTACCATTCAGAATTATGGACACAGTTTATGGCAGGTGAGATAGGCTATGGCGATATTCTGCACGATGGCGGACTACTTGATATTCTTTACATCGGTGTTAAGACCTGCGTTTATCCCTGCTTGATTTTCATCGGTATCGGCGCTATGACCGACTTTGGTCCGCTGATTTCCAACCCAAAATCACTTCTTTTGGGCGCTGCTGCGCAGATCGGTATCTTTATTACATTCATTGGTTGTTTCTATCTTGGTTTTCCGCAGGAAGCCGCGGCGTCAATTGGTATTATCGGCGGTGCCGACGGTCCTACCGCAATCTACACAGCCTCAAAGCTTTTCCCGAATTTGTTAGGTCCGATTGCCGTTGCAGCATATTCATATATGGCGTTGGTACCCGTTATTCAACCGCCAATTATGAAGCTTCTCACAACCAAAAAAGAGCGTCAGATTGTTATGAAGCCGCTTCGCGAGGTTTCAAAGACCGAGAAGATTATTTTCCCGATTGTTGTTACTATCTTTGTTGCTCTGTTGGTACCCTCTGCAACTCCGCTTGTAGGCTGCTTAATGCTTGGTAACCTTTGGAAAGAATCGGGCGTTGCTGAACGTTTGCGTTTGACAGCCCAAAACGAGCTTATGAATATTGTTACAATATTCCTTGGTATTTCGGTTGGTGCTACTGCAACTGCTTCTGCATTCTTAAATCTTGAAACACTTAAGATTCTCGGTATGGGTATTGTTGCCTTTGGATTCGGTACTGCAGGTGGCGTACTTCTTGCTAAAGTGATGAACCTATTCTCGAAGAACAAGATAAATCCGCTTATCGGTTCTGCAGGCGTATCTGCCGTTCCTATGGCCGCCCGTGTTTCGCAGTCTGTAGGACAGAAGGAAAACCCCTCAAACTTCTTGCTTATGCACGCTATGGGACCCAACGTTGCAGGTGTAATCGGCTCTGCTATCGCGGCAGGCGTGCTCATCGCACTATTTGGTTAATAGGAGGTAGTTTATGAGTAAAAAATTATATATTACCGATACCATTTTACGTGATGCGCATCAGTCACAGGCCGCAACGCGTATGCGTATTGAGGATATGATTCCTGCCCTTGAAAAGCTTGACAAGGTGGGATACTGGTCGGTTGAGTGCTGGGGCGGTGCAACATTTGATGCTTGCATGCGCTTCCTTAACGAAGACCCGTGGGAAAGACTTCGTACAATAAAGAAGCATATGCCCAACACAAAGCTTCAGATGCTGCTGCGTGGTCAGAATATACTCGGCTACAAGCACTATTCGGACGACGTTGTTGATGAGTTCGTTAAGAAGTCGATAGAAAACGGCATCGACGTAATTCGTATTTTTGACGCACTTAACGACACTCGTAATATGGAGCAGGCAATGAAGAGCTGTAAAAAACACGGCGGTATCTGTGAGGCTGCCATCAGCTACACAACAAGCCCTGTTCACAATGAAGAATATTTTGTTGAGCTTGCCTGCAAGCTTGAAAAAATGGGTGCTGACGTTATCTGTATTAAGGATATGGCAAACCTTCTTCTTCCTTATGACGCCTATTCATTGGTTAAGAAGTTAAAAGAAAAGGTTAAAGCTCCCATTCATCTGCATACCCATAACACCACAGGTACGGGCGATATGACTTATCTTATGGCTGTTGAGGCAGGTGTTGATATTGTCGATACTGCGTTGTCTCCGTTTGCTAACGGTACTGCTCAGCCGTCAACCGAGGCTTTGGTTGCTACTTTACAGGGTACAAAGCGTGACACAGGTCTTGACCTTAACGCATTAAGTGAGCTCGCTGCACACTTCCGCAAGGTTGCCGATAAGATGAAGGCAGAGGGTACACTTGACCCGAAGGTGCTAAATGTTGACACCAAGACACTTCTTTATCAAGTGCCGGGCGGTATGCTTTCAAACCTACTTTCACAGCTTAAGCAGGCAAATGCTGAGGATAAATTTTATGACGTATTGGCCGAGATTCCGAATGTACGTAAGGACTTCGGTTATCCGCCCCTCGTAACTCCGACAAGTCAGATTGTCGGTACACAGGCAGTGCTTAACGTATTGTCGGGTGAGCGTTATAAGATGGTATCGAAGGAGTCTAAGGGATTGCTTCGTGGTGAGTACGGTCAGGTGCCGGGTAAGGTTAACGAGGATGTTCGTAAAAAGGCTATTGGTGATGACGAGGTTATTACCTGCCGTCCTGCTGACCTTATTGAACCCGAACTCGAGAAATATCGCGTAGAAGCGGGCGAGCTTGCTAAATCTGATGAGGACGTGCTTTCCTACGCACTATTCCCACAGGTTGCCGAAAAGTTCTTGACCCAAAGAAATGCACCAAAGGTTGATGAAAACGCTGTACGTGTTCTGGTTGTTGAAGATTTATCTGAATAAAAAACAGATATGATAAAATTAAAAGCAAAAAATAAAAAAACTTATACTCACCTTTGAATCGGTAGATTATGCAGTTGACGGCGAGGAAATCTCCTCGAGTCAGATGTGGGCTTCTGCGCTCACTAATAATTAAGCGATATCTTTTGAAATATCTCCTCGTATATTTCAATGATACAGAAAAATCCCAAGTCGAAAGACTTGGGATTTTTCGATGTTCTTATAATATTTCACCCGAATCCGAGATATAAACATCGGCTATATGAGTTTTAAGGTTGCTGTGCATTGTATCATTATCGGGGTCGGCATATACGGTTGTAGGCGCACCGCAATTACATATGTAATATCTCAGATATGAAACATTGAATCCGAAATATTTTTTATTATCTTTTTGCTTTGAGCCGATATATTCGAAGCAGTATTTATAAAGTCCGTCAAACCTGCCCGAATAGATATTTTCAAGCACTTGCTTTGCCTTATAAAAGCTTTGGGCCGTAAAGGCTCTGTCACATTTTGTGCAGGTGTTAATAAGCGGGAAGGTGACGGTTTTTGCAACTGTCTTTTCCATATCTTCGGGTATTGAGTAAAAACTATTGTACGAATACTGTTTCATCACTACATCAATTTGCTTTTGATGGTTATTATTATATTCATCAATTAAACAGTCGGTAGGTGAGAGTCCTGCGCTGTAATTTATACAACCCGTTTTATAACCGTGCTCATAGGTTATTTCTTCGTAGTTCATACCGTTATTGTGCTCGTGGCCATTTATATATAGCTTTACGCCGTATTGAGTAATTATATCAAGCAGCTCGTTGCGACCGAGGGACTCTATGTTTTTTTGTGCTAGTTTTATATCACCGTCATCCTTCATTGCCCCTTTGAACTTTTCGGGATTATTCTGGCAAGAAAAATGGTTAACAAATATCAGCAGAACATCGGGATTTTTACGCACAGCGGCATCGCAACACTGCTTTAACCATTCAAGAGTTTCTTTTGTTACGAGACCGGCAGAAGGTATACCTACGTCACCTACATCCTTAGAAAACTCGACATACTCGCAGCGGAAGCAGATAAATGTCGCCGCGTTGGTTTCTAAAACAAACCTGTCGGGATATTCGCTTGTGCAGTAATCGTGATTTCCCTGAAACACAAAAAAGTCTTTATCGGGTGCGTGGGATAAAAATTTATAAAAGACCCTTTGATGCAGCCCCGCTTCGATTAAATCGTGTGTTGTATAATTTAGTGCCCATCTGACATTATCACCCGGCATAATTACAAATTCACTGTCAGATTCATTCAGTGCCTTCAAAAAATTAGTACGGCATCCGACATAGTTGTTTTTATTTTCATCGTAACTATAATAATCGTAGTGTTGGTCTGCAAGTACAGTGAATTTAATGTGACGGTTATTCTGCTCGTCAGTTTTGCCGTAGCTGCCGCCAAAAACATTAAGCGGTTTTTGCTTTGTTCTGACGGGTATCTCGGGCGGCGGCAATTCACGCTTGCTTTGTGCAGGAGTAAAATTGCAGTCTATACCTTCGGGCATATTCTCGGTGTCTACAGTGTATGTAACCCTAAAGGTATCAAGTGCCGTTTCGGCACCGTTGTATACAAAACCGACGCTACCTGTATTTTTAATACAAAGTCCACAGTCCGATGCAATATATTTATCCTTAGGATTTTCTAAAGTGAAATTAAAGGGATTGTTTTCGTGATAACAGTCTTTGTTGATCGAGCGCAGTGAAAAATCACCCTTATCTGAAATAAGGCCCTTCTTGATACCTGTGGTTATGGTGCTGCCGTTAAAACGAGCAAGTAGGGAATAAGGGTCACCGATTTTAATACCACTGTTATCGGTGCCGTAATATTGGTCAGAATGAGAATTATATTCCCAACCTAAAAATATTTTATCGCTTAAATAAAAACTGCGGTGGGCTGAATTTGAGCCGATTTTATATGCTGCGTGATCCATAATCGTGCTTAGTAGCGCCTGATATGTACTTGTATAGTCAATTACACCGTCATTACTCAATGTAATTCTGCCAACGATACCTGCGGCAGCGGTGCCCGACGGCTTGTTGTCACCCGGTATATTAGGTGCAGCATTCAATAGTACTCCGTCAGTATATACCGTGTAATCACTAAGCAAACAGGGGATATTATCGGCCTTCAAATACATAAAGCCGACATTACCTATACCCTTTAAAGCATTTGTCGGGTTGTATTTTATATTACCGTTTTGGTCTGAATAGCCGGCGGCAAAGGGTACGAATCCGTCGGTTGTATTTTTGGTAGCAGAGACTTGCGGCGCCGAGGGGACCGAAAAGGTAGTAAGCGTATCGGGACGCATCTGCAGTACCCAATATCTGCTTATATCCCCGAAGGTTTTACCCTTGAAGTCATACTCAAAAACGGTAGCCTCATATTGCTTTTCGGTTACAGTTTTGGGTATGGCAATCACCACGACGGTTTTTGTAGTGTCCGGGTAGTGTACGGCAAGTCGGTATGCACCGGGCTTCGCTACGGCAAGTGTTCTATGACAACTGTCTATTCTGATGCCGTCATCAATTGCCTCAAGGGTGGCGCTCAGGGTATGAGCTGTTTTGCCGACTGCGATTTCTACCAAAATATCTTCCAAAGAAATCTCGGTATTTTCATACATCGGCAGTATTGGATTTTTATATTTAACAATAAATTTACGCGATTTCATAGGATCACCTGGGTCTAATTGAGTATTGGCTTGATTTTTCCGTCCTTGACTTCACAAATTGATGATGCGTCTAAGGGAATATATATATCCTTCATATGTGAAAGCAGTAGTGAAGAGGTAATTTCTTCGTCTGCATCGGCATAAATGGTAGTATGCTTATTTAATATGTAGTATCTCAAAATTGAAACATCAAATTTAAAGTAAGAAACACCGTCTATCTTGTGAATGCCGTAGTATGCAAAAGAATATTTGTAAAGTCCGTCATATCTGCCGCTAAAGGTATCGGCGAGAAGCTTCTTAGCGGCTAAAAACTGGCGTGCATTTTTGAGTCGGTTTTTAAGTTCGGGAGAGATCAAATCAAACTCAATAGATTTTATAAGGCTTTTCTTAGGAAGCGTTGTGCTCTTGTTGAAGTCCCCATAGAAGTATTGCTCCATAGTCACCTTGATTTTTTCATTACCGTTTTCGTCTGTATATTTGCTGATGGTACAGTCTACCGGTGTGTTGCCGACACTGTAGTTAATACAACCTGTGCTATATCCCGTTCGGTAATAAACTTCGTCAAAGTCCATCTGGTTGTTGTCCTCGTGGCCGCTTATAAAAAGCTCAACGCCATAGGCCGTAATTATGTCAAGCAGTTCGTTTCGCAATACGGTTTCGAGCTTTATATCGGCAAGCGATGAATAACCGTCTTCGGCAAAACCTGAGGTATTAGAGGAATCAATGAAGGAATAATGACACATAAATATGAGATGCGTTTCGGGATTTTCAGCTATTGCATCATCACATGCCCGCTTTAGCCATTCAATAGTTTCTTCATTTAAGCGTCCTGTAGACTGTGAAATGTTGCTTTGGGCAGCCTTGTATTGAACATAATCTCCAGAAAAACCGATAATTGTAACGTTCTTTTCTTTAATTACAAAGCGGTCAGCAAAATCTGAGGTGCTGTTATCGCGGTTGCCTTTAAGAACAAAATAATCTTTATCGGGAAGATATGTTAGCATATCATAAAAGGCAATCAGATTTTTATGAGCATAAATACAGGTTTCATATGAATAGTTATGGGCACCTATAAGGCTGTCACCGCAGGAAACCAGAAATTCGCTGTCAGAGGAGTTTATGTATTTTAAAAAATTTTGCTTAAACATCGCATTGTTTTCGAAATCAGAAAAATAATTTTTGTGCGATATGTTCATATTTGTGAATATGCAGAATTTAGAGAGGCGGTCTTTGGGTATCAACTCATCAGATATAAAATGCTTACGAACATTAAGCTCTTTTTGAAGTGTTCTTACGGGTAATTGCGGTTTTTTCTCGGCAGAGGGAACAAAATCTCTTGCTCTCGCCTTTATAAGCTCGTTGATTTTTTTGGTGCTGAGATATGATACCGTGGGTATCTGATCAAGCGCTACGGTATATGTAACCCGGAATTTTTTAATTGCCGTTTCGGCACCCATATAAACAAAGCCTACCGTACCTTTTGTAAGGGTGCAAAGATTGGCGTCCGCAGTAGAGTAGGCGAGTGTCTTATTACCTCTTATGTAGTTAACACCCGTGGTCGGCTGCGAACAGCTTTCGTTAATTTTACGTGTGGCGAAATCGGTAGGGTCGTCTATACAACCTTTTTTAATACCGGTTGTAATGCTTTGTTCTAAAAATTCTGCAAAAAGGGTATAGGTGTCTCCCTTTTTGATTCCCGTAACATCTGTGCCGAAAAATTTAGGCGTTTCGGAGTCATAACCGAATTCAAAAAACATATTTTCTGTCAAGTATACATTCAGGTGTGCAGGCTTGCCGCGCAGCTTATAAAACGGGTGATCGGCAACAGAAGTGAGAGCGGCCTGAAAATTGGCATTTATATCAATAACCTTATCATCACTCAACCGCATTCTTCCTACAAGACCTGCCTTGGCGGCAGAAGAGCCTCCGGCGGCGGTTTTTATGTTTTTAGCCAAATTTGTCAAGGTGCCTGTACAGTAAATACGGTAGTTTGTAAAAAGCTCGGGAATATTTCCTGACTTTAAATACATAAAGCCGACATTTGTAGGGTCTTTGGGGTCGTTGAAACAAACATCAACTACCTCATCCTTTTCGTTTTTGTAGGCCGCAGGGAAGGGGATAAAGCCATTTTTGCACTTGCTTATTGATTTTTTTGGTGCGGCAGGTGGGTCAAAGGTGCTGACATTATCTTTTCTTGTCTGGAATACCCAATCTTTAAGAATTTCGTCAGTTGTTTTGTTTTCAAAATCATACTCAAAAAGCGTCACCTCATATAGATTAGAGGTGTTTTTCGCACTTTGCGGTAAAACGCACACAATTATCGAGCGGGTAATATCCTTATAAGAGGCTTGCGCGCGGTAAAGTCCCGCCTTACCGACGGTTAAAAGATGCTTTGAATTGTCGAATATTAAATTCGGCTCTTGGGTGGTCCAGTTAAGCTTTTCACCACTGTGTCCCGCAGATGAGACCATATCAAAAAATACCTGTTTCAAATCGATGGTAGTATATTCGTATACTGGCAGTATGGGGTTGTTTGAGTATATGCGGTATTTATTAAAAGGCGAGTTGGCGGGCGGTGTAATATGTCGCTTTGACGCGGATAAATTTTCGGCAGAAGCGTGGCTTTTACGGTAGGCAGAAGGCGTTTCGCCAGTTTCCTTAGAGAATATGCGAGAGAAGAAGGAGAAACTGTCAAAGCCGCACATTTCCGAAATTGAGGATATACTGTAATCGGTGGTCGCCAGCAGATCTTGAGCCTTGCGGATTCTCGACAATCTTATGTATTCTTTGATTGTGAAGCCCGTCGTCTCTTTAAAGGTATGGCAAAGATACCACACCGATGTGTGCAGGCTTTCACTTATAATATCGAGGTCAAGCTTTTTAGAAAGATTTTGGCTTATATATCTGAGTATTCGGTTGGTAGCGGTATTATTGGTAATGATAGGCTGGCTGTTTTCTGAGCATATACGAAAAAGCGTAAGCATTTTTTCAACAACAAAAATATCCGCAGGCTCTTTAAATAAAGCGATGCGGGAAAATATATCCTTTATTTTATTGGTGCCTATTTCGTCAAGCGCATAGGCGCTATTCTCAAATTCACCCAGTGTATTATCAAGGTTTTGCATTATTCTTACAAGCTGATCACGGTCAAGATACAAAACATTTACCGTGAAGTCCTGACCGCTTTTGCTGCAGACATAATGCAGGGTCTGTGAATCGAGAATATAAATATTATTGCTTTCAATGGGGTATACGCTGTCTTTTATCAGGATTGTGCCTTTGCCACTGAGAACATGTATGATTTTAATACAATTATCCTTAGCCTCGTTCAAATCAACATTGGTTTTGTCGATGTTTTTTAAATAAATGTAATCTTGTAAAAGCATTTTCTCACCCTCCAAAATAAATATACAGCAAATAAAGTAAAAAAGTCAATAATATTGCATATAAATTTATATTTTTATTAAAAAACCTTTAAAAATTACCCATATTGTGTTATAAATAATATACAATCTTGAATGTGAGGGACAATTATGAAAAGATTTATATCTGTTTTTATGGTATTGATTTTGCTGTTGTCGGTCTGCGGTTGTAAGACAACTGAGGATGATGGCGATTTTTCGGCGCCGTCGTCATCAGCAACAGATGCCTACGCTAATGCTATAGATGGGCTCACCTATGATAAAGAGGATGGTACGCACGTCGTAAAAAACAATGATGACATAACAAGCTTTGCTATTTTTTCCGACTCACATATCGGTCAGAAAAAGGTCTTTTCAAGAACGCTTGAGCGTGCTATTGAATGGGTGAACAACACCGATTATGTTGATTTTACATTCTTCTTGGGTGATAATATAGATAACGGATATTATAATTCTACAGGTGTATCGGAATCTCAGGTAGAACAGTTTTATAAATCTACTGCGCTCTTCAAAAAGCCTTATTTTGTAATTCAGGGCAACCACGACCCGCGTGTTCCGCAGTTTGAAAAGAATATGGTGGTCGAGTGCGGCGATGTTACACTGGTCGGATTTTTTGCCGATTATTATACTATGGACCCCGATAATATTTACAAAAGCAATGGCAGGGTTTCGCAGTTTCAGCTTGATTGGCTTGAAGATGCGCTTGCAAAGTGCAAGGGTAAGCGTGTAATACTTGCCTGCCATTACAGTATTGTGGTTGATGATAAAAATTTTACAGCCCCCATCCCCGAGGCACAGCCTGTACCCAAGCGTGATTTAGAGTGTGTTGATTTCGGCAGAGAAAAGATATTAGAGTTTGCCGAAAAATATAATATCGAACTCTATTTTAACGGTCACGAGCATAACGACAGTATGCCGACCGGCGTCGCAGGAACTATGACCGACTTTAATATAGGCAGTCTCGGTAATGAAGGACTGTTCGCAGTTGTTACGGTTGATGATGTAAAGGCGGTTGTTGAGCTTCGCAACGCAAATCATACAGACGAGGTTATTAAAACGGTCGAATACAAGTTCACAAGGGAAATTGTTAAATAATATAACGGCGGTTAATCTATATAAAAAATACAGTATAATTTGTATATTACAGGGGCGTCGAGCTCGGTTATTGGAAGTAGTCAAAAACCGTTCGAAAAATTTTTCGGACGGTTTTTATGTTGCACTTTAACTTTTATGTAATAGGTGGTATAATATATGTAATTTGCAGAAAGGGGAAACAGAATGGACCGTTTTAAATTGGTCGCTAACTATCAGCCAACGGGCGATCAGCCCGAAGCGATACAAAAGCTGGTTGACGGTATAAAAAGCGGCTTTAAAGAGCAGACATTACTCGGTGTTACGGGTAGCGGTAAGACCTTTACTATGGCAAATGTTATCGCTCAGGTTAATAGGCCCACGATAGTCCTCGCTCACAATAAAACCTTGGCGGCACAGCTCTGCTCAGAATTTAAAGAGTTTTTCCCCGAAAATGCGGTGGAATATTTTGTCAGCTACTACGACTATTATCAACCCGAAGCGTATATACCGGGTAGTGACACCTATATTGAAAAGGACTCGGCTATAAACGATGAAATAGACAAGCTGCGTCACAGTGCCACCTGTGCGCTGTCTGAACGCCGTGACGTTATAATCGTGGCATCGGTTTCCTGCATTTATTCACTCGGCAACCCGATTGACTATCGCAGTATGGTTATATCGCTTCGCACGGGTAACACGATGGATAGGGATGAGCTGATACACCGTCTGGTTGATTTGCAGTATGACCGCAACGATATAAATTTTGTTCGAAATAAATTCAGGGTGCGTGGTGATGTTGTTGAAATTTATCCCGCATACTCTTACGGCTCTGCTATACGGGTTGAGTTTTTTGGTGATGAGATTGACCGCATTTGCGAAATAAACACATTGACGGGTGAATTTAAGGCGGCGCTTTCCCATGTTGCTATCTATCCTGCGTCGCATTATATTATTCCGCCTGAAAAAATGGAGGATGCGCTAAAAAACATCGAGCAGGAAATGGAAGAACGGGTTAAATTCTTTAACGAAAACGGCAAGCTAATCGAAGCACAGCGAATTCGTCAGCGTACCGAGTATGACGTCGAAATGCTAAGAGAAATCGGCACCTGTAAGGGTGTTGAGAACTATTCGCGTGTGCTCTCAGGCAGACCCGAAGGTAGTGTACCCTTTACACTGCTTGACTATTTTCCTGAAGACTTTATTCTGTTTGTCGATGAGTCGCACGTGACTCTGCCGCAGGTCAGGGGAATGTATGGTGGTGACAGGGCGAGAAAAGAAAACCTTATAGAATACGGTTTCCGTTTGCCGTCTGCATTTGATAACCGTCCACTTAATTTTGAAGAATTTTATAAGCATATAAATCAGGTTGTTTTTGTATCGGCTACGCCGGGTGAATTTGAAAAGGAAAAATCGGTACAGATTGCCGAACAGGTTATAAGACCGACAGGACTGCTCGACCCAAAAATTACGGTTAAGTCAAGCGAGGGACAAATTGACGACTTGGTGTCAGAAATCAATATGCGCATTGCACGCAAAGAGCGTGTGCTTGTCACCACACTTACTAAAAAAATGGCAGAGGATTTAACCGAGTATCTCGAAAATATTGATATTAAGGTCAGATATATGCATTATGACGTTGATACCATTGAGCGTATGCAGATAATAAGAGATTTGCGCCTCGGTGAGTTTGACGTGCTTGTAGGTATAAACCTGTTGCGAGAGGGCTTGGATATACCGGAGGTATCTCTCGTTGCAATTCTTGATGCCGACAAAGAGGGATTCCTCAGAAGCGAAACCTCGCTTATACAAACGGTGGGCAGAGCCGCAAGAAATGCCGACGGTCAGGTTATTATGTATGCCGATAGCGTTACGCGCTCGATGGAAAATGCCATAAACGAGACCAACCGCCGCCGCGCCATTCAGGATGAATATAATAAGGCGCACGGCATAACACCTAAGACCATCATAAAGGATGTTTACGAAATTATCGAGATGTCCTCAAAGGTAGACGATACCGATAAGGCGCTTAAGAAAATGTCGAAAACTGAGCGTGAAAAGCTTATCGCCAAGCTGTATGCCGAGATGCGAGAAGCTGCAAAAATGCTTGAGTTTGAGCATGCCGCATATCTGCGCGATAAAATTAAAGAACTTAAAGGTGAAAAATAAAAAACGGCGAACGGAGCGTTCACATAGGGATAATTTGCCCGAAAAAGTGAATTTTTGCGGTCTAATATGTTAAAAAGGCACGGTATGCGTCAGCATTACCGTGCCTTTTCGTCGGTTATCCCACTAAAAATTCATCTTTTTCGGGTGCGCGCAGTTTTGTAATTTTTATTCCAAAACCAATTTCTCCCTCTGTGAACACTCCGAATATTCGCCGTTTTTTATATTTTTTTATAGTGATTTTTTGGTGAAACGCCGAATTTTTTCTTGTAAGCTCTGAAAAAAGAGGTGTAATCATTAAAACCGCACAGCAGATACACCTGAGTCGGTAGAACACCGCTTTGCAGCTGCTCCTTAGCCAGACTAAGCCGTTTTATCGTTATAAAATCCCACACCGATGTGCTGGTTGTCTTTTTGAATATTGAATATAGCTGAGAACGGCTGATAAAAAAGTTTTTGGCAATGCTGTCGGGGGTAATGGCATCCGAAATATTTTCGTTTATGTATCGAATTATTTTTGATGATAAATATTCGGTATGATTAAAACTATTGGATTCTTCATTTTTGTAAACATTGCATATTTCGTTAAGAAGTGGCAGAAGATTTGCAAGCATTTGTTGTTCACTGCCATGCAAGTTTTCCTCCATTTTTTTAATGCAACGCCTATAAAAACCGTCGGGGAATTGCGAGCCCTTAATAAGATTATTTTTACCGTGTTCACGATTCTTAAAGGCATACAAAAAATGTGACGAATCAATTATATCACCAATAGCCTCAAGGGTGAAATTTATGGTTACACGCTCATAAGGTGCGGTCGGGCAAATATCAATATAATGTGCCTCACCGCTATTAAAAAACAGTATATCGCCCGACTGTAACGGGTAGGGATTGCCCTCAACCCAGAAGGTGCCTTTGCCCGATATAAAATAATAGATTTCAAAATTTTCGTGAGAGTGTAGATTAAAATTGTCGGGACTCGGATTTTCATCGAAATTATGCCCGAAAAATATATATCGACCGTCAAAAGAAGTAATATTCATATCATCACCAAGGTTATATTATCACTAATCTGTACGATTTGCAATATTTTTCTGCACTTTGCGCAATGGCATTATATTTTATAGCAATTATAATATAAATTAAAGGGGGAATTTTATGGATAAAATTAAACTTTATGCCTTCGCCGATGAAGCCGATGCGGCACTTGACAAGCAGATTATCGCATTGACAAGAAACGGCCTTGAAGGTATAGAAATCCGCAATGTTGATGGTGTTAATATTTCCGATTTATCACTGTCAAAGGCAAAAGAGGTTAAGAAAAAATTAGATGCGGCGGGACTTATCACTTGGTCTATTGGCTCGCCGATAGGTAAAATCGGTATAAACGACTGTTTTCAGCCTCATCTTGAAAAATTCAAGCATACCCTTGAGGTAGCCGATATTCTTAACTGCAAGAATATTCGCTTGTTCTCTTTCTATATGCCCGAAGGCGAAAACCCTGATAACTATACAGCGCAGGTTATCGACCGCTTATCGCAGTTTATCAATGTATCTGTCGGTAGTGGCATTAACCTTTGTCACGAAAATGAAAAGGGCATTTACGGTGATATACCCGAGCGGTGTGAAAAATTACATAAAGCCCTGCCCGAGCTTAAAGGAATTTTCGACCCTGCTAATTTTGTTCAGTGCGGTGTTGATACACTTTCTGCCTGGCAGACACTTAAAAACCATATTTACTATATGCATATTAAGGATGCAAATTTGGATGGTGCTGTTGTTCCTGCGGGGTACGGTAGCGGTAATGTAAAGGCAATAACCAAAGAATTTATTGCTATGGGCGGTAAGTGCTTTACCATTGAGCCGCATCTCACCGTTTTTGACGGTCTGGCTTCACTTGAGCGAGAGGGCGAGGCAAGTAAAGTCGGCGAGTTTGAGTATGAAAACGCCGATGTCGCCTTTGATACCGCGTGTCAGGAATTCAAAAAAATACTGTGTGAATGATATCTGAATTCAGATTGGAGGCAGATTTATGAAAATAGGTGCACAATTTTTTACCGTAAGAGATTTTTGTAAAACGCTTGACGATTTTGCAGAAACTCTTAAAAAGGTTGCCGATATAGGCTATGAAAATGTTCAGATTTCGGGCGTTTGCGATTATAACCCTGAATGGCTTGAGAAGGAACTGAGAAAAAACGGGCTTAAATGCGTTGTTACACATATCTCACCCGACCGACTTGTCGGTGAAACGGCGGATGTGGCACAGGCTCACTCGGTATTCGGCTGTGATTACATAGGCCTTGGTTGGCACAGCTTCGATGAAGAAAAGGCAAGCGATGAACTGAAGGCTTTTTTCGATAAATATATTCCCGTTGCCGAGACGCTTAAGGCACACGGCAAAACCTTTATGTATCACAATCACGACCAGGAGTTTATTAAGATTGATGGCAAACCGATTCTGCAGCATATGGCAGAGGATGTTCCTGCCGATTTAATGGGCTTTATTCCCGATACCTTTTGGATTCAGGCGGGTGGTGGTGACCCAGCATATTGGATAGAAAAGCTTTCGGGCAGAGTACCCTGCATTCATCTTAAGGATTATTCCTTTGGCAGAAAAATGGCGGCGATAGGGGAAGGCAACATCAACTTCGAGCGTGTTTTTGCCGCCGCCGAGAAGGCAGGCACAAAATATATGCTTGTAGAGCAGGATGATTGCAACGGTGAGGACCCGTTTGAATGCTTAAAAAGAAGTTATGAATATCTTAAATCGAGGGGATTTTAATTATGAAAAAAATTAGACTTGGTATAATCGGTATAGGTAATATGGGCTGTGGTCACGCAGGCAATATCGCAAACGGCAAGTGTCCTGATTTTGTTATTACGGCGGTTTGCGATATTAACGAAAAGCGTTTTGACTGGGCAAAAGAGAATATAAGTGAGGATGTTGCCTGCTTTGTAAATGCCGAAGAAATGCTTGACAGCGGGCTTATTGACGCCTGCATAATATCGGTTCCTCATTATGACCATCCGAGATATGCTATCGAATGTATGAAGCGTGGTATACACGTTATGGTTGAAAAGCCTGCAGGTGTTTATACAAAGCAGGTAAGACAGATGAATGAAGAGGCCGACAAGCATCCTGAGGTTGTGTTCGGTCTTATGTTCAACCAGCGCACCAATCATATCTACCGTAAAATGCGAGAGCTTGTTCAGTCAGGCGAATACGGTCAAATCAGACGCACTAACTGGATAATCACCAACTGGTATCGCTCACAAGCCTATTATAATTCGGGTGGCTGGCGTGCGACATGGTCGGGCGAAGGCGGCGGCGTGCTGCTCAATCAGTGCCCCCATCAGTTAGACCTCTGGCAGTGGATATGTGGTATGCCGGTAAAGGTACATGCTAAGCTGCATTACGGCAAATGGCACGATATAGAGGTTGAGGATGACGTTACGGCGTATGTTGAGTATGCAAACGGCGCCACAGGTCTTATTGTTACTACTACGGGCGACGCCAAGGGTACCAACCGTTTTGAAATTCAGATGGATAAGGCCAAGCTTGTGGCCGAGGATGATAAGCTGAGCGTTCTTGTGTATGAGCAAAGCGAGCAGGAATATGACAAGACAAATACAAATCCCTATTCAGGTCCTGAAGCGCACGAGCTTCAGTATGAGACCGACGGTGAGAATCCTCAGCACGTCGGTGTTATCAATGCCTGGGGTGACGCTATACTGCGTGGCGGTAAGCTTGTAGCCGACGGCAGAGAGGGTATAAACGGTCTTATGCTTTCAAATGCTATGCATCTTTCATCCTTCTTAGATAAAGAGGTCGAGTTGCCGATAGATGAACAGCTTTATTATGATGAACTTATGAAGCGTGTCGCAGGTTCAAAGGCAAAATCTCAGGTGAGCGAAGTGTTTACCGATATTACCAACACCTACGGTGGTGTAAAATAGATTATTTATGGGCTATACCGAAAAAACGGTATAGCCTTTTTTAATATAAATTAGCTTAAAATTATTTACTTTTGTCGTAAAAAAGGGTAAAATAAAATGTAATATATTTTAAAGAGGTAATTATGGCTATTAAGGAAATAAAAATTAAGGGTGCAAAGGTAAATAACCTTAAAAATATCAGTGTAGATATACCGAGAGATAAGCTGGTTGTATTCACAGGCCTTTCGGGCTCGGGTAAATCTTCATTGGCCTTCGACACGATTTATGCCGAGGGTCAGCGTCGCTATGTCGAGTCGCTCTCATCCTACGCCAGAATGTTTTTAGGTCAGATGGAAAAGCCCGATGTTGAGTCAATCGAGGGCCTTTCTCCCGCTATATCAATAGACCAGAAAACCACCTCTAAAAATCCGCGCTCAACGGTAGGCACAATAACCGAGATTTACGATTATCTGCGCCTTTTATACGCACGTGTAGGCGTTCCGCATTGTCCCATTTGCGGCAAGGAAATCAGCCAACAAACAACCGACCAGATAGTCGATTCGGTCTTGAAGCTTCCTGAAGGCACCAAAATTCAGATAATGGCTCCCATTGTCAGAGGCAGAAAGGGCGAATACGTGAAGGAACTCGATAGCGCCAGAAAATCGGGTTACGTGCGTGTACGTATTGACGGCAGTTTGTATGAACTGAGCGAAGAAATTAAGTTAGAGAAAAACAAGAAACACTATATTGATGTTATTATTGACCGTCTTGTTGTTAAAGCTGAAATCAAAAGCCGACTTGCAGGCAGTATTGAAACGGCTGCTAATCTTACGGGCGGTATCATCAATGTAGATATCATAGGTGGGCAGGAGCTTAAATTTTCCCAAAACTATGCCTGTGATGAGCATAATATGAGTCTGCCCGAGATTACGCCCACGCTATTTTCCTTCAACAGCCCTGTGGGTGCCTGTCCAACCTGTACGGGTATCGGCAGGTTTATGAAGATTGACCCAAGGCTTATTGTTGCCGATGAAAGCAAATCGCTTTTAGACGGTGCTATTCATGCGTCGGGCTGGGGTGTTAATTCATGGTTTTATCCTAATCAGGGTACAATTGCGACTATGTACTACCGTGGTATAGCTGACCACTATGGTTTTGACATTAACACACCTTTTAAGGATATACCCAAAGATGCTAAAAACGCCTTGTTTTACGGTACGGGCGATACAAAGATTAAACTTATACGCACGGGCAGTTGGGGCAAGGGTAGCGAATATTACGCTGCATTTGAGGGCGTTGTCAACAATCTTGAAAGGCGTTACCGCGAGTCAAAGAGTGATTTCGCACGCCGTGAGATTGAAATAAATATGAATGAGTGTGATTGCCCTGACTGTAACGGCACAAGACTTAAGCCCGAGGCTATGGCGGTGACGGTTGGCGGTAAGAATATTGATGAAATTTGTAATCTTTCTATCACCGAATTGATAGATTTTTTAGATGCGCTTGAGTTTACATCCTTTAAGCTGAAAATAGCGGCACCCATAATTAAAGAGATAAACAGCCGCCTTAACTTCCTAAAGAGCGTAGGACTTGACTATTTAACACTTTCTCGCTCTTCGGGTACATTGTCGGGAGGAGAGAGTCAGCGTATACGCTTAGCCACACAAATCGGCTCGTCGCTTATGGGTGTATTATATATTCTTGATGAGCCAAGCATAGGGCTACATCAGCGTGATAATGAAAAGCTGATACAGACTCTAAAACATTTACGCGACCTCGGTAATACCCTTATTGTTGTTGAACACGATGAGGATACCATTCGTGAAGCGGACTATGTTGTTGATATAGGTCACGGGGCAGGTATTCACGGAGGTGAGGTTGTGTTCTCGGGCACGGTCGAAGAGCTTAAAAAGTGCGAAAATTCGATTACATCCGATTACCTTACGGGCCGCAGAAAAATCGAGGTTCCCGCTAACAGACGCAAGGGCAACGGCGCATTTTTAACCGTTAAGGGTGCGGCTGAAAACAATCTTAAAAACATTAATGTTAAGCTGCCGCTTGGTGAGTTTATCTGTGTTACGGGTGTTTCGGGTTCAGGTAAATCTTCCTTCGTCAATGAAATTCTTTATAAGTATTTAGCGGCAAAACTAAACCGCGCCAATACCTTCCCCGGTAAATTCAAGTTAATTACTGGCGAAGAAAATCTTGATAAGGTTATAAATATTGACCAGTCACCCATAGGCAGAACTCCGCGTTCAAACCCTGCAACATATACGGGTGTTTTCAACGATATAAGGGAGCTTTTTGCTCAGACTAAGGATGCCAAGGCGCAGGGCTATAATGCAGGCCGTTTTTCCTTTAATGTTAAGGGCGGTCGATGTGAAGCCTGTGAAGGCGACGGTATAATGAAGATAGAGATGCACTTCCTGCCCGATATTTATGTGCCGTGTGAGGTGTGCGGTGGTAAGCGCTACAACCGTGAAACCTTAAATGTCAAGTATAAAGGCAAAAGCATTTCTGATGTTCTTGAAATGACGGTTGAGGAGGGGCTTAACTTCTTCTCGGCGGTGCCCAAAATTCAGCGAAAACTGCAGACGCTCTTTGATGTGGGACTCGGTTATATTAAAATCGGTCAGCCTGCAACGACGCTTTCGGGCGGTGAGGCACAGCGTGTAAAGCTCGCTACCGAGCTTTCCAAGCGTTCGACGGGTAAGACAATTTATATACTCGATGAGCCAACGACAGGACTTCATTCGTATGATGTTCATATGCTTATAGAGGTTCTTCAGCGACTGGTTGACGGTGGTAATACCGTACTCGTTATCGAGCATAACCTTGATGTAATCAAGACGGCCGACTATATAATCGACTTAGGCCCCGAGGGTGGTAACGCAGGCGGTACGCTTGTCTGTTGTGGAACACCAGAGCAGGTCGCAAAGGTTGACGAGTCTTATACAGGTCAGTTTCTTAAAAAGATGCTGTAAATTTACACATTATTAAACATTTAAAGAGTATTTGTGCTAATATAATTTAAAAGGGGTGTTTTTTGTGTTCGGGTATATTAAGGCATATAAGCCGGAATTACGTCTTAAAGAATGGGAAATGTACAAGGCGGTTTACTGTACCCTTTGCAAGCATCTCGGTAAAAAATACGGCATTTTTTCAAGATTTACTTTAAGCTACGATTTTACCTTTTTGTGTATGCTTAATATGTCGCTTAAGGATTGCGATATTGATGTAACCCGTAAAAGCTGTGCCTTTAATCCGCTTAAAAGGTGCAACTACTGTAAAGGCGCAGACGATGATTTTGATTTTCCTGCCGCGGCGGCAATGATAATGGTTTATTATAAACTGCTCGATAATATTGCCGACGAAAAGGGTATTAAAAAAATCGGATACCAAATTATTAAACCTCTGTTTAGCGGGGCACATAAGAAGGCTTCGCAAAGTTTTCCCGATATTGAACAGATAATTAAAGCTTATATTTTAGAGCAGGATAAGCTTGAAAAGGCAGGCTGTGATAATCTTGATGAGGCGGCAAATCCTACCGCTACTGCGCTGTCAAGACTGTTTATGATGTGCGCCGATGATGAGTTGAACAAGCGTGCACTCGAGCGTCTCGGGTATTGTATGGGTAGATATATCTATATAACCGATGCGCTGTCGGATTATAATGATGATATAAAACGGGGCAGATATAATCCCTTAAAAAATGACAAAAATTATCATGAGCGTGCCAAAATACAGATTGATGCTTGTATAACCGAGGCAATAAAAGCCTTCGAGCTTATTGATATTAAAAGATTTAAAAACATACTTGGCAATATTATATATTTAGGACTTGAACAAAAGGAGTTAGACAAATGAAGGATCCCTATTCAGTGTTGGGTGTCAGCCCAAACGCCAGTGATGATGAAATAAAGAAAGCCTATAGGGAGCAGGCACGTAAATATCATCCCGATAATTATGTTGATAATCCGCTGTCTGACCTTGCACATGAAAAAATGCAGGAAATCAATGAGGCGTATGACGAGATTGTTAAGCGTAGAAATGCCTCAAAAAAGGGTGGCTCGTCATATAGCGGAAATACCAACAGCTCCTATCCCGATATTCGTTCTTTAATAAATGCAGGCAGACTTGAGGATGCGCAGGAGCTGCTTGACGGTGTACCGATATCATCCAGAGATGCCGAGTGGTATTTTCTTAACGGTTCTGTACTTTATAAAAAAGGCTGGTTTGACGGTGCATATACAAGCTTTGTCAGCGCCTGTCGTATGGACCCGACCAATCCTGAGTATCGCGAGGCGCTAAACCGTATGCAGCGCAGAGGAGCAAGAGCCTACGGCAATCCGTATACTTCATCAGGCAATATGGGCGGCAGCGGGGGCTGCTGTTCAGCCGACCCCTGTACGACCCTTTGCTGTGCCGACTGTTGTTGCGAGATGCTTGGCGGCGATTTAATACCTTGTTGTTAGTGGTGTATTTCAGATGAAACAAACCGTAAAAATCACTTTTTGCGCCATAATGGCGGCATTAGGTACGGCGTTTATGCTTTTGTCATATTTTCCGTATTTTACCTATGCTGTGCCTGCTATTTCGGGTGTGATGACTTTAGTGGTGCTGATAGAAATTAAGGGCAAATGGCCCGTATTTACCTACATTGTAACGGCGCTGTTGGTCTTTTTGTTTGCCGAGCCCGAGTCAAAGCTTATGTATATACTGTTCTTCGGTTATTATCCCGTTTTAAAGGCGGCTATCGAGCGTATCAGAAGTAGGGTAGTGCAGTACATTTTAAAATTTTCGGTATTTAATGCGGCTATACTTTTGCTATATGGTGTTTTATCGGGCATCTTTGGCATCGATATCAGCGAATTCGGCAGGTACGGTATAATAGGCGCTATGGGTATGCTTGCTTTAGCAAATGTGACATTTTATCTATATGATATTGTTTTGGTGCGTGTTGCCAATATGTATTTGAGGTTCATACACCCTAAAATTAAAAAAGCATTTAAATAGTAAAAAGGAAGGATATGTATTGACATATCCTTCCTTTTTAGGTATAATTGTATACAATAATACGTTTATACTTGTATAAGGAGATGAAATTATGTTAGAGATATCGAAAAAGTCGAATTTACTTGAGCAAAATTCCTATAAATACAGCCTGCAGGATATTGCAGAGCCTAATCTCTACCGAGAAATTTATAACTACAGCGAGGTGCCAAAGGTTCCTTTTAATCACCGCCGCGTACCTATGAATATGCCCGAGGAGATTTGGATAACCGATACATCACTGCGAGACGGTCAACAGTCGGTTGAGCCGTATTCGGTCGAGCAGATTGTAAAGATTTATAAATTGCTTTCAAAGCTTGGCGGCCCGTACGGTATAGTCCGTCAGACCGAGATGTTTGTCTACAGCAAGAAGGATAGACAGGCGATAGAAAAGTGTATGGAGCTTGGCCTTAAGTTCCCCGAAATCACCACCTGGATAAGAGCGAGCAAGGAGGACTTTAAGCTTGTTAAGGATTTGGGTATTCGTGAGACGGGTATTCTTGTTTCCTGTAGCGACTATCACATATTTAAAAAGCTCGGCAAAACTCGTAAACAGGCGATGGAGGGTTATCTTGCAACCGTTGCCGATGCCTTCGAGGCAGGTGTTATGCCACGATGTCATTTAGAGGATATTACAAGGGCCGATTTCTATGGCTTTGTTGTACCGTTTGTTAATGAGCTTATGAAGATGTCAAGAGATGCGGGCATTCCCGTTAAAATTCGTGCGTGTGACACTATGGGCTACGGTGTTCCTTATTCTGAGGTTGCGTTGCCGAGAAGTGTACCGGGCATAATTTACGGCCTACAGCACTATTCCGATGTTCCGAGTGAAATGCTTGAGTGGCACGGACATAACGACTTCTATAAATCGGTTTCCAACGCAACTGCCGCGTGGCTTTACGGTGCGTCGGCTGTCAACTGCTCGTTACTCGGTATAGGAGAGCGTACAGGTAATGTTCCGCTTGAGGCAATGGTGTTTGAATATGCTTCGCTTCGTGGCTCGCTTGACGGTATGAACACTACTGTTATTACCGAAATTGCTGACTTCTTTAAAAATGAAATAGGCTATAAAATTCCACCGATGACACCCTTTATCGGTCGTAACTTTAATGTTACCAAGGCGGGCATACACGCTGACGGACTTTTAAAGGATGAAGAGATTTACAATATTTTTGATACCGATAAGATACTTAATCGTCCCGCATCGGTTATGATCAGTAAAACAAGTGGCCTTGCAGGAATCGCTTATTGGATAAATCAGAACTGTAACCTCAAGGGTGACAAGGTAATCGGTAAGCGTGATGAACTAGTGCTTAAACTCAAAGAGTGGATTGATAAGGAATATGAGGATGGTAGACAAACCGCATTATCTAACGATGAATTAGAAGAAAAAATCAATGAACTTACAAACGGAAAGGGGTTGGCGTAATGTTTCAGCATAAAAGCATATCTTTAGCTGACCAGATTTTTGAAAGGCTTGAAAATGATATACTTATAGGTAAATATCAGTATGGTACGGTGCTCACCGAAACGGCACTGTCTGAAGAGCTGGGCGTCAGCCGTACACCTGTGCGAGAGGCTTTGCGCCGTCTTCAGCAGGAAAATCTTATTAAGGACACCAACAAGGGTATGGTAGTTCTCGGTATCACCGAAGAGGACCTTAAGGATATTTATAATATCAGGTTACAACTTGAAGGTATGGCGGTTGAGAAATTTATCGAAAACCTTACCGAAGAATCCTTGTCAAAGCTCAAAGAAATTCTTGACTTTCAGGAGTTTTACGGTGGCAAGCACGACAGCTATCATGTAATTTTTAAGGATAGCGAATTCCACGAGAGTATCTATAAAAACTGCGGTAGCTCCATTCTTTGCGAAACACTTTTACCGCTTCATAAAAAGGTGGTTAAATTTCGTCAGGCTTCTATTGAGCAGACGGGGCGCACCGAAAAATCAATCAACGAGCATAAGGCTTTGTATGATGCGATAAAGCAAAGAAACATCACTCTTGCAAAGCAACTTATCAATGAGCATATTTTAAACGCACGCAACAGTATTATGGGAGGTATTAAGTAATGGGACTGACTATTGCACAGAAAATAATTAAGGCGCATCTGGTTGAGGGTGAAATGGTCGCAGGTAGCGAAATCGCACTTAAAATCGACCAGACCTTGACGCAGGATGCTACGGGAACAATGGCATATCTTGAGTTTGAAACAATGGGCATTGACCGTGTGCGCACCGAAAAAAGTGTCGCATATATAGACCACAACACCCTGCAGTCAGGCTTTGAAAATGCCGATGACCACCGATATATCCAGAGTGTTTGTAAAAAGCACGGCATATATTTTTCACGCCCCGGTAACGGTATCTGCCATCAGGTGCACTTAGAGCGCTTCGGCATACCGGGTAAAACACTTATCGGCTCTGATAGCCATACCCCCACGGGCGGAGGTATCGGTATGCTTGCGATGGGCGCGGGCGGTCTTGATGTGGCAGTCGCTATGGGCGGCGGCGCATATCATATCACAATGCCTAAAATGTATAAGGTTAATCTTACAGGAAAACTCAATGACTTTGTTACCGCTAAGGATGTCAGCCTTGAAATACTGCGAATTTTGTCGGTTAAGGGCGGCGTGGGCGCCATAATCGAATGGGGTGGCGAGGGTGTTAAAACCCTTTCGGTGCCCGAGCGTGCGACCATTACAAATATGGGTACAGAGCTTGGCGCAACTACCTCAATCTTCCCGTCAGATGAAATTACAAAAGCATTTTTGGCGGCGCAGGGCAGAGAGCAGGATTATGTAGAGCTGTCAAGCGACAGCGACGCAGTATACGACAGGGTGATAGATATTAACCTATCCACTCTAAAGCCATTAATCGCTTGTCCGCATAGTCCCGACAATGTTGTTACTGTCGAAAGCCTTAAGGGTACCAAGGTTGACCAGGTATGTATCGGCTCTTGTACCAATTCGTCCCTCTTTGATATGCTCAAAGTGGCGGCACTTCTTAAGGGAAAAATCATAAGCCCCTTTGTAAGCCTTTCGGTGTCCCCCGGCTCAAAACAGGTGCTTTCGATGCTGTCAAGTTGTGGCGCATTAACCGATATTTTGGCATCTGGTGCCCGACTTCTCGAGTGTGCTTGCGGACCCTGCATCGGTATGGGCTTCTCGCCCAACTCGGGTGGTGTTTCACTTCGTACCTTTAACCGTAACTTTGAGGGTAGAAGCGGCACTGCCGACGGTCAGGTTTATCTCGTCTCACCCGAAACTGCGGTTGCGGCGGCGCTTACGGGTTATATTACCGACCCAAGAGAATTAGGCTTTATGCCTAAGGTAGAAATGCCCGAAAAGTTTAAAATTGATGACTCGGCTGTTATTGAGCCTGCAAGTGTAGAGGAAGCGGTAAAACTTGAGGTATTACGCGGACCGAATATTAAGAAGTTCCCCGATAGTTATCCTCAAGAGGATACTCTAAAAGCACCCCTTATTCTTAAGGTTGGCGACAATATTACAACCGACCATATTATGCCGGCGGGCGCAAAAATATTGCCTTACCGTTCAAATATTCCACATTTGTCACAGTATTGCTTCGGTGTGTGTGATACAACCTTCCCCGAGCGTGCAAAGGCGGCAGGCCGCAGCATAATCGTCGGCGGCTCCAATTACGGTCAGGGCTCCTCGCGTGAGCATGCGGCACTCGTACCGCTTTATCTCGGTGTGCGCGCAGTAATTACCAAAAGCTTTGCGAGAATACACATTGCAAACCTAATAAATGCAGGTATTATGCCGCTTACATTCAAAAATCCTGATGATTACGATATGTTAAATCAAGGGGATGAGTTAGAACTAACTGACATTTATGCCGGTATGGATAGCGGCGAAATCAAGTTGAATAATTTAAGCACAGGTGAAGAATATATCTTAAATTGTTCCTTTACCGAGCGTCAAAAAGCAATTTTAAAGGCAGGTAGTCTACTTGCATATACAAAGGAGATAGGACAGTAATGGAACAGTACATAAATGATGCCGTTAACAAGTTTCGTGCTCTTTTAGAGGAGCAGTTAAAGCGTGTCGAAATTATGGAAAACGGTGCGGCGGCAAAGGACTATTCAAAATGTGAGAAAATTACCATCGGTATTATCGGCGGTGACGGTATAGGTCCGATTATCGTTAAGCAAGCAAAGGAGCTGATTGAGTTCTTGCTTTGCGATGAGGTAAAATCGGGCAGGGTTGAATTCAACGTAATTGAGGGTTTAACCATTGAAAATCGTGAGGCGGCAGGTGTGGCAATACCCGACGATGTGTTGGCAGAAATTAAAAAATGTGACGTATTGCTAAAAGGCCCCACAACCACCCCAAAGGGCGGCACTATGGAGAGCGCCAACGTTGCAATGCGACGCGAGCTTGATTTGTACGCCAACGTTCGTCCCGTATGTGTACCCGAGAAAAATATTGATTGGATTTTCTACCGTGAAAACACCGAGGGTGAATATGTGCTTGGTAGCCGCGGTGTAGAAATACCCGAAAAATTAGCGGTAGATTTCAAGGTAACAACCGACCGCGGCACACGTCGTATTGCACGTGCGGCATTTGAGTATGCGCGTCAAAACGGTAAAAATAATGTGGCTATAGTTACTAAAGCTAATATTATGAAGAAAACTGATGGTAAGTTCACCGAAATTTGTCATCAGGTAGCAGCCGATTACCCCGAAATTACGGCAGAAGACTGGTATATCGATATTATGACCGCCAACCTCGTTAACGAGGATATCAGAGACAAGTTTCAGGTATTTGTGCTTCCCAACCTTTACGGCGATATCATTACCGATGAAGCGGCACAGATTCAGGGTGGCGTAGGTACTGCAGGCAGTGCAAACATTGGTGACAATTACGCAATGTTTGAGGCGATTCACGGCTCGGCACCCAGAATGATAGAGCAGGGAATAGGCGAATATGCAAATCCCTCGAGTATATTTAAAGCAACCGAAATGCTGCTTCGTCATATCGGCTTTACCGATAAGGCGGAGAAACTAGCAAAGGCAATGAGCATCTGCACTGAAACCGAGAAAAAGGTTGTTGTTACGGGCAACACCGATGGCGCAACCTGTAAGGAATTTGCCGATTATTTAATGGATACAATTAAAAATATGTAAAAAATAACTCATCACATTTGTGATGAGTTATTTTTTATAAATTAATCACTTTACCGCTTTTAGCACTTTCGTAAATCGCACATACTATTTTTTGTGTTTCGTAGGCATCTGTGCAGTTAATATAGGGCTTGCGATTTTCAAGTATACTTTCATAAAAATCACGAATTTGGTCGTAGTGTTGAAAGCCCCAATAGGTTTTGAGACCGCTGTATTTTTCTTTATCGGTTAAGTCCTGCGTGCAGGTAAGAACTTCACCGCTATTTAGATAAATTGTTGCGTCATCGTAGGTCAGCGTGGCGGTGCCGTTTTCGCAAACAAGTCTGATTTCAATGGGCTCGTCAATAATATAGTTGTTCATTGCCCAGAATGAGTACAGCACGCCGTTTTCATATTCAATCATACCCTCAGCCGTGTCTTCAACAATCATATTTTTATGGTGACGGTTTGATATATTTGCCTGCACTGAAATCGGCCGACTTCCAATAAACCAGTTGGTAAGGTCAATGGAGTGAATGGCTTGGTCGATTATTACACCGCCGCCCTCCTTGTCCCAAGTACCCTTCCAGTCAGAGCTGTCATAATAGTCGTCAGGGCGGTACCAGGTGAGTGTTGAACGCGCCGCCTTAACCTTGCCTAATACGCCGTTTTCTATGTTCTTTTTAATAAATTGTTGTGCGGTTTTATATCTGCACTGAAAAATTACGCCGTACTTAACGTTATATTTTTCTGATTCCTCAATAGCTTTTTTTGCGTCCTGGAGGGCTATGCTCATCGGCTTTTCGGTAATAACGTTTATGCCGTATTTGAAGGCATCAACAGCAACTACTGTGTGTAAATAATGGGGCAGGCAAAGATGAACAACATCAAGCTTTTCGGTCTTAAACATTTGCTTATAGTCGGTATATGCCCTCGCACCGTATTCCTTTGCGGTAGCATCGGCTCTGTCGCGCTTTATATCACAAACCGCAACAAGCTCACAAATATCTAAATCTTTTGCAGGAATTAGGTGCATGTTCGAAATGCAACCGCAACCTATAACTGCAATTCTCAGTTTAGCCATAAAGCACCTCAATTAACAAATATAACTATAGTAATTATATAACTTTATTAAATAATTTCAATAGAAAAAAAGACATTTTGCTTAAAAACATTGACATATAAATAATTTGTGGTAATAAGATGAATTTTGTCGGTTTGGTATTGACATACTCTTCTTGTTGGTTTAAAATTATATGGTAAAATTAATAGTTTTGGAGATATAGTAATGAAAGAGCAAAAAGAGATAACAATAAATTTAAATGATATGTCGTCCAAAAAGTCAAAAAGTGGCGGCAAACACGCAAAAAGACAAGAAAAAGGTAAAATGAAATTAAAAACAAAAATAATCATTGCCATTGTTGCTTTATTACTTGCAGGCTGTGTTGTTGCGGGCGTAATTCTCTGGCCGCTTATTGACGGTTTTTTTAATCGTGGAGTTGATACGTCTTTTAGTGAAAAGGATACCGATGTAAATCTCGTTACACAAGAGGCTTTTAAGGAAAAATATATAAATATTGCTCTATTCGGTCTTGATACCAGAAGTGACAAGATGTCTGGACGTTCTGATGCGGTTATTATATTAACTATCGACCGTGTTCACGATAAGATTAAAATGACATCAATTGCGAGAGACTCTTATGTTAAGATGGACGGTCGCGGTCAGGATAAACTGACGCATGCATATGCATTTGGCAGAGCGCAACTCGCTATACGAACCCTTAATCAGAATTTTGATATGGATATTATCGATTATGTTACAGTAAATTTCTTCCAGCTGGTTGAAATTATCGATTATGTCGGTGGTGTTGAAATTGATGTTGATTCGAGCGAGATGGCGGTCATGAACACAAATTATGTAACCGAACTTAATCAAATCGGCATACCCTGTGATAAAATTACAAAAACAGGTAAACAGTTATTAACAGGCGCACAGGCGCTAGCTTATTCACGTAACCGATATAGTCCGGGTGGTGACGTTGAGCGTGGCAACCGTCAAAAAGAGGTTCTGATGGCGGCGTATGATAAGATTATGGCATCAAATGTTCTTAAACTTTCAAATGCGGTAGGTATGCTGCTTAAAAATTGCGAAACTTCTCTTAGCAATAGTGAATTGCTTGAACTCGGCGCATGGGCTATAAAGAATTCACCCACTATCGAGAGCATAAGTCTTCCAGACAGTGACTGTAACGCTAAGGGCGCTACTATTAACGGCGCTTGGCAATATGTATACGACCTTGATATAGCGACCCAGAAGATTCACGACTTTATCAAAGAAGAGGGCACCTATATTAAAGAAGAGGAAACCTCTGATATTACATCATCGAACTAAAGTTAAAGGACTGAGTAAACCTCAGTCCTTTTTTACTGTATCCATATAAATGTTTTCGTCTTCTTCTTTGTTCAGGTTATCGTTGCCGAAGTGATTTTCTGTTTTGATTTTTCCTTTATCATAAGTTTTGTAGCCAATGTAAAACAAAAACAGTGAAATAAAAATTGTGATAACACCCTTAATCTCACCAATGTAGCAGAGTATCATAGAAACAATAAAGGCGACGATGCTGATAATAAGCAAGGCAGTACCGAAAATCTGTAAAGGACTGTGATATTTTTTCATAAAAAAACCTCCGTAAAATTTATGTTGACAAAAAACAGTGTATGTGGTATGATTAAAAAAAATATAAATAGTAGGCGGTAAACCGAAATGTTTTTTGAAGAGAAAAGAAACTACGTAGCCCCCGCAATAATAATTGAAAAGTTAGAAACTGAAAAAATTATGAATCACTACAACACACAACCTGAATACGGTGTAGAAAGTGGCAATCAGGGTTGGATTGAAGGTTGGTATTGATGCTTTTTATCGGTCGCATACGCGACCGACTTTTTTTATTTTATACTATCTTATCCCATTCTTCAAGAAGTAAAAGCAGATTTTCTTCATTTTCTTCCATTTCTTTTTGCAGCTGCTCTAATTTAACATAATCGGCAAAATTCGTTTCATCATTTAATTGCTCTTTAATGAGGGCAATATTTTTTTCACAAGCCGCTATTTGCTCCTCAAGTTTTTTGAGCCTGCGTTCTCTTTTAGCCTTTTCCTTGCCTGGTGTGGTATAGGCTTTTTTATCCTTTTTGACGACAGTTTTGTTGGCGGAAGCTACTTCACTTATTTTAGAAATTTCGTTTAAATATTGCTCATAGCCGTATTGATAATATTTAACACCGTCATTTTCAAACACCAAAAGCGAGGTTGCAATTTTACTTATGAAATATCGGTCGTGAGATACAAATAAAAGTGTGCCCTCATACTCACTTAATATATCCTCTAAGGTTTCTTTACCGATAATATCCATATGATTTGTCGGCTCATCAAGTATCAGAAAATTGGGCTTGCGCCTTAAAATTTTACATAGAGTAAGCCGTACACGCTCACCACCTGAAAGGTCAGATACATTATTAAAAACATCGTCGCCCGTAAACAGAAAAGCGCCAAGCGCCTTTCGCGCCTGCGTTTGAGAGAGCTCAGGAAACTCATCACAAAAATCATCGAAAACGGTTTTGTGGCTGGTAGTATGTGTTGTCTGTTGGTCAAAATAACCGAAGTGTACATTACTGCCAAAGCTGAACTCACCCGAAATTGCGGGAATTTGCGAAACAATTGTTTTAAGAAAGGTTGATTTACCAAGACCGTTTGCGCCGATTATACCTACACGCGCGCCTCGCTCAATATTAACATTTACCGTCGATAAAACTCGGTCGTAACCGATTTCAAGATTTCTTACCGATAAAACATCCTTGTAGCTTTTGCTTTCAGGCTGAAAATCTATGTGAAACGTGCGTCTGTCTTCATTTTCAGGCGCATCTAACTTTACCATATGTTCAATAGCCTTAAGCTTTGAACGGGTCATAGCCACCTTGGTGGGCTTGTTCTTAAAACGCTCGATAATACTTTCAAGCCTTGCTATTTCCTTTTGCTGATATTCATAGTCCTTGCGTTGCTTTTCACGCAGTTCCTTTTTCTGTCTCACAAAATCCGTATAGTTACCTACATATCTATAGGTTTCGCCGTATTCAACATCATAAACTATATTAACCGTTTTGTCTAAAAACATACGGTCGTGCGAAACAATCACTACCGCTTTTTCATAGGTTTTTATGTATTCCTCAAGCCACCCGATTGATTCTATATCCAGATGGTTGGTAGGCTCATCAAGCAGTAGAATATCGGGTTTACTTAAAAGTAATTTTATAAAGGCTATTTTTGTTCGCTGACCACCCGAAAAGTCAGATAGCGGTTTATATTTGTCCTCATCACTAAAGCCGAATTTTTTGATTACGGTTTCATATTCTTTTTCAAAGTAGTAGCCGCCGAGTAGATTGAACTTTTCTTGCAGCGCAGAAAATTCTTTGATTATTTCGTCATCCTGACCTGTTTCGAGCATCAGCGATAATTCTTCGATACGGTCTTTGATATTGATAATAGGTGCGTAAATTTTACGAATTTCATCAACAAGCGTTACGCTGTCGTTATCAAAGGCGGTCTGTTTTAGGTAACCGATGCTTTGAATGTCACAACGAATTATGTTTGTGTGTACAGAGTCGTTGCGGTCAGGCTCTATTTCACCCGAAATAACCCTTAAAAGTGTAGTTTTACCGCAACCGTTTCGACCAACTATGGCGATTTTTTCTTTAGGCTTTATTTCAAAGTTAATACACTCAAGCACCGTATTTGCACCGAAGGAAACGGCGGCATCAGATATTTTAAACTGCATTTCATCTACTCCATTCAATAAATGCATTTTACCATATATCAGTAAAGACTTCAACAATTAAAGCCCTTTAATAAAAATTAAAGGGCTTTTGCTTTGCAAAGAAATTTATCTGTAAGCCAACCGATTACAAGAGAAATGAAGGTTGGTAAAGCCCAAGCAAAACCGTAGCGGGATAATGGCAGGTAATTTATAAATCTCAAATTTAAGACGTCTAAAACCGAAAACATAAAGGCCGCAGCGGCAGATAGTCTGTGTGTCCACACTCCCGTGTGTTTTCTCAAAAAGCTTAAAATAATCGTAACGAGAATCGGTGGGTAAACAATGCTTAAAATAGGGGATGCCAGGGTAATTAGTCTTTCAACACCCAAAAGTGAAATTAAAACATCAAAAACACAAATAATAGTTACGAAGGTTTTATATCCTAATTTGTTTTTTGTAAGATTTGATAAATATTCAGCCGCGGCGCTAGTAAGAGCAATGGCGGTTGATAAACAGGCAAGCCCCGCAATAATGCCGAAGAAAAGGGTGCCTGCTGTGCCTGGGATGAGCGTGCTGACAATATTTATCAGCAACTCTGCTCGTGAAATATGCATGGTGTAGCTTGAAGCCACACAGGCGCCGAGATAGGTCAGTCCCCAATAAATTATCAATAATCCTACACCGGCTACTGCGCCTGATACTGCCGATATTTTAAGCTTACTCTTTTGGTCAGAATAGCCCTTTTCTTTAAATGAGGCAAGAATCAGTACACCAAACACCATAGCGCCTAAAACATCCATCGATTGATAACCTGCTTCCACACCGTCGGCTATAACGCCGGCACTTCTCGGCTCGATGGTTATATCGGCAAAGTCTGCAAAAATACCCAGCGAAATCAGAAAAACAAGACCTAAAAACAAAAGGGGGGTCAGAAATTTACCCACAATATCGACAACGGCACTCTTTTTATAGCATAGCAAGAATACTATAAGGAAGAAAATTATATAAAAGACTGCCTCGTTAAAATCGGGGTTCAACGGCTGAATGGCTAATTCATAGGTTGTGGCGGCCGTTCTTGGTATCGTAATTAAAGGGCCGATACACATAAACACCGCAAACATAAGTCCAAAAGAAGCCCATTTACCGAGCGGCTTTAAGATAGCAGAGTTGCTACCCACCTTAACCAAAGCGAAAATTGCAAGCAGAGCAAGACCTATATCGGCTATAAAATAACTGATAAAGGCCAACAACCACTCGTTTCCTGCTTTAAGCCCAAGATATGGCGGAAATATCATATTGCCTGCGCCAAAGAACATAGAAAACAGTGCCGAGCCTATAAGCGCACCGTCAACGATGTATCTTTTTATATCTTTGCTCATAATTGCCCCTTTTTATAAAGCGTGTTACTACAAGAAGTCCCTTAAATCAATAGCAAGTTTTTCTTCTAGATTTATAAGTCTTTTTGTAATATCCTTTGAAACCTCATCGGCGGCTTCATATTCGTTAAGATATTTGTTTAAAGATTTAACACCCATATTACAGCCATCTGTCATAAGGTCGGCGATGGTGTTATCGCTGTCCTCAACCGCCATTTTCATGGTGGTTTTCATCCAGGACATTCCCTTTGCTATCGGGTTGGGATCTTTACCGTCGTCGTGATATTTGTCTAATAGCTGTTCAATTTCTTCACTCAATTTCTCGTGTTCTTTCTTACAATCAATCAGTATTTTTCGCATACGCGATGACGAGGTGCGGTCAACCACATCATCAATTGATGCGACACCCATTTTAACACCTGCATCACATTCGCGCAATAGTCTTACTGTATCCTGTTCAATCATTAAAATCACCTTTCCTTTGTTTTAGTGTGTGCAGGTGCGGCGATTTAATACTTATAATATGATTTAAAGTGTTAATAATTTATATTGAATTTGTATTTTGCGTATGGTAAAATAATTTTATATAGATTAGGGTAGGAGGGCGCAGTATGATTGTTCTTAAAATTATAGGAATAATTTTAGCTGTTATAATACTTATAATCTTAGTAGCGCTCTGTTTACCCGTTGATGTTTTGATTTTAGTTGATGATAAAAACGGTTTTAAACTGTTATATCGTTTTTTAGGCAAGCTTTACGGTGAAGAGCCTGACCCGAATAATGTTATTATAAAGGGAGTTAAAAAGGCGGTAGGTATATCTCATCTTGACAGTATCAAGACAATAAAGAATACCTTTGAAAGCCGAGGTACTGCGGTTACGGTAAAAGAGACGGCAGATGTTTTGTTGGCAATTTTAAACCGTGTAGTGTGGATTTTAAGGTATTGCAGAATCAAAAAATGTGATATAATGAGTATTAGTGCGGGTGATGACGCAGCCATAGATTACGGTACGGCGTGCGCGGTTATATACCCGCTTGTCGGATATATGAAGGCAAATTTCAGTGTTAATGAACGCAGACTTAATGTAGATATACGATGCGATTATTTAAACGAAGAAGCAAGCTATAATGTTAATCTTGAGCTGCGTGTTAAAACGGTGCACGTTATTCGTGCGTTATTCTATATTGTTAAGCGTAATCTTGAAACGCAGGGTGTGGTGTGATTATGGAGCAGAACAATGTACTAAAGGTTATGGATTTTGTAGCACGGCAAACAATGAATTTAGCTAAAGATAATTCGGTGCTGGGTGAGCCAATTGTCAAAGAAGGTATGACAATTATCCCTGTATCAAAGCTTTCGGTGTCCTTTGCGGGCGGCGGTGCTGATGTTGTCGATAATAATAAAAAGCGTCGAAATCAGCCAACGGGTGGTGGCGCAAAGATAGACCTTGTGCCAATGAGCTTTTTGGTTATTAAGGGTAAGGATGTTCATACCGTAAAGGTAGAGGTCGCCGAGAATTCAAATGCCGCGCAGATAGTCGAAATAATTGTCGGCACAGCTAAACAAATGTTTAAAAAAGAAAAAGCTGAAGATAAATAAATTATCTTCAGCATAAAAATTCAAATACTGTTTTATAATAACTTTCAAGCGTAGCCTCTGATGTGATAAACAGATTGTGCCTTGCGCCGCCTACGGTAACAAATCGGCAGTTTCTCAGCTTTTTAGCGTATTTCAACTGCGCTTTGTTTTTAACCACCGTTTCATTGCCTGCGCTTAGAATTAAGGTTTTGGTTTGAACATTGTTTATGTTTTTGTGTTTTAAAATATAATCCTGTACCTTAACTGCCTCCCACATCCATCGGTTTGTTGATGATGATGATTGATATTCGGGTGTGGCAAGTCTGAGCTTGAAGATGGTATTGAAGCGCACTTCAGAGCCGTCGACGGTATTTTCAAATTTCACATCTGGGTCAAATTCACCTGCATAAGGGAATTTCTTATCCCAACCGTCCTTTACACCGTGCTTTTTAGCTTTCCATAATACAAGGCTTCTAGGTATGCCGTGGGTTTTAGGGCAAATCATAGGTGAGGACATTACAGATTTTGCAATTTGTGTGGGATGCTCAGCCACGTATAGTGCGGCAATGGCGCCACCCATTGAATGTGAGAAGAGATATATCGGTAAATCTTTGCCATAAACCTTAACCTGCTTTTCAATAACGGTATCAAGGTCTGACACATAATCATTGAAGGACGATATGTGTATAAGCTTTATGTCGTCGACGCCTCTGTAAGAATTACCGTGTCCACGTTGGTCATAGATGAAAACATTTAAACCAAAATTAAAGAAATACCATATCATTTCTTTATATTTTTCGCAAAATTCGGTAAAGCCGTGAAGAATAACAATGTTTGCGGTGTTACCTTGCTTTACATATCTTTCAAGATATAGTTCATTTGAGTCAAACGATTCAATTTTCTCGCAGGTCTGATAAGGCTTTAGTTCTTTGATTGCATCTGCCATACATGACAGATACTCGTTATCTTGCATGATTTTAGGAAAATTCATATTGCTTTACTCCTCATACATTTTTTATTTAAGAGTGGTGATAATAATGATATCTTCTAAGAAGAAATTCCTGAAAAGGATTTGGTCAGGTATCATTATTTCCATATTTTCGGTAATTATTGCTTCTTTTCTTGTGACCAAGATTGTTTATGACGGCACATTCGCAAGATATGATGTAAGTGTTGATGTACCGCCGGCGCTTGAGGAATTGGTAGACAAAAGGCAACAAATTACATTCTTAAGCGGAAAAAATGAACTTAGCGGTTATCTCTACGATGCCGACAGTGACGGACTTATCATCTTAATACCGGGGTATCATGCGTCGGTTGATAATTATCTGTGGCAGATAGATGCTTTAACCAAAAAGGGCTGGGCAGTTTTTTGCTTTGATACTACGGGCAGTTGTTTAAGCGAGGGTAGCTCTGCCATCGGTTTCTCGCAAGCGGTATTTGATTTACGCTCAGCGCTTGATTTTGCTGAAGAAAACGGCCGATTTGGTTATGAAAATATTTATTTACTCGGTCACTCTCGTGGTGCATATGCGGCGTGTGGCGTGCTGTCACAAGATTTTGATATCAAAGCGGCGGTCGCTGTAAGTGCGGTAAACAGCAGTATGGAGGCAATAATTCAACCTGCCGAAAGCAAGATAGGTGTGTTGGCGTATGTTAACTACCCGTTTTTAGCGATGTATCAGAATTCATTGTTTGGCAAGGAACTCGCTAACATTGATGCGGCGCATCAGATTGCCAATAGCGACACACCTGTTATGATAGTGCAGGGTAGTGCCGATGATAAGTATAGTAAAGAAAAATATTCACTTTATTCGCACAGCTTTAAGTACGGTAGCGATAATGTCGAGTATTTTATATGCGATGAAGTTGGACAAGACGGTCATACAAGCCTATTGTTCGATGAGGACGGCAGTGCAAACGACCGCCTGATGGATGAAATTGACCGTTTTTTTAGGGAAAACACTTAAGGGGATTAGAGAGATGAGCGTGGTTGTTATACCGGCATATCAGCCGGATGAACAATTGATAGGTTTAGTGCAGCGACTGCACCAAAATGATTTTTCGGTTTTGGTGGTCAACGACGGTAGTGATGAGTGTTATAACGATATTTTTAACGTCGTTGCCGATAAAGCAAAGGTCATACACTCACCGAAAAATGAGGGAAAGGGTGCGGCGCTAAAAAGGGGATTTGCCGCAATAAAAGAACTCTTTCCCGATTGTACCGAATTTATTACGGCGGATGCCGACGGTCAGCATAAGGTCGAGGATATAATCCGTGTTCGTGAGCTACTTCAAAACGGTAAAAATTTTGTACTTACCGTCAGAAAATTCCAGAAAAATATACCGTTTCGTTCAAAGTTCGGTAATGATTTATCAAGAATTGTTTATACGGTTATGAACGGCCATTATTTTGATGATAATCAGTCGGGCCTGAGAGGTTTTTCTATCAAGCATATTGACTGGTTGCTTAAGGTAAAGGGCAATAAATACGATTACGAAATGAATATGCTGTGTTATGCCGATAAGCAGGGTATTAAAATTGCGACATTACCGATTAAGGCTATATATATAGACGGCAATAAAAATTCACACTTTAATCCCGTAGCAGATACATTGCGCATTTATAAAAGATTGTTTTCAAGCGTTTGGCCATCCTGCTTAGGAGTGGCTATATGGGAAGTGTTGACCCTCTTAGCAACAGTCATATTCGGCTATACATACTCGGTTATAACAATACCTACCGCCGTTATGTTGGGCGCATTTCTTACCTTTTTAACCCAAAGGTTTTTGGTGTTCTCGCAGGTGCCCTATAAGGACGGTATGAGAATTTTGTGCTTTAGCGTAATTCGTGCGACGGCATATACAATACTCACCGAAATAATTCTTTTGTTCACTACAGCTTTACCTATGTTTTTATCGGTGAATATTGCGGCACTTTTAATGCTGGTAGTTGAATATCAGGTGCATAAATTGATGCATAAAACAATTAAATAAATAATCAGGCGATACCGAATAAACGGTATCGCTTTTTTATTTACTATATACTCTGCAGTGCAGCTTTAATTTTTTGTGAAAAGCCAGAGGCTTCAAGTCTTAATAACTGGTCAATACAGGCTACGGGAGTTTCCTGCGTTGCGCAGCCGTGCATTTTAATAACGGTTTTTTCGGTACCTAAGAAGGTAGCGCCACCACGGGTGTTAAAGTCAAAGATTAAGGTAAGCTCGTTAAGTATATCCTTTATAAGCGTGTCATCCTGACGGCCGTACTTCTCGGCAATAGCAGAAACAATACCTCGAGCAACGGCGCCTGCCGCCTCGGTATTCTTAAGTATGATATTGCCCGCAAAGCCGTCTGTAACAATAACATCGGCATATCCCGTAACGAAATCATTACCCTCCATATTGCCTATGAAATTGATGGGCAGCTCTTTAATAAGAGCAAAGGCCTCCTGAATAATCGAGGTGCCCTTGTTATCCTCACGACCAACCGACATAAGTGCGACACGGGGTGTGGCTTCGGGCTTTATGCTCTGACGAAATGCGTTACCCATAAGGGCAAAGCGCATAAGGTCCTTGGCGGTACACTGAATGTTTGCGCCGCAGTCAACAAGACATACGGTCTCACCGTTATAAAGCGGTAGGTTTGAAGATAGGGCAGGGGTCTTAAGCCCACTAATCAGCCCTAAACGACAGATAGAGCCAATAAGCAATGCGCCCGTACTGCCTGCGCTTATCATACCGATACATTCACCGTCAGTTTTAAGTCTTTTAAAACCGAGCGCAATAGAGCAGTTTTCTCTGCCCGTAAATATAACCTGAGGATTTTCCTCATTTTTAATAAAATCGTCGGTTTCTATTATTTCAATTCGGTCGTTTTCGCTGCAGTACTCTTCAATTATACTGCGGTTACCAACAAAAATAACGCCGAGCTCGTCATATTTTTCAAGGGCACTCAGTGTGCCTTTTATAACGGGCTGTGGGCCTGCGTCGGCACCAAAAATATCAACAATAATTTTTTTCATTAAAATACCTTCTTATTCGATGGCGAAAATATAACGGTAAACATCTTGCTCGCCCTTTATAAAGCCGATCTCAATGAGCGGATATTTCTCACTAAATAGTTCTTCAAGCTGAGCAACCTCATCTTCGTCCGCACCCTTGCCGTAGAAGGCTGTTATAACCTGTTTATCTTCAATATCGGGCAGACGCTCAAAAAGCTGCATAGCGGCGTCAATTGGGCTATTTGTTGCGGCATAAATTGTGTCGCCCTCAAGTCCAATCCAGTCGTCCTTCTTTATGGTGACGCCGCTCATAAATGCGTCGCGGGTTGCGGTTGTTACATAACCTGTAGCGACATTTGGCAGACACTGTGTCATGTCACTTATCAGTTCATCAATACTGTCAACCGATAAATCCATCATAGACAGCGCAGAAAATCCCTCTGCTATAGAACGGGTTTTAATGACCCTAACATCCGCTTTATCATAAAGCTCGGCCGCCTGTTCGGCAGTAAGCACTACATTTGTGTCGTTAGGAAGCACAACAATATGCTCAGCATTAACCTTGTTAAATGCCTTAATAAAGTCATCGGTAGAGGGGTTGTTGGTGCGTCCGCCGTTGATAACCTCACTTACACCAATACCCGTGAAAAATTCCATTATACCGTCGCCTGTAGCGGTGGCAATAACGGCAAATTTTTCACGCTTTTGTGTGGCAGACTCAATTTCACTGTGCTGTACAGACATATTTTCGATTTTTACTGTAACAAGCTCACCAAACTGTCTTACATAACCAATAACAGTTTCCGGTGAGAATGAGTGCACATGCACCTTAACAAGACTGCCGTCACGAACTGTAACAACAGAATCGCCAAGCTCCTGCAATTTAGCCGTCAATTCTTCAAGGCTAAAGGAAGAAATATCGGTTTTGTTGTTAAGAAGCTGTAAAATAAACTCGGTACAATAGCCGTATTCAAGGGTGCTATCCTCATTAAAATTTGAGGTATCAACATAGCTTGAGTCAACGGGAATATCGATGTCATCAATGCTTTCACCGTTTAATACAGCCTGCATACCCTCAAAAATACAAATAATACCTGCGCCACCGCTGTCAACAACGCCTGCCTCTTTAAGCACGGGCAATAGCTCAGGGGTACCACGTAAAGAACGGTGCAATTCGTCTATAAGACTATCAAAGCACGTTATAAAATTATTGAATGTATGATTAGATAAATATTCACTGCCTTCTCTGAGTACCGTCAGCATAGTGCCTTCGGTTGGCGTGGCAACGGCCTTGTAGGCATATTGAACACCGCACTCAAATGCTTTTGTGAAGGTGTCAAGCGTGAATTCGCTTACATTTTCACTGCCGATAGACAGTCCTCGTATAAACTGCGAAAGAATAACGCCCGAATTGCCTCTGGCAGAGAGTAATGAGTTTCGTGAAAATTTGGTCATCAGTTCATCAATTCCGTCAAAGGAGCCCTGAGTTGCTGAAACGCCGCCTTCGATGGTCATTGTCATATTTTTACCTGTATCACCGTCAGGCACTGGGAAAACATTAAGCTCATCAATGACCGACATATTCTGCTTTAAATTTCGATAGCCTCCGGCTAACATATCCCGCCAGAGACTAACGCTGATTGTATCTGTCTGCATCGTAATTATTCACCCTTAATTGTAACTTCTTTACCGTAGCAAAAACTTATAATAGTTCCGGGGCCTACACATGAGCCGACAATCGGGGCAATGTAGTCAATATGTACACCCTTAAAGGCGGCACGCTCAAGAATCAGTTCCTTTAACTGTTCAGCACTTGTGATATCATCGGCGTGCGATATGTAAAGAATCTGTTCTTCAGGATTTTCGGCGGCAGCCGCAATATCCTCAGCAATAGCAATTTTGGCATTAAGCGAGCCCTTTGTTTTTTTATACGCATAGTTTTGCCCCGTTATGTCAGAAATGATAATGGGCTTTACACCGAAAAGATTACCAAAAAAGGCCTTTGATGCCTTAACTCTGCCTGCGCGGCGCAAATATTCAAGCGTATCAGCGGTGCCGAACTGATTAACCTTAAGCCGATTATCTAAAAGATAATCGGCAGTTTCTTTGGCGCTTTTGCCATCATCTCTCATCTCGGATGCCTTAATGGCAATGCTTGCCTGACCGAGCGAGCTGATAAGCGAATCAACACAGTAAACGGTGTTATTCGGATATTCCTCGGCCAATTCTCTTGCCACAACGGTAGCAAGATTATATGAGCCGGAGAGTGCCGATGAGCAGGATACATAAATTACATCCTTACCTGCCTTTAAGCTTTCAGAAAATCTTTCATAATAAAGCTCACGAGGAACCTGTGTGGTTGTGATACGCTTACCTGCACGCATAAGGTCATAAAATTCCTTAGGTGAATGACTTTCCCAATCAAGTGACGCAGGATATTCTACACCGTCGAGCACATAGTTCATTGTGACATAGTCAATTTTGTATTTCTCCCTGAGTTCTTTATTCAAGTCAGAGGTTGAGTCAGTAATAATTGTAAAGCTCATTTTTTTAACCCTCTTTATTTTTTTGTGATTCAATTATACTTGCCATAAGAGCCTTTTCTTCGGTAAGATTTTCACTTACAGGCTTACCGCGGTAGAAGGTAGCGCAAAGGCCAGGGCCTATTGTTGCTCCGCACGCCATACCTACAGTGTGAATAATAACCTCTTTTGGCTTTATTGTCTCTTTAATTTTTTCAGCAAGCAGCTTTGCTGCGGCCTCACGATTTGTGTGCGCAACGAACACTATCTGATTTTCCGGCTCGACAATAGTCTCGGACATATACTTAATATCAGCATCAATAGCGTCACGCTGACCTTTAATTTTACCTATAACCTCCGACATACCCTTGTGGTTGAAGTCGGCCATAATATTAAGACCAATCATCTGGCCAAAGAAGGCTTTAAAGTTGGTAACACGTCCGGTCTTAACAAGGAAAAACAGATCATCCATAGAGCCGATTTGATGTATTGTATTTTTAATGCCGTTGATATAGTCTGCAACCTCATCAATGGTTTTACCCTCATCTCTTTTAAGGCAGGCCTCAATTACGAGCAGCGCAAGAGAGGTGGAATAACGCATTGAATCTATGCAGATTATTTTACGATTGGGATATTTCTCCTTTAATTCGTTGGCAATCTGAACACAGTTTGAGTATGAAACCGAAAGACCCGACGACAGCGAAATGCTTAAAACATCTATACCCTGTGACAAATATTTTTCAAAGGTCTCCATAACCTCGCCCAAAGGAGGAGTAGCGGTGGTGTAAAGAGCCTTTCTGCCCTTCATCGAGTCATAATATTCCTTAGGTGTCATGGTCTCCCAATCAAGCGAAATTATTTCTTCCTTGCCATCGGGATGATACATAATGCCGTGCAGATAATCTTCAACCCCAAATCTGTCACGCAACTCCTTGGTTAAATCACAAGAAGTATCAGGGATAATTGCAAAACCATCCATTTTAATCTCTCCTAAAAAGTATATAGTGATAATATATCACAAAAAACGACATTTTTCAATAAAACTTAACAATTTATAAAAAATTAATGCAATTTAATAAAAGATTTGATATAATGACTTTATTGTTGCTAAAATGTATGTTTTTATCTATCGGAGGTTTTGTATGGAGTGGATAATTGCGGCAGTTCTGCTTATTTTTGCGGGCGGTATTATTGCTATGCTTTCGGTTACTGTGCCGATAGCTAAGAATGTTTATAAAGAACAGCTTGTAAGAACAGAGCCTGAAAAGTGGGGACGTGTTTGTTCCTGCCCTGAAAATGAAGAACAGCAGGCAATGTGGGATGCCGGCTGTGCTTGGGCTGCGAGTAATGCCGATAAAAAGCAGGATGTTCACATAGTGCACGACTCTCTTAATTTATACGGCGAGTTCTACCGTTTTTCAGATAGCGGTAAATGTGTAATTATATTACCCGGCAGATGTGAATGTCTTAAATATTCTTACTACTTTGCGCCGGCTTACGAGAGGTCAGGCTATAATGTTTTGGTTATTGATACCCGCGCTCACGGTAACAGTGACGGTAAATATAACACTATTGGCGCTAAAGAGAGCGGTGATGTGCTTGCTTGGGTAAGAATGCTTGAAGAAAGCTTTGGCATAGACACTATCTATTTTCATACAATTTGTGTCGGTACTGCCTCGGGTCTTTTGGCAATGACCGATAAAGCATGTCCCGATTCGGTAAAGGGCATTGTAACTGAAGGATGTTTTACAAGCTTTCGTGAGACCTTTAAGCAGCATATGATACAGATTAACAAACCCTTGTTTCCTGTTTTAGATTTAGTAATGTATCAAATCACTAAAAACACAGGCACTAATCTTAGAAAAACGGCGCCGATAAAGGTTATTGGCAAATTGAAGCAAAGAGCATTGTTTCTTTATGGTGAACAAGACGTATTTTCATTACCTGAAAAAAGCAAGCAACTGTTCAATAAGTGCGGCAGTAGTGATAAAAGAATCGTTTGGTTCGATAAAGGCGGCCATTCGCATCTTCGCATAAATAATACAGAAAAATACGACCAGGCTATAGTGGATTTTTTAAATGATGAAAAGTAATAATCAGCGTAAAATGGCCGTTTTCACGATGGATATCGAAAATCTTACCGATACAGGCTGTATTATGAACAGCGATTTAGAGATTCATCAGGATATGCTTGACGGCCTTGACGAATATGTTTCAATTCTTGACAAATATAATATAAAAGCGACCTTCTTTGCGGTTTGTGAGGCGGCTCAGACCGTTCAGGAAAAACTGAAGCGTTATATTTCGAACGGTCACGATTTAGCTCTTCACGGCTATGACCATACGGCGCCCATTACACTTAAATGCGACGAGTTTCGTTACAGAATAGCGTCGGCTAAAAAGTGGCTTGAAGAGCTTTTCGGTGTTGAGGTGAGGGGCTACAGAGCACCATTTTTCAGCCTTGATAATGAGCATCTTGAAATACTTTCGGAGTTGGGTTTTAAGTACGATTCAAGCCGTTTTGACTTTCCCAAGCGTGACTATGCGGCCAAAATTGACGTAAGCCGATTTAATAGGATTACCGAAAATGTTTTCAGACGCGGTGACTTTTTTGAGTTTGGTATGCCGTGTCACCAGTGGTTTGGTCTGCGTATACCTGTTTCGGGTGGCGGTTATGCACGAATGAGTGAGTGGACCTTCTTTTTGTCTATGCTTCATCAGTATTTAACACATAGTGATTATTATGTGTTTTATCTGCACCCGTTTGAGTTATCAAAAATGAAGATGCCGAACACCCCGAATCTTAAGGCCTATGACCAATATTATTTGAGAGCGGGGGTTAAAAGCTATCGTCGCAAAATCGAGATAATTATTAAAATGCTTAAAAAACTAGGTTATGAATTTGTAACCTTTGATGAGCTGGCAAACCGACTGCAAAGTGGCGAAAAAATGTTTAATTAAAAAAGGTGATTACCAAACGGAGCGTTCACATAGGGAGAAATTGGTTTTGGAATAAAAAATTGCCCTATTTCTTTGCCTTAAACCTTGAAATACGCTAGTATATCTGCGGTTTTGCGGCTTCGATAATAGAACAATTTTTAAATTACAAAACTGCACGCACCCGAAGAAGATGAATTTTTAGTGGGCTAACAGACGAAAAAGCACGGTAATGCTGACGCATACCGTGCTTTTTTAACACATTAGACCGCAAAAATTCACTTTTTCGGGCAAATTATCCCTATGTGAACGCTCCGTTTGGTAATCACCTTTAATTTATTCCCTAATAATGGTTATTATGCAATTATTTTCAAAATAATGCAGTGGTTTGAGCTCGCAGTAGCTGATAGACTTAAGCTTTGTAATGCCTGTGCCAAGCATTTTAAAATAGGCTTCCTTAGCGGTCCATATTTTATAAAAGCGTATAAGCTTTTCACGCTCGTCCTTAGCGTCCGACAGAAATTCAATATCACTCTTGGTACACAGTATTTTCGTAATATCGGTTTTGATGGGTTTAATTACTTCAATATCTATTCCTATTTCTCTTTGGTCAATTACTAAGGAAAGAAAATTGACCGAGTGGCTTATATTAAAACAGAAGGGCAGATTTTCAGCATACGGCTTGCCGTCTTTAGTGCGATTAAGTTTGATTTTTTCGGTAGCCATACCCGATATTTTTGATAATTCTGTCTTTACCGCCCATTCGCCGTATACCGACATTTCTCTCGTGGGTATGTGCTTGCCCGATAATAATTTTTCTTTTCGTCCTGCCTCCATCAGTTCAAGGCATCTGTTATAATCGTTTATATTAAAATCATCGCTTGAATATAAAAACCACTTCAAACATAGCCCTCCTTTAATCCCAATGAATCTTGACTTTGATAATATTTACTTATATAATAACAGAGATAGTTTTTTGATTCAAGGTGTTAAGATGAAAAAAGAGCTTAAAAATTTAATTAAACAAAATGCGCAGGCTTTAAGAACCTCAAATCAGGACTTTAAGGATATTTACAAAATTACTTTTTCACACCCCGATTATATTATGGCTGAAAGCAATGACGGTTTTCGTACATATAAGTACTCATATGGGGATATGTACAAGCGGTGCGAGGCGACGGCTGCGTCAATTTATGCAGTTCTTGGCGATACACACGGCTTTATTGGCTTACAGATGGAAAACAGCGTCGATTGGATTGCGGCCTTCTGGGGAATTTTAAAAAGCGGCAATAAGCCTTATCTTGTCAATACAAGGCATCCCGAAAGTATTACTAAACGCATATTCGAAACGCTAAAAATAAATAAGGTCATTTGCGATAAAAAGGGCGGCCTTGATGTAGAATATATTGAATTTTCGTCATTGCCCGAATCGCAGGCCTGCACAGCCGAGTTTGAGAACGAAATAGCAATTGCAACATCGGCAACCTCACTTAATGAAACGATATGCTTTTATGATGGTAAGGCGCTTTCGGCTCAGATTCTTAATTCCGAGAAGATTGTTAAAGATAACAAGAGAATTGCAAAACACTATAAGGGTCAGCTTAAACTTTTGGCGTTTTTGCCTTTTTATCATATCTTCGGTCTGTGTGCGGTGTATTTTTGGTTTACCTTCTTTTGCAGAACGCTGGTGTTTTTACGGGATATGGCACCCGATACGATTTTAAGCACCTGTCGCAGACACGAGGTTACCCATATTTTTGCGGTGCCACTGCTTTGGCACACCATAGAGCAAAAGGTTATAAAAAGTGCCGAGCAACAGGGTAGATTAAAAAAACTGCAAAAGGGTATAGGTATCTGCACGAAATTGCAGAATATTTTTCCGTATTTTGGTTCGTGGTTATCAAAGAAGATTATGTCTTCGGTTACCGAGCAGATTTTCGGTCAGAGCGTGCAGTTTCTTATAAGCGGCGGCAGTTTTATTAAAAAATCAACCTTAGAGCTGCTAAATGGTATAGGTTACCCGCTTCATAACGGCTACGGTATGAGCGAAATCGGCATTGCGTCGGTTGAACTGCGTGACCGCCCGAAAGACAGAAATTTGTCGTCAATCGGTCGACCGTTCATATCTGCTGAGTATAAAATTGATGCCGATGGCGTGCTTTTTGTTAAAGGTCAATCGGTCTGCACAAGAAGAATTATCGGCGGTAAAGAGATTGTTACTGACGGCTGGTTTAATACGGGTGATATTGTCGAGCGTGATGAGCAGGGCAATTACTATATTGTCGGCAGACAAAGTGACGTCGTAATAGGTGAGAACGGTGAAAATATAAATCCCGATACGGTAGAGCAGTGCTTTAACGTTAAGGATGTACTCTCACTGTCAGTGCTCGGCTTATCGATTGACTCACAACAGCAGTTGTGTCTTGTAGCGCAGGTGAGCAGATATTTATCATCGCAGAGAATAGATGCGTTAAGACGTGAATTAGAGTCAATAAATTCAGCACTTCCGCTTACACTGCAGGTGAGAAAATTCTATATGACCTATGATGCTCTGTCGGCCGAAACCGCAATCAAGGTAAGCCGTAAATATCTTGAAAGGGCTATAAATAACGGTTCTGTTAAGCTATTACCTTTCAGCAGGGTAGAGGCAGGTGACGCCTTTGATAAGCAGAGCCCCATCGTTAAAAAGGTTACTGAAATTATTGCCGAAATATTATCACTCGATGCCGAAGAAATCGACTGTGACGCCCATCTTATTCTCGATATAGGTGCGTCAAGTCTTCAGTATTTCTCTATTCTTTCTGCTCTGGCGAGTGAATTTTGCGTATCTGCGCAGGACGGCGAGGACTACGCTTATACTGTGCGTGACATCAGCGCATATATAGAAAGGTATATTTAGTTATGAAGCAAAAGAATGTTAATTGGTTGCTGCTTTGGTTTGTCAAATTGACAGGCGCGCCTCTTGCATTACTCTTTTTTAAACCGAGGATTTACTATGTTGATAAGGCTGTACAGTCCCGTCGGTTGCCAAAGGGATGTATACTTATGTCGAATCACAAGTCGCTTATGGATTTTGTGTTATATTTATGTGTGTTTTTCGGTAGAACCATACGGTTTTTAATGGCCGAGGTGTTGTTTAATAAAAGCAAGCTTTTTGCGTCGTTTTTGTTTGGTATCGGCGGCATATATGTAAATCGTGATACATATGATTTTGGCTTTATGCAGGAATCGATAAAGGTGCTCGACCGAGGTGGAACGGTTGGTGTTTTCCCCGAAGGTCGTTTGCCCGTCGGCGGTAAGGCGTGGCCCTTTAAGCCCAGTATTACATATATAGCTCTGAACACAGATAAAGTGATTGTGCCGGTTTACACCGACGGAAATTATGGTATATTTAAGCGGGCGAGCGTAGTTATCGGCACACCAATTGATGTACACGAGTATTGCACCGAAAAAAATCCGAGTGAGGATGAAATAAAGCGTCTGACCGATTTGCTCGAAGCAAAAATGGCAGAACTAAAGGAGTTTCTTGAAAACAATGCAAAATAAAGAGCGTAAAAATCCTTTCAGATTTTTACCTATGGATATAGGTAGAATGGTTTGCAGTGTGCTTTTACCTATTTTTCGCAATAAGCGAATACATATTTCGGGTAAAAAATACAAAAAACACCTAAAGGGCGGTGTGATTGTAGTATCAAATCACACCGGCTTTTCCGACCCGTTTTTAATAGGCACAACCTTTTGGTATCGCCGTGTTTTCTTCTTGGCGGCGAAAGAGGTTATGCGCAATAGAATTATTGAAATATTGCTCAAGGGTATGGGATGTATCAAAATTGACCGCGAAATATCCGATATAAATGCTATAAGAAAATGCGTGAATCTGCTAAAAGATGGTAAGCTTCTCAGTATGTTTCCTCAGGGTGGCATAACAGAGGGCGGCGAGGTTGATAAAATTAAATCGGGTGCAGTTTTAATTTCAATGCAGGCGGGTGTACCTATTGTACCTGCCTATACGGTTAAGAGAGAACACTGGTGGCAAAGACAAAAGGTCGTTATAGGTGACGAGTTTGATTGTCGACATAAGTGCAATAAGCGTTTTCCGTCGGTTACCGATATAGCGGCTTTATCTAAAGAATTACTTCAAAAAATTGAGGAGTGTAGGATAGTCTATGAGCAAACAAACTGATAAATCAATAATTATTGAAAAACTTACCGAGCTGTTTAACAGCGTTTTCGAGGGTGAACTTAATGTCGAGTCACTGTCGGCTGATACACGCCTTATTGAAGATATAGGTATGAATTCAATAGGTCTTCTATATATGGCGATGGCGGTAGAAGAGGAGTTTGGCGTACGCTTTACCAACGATGATTTTGTGTCGCTCAGAACGGTTGGCGATGTTGTTGAAAAAATTGGGGCTAATGTTTTATGAAATGGACGGCAGACATGCCAAAATGTGGCGACATTATCCGTGTGAAGGTTAAATTTTATCATCACTATGGGATATTTGTAGACGAGGACTGCGTAGTGCAGTTCGGTATGCCCGATAATACGGGTGTGAATCCCGATGATATTGAGGTTATCACTACCAATATTGATACTTTTAGAAACGGCGGAGCAGTCGAAACCGCAGCTTTTTCGGTTTTAGAGCGTATGAAAAAGCAAAGTAGTGAAAAAATTGTTGAAACTGCACTGTCGCGAATCGGCGAAAAAGGCTATAACATTTTGCATAATAACTGCGAGCATTTTGTGAATGAATGTGTTTTCGGTGAGGCTGAATCAGGATTTCTTGATTCGGTTCGACAGGAAATCAGAAAAAAGATTGGCAAGAAGTAATTAATTTTGTATTATAGGAGGCATTAAAAATGAGTGATAATTGGATATGGTTGCCCGAAGTCAAATACCCTCAGTATCAGACCACTTGTTACAGTGGATTTAATAATTACCAAAACGGCAACTATACGGTTGCTGAATTTAAAAAAGAATATTCCTTTGATAAAAAGGTAAAAACAGTATGTTTGCGTTTTAGCGCAGATACAGAGTTTCAGTTATATCTTAATGACCAAATCATCGCTACGGGCCCTGCCTGTGTTGGCGGTGATTTTATGGGTAATGAATCCCCGAGGGATAATTTTTATTATCAAGTGCTTACACTTACCCCTGATACAAATGTGCTTCATTTTTTCTCAAGGGTTAAGATGATGCCGGTGAAAATCTGTGAATATTCAAAGGGACACGGCGGCTTTATGCTGAGAGCAGATATAACCTTTGAGGATGGCACAACCACAAACGTATATACTGATGAGACATGGCTTACACGTCGTAACGGTGCATATAATACTCCATATAGCTATGATGGCAGAATACCTGAAGATGAATATGTTTTTGCGCAGTCAACCGAAAATATATGGAATGCAACCTTGGCACCCATTGAAATCAGGTGCGAGGAAGAACTGATGCCGAAAAACAGTGAGATAGTTTTACAGCCGCATGAGCAAAGGTGTGTGTCATCAGAATTTGATATGATATATGCCGGCTTTATTAAAATTGAGGCTGTAGGCGATGGTGTTGTATTTGCGGATATTTCCTGTAAAGAGATAGACGAAGAGGGAAGCCACGAAAGTATTATTTTGAAGGGTAATCAAACCTACAGAGGCTTTGCCCTTCACAGCGTGGGTAAGTATGTTGTAAAACTTCAAAACGATTCAGACACAGTTTCAAAGGTATTTATTTCGCTGATTTCTACATACTATCCTATCTATAAGAACGCTGAAATTCATACAAGTGACGAGCAATTAAACAAGATTTTAAAGGTTTGCCGTCACACCCTTAAATATTGCCGACAAACCCACCATCTTGACAGTCCTCGTCATTGTGAACCGCTCGCCTGTACGGGCGACTATTATATTGAAACACTTATGACGGCATTTTCTTTCGGTGATATGTCGTTATCGCGTTTTGATATAACACGTACCGCAGAGCTGTTGCGTCAGAATGATGGGCAGATGTTCCATACGACATACAGTCTTATCTGGGTGCGTATGCTCTGGGATGTATATATGTTTACGGGCGACATAGCTTTGTTGAGGGAGAATATCGATGCTCTGAAGCTGTTGCTGGGCCGTTTCAAACGATATATCGGGCAAAATGGAATTATTGAATCACCGCCCAATTATATGTTTGTTGACTGGATATATATTGACGAGCTTTCAATGCACCATCCGCCCAAGGCGTTAGGGCAGACCTGTCTTAATATGTTTTATTACGGCGCCCTAAGAACAGCATTAAAGATATATAATGAAATCGGTGATGGAGCTAATGCAACCGAATGCGAGATGGCGTCTGACCGACTGAAATCGGCTATAAACGGGTTGCTTTTTGATAAGAATAAGGGACTTTACTTTGAAGGTCTTAATACCCCTACCGATGAAAAACTACTTCATCAGTTTATGCCACAAAATACCGATAAACGATACTATTTAAAGCATTCTAATATATTATCGGCATATTTTGGAGTCTGTGAAAACCCCGAAGAAATAATAGAAAAAATAATGACAGATGAATGTGAGGGTGATTATCAACCCTATTTTGCGCATTATCTGCTTGAGGCTATCTATGAAAACGGGTTAAGAGATAAATATACCTTACCGCTTATTGAAAGGTGGAAACAACCTGTGGGTGAGTGCAGTAAAGGCTTGGTAGAGGGCTTTATAACCCCCGAGCCAAACTATGGTTTTGACCACTCGCACGCATGGGGCGGAACACCGCTTTACTCCTTGCCGAAAGCGCTTATAGGCCTTAAAATAGATAAACCGGGTATGAGTGAGCTGACACTAACACCCTCGTTGTTAGGTCTTGAAAATGCGTATGTCGAGCTGCCTACACAGTACGGTAATGTCACAGTAAATCTGAATCGTGGCAAAACTGCGGTAATAAGCGCACCAAAGGAAATTAAAATCAATATTTAAAATATGTTATACATATTGATGGTGTAACTAATATGTCGGTCACAGTGCAATTAAACATTATAATAATACAAAAACAGTTTAAAATTTTTTGCTTTAAAAAATAATTGCTATTGTAAGATCTTTTTGTGTGTGATATACTGATTATAGAAATTTTTAAAAACGGAGTGTTTAAGTTATGTCTGGTATAAATGAAGCCATTTCAAACATCGGCGTTGTTCCGGTAATTAAGCTTACTAATCCTGAGCGAGATGCCGCACCCTTGGCAAAGGCGTTGTGTGAGGGCGGCGTTGGCGTAGCTGAGGTTACCTTCCGCGCGGCAGGTGCCGACAAGGCTATTGCGCTTATGAAGCAGGCCTGTCCTGAGATGTTGGTAGGTGCAGGTACAGTTTTAACAACAGAGCAGATTGATAAAGCCATTGCGGCAGGCGCACAGTTTATTGTAACGCCCGGTCTTGATGAAGAGTTGGTTGTATACTGTAAAGAGAAGAACATACCGATTTACCCCGGTTGTACTACTCCTACCGATTATCATAAAGCTTACAAGCTTGGTCTTGAGGTGCTGAAATTCTTCCCTGCAGAGCAGTCGGGCGGACTTTCTAAAATAAAGGCTATGAGTGCTCCTTTCCCGATGTTTAAGGTGATGCCCACGGGTGGTATTTCACTTAAAAATTTAAAAGAGTACATAAGCGCATCGGTTATTTGCGCTTGCGGCGGCTCATATATGGTTACGGCAGATTTAATTGAAAATCAGAAATGGGATGAAATCACAGACCTGTGCAAGCGGTCTGTTCAAATTGTTAAGGAGGCAAGAAACAATGGCTAGAATTATTACTTTCGGTGAAATAATGCTTCGTTTGGCACCTAACGGTTATTACCGCTTTTTCCAAAACGACCAGATGCAAGCCACATTTGGCGGCGGTGAAGCCAACGTAGCGGTATCACTTGCTAACTATGGTATGGATAGTGTCTATGTAACAAAGTTGCCCAAGCACGCCATCGGTCAGGCGGCTGTTAATTCACTTCGTTATTTCGGTGTTGATACTTCAAAAATCGTCAGAGGTGGCGATAGGGTAGGTATCTATTTCTTAGAAAAGGGCGCTTCTCAGCGTGGCTCGGTTTGTATATATGACCGTGCTTATTCTGCAATTCAGCAGGCAAGTGCCGACGATTTCGATTGGGATAGCATTTTCGAGGGTGCCGATTGGTTCCACTTTACAGGTATTACACCTGCTCTCGGACCCAATGTTGTTGAGATTTGCCGTCAGGCTTGTATAGCCGCAAAGGCAAAGGGTGTTAAAATTTCATGTGACCTTAACTACCGCGGCAAGCTTTGGACTCGTGATGAGGCAAGGGCAGCAATGACCGACCTTTGTCAGTATGTTGATGTATGTATCTCTAATGAAGAGGATGCGAAAGATGTATTTGGTATTGAGGCAGAGGATACTGATATTTACGGTGGTAAGCTGAATCACGAAGGCTACAAGTCGGTTGCAAAACAGCTGGCTGACAAATTCGGTTTTGAAAAAGTTGCCATCACACTTCGCACGTCAATTTCGGCAAGCGATAACGATTGGGCAGGTATGCTTTATGATGGCGAGAATTACTGCTTCTCAAAAACCTATCATTTGCGCATAGTTGACCGTGTTGGTGGCGGCGACAGCTTCGGCGGTGGTCTTATATACGCATTGCTTTCGGGCAAAACAACTCAGGAGGCAATTGAGTTCGCGGTTGCGGCTTCGGCGCTTAAGCATTCAATCGAGGGTGACTACAACCGTGTAGGTGTTGCCGAGATTGAAAAGTTAGCGGGCGGCGACGGTTCCGGTAGAGTTCAGAGATAAAAATAGAAACGTATTCGGCAAAACAAATATACCGAATACGTTTTTTATTTTAATTTATTCAATTCGTCGAGAATAAAATTTGTAACCTCATCGGGTTTAATTTCCATGGTGAAGGCAAGCTCTTGGTGAATCAATCTTTCGGCTTCATTCAATATTTTTTCATCACTTAAATAAAGCTTTTTGCCACACTGTTGTTTTTCAAGACGACAATCATACAAGGCTTTAATTATCCCCATAATAGCTATGTGGTCACCGCTTTTAAGCGTACGCGTGAAGGCTTCTTTTCTTTGCTGCTCGTTTTCAATCCAAGCCGATTTGTTATTAGGCAGGGCGCTTATTATATTTTTAATATCGTTTTTGGTTAGCAGTTTTCTAAGTTTTATTTTTTCAGAGTCCACAGGAACATATATTAAGGTTTTTTCGTTTTCGTACACAGGTCTTAACACATAGAATTCTCTTTCCTGATTTTTGATAATTGCTTGCTTTTTAATTTCCTCAATTTTACATACACCCATACCGGGATGCACAACGAAATCTGAACATTTAAACATAAAGAGTTCTCCTTAAAAAAACAACAGCTTGCTACAACTGGACTTATGTTCCGCCAAGCAAACTGCACGTTGTTAGTTGTTCTATTAAATTTATTTCGATACCATTATAACATTTTTTTATAAATAATGTAATACCTAAATTTTAAAAAATGTATATTTATTCATAATTTTGTGTTAAAATCAAATATAGGGAGTGATTAAATGTACCGTTTCTTTCAAAAGCTTTCAAATTTTATGTACGGGCGTTACGGACTCGATAACCTCGGCAGATTTTTAATAGTTATATATATAATGTTGGCGGTTGCCAATATTTTTGTTATAGGCCGCACAGCTAAAATGATTTTGTACGGCGTACAGATGCTCGTTTTAGCGGTTATTTTGTTAAGGGTGCTGTCACGCAATATCTATGCGCGACAGAAAGAAAACAATTTTTACCTTAAAACGTTTGGTTGGCTAACCCCAAATTTTAAACTGTTATTCAGACGCATTAAGGATATTGGTAAAAAGCGTTATCGCAGATGTCCTAATTGCAAAAGTGTTGCAAGACTCCCAATAAGGAGGGGACGTCACACCGTGCGTTGCCCTAATTGCAGGCAGGAATACAAGGTATATATAATGTTTTAACATTGAAGCTTTAAAGAGTCGAATCTGACTGATTCGGCTCTTTTTTATTTTTTAAAAAAATCTATAAAAACTATTGATTTTTTCTGAAAAATAGTTTATAATAGTGTCAAAAGTGGTGAAAAGTGTCACAAATATACATTAAAGTGGCTTGAAGTGGTTAAAATGGAGGTGAAAATTCGATGTTGTACGGCGGTTATGACCATAACGTTGATAAAAAGGGTCGAGTTTTCATTCCTGCCAAGTTCCGCGACGACTTAGGTGAGACATTTATTATATGCCGCGGTATAAGCGGCAAGCGTTGTCTTTGCATATATCCCTTTAGCGAATGGGAGAAATTAGTAGCAAAGATATCTGAGCTTCCGTCCTCGCAGGCAAGTGGCATTAAAAGATTTATCTTTGACGGTGCGTTTAATGTCGAATTTGACACACAGGGCAGAATACTGATTCCGCCGTCTCTCAGAGAATATGCATCATTACAGAGCGGCGCACATTTAATTGGTATGAATTCGTATGTTGAACTCTGGGCGAGTGAGCTTTGGGCAGAAGAAGATGTATTTACTCCTGAAGATATCTTTGCCGATGCCGATAAATTCCAGCTTTAAGGAGACGGCATATGGAGTTTAATCATAAATCGGTTTTGTACGATGAGGTAATTACTTCGTTAAATATCAAACCCGACGGTATTTATGTTGACGGTACTGCTGGTGGGGCGGGTCACTCAAAGGGAATTGCCGAAAAGCTTGAAAATGGCTTTTTATATGCGTTAGACCGCGATCCCGATGCAGTAAAAACCGCCACCGAACGACTTAAAGGAATGCCTGCAAAGGTTATTAAGACCAATTTTAAAGACATGGATACGGTGCTAAGTGCCGAGGGCGTTGATAAGGTCGACGGTATTTTGCTCGATCTTGGTGTTTCGTCCTTTCAGCTTGATACCGCAGAGCGTGGCTTCTCGTATCATAAGGAAGCACCGCTTGATATGCGAATGAGCAAGGACGGCGTCAGTGCGGCCGATATAGTTAATAATTATTCTGTAGAAGAGCTTACAGATATATTTACAAAATACGGTGAGGAAAAATTCTCTTACAGAATTGCACAGAAAATTGTGAAGGATAGAGAAAATACTCCCATACACACCACAACGCAGCTTGCCGATATAATCGCTTCGGCAGTGCCTGCATTCGCTCGAAGAGACGGTCATCCTGCAAGACGGTGCTTTCAGGCGTTAAGAATTGCCGTTAACGGTGAGCTTGAGAGTCTTGAAGAGGCAATCGGTAAGGCGTTCAAACTGCTTGCAAGTGACGGTGTTTTGTCAATAATCACATTCCATTCTTTAGAGGATAGAATGGTAAAGCTTAAATTTAAAGAGTTTTGCACAGGCTGTACCTGTCCGTCGGATTTTCCGATATGTGTATGCGGCAAAAAGCCAATGGGTGAGCTTGTGAACCGAAAGCCTATAACGGCAACCGATAAGGAATTAGAAGAAAATCCGCGCAGCAGAAGCGCGAGCTTACGCGCGATAAGGAAACTTTAGAAAAGGGGAATTACGGTGGATAACGTAAGGTATTACAACGACAGTCTGGCATATGATTTTGATTTATTCATGCCACGAGAAAAGAAAAGTAATACAGATAATGTTATAAAGATGCCTGAAACTGCAGTAAAGAAGAAGCAACGCAAAAAAACAGCAGCTCGCACTGTTTCTTTAAGTGTTACTACGGTTCTAATTTCTGTTTTCTTTTTAGCTGTACTGTGCGGCAACATATTTTTACGCTTGCGTATAAATGAAGTTGATTCGCAGATAAATGACATAAAAGAGGAAATTGTTGAACTCGAAGCCGAGCTTACAGCGCTTGATGTTGAGCTTGAAAAGATAGTTTCCTACACAAATCTCGGAAATGCCGCAACCGAACTTGGTATGAAAAAGATGGATAAAGACCAGGTGGTGTATATTCAGGTAAACAATAAGGATGCCGCAATTACATCGACGGGCGACAGGGTAGTTTCATATGAATAAAAGGATTATTACAAAGGTAAGATACATATAATTATATTATTACGACACGAGAGTTAAAATTTTTAACTCTCGTTTTCGAGCATTTTTACGGAGGTATCGAAATGAATGACAGACTGACAAAAAAGATGATGCAGCGCATTATTGCGACGCTTCTTGCCGTTGTTGTTTTGACAGTTGGCTCGTCTGTGGTAAGCCTTGTTAACATTTCGGTTATCAACGGTGAAAAGTATCAGAATCTTGCCCTTGAGCAACAGCTTTATGACACACTTTTGAGCGCGCCAAGAGGCAATATTTACGATAAAAATATGAATTTGTTGGCAACCAGTGCTACGGCATGGACCATTTATATAACACCAAACGGAATTTTTAAAATTGATGATGAGGCCGAAAGGGAGAAGGTTAAAAGCACAATTGCCGACGGACTGTCAAGAATACTTGAGGTTGAGCGTGACACCGTTTACGGCTATACCGAAAAAAACACCTACTATGTTATTGTTAAAAAGCAGGTAGATAAGGATGTAGCCGATGAGGTGCGTAAATTTATTACCGATAATGCCGATTTAGAGTTATCGTCTTATATCGGACTTGATGAAACAACCAAGAGATATTATCCTAACGAAAATCTTGCATCGGTGGTGCTTGGCTTTGTTGGTAGTGACAATCAGGGACTTTCAGGTATTGAAAGCTATTACAACAGCGATTTAACGGGCGTAGCGGGCAGAGTTGTTGCCGCAAAAAGCGCACAAGGCACCAATATGCGCTTCACCTACGAAAGAGTAGAGGAAGCGGTTGAGGGTAATTCCTTGGTGCTTACAATTGATAATTATGTTCAGTATATTGCCGAAAAATATCTTGAAGACGGTGTTGCTGCAAATAAAGCGCAGAACCGAGGCGCCTGTATTGTTATGAATGTAAATACGGGTGAAATTCTGGCGATGGCAATTAAGGGCGACTTTGACCCCAACCAGCCGTTCACACTTTCAAGCGACGATCAGGCAAGGGTTGAGGCTGAGCAGGATGAAACTAAAAAGAGCGAGCTTAAGGCGACACTACAGAACAGACAGTGGCGAAACAAGGCGGTTTCTGATACATATGAGCCGGGTTCTGTTTTTAAGGTAATTACCGCTGCAATTGCTCTTGAAGAAAACCTTGTTACCACCAAGTCATCCTTTACCTGCAATTATTCAATTAATATTGCAGGTCAGAAATATCACTGTCACAAGCGTGGCGGCCACGGCACGCAAAACTTTATTCAGACAATGGTTAACTCCTGTAACCCAGCCTACATCATGGTAGGTCAGTTAATAGGCACTTCAACCTTTTCAAAATATTTTGAATCGTTTGGTCTTACCAAAAAGACGGGCATCGATTTACCCGGTGAATCAAATTCTGTGTACCATTCAGAACAAAACATGGGCACTGTAGAGCTGGCTTCTTCATCCTTCGGTCAGACCTTCCAGATAACACCTATACAGATGATTACCGCAATTTCTGCGGCGGTTAACGGCGGATATTTAGTTCAGCCTCACATTGTAAGCAAGCAGGTGGATAGCGAGGGCAAAATTGTTGAATCGGTAGGTACAACCGTAAAAAGACAGGTTGTATCTGAGACAACCTCAAAGGTTATCCGTCAGATGATGGGTGCAGTTGTAAGTGAAAGCAACAGTAAAAATATGTATGTTGCGGGTTATAAAACGGGCGGCAAGACGGGTACCTCACAGAAGGTGTCAGAAACAATTCTTAATGACGGTAAGGATTTATATATTGCGTCATATCTTGCGGTAGCACCCGCTGACGAGCCTGAGATAGCGGTGCTTGTAATGATTGATGAGCCGAGTGCGGGTCAATATTATGGCTCGGCAGTTTCGGCACCCATCGGCGCCGAAATTCTTGCAGAGGTTTTACCGTATCTCGGTTATGAGCCGACATACACAGATAAAGAGCTTGCGGCGTTATCAATCAGCGTTCCGTATGTTATAGGTGATACCCTCACCGTCGCAAAGGGCAAGATCAGTAACGCTAAATTAAATTATAAAATTATCGGTAATGGCGATAAGGTCGTTAGTCAGATACCTGCCTCTACCGAGTCACTCCATTCGGGCGGTATAGTGTTGCTTTACACCGAAAAGGGTGAAAATCAGGTAACGCAAACGACGGTGCCAGACTTTACCAATTTAAGCGTATCGGCGGCCAATGCGACCGCCGTAAACTCAGGGCTTAATATTCAGTTTGCAGGAAATACGTCCTCTTCAACTGTCGTAGCCTATAAGCAAAGCATACCTGCGGGTAAAAAGGTAAATACAGGTAGCGTTATAATAGTATATTTCAGAGACACAAAGGCATCTAATATTGCCGATTAGCGATAGAAAGGTTAAAAATGAAACTTAAGGAATTATTACCGTACAATCAAAGTAAATTTAGTGACACTCAAATAACGGGCATAACCTGCAACTCAAAAGAGGTGAAGTCAGGCTTTGCGTTTGTCTGTATCAACGGCACGAATGTTGATGGACATATATATGCACAGTCGGCAATTGAGGCCGGTGCGCAGGTCATTGTCTGTGAGCGCGATTTGGGGTTGGCACAGCAGATTATCGTTGAAGATACCCATGCGGCATATGCCGATATGAGCGCACGCTGGTTTGGTAATCCTGCTAAAAAACTTAAGCTTATCGGCGTCACGGGCACAAACGGTAAAACATCGGTAGTTTATATGCTGAAATCAATTCTTGAAGCTGACGGCAATAAGGTCGGTGTTATAGGCACCATTCAGAATATGGTAGGGGATAAGATAATTTCTTCAAATAACACCACACCCGGTGCATATGAATTAAACGGTTTGTTGGCACAGATGGTAGAAGAGGGCTGTAAATATGCCGTAATGGAGGTTTCCTCCCACGCACTTGACCAAAAAAGAGTTTATAATCTAAGGTTTGAGGTTGCGGCATTTACAAATCTTACTCAGGATCATCTTGATTATCACAAAACAATGGATAATTATTTTGACGCCAAGTCAAAATTGTTTTCAATGTGTTCGGCGGCGGTTATCAACCTCGATGACACATACGGAAAGCGATTGATAGATAGCGTATCTTGTAAGGCTATTTCTTATTCGGTCAAGCAGGATTGCTCAACCTATACTGCCAAGGATATATCATACCGTCCCGATTCAGTTAAATATCAGATGGTCGGATATAACTTTATAGGTAAAATCTGTGTTGGCACAGGCGGTAAATTCACGGTCTATAATTCATTATGTGCCGCAGCTTGTGCACTTGAACTCGGTGTAGGTGCTTCGGTTATTGCGTCGGCTTTAAGCCAAATGCACGGCGTAAAAGGTCGCGCAGAGGTAGTTCCTACCAATCGAGACTTTACGGTAATTATCGACTACGCCCACACACCTGACGGTCTTGAAAACATTTTAAGCACCTTTAAGGAATACCGCGACTCTCGTTTGGTTGTTGTTTTCGGTTGCGGTGGTGACAGAGATAAACTTAAGCGTCCTATTATGGGCGAAATTGCCGCACGACTGGCTGATTTTGTAATAATTACAAGCGACAATCCGAGGAGTGAAGACCCGATGTCAATAATAAACGATATTGTTGTTGGTATTAAAGATTCCAAAAAGAAATATAAAATTATTGAAAACAGGGCAGAAGCGGTAAAATTTGCGATTGCAACTGCCAAAAATAATGATATAATTGTATTAGCCGGTAAGGGTCACGAAACCTATCAGATTTTAAGCACCGGTAAAATACATCTAGACGAGCGTGAAATTGTAAGAGAAAGTTTAGAGCAGTAAAGGAGTTTTTTAAATGGAATTTTCACCGATTATTGCCGCACTAGTTGCCTTTGCGGTCTGTGCCGCTTCGGGCAGATTAGTAATACCTTATTTGCATAAATTAAAGTTCGGTCAGACAATTCTTGATATTGGTCCGAAATGGCATGCCAATAAGCAGGGAACACCCACAATGGGCGGTGTTATGATTGTTTTCGGCGTAATAGTCGGCGTTATAATTTCGGTTGTTGCATCTGCCCTTTACGGTGGTGCTCTGTCTTATTCCTTTAAAATTAACGGTCAGACCACAAGGTTTGTCGCGGGTATAGTTTTAGCGCTTGGTATGGGCTGCATTGGCTTTCTTGATGACTACATCAAGGTTGTCAAAAAGCGCAATCTTGGACTTACGGCAAAACAAAAAACCTTTCTTCAATTCTTTGTTGCGGCATGCTATCTTTTAACGCTGTGGCTTTCGGGCTATAATACAACCTGGATTCCCTTTGTCGGTACTGTAACCGTTACCGAGGGTGCAGGTCTTATTTTCTGGCCCATTTCGCTCTTCTTTATTTACGGTTTTACAAATGCAGTTAATCTGACCGACGGTATTGACGGTCTGGCTTCGACCGTTACACTCGTAGTTTCTTGCGGTTTTATGCTGTGCGCAGGTTATTTGCAAAATATTGGCTATAATACACTTGCCGCCGCAGTGGCAGGCGGATGCGCAGGCTTTGTTTTATGGAATGCCCATCCCGCTAAGGTGTTTATGGGGGATACCGGCTCTATGTTTTTAGGCGGTGCCGTTGTTGCTATTTCTTACGGTGTTGGGTGCCCGATTTTACTTCTGCTTATAGGTATTGTTTATCTGTGCGAAGCATTTTCGGTAATCCTGCAGGTTGTATACTTTAAAAAGACCAAGAAAAGACTCTTTAAAATGAGCCCCATACATCACCATTTTGAATTATCAGGGTGGTCTGAGGGAAAAATTGTTACTGTGTTTTCACTTGTCAGCATTATTGCTTGCGCTATTGCTATTTTGATTAGATTAAATTTTTAACAGGAGAAACTTATGGCTCAAAAGGAACACGCCGGCAAACAGAATAAAATTAAACTTAATGTTGGTAAAATTGATATTGCTTTTTTAAGCTTTGTTCTGATTTTGCTTACAATAGGACTTGTTATGCTTTTTTCTGCGAGCTATGCCTATTCGTATACCTATTACGGTAACAGCTTTAGATTTATTTTAAGGCAGGCGGCATTTGCCGCAGTTGGCTTGATATGTATGTTTATAACATCAAGAATCGATTATCACGTATACAAAAAATTCTCGTGGATTCTTTATGGTATTTGTATCGCAATGTTGGCATTTCTGTTGATTATGCCACCTATGGTGCAGGGAATGGATGTTAAGCGTTGGCTTGCAATCGGTTCCTTCAGCTTTCAACCGTCTGAAATTGCAAAATTTGCTGTTATAGTGCTTTTTTCACATCTTATATCGGTAAATTATAAACAAATGGATAAATTCAAATTTATATTGTTTTTAGTGTTGCTACTCGGGATAGTTTGTGTTTTGGTTGTTTTAGAACCGCATATTTCGGCAACCCTGCTGATACTGGTTATAGGTGTTGTACTTATGATTGTCGGCGGTCTTGCTGTAAGATATATAATTGGCGGTTCTGTCGCCGTTGTCGGAATAGCTGCAGTCGCATATTTTTCAGGTATTATCGGCTACGGTAGCGACCGAATTAAATATTGGTTAGACCCTTGGGCAGACGCTACGGGACTCGGCTATCAGACCATTCAGTCACTGCTGGCTATCGGTTCGGGTGGTATAATGGGCAGAGGTATCGGTCAGTCACGGCAAAAATATTTGTGGGTGCCCGAGCCGCACAACGACTTTATTTTCTCAATTGTATGTGAGGAATTGGGACTTATAGGTGCTACGGTAATTATCTTACTGTTTTGTGCACTTGTTTGGCGTGGCTTTACAATCGCACTTAAAGCACCCGATAAGTTCGGCTCATTGTTGGCTGTAGGTCTTACATTTCAGGTCGGACTTCAAGCCATACTCAATATTCTCGTTGTAACAAATACTATACCCAATACCGGTATCAGCTTGCCGTTCTTCAGCTATGGCGGTACATCCCTCGTTATTCTGTTGGCACAAATGGGAATTGTACTATCAATTTCCCGTCAGTCTAATATACAAAAAATTTAAGGAGTCATATATGCATATACTTTTTGCAGGCGGTGGTACCGCCGGACATATAAATCCTGCATTGGCAATAGCGGGGTACGTAAAGCAAAAGCACCCTGATGCAAAAATCAGTTATATAGGTACTGCCAATAAGCTTGAGGCAAAGCTTGTGCCCGAGTGCGGCTATGATTTTTACACAATAGATGTTGCAGGATTTCAGCGCAAATTAACTCCAAAAAACATTGCAAGAAACGTTTCGGCGGCTATAAAAGCGGTAACCTCATCGGTTAAGGCAAGAAGGCTAATTAAAGAACTAAAGCCCGATTTGGTTATTGGTACAGGCGGATATGTAAGCGGTCCTGTGCTGCGTGAGGCACAGAAGTTAGGTGTGAAGACGGCCATTCACGAACAAAACGCCTATCCCGGTGTAACAACCAAAATGTTAGCGCCAGGTGCCGATTGTGTTATGCTCGCCATGCCTGAGGCCGAAAAGCATCTTAATTTAAAAAACAAGCCTGTGATCACGGGTAATCCTGTGCGTCAGGCATTACTTAATATTTCACGCGAAGAAGCCAGAAAAAAGCTTTCGGTTGGTGATAAACCACTGATTTTATCCTTCGGGGGAAGCCTTGGCGCGCGAGCCATAAACGAAGCCGTAAGTGAGCTGATTATTTGGCATAATGGAAGCGGTAAATACCGTCATATTCACGGCACGGGTAAGGTCGGATATGACAGTATGCTGGCATCCCTCTCAGGTGTTACACTGTCTGATGACATCGAAATTAAAGAATATATTTACGATATGGATGTATGTATGGCGGCGGCAGATGTCGTTATATGCCGTGCAGGTGCTATTACACTCAGTGAACTCCAGGCGTGCGGTAAGGCGTCAATTTTAATTCCCTCGCCGTATGTTGCAGAAAATCATCAATTCCACAACGCTATGACGCTAAAAAATGTCCGTGCGGCAGAAATTATTGAAGAAAAAGATTTAAGCGGGGAGAAGCTAATCGATATCTTTAAGAAATTATCTGATGATAGAATGCTCATTGAGCAAATGTGTGAAAATGCGAAAAAATCGGCAATTATTGATGCGAATGAGCGTATTTATGGTGTAATTTGTTCGCTTTTAAAATAAAGTCAATAACATTTTTTAAAACTTCACATAGTATAAGAGTGAGATGTTTAACTCTTTATGTGAGGTGTTAATAAGTGTCAAAATTATTGATTACGGGCGGTAAGAGAATAGATGGCGCAATCACTGCGCACGGCGCTAAAAACAGTGCACTACCGCTTTTGGCGGCTACGCTGCTTTGTGGTGGCGAATGTGTGCTACATAATTGCCCGAATTTATCCGATGTAGATGCCGCAGCTAAGATTTTGGGTTATCTTGGTTGCCACTGTAAAAGGGAAGGCGATACAGTAATTGTTGATTCATCGGTTATTACTAAAAACGAGATACCAGATGAGCTTATGCGTGAAATGCGCTCATCAATTGTCTTTTTGGGTGCAATTATCGGTCGTACAGGCGGCGCCGTTGTAAGCAGTCCCGGTGGTTGCGAATTAGGTCCGCGCCCTATTGACCTACATATTTCTTCTCTTAAAAAAATGGGTGTTACAATTCGGGAGGACCACGGCTACCTTAAATGTGTGGCGCAGGACGGTCTGTACGGTACCGATATAACACTTCAATTCCCAAGTGTAGGCGCTACCGAAAACATAATTCTGGCGGCTGCATTAGCCAAGGGTGAAACGGTAATTCACAATGCGGCGAAGGAGCCCGAGATAGTCGATTTAGCCGATTTTCTTAACAAGTGCGGCGCCGATATTTCGGGTGCGGGTAACGATACTATCCGTATTGTAGGCGTGGATAAGTTGACCCCTGCCGAGCATAGCGTAATACCCGACCGTATAGAAGCGGCAACATATCTTGCGGCGGCGGCGGTAACGGGCAGCAAGGTAACCGTAAAAAATGTAAATCCTGCGCATATGAGGGCAACCCTTAATATTTTTAAGGAATGCGGTTGCCACCTGACATATGGCAAAGACGAAATCTGTATTGAGAGAAGAAAACACCTTATCTCAGTTCCTATGATTAAAACGTTAGTTTATCCGGGCTTCCCCACCGATGCAGGGCCACCGATACTGACTATGCTGGCGCTTGCTGATTCCTGCACACTTTTTGTTGAGAATATCTTTCAAAACCGATTCAAATATATTGACGAGCTAAAACGACTTGGTGCTAAAATCACAACCCATTCAAATGTGGCTTTGGTTGAGGGTTGCAAAAAATTCACAGGCGCCAAAACGGCCGCAACTGATTTAAGGGGCGGCGCCGCATTGGTTGTGGCGGCATTGGCGGCAGACGGCGTTACCGAAATTGATAATATTTATCATATAGATAGAGGCTATGAAAAAATTGAAAGGTGCCTGAGTAGCTTAGGCGCCGACATAAAAAGGATATAAGAAGATGGAAATAAGGGAAGTTGATTCAAGACAAGAAAATAAGGCTAAAAAACACCGCAGTAAAGCTCGTGCGGTGGTTTTTGCCTTTTCTTTTTTAATAGTGCTCGCCCTCGCACTTTGGGTTTTGGCATATACCGTTTTATTTCCCGTTGAGCAAATAAAGCTAAGCGGTAATACCATTTACACCTCGCAAGAAATAATTGATAGCACTAATATATCGTTGGGGGACAAGCTGTTCGGTATTTCGAGAAAGAACACAGAAGAAATACTTACCAGAGAGTTGCCTTATATTAAAACGGTAGAATTCAAACGGAGTATTCTACCCGAGACGGCGCTCGAAATCGTTGTGACCGAAACGACCGATGTATACTGTTATGAATATAAAAATATGTATTATACCGCTGATGCCGATAATAAGGTTTTAGCAAAGTTTACCGCACAACCTCAGGGAACAACCCTTGTAAAGACAAATGAAAAATTTCATATAGTAATCGGTCGCCAAGTCCAGATGAATGAAGATAATTTTAATAATCTTTCAACAATTTACTCAAGTCTTACCGAAAACAGACTGTCTATTGGCTATATAGATATCAGCAATGATAATAACATCAGCATTTTGATTGATAACCGATTTATTGTTGATTTAGGTACCGTCAGCAATCTTGACGGCAAGGTTGCGCACCTAAATGGTATGATTGAAAAGGTGATTGAGAAGAATGGTAATGACACACAGGGATACATAGATTTAAGCGCCTGGACCAATAAAAATCAGCGTGCATATTATGAACCGTCAAATATTTTTTAAAAAAATTACAATTTTGTAAATTTTACTATTGAAATTTTGAAATTTATGTGATATTATTTATATGTTAATATACGCAAAGTGTGTTTTCATGCATTCAAATAAAGTTTAAGGTGGAGGAATTTAAAGATGGCATTTGAAGTTTCAAACGAATTAGATGATGTTGTTCAAATTAAAGTTGTAGGTGTCGGCGGCGGCGGCGGTAACGCTGTAAACCGCATGGTTGACGCCGGTGTTCGCGGTGTTGAATTCATCGCAATAAATACAGATAAGGCGGCGCTTTATCTCTCAAAGGCTTCACAGAAGGTACAGATTGGCACTAAGTCTACAAACGGTATGGGCGCTGGTGCTAACCCCGATAAGGGCAGAACTGCTGCTGAAGAATCTAAAGACGAAATCAAGGCTGCTATCGGCAGTGCTGATATGATTTTTATTACCGCAGGTATGGGCGGCGGTACAGGTACAGGTGCTGCTCCTGTTGTTGCTCAAATCGCTAAGGAGCTCGGCATACTCACTGTTGGTATTGTTACCAAGCCTTTCGGTTTTGAGGGTAAAAAGAGAATGACACAGGCTGAGGCAGGTATTGCTGCTTTGCGTGAGCATGTTGATAGTCTTGTTGTTATCCCGAACGACCGCTTAAAGTATGTTTCTGAGCAGAAGATTACATTTAAGAATGCATTTGATATTGCTGATGACGTTCTCCGTCAGGGCGTACAGAGCATTTCTGAGCTTATCAACGTTACTGCTCTTGTTAACCTCGACTTCGCCGATGTTAGCGCAATCATGACCGATGCAGGTTATGCTCACATGGGCGTTGGCGTTGCTACAGGTAGAGATAAGGCTGAACAGGCTGCACGTGCTGCTATTACAAGTCCGCTTATCGAGACATCAATGGATAATGCTCGCGGCGTAATCATCAGCATCACTGGTTCTGAGGATATCGGTCTTGAAGAGGTTGAGCTTGCTTCTTCCATCATCTCTGAGATGGCTCATCCCGAAGCTACAATCATTTGGGGTGCTCAGCTTGATGAGACTCTCGAGGATACCATCCGCGTAACAGTTGTTGCTACCGGTCTTGGTAACGAGAAGAAGGATGACAAGAAGGACTTTGTTAGCGAGCTTATGTCAAACTCTGTTGAGGAAGACGATACATACACCGATACAATGAATGTTCTCGATATCTTCAATAAATAAGTTAATAATTAAAAGCACCTGCTCTATTGAGCAGGTGCTTTTTTGTTGGAAAGATTAGCAGCAACCGTTATTGTCACAACCGCAGCCGTTGTTACCACCGCAGCAGAAGATGATGAGTATTAAGATGATAATCCAAGTGCAGCCGCCGAAAGAATTATTACACATTTGACAGACCTCCTTTCCACTTTATTACATACTATGCCGACCAAATATTTTTGTTACAATAGGGCAAATCAAAAACTTTTTAAAATAGTATTTGACTTTCTTTGACTTTTGATATATAATAAGGTCAGGAAAAGACAAAGAGGTGTTAAGTATGAGAATGAGTGATATTATTACCCAAAAGATTTTACAGATGTTAGATGAATCATCCGATAATATTACCGAAATTCAACGTAATGAATTTGCCTCACTAATGGGGTGCGTACCAAGTCAGATAAATTATGTATTATCATCACGCTTTACGCCCGAGCACGGATATCTAATTGAGAGCCGTCGGGGTGGGGGCGGTTATATCAGAATTACACGTATTAAATTAAACCGTTCTTCAGCGCTTATGCATATTATAAATTCAATAGGCGATACTATTGATTCCTTGAGCGCACGTATACTAATAGAGAATTGCTTGCAGTCGGATATTATTTCAGATGAAACCGCTCGACTTCTTACCGCCGCTACATCTAATTCGGTTATGCGTGGCATACCCGTAGATGTGCGGGAATATCTGCGTGCATCATTACTTAAACAAATGCTGCTTACCTTAATTTAAGTTATCGGAGGGTACTATTTATGAAATGCGAAAAATGCGGTGTTAATACCGCCACAACACATATTAAAAAGGTTGTAAACGGTGTTGTTACACAGCAACATTTGTGTCAGCTATGTGCCGCCCAAAAGGGATATGCAACCTTTGGCAATAACAGTCTTGCAGGTATACTGGCGTCGGTTTTCGGCGACGTATCTACCGAGTATCTATCGGCATCCTCTAAAAAATGTGATGAATGTGGATGCGATTTTTCGGATATAGTTAATTATGGCAAGGTGGGCTGCCCAAACTGCTATACGACATTTTATGATGAGCTTTTGCCGTATTTAAAGCGTATTCACGGCAGTGTCACGCATGTCGGCAAAATTCCAAACAGGGCGCCTCTTAGCATTAAGAATGAAAATAGTGAAATTGAACTTCTGCGCGCACAGCTAAACGAAGTAATCGTTAAGGAAGAATTTGAAAAGGCCGCAGAAATTCGTGACCAGATAAGAAAACTTGAAAGGCAGGCGAATGATAATGAGTAGTTGGTATACACAAAACGGCAATAACAGCGATGTAATAATTACTTCGCGCATTCGTCTTGCAAGAAATATATCGGGTATTCCGTTTGGCTTACGTCTGACGATGGATGCTAAAAAACAGATAAACGAGCGTGTCAAGAGCGCTATATGTGACAGCAACACGCCATTTGCCAAAACGCTGAAATATATTGATATGAACGATGTGCCTGAAAATGAATGCTACGCTATGGTTGAGCGACACATTATCAGTCCCGAGTTCGCTCAAAACCGACATAACAAAGCGATTATAATATCAGAGGACGAGTCGGTTTGCGTGATGGTTGGTGAAGAGGACCACATTCGAATTCAGGTTTTATATAGCGGGTTAGAGCTTGAAAAGGCTTATGATATGGCCGAGAGAATCGACACGCTTTTAGGTGATAAGCTTCATTTTGCATTTGATGAAAAGTTAGGCTATCTCACCGAGTGTCCTACAAATCTCGGCACAGGACTCAGAGCATCTGTTATGCTTCATTTACCAATGCTTGAGTCAACTCACGAGATATCTGTAATCGCCGATTCGGTAAGTAAAATCGGCTTTACGGTGCGTGGGCTCTACGGTGAAGGCAGTGAATCGGCGGCATCGTTATATCAGCTTTCAAATCAGATTACTTTAGGAATCTCTGAAAAGGATGCACTGAAAAATCTTCAGGCAATAACAATGCAGATTGTTGAAAAAGAGCTATCATTAAGGCTTTCGGCAAACAGGACTATACTTGAAGACAAGGTCTGCAGAGCCTACGGTCTGCTTAAAAATGCGCGCATTATCACCACAAAAGAGATGATGCAGCTTACTTCAATGATTAAATTAGGAATAGGTATGGGCATAATTGATATTGACAGTACTTTACCCATGCGCATACTAATTGAATGTCAGCCCAACAGTTTGATGCGTAAATTCGGCGAGCTTGACGCCGAAGAACGAGATATCAAAAGGGCAATTACAATACGAAATTTATTAGAATAAGGTGATTTTATGAAATATAATTTTAATGGATTCACACCAAAAGCGAGTGAAGCTATAAATCATGCGATAAATTCGGCTGAACTGCTTGGTCATACCTATGTAGGCAGTGAGCATTTGCTTTTGGGACTTCTCAAGGTAGGCTCGTCGGTCGCCGCTACTGTTATGAATAAAAATGGTGTTACGGCAGAAAAAATTGAGGAGCAGATAAAGGAGTCAATCGGTATTGGCACACCTACTGCGCTTACACCCGACCACCTTACACCAAGGGCAAAAAAGGTTATAGAGGTTGCCGTCAGCGGATGCAAAAATCTTAATAAAAAGCTGGTGGGTACCGAACATATTCTTATCGCAATTTTAAGCGATGTTGATAACTATGCCATACGCTTTTTAAAGAAGCTTAATATCGATGTTGCATTTTTAACTACCGCCGCATTTAAGGCGTCGGGTATAGAGGTAGATTATAATAAAAATGATATGAATTCGCAGTCAAAGGGCATTGTAAATGACACCTCGCCAAAAGCTGACGGAGTTCTTGCAAAGTATGGGCATGATTTGACTCTTGCGGCTCAAAACGGTAGGTTAGATCCTGTTATTGGCAGAGGTAACGAAATTGAGCGTGTTTTGCAGATTCTTTGCCGCAGAACAAAGAATAATCCCTGCCTTATCGGCGAGCCCGGCGTTGGTAAAACTGCCATAGCCGAGGGCTTAGCGCTGAAAATTTCGTCAGGTGATGTACCTGAACTGCTCAAAAATAAACGAATAATCTCGCTTGATTTGACCGGTATGGTTGCCGGCACTAAATACCGCGGCGACTTTGAAGAGCGAATTAAGGCGGTTATTGAAGAGGCTACGGCATCTGAAGATATAATTCTTTTCATTGATGAGGTGCATAATCTTATCGGTGCGGGTGCTGCCGAGGGCGCTACCGATGCCGCAAATATCTTAAAGCCTTCTTTAGCACGTGGTGAATTACAGCTTATAGGCGCCACAACACTTAGTGAGTACCGTAAAAATATTGAAAAAGATCCGGCGCTTGAGCGACGCTTTCAACCCGTAACTGTGGGTGAGCCAACCGAGGATGATGCAATACTCATCCTTCAAGGCTTAAAGGATAGATATGAGGCACATCACGGCGTAAGAATAACCAAACAGGCAATTGAAGCCGCTGTAAAGCTTTCAGCACGATATATTACCGATAGGTTTTTGCCCGATAAGGCCATAGACCTAATTGACGAGGCAGGCTCAAAGGTCAGACTTCGCAATACGTCGCAACCTAATAATATTAAAGAACTAGAGAGCAAGCTTTCCGAAATTGAGGAAGAAAAGAATGCGGCGATTGAGCGTCAGGATTTTGAAACTGCGGCGCGCCTTCGTGATGATGAAAAGGCTTTAAAGCAGCAGCTGCTCGAAGAAAATGAAATTTGGCAGAATAAGAATGACCGTTTTAAAGGACTTGTGAGTGAGAAAGAAATTGCCGAAATAGTATCAGATTGGACCGGCGTACCCGTTACCCAGCTTACCGAAGAGGAGAGCGAGCGTCTGCTTAAAATGGAGGACGTATTGCACGAAAGAATTGTCGGACAGCACCAAGCGGTTACTTCCTTGTCAAAGGCAATTCGTCGAGGCAGAGTGGGGCTCAAAGACCCTGACCGCCCGATAGGCTCATTCATTTTCTTAGGACCTACGGGTGTTGGTAAAACTGAGCTTTGCAAAGCGTTGGCACAGTCTCTGTTCGGTAGCGAAAACGCAATGATAAGACTTGATATGTCCGAGTATATGGAAAAGCATACTGTTTCTCGACTTATCGGCTCACCGCCGGGATATGTCGGATTTGACGAGGGCGGACAGTTGACCGAGAAGGTAAGACGCAACCCGTATTCGGTAGTGCTTTTCGATGAGATTGAAAAGGCGCACCCCGATGTGTTTAATATACTGTTGCAGATACTCGACGACGGCGTATTAACCGATTCTCAAGGTCGCAAGGTCAACTTTAAAAATACCGTCATAATTATGACATCAAACATCGGCGCCCGTCTTATTACCGAAAAGAAGCAGGCATTTGGCTTTAACGCAGGTGAAAACGACACCGAGCAGGATTATAACACCATTAAAGAACTTGTTATTGGTGAACTCAAAAAGGCCTTCAGACCTGAATTTTTAAACCGTGTAGACGATACCATTGTGTTTAAAAAGCTTACCAAAGAGGATATTAAAGCTATTGCAAGAAAAATGCTTGACAAACTCACACAAAAGATTAAAAATCTTGGCATTGATATCAGCTTTGATGAGTCGGTAACCGAACAGGTCGCTGAAGTGGGATTTGACGCTGTCTATGGTGCAAGACCACTTAGACGCGAAATTCAAAACAGTATTGAGGATCTTATCAGCGAGCGAATTCTTGACGGCTCTATCAAGGGCGGAGATACGCTTAAATGCAGCTTTAAAAACGGCGAATATAGTTTTTCATAATAAAGAGGTGTGCCCACCCCAAAAGGTGCGGTCACACCTCTTTATTTATTACTTGAATTATTTAATTAAAAATAGTATAATTAGTGTATGTTTATAAATATTTACCAAATAATATGTTTGGAGGAATGTTTATGAACGGAAATAACAATCAGAATAATACCACTAATACCGATATTGATAAGATTAAGGAGATGGGTTCTCTTACCGTAGGCAAGGGTAAACACAATATTTACTGTCTTACCATAGTCGGTGAAATTGAAGGTCATACCGCGCTGCCTGAGCAGAATAAAACGACAAAGTATGAGCATGTTATACCACAGCTTGTCGCTATTGAGCAGGATAATGATATCGAAGGTCTGCTTATTATTCTTAACACCGTCGGTGGTGATGTTGAGGCAGGCTTAGCTATCGCAGAACTGATAGCAGGTATGAAGAAACCAACCGTGTCTTTGGTGCTGGGCGGCGGCCACTCAATTGGTGTACCGCTTGCGGTGGCATCAAAAAAATCTTTTATAGTTCCGTCGGCTACCATGACAATTCATCCCGTAAGAATGAACGGACTGGTGCTGGGTGTACCGCAGATGCTCAATCACTTTGAACGTATGCAGGAGCGCATAACCGACTTTGTTACTTCCAACTCGCAAATCACATCCGAAAGATTTACCTCTCTTATGATGAATACAGGCGAGCTTGTTACCGATGTCGGCTCTGTGCTGAACGGCGAAAAGGCGGTTAATGAGGGGCTTATTGATAAACTCGGTAATTTGTCCGACGTTATAGAGTGTCTAAATGAAATGATAGAAAATAAGGGGTAAACCCCTTATTTTACATAAGGGAATTTTAAATAGGGGGATAAAAATGGCTACGAAGAAGTCAACGTCTAAGAAAAAGTCAACCAAGCAGGAGAAAAGCAATACTGCATCAGGCAAGCGACATATAGTTTCTATTATATGTTTTGCGGCGGCGGTTTTCACACTGTGTGTTGTGCTTATACCGGGCGAAAACGTTTGGAATTTTTTACATAATTTCTCGTTTGGCCTGTTTGGATGGTTAGCATATTTCTACCCGTTGTTAATAGGCTTTATTGCAGTTTTGTATGCGTTCGATAAATTTAAGTCGACCGCCCTTGCGAGAACGCTGGAGGCTGTCGGTATTGTGTTGTTTGTTGGCGCATTAACCGATTTGTTCATTAAGGAAAACGGCGTTACCTTTGGCAAGCACTTAAGTATGTCTTATACAATGGGCACTGAGATTAAAGGTAGCGGCTTTTTCGGCGCACTTTTGGGTCGTCCTATTGAATTGTTGTTTGGTAATACGGGTGCTATAATTACTGTATTTTTAATAATCTTTGTTTTGCTTATGATATTAACGGGCACAACACTTGTAGCCCTCTTTAAATCAATTTCTAAACCCGTTAAAAAGATTGAGGAGCATGCAAGCGAGGTTTTTGTTGACGTCCAAAACAAAAAGGTTGCCGATGACGCCAGAAAGAGAAGTGAGGTTGATATTTCGGTTGATGATATTCCCGAAACCCGCACTGTTGATACTGTATCGCTCAGTGACCGTCAGAAAAAGGTTGTTGAGACCTATAACGGTGTAGAATCAGGAGAATTACCGCCCGAAGACAATGAGCCAATCGACGAGGCTCTTGAAGAAACCAAGGCTGAAAAGATGGTACAGAGGAAGGAGAGACTGGGTAAAGAGCAGGAGGAGCAACTGGTTGCTGAGTTTGATGAAGAACAAAAGAAATCAACCATGATAATAACCGAAAATGACGGTTATAAGTTCCCGCCCGTATCACTTCTTAAGCCACCTGTGTTTGAAAATACTGCGGCTACAGAAAACGACCTTGATACAACGGCAGCGCATCTTGTTGATACACTGCGCAGCTTTGGTGTAGAAACACGTATCGTTGATATTAGTCGCGGTCCAACCGTTACGAGATATGAATTACAACCCTGTGCCGGCGTTAAAATTAGTAAGATTACCAACCTTGCCGATGATATTGCGCTCAATTTGGCAACGGCAGGTGTACGAATTGAAGCACCCATTCCCAACAAGGCGGCGGTAGGTATTGAGGTACCTAACAAGGCAAGCAACGTTGTTGGTGTGCGCGAGATTATTGAGTCACCTATGTTCACGGGTTCAAAGAGTAAATTAACTGTGGCGCTCGGTCGTGATATTGCAGGTAATGCCGTTGTCACCGATATTGCCAAAATGCCCCACGGACTTATTGCGGGTGCTACTGGCTCGGGTAAATCGGTGTGCATTAACTCAATTATTATGAGTCTTTTATACAAAGCAACTCCCGAAGAGGTTAAGCTTTTAATGATTGACCCCAAGGTTGTTGAGCTTGGTGTATATAACGGTATACCGCATTTGTTGGTGCCGGTTGTAACCGACCCGCGTAAAGCGGCAGGTGCGCTCGGTTGGGCAGTTACCGAGATGGAGCAGAGGTATGCTATGTTTGCCCAAAACGGTGTGCGTGACCTTGCAGGCTTTAATAAGCTTGCCGAGAATAACCCCGACTTAGAGCTTACTAAAATGCCGCAAATCGTTATTATTATCGATGAGTTGGCAGACCTTATGATGACCGCACCCGGTGAGGTTGAAGATTCTATTAACCGTATTGCCGCCAAGGCACGTGCCGCAGGTATGCATCTGCTTATTGCTACACAGCGTCCGTCGGTTGATGTTGTTACGGGTGTTATTAAGGCAAATATCCCGTCGCGTATAGCCTTTGCTGTTTCAAGTCAGGTCGATAGCCGAACAATTCTTGATAGCGCAGGCGCTGAGAAGCTGCTTGGCAGAGGCGATATGCTGTTTAATCCCGTTGGCTCATCAAAGCCGAATCGCTTGCAGGGATGTTATGTAAGCGATGAAGAGGTTGAAGCGGTAGTTGATTACATAAAGGGCGACCATTCTTGCGAATACGACGAGGACGTTATGCAGGAAATTGAGCGTCAGGCGGCAATTGAAAAGAAAAACAAAACAGGTGTTGCCGAACCTAATTTTGACGATGATGACCCGATGCTTAATGCGGCAATCGAAACGGTTGTTGAGTTAGGTCAGGCGTCCACCTCAATGCTGCAACGTAAATTAAAGCTTGGTTATGCGCGTGCCGCACGTCTTATAGACGTTATGGAAGAGCGTGGCGTAGTAGGCCCGTACGAAGGCTCAAAGCCGAGGCAGGTGCTGCTAACAAAGGAAATGCTTCTCGAAAAGCAGGCCGGTGAGGAATAATGGCTTCTCCATTCAGAATTTCTAAAAAGACCAAAATCATTTTAGCCATACTTGTAGTGCTTTTAATTACGGTCATTACCGCCGTGAAAAACATTAACACGGCTGAAAACCAAAATGATTTTATTGAATTTATCGATGTCGGTCAGGGCGACAGCGCGCTTATTTATAGCGAAGGCTATACCGCCCTTATTGACACAGGTACTCCTATGTCTGCGACGGCAATTACCAAGACGCTAAGAGGCCATAATATTGAGAGTGTTGATGTAATGGTTTTATCGCATCCGCACGATGACCATATAGGCAGTGCAGAGTTTTTGATCGAGGAATTTAACGTCAAAAATATTATATTTTCCGATGTTCTACCAGCCAATGATGATAACGCTGAGGCGCTCAAAAACATTAAGGATACCGCTAAGTATATGGATACACAGTGCCATTATGCCAAAGAGGGAATGGTAGTTAATGTCGGCAATTTCAAGCTAACGATATTGCTTAGTGACGAAACGGCAGAGGACGAAAATAATATGTCAATAATTCTTATGGCTGAAAACGGCGGCAGTAAATTTTTATTTACGGGCGATGCTGAGGAAAGCTGTGAGAAAAAGCTTATTGACGGTAATGTGAATTTTGATTGCGACGTGTTGAAGGTCGGCCATCATGGTAGCAGAACTTCGACTTCGCAAGACTTTCTTGATATAGCGTCACCAAGGTACTCTGTTATTTCCTGCGGTAAGGATAATAGCTACGGACATCCTCACGATGCCGTCGTTAAACGCCTTAAAGATTCGGGTACAACAATTTTCAGAACCGACCGCTCGGGTAATATAACCATCAGGGTGACAGATGGCAAAATAGAAGTAGAATAGTGTGAAATAATGAAAACAAGTAAGTCAGTTAAATCGAATCTATTTCTTTTTCTTGCGGCTATAATTTGGGGCTTTGCATTCGTTGCTCAATGTGACGCAGGCGACAGTATTAACCTTTTTTTATTGATTGCTTTCAGATACATTTTAGGCTCTGCCACACTTATTCCCATAATAGTTTTATATGAGACACGCAAAGAGAAAAAAGAGTCAATAAAACCGAACAATAAAACAACACTGATAGCAGGTGTAATTTGCGGTACTATACTGTTTATTGCGTCAAGCTTGCAGCAGTGGGGTATCAACATTAACCCCAATGCAGGCAAGGCGGGCTTTATTACAGGTACATACACCGTTTTAGTTCCCATAATTTGTTTGATACTTTTCAAAAAAAAGACTGGTATCAATGTTATGCTCGGTGCAATATGTGCCGTGGCAGGACTTTATCTTCTCAGCGTTCAAAATGGTATCGGCAGTATAGGCTTTGCCGATGTAGTTTTGTTTATCGGTGCTGTGTTCTGGGCGTTCCATATTATTACTATCGATAAATTTATCGATAGGGTAAGCCCTATTAAATTTTCAAGCATTCAGTTTTTGACCTGCGGTATCTGGGGCTTAGTAGTTATGCTGATAAGCGGTCATACTGATGTTTCGCTTATCTTCTCGCAGATAAATGATTCATTGCTACCTCTGCTTTATATGGGGCTTTGCTCCTCGGGTATCGGTTACACCTGTCAGGTTTTAGGTCAGCGTGATGCTGATCCTACGTATTCCGCCATTATACTATCAACCGAATCGGTTTTTGCGGCGGTCGGCGGCGTGTTGTTTGGCATTGATAAGGGTATGAATCTCCGCTCGTATATAGGTTGCGCAGTGATATTTATCGGTATTATACTTTCACAAATTTCATTTGACACAAAAAATAAAAAGGAATAGTCAAGCGACTATTCCTTTTTATTATTTTTCGATAATTTCATTTCTTTGTCTGAAAAGAAGTGAAATGCACCAAATACCTGCAAGTGCAATAACCGTGTAGATGATTCGCGAGAGCAGTGCATCACTACCGCCGAAAATCCAGGCAACAATGTCGAACTGGAAGATACCGACGCTACCCCAGTTAACAGCACCGAGAATTACTAATATCAGGCAAATGCGGTCTAACATAATATCAACTCCTTTGTTAGTATTTTGCTACATAAGAAGTTAAATATTCATTCGCTCTATTGGAAAATTTTATTTAAGCTTTTTATCGATTATGAATTGATAACGCTCGTGCGCCTTTTCGACAGCTTGTTCCCATGTGTAGTATATGTTCTCTGCTGCAGCCTTACCAAGTTTTTCAAAGAGTCCTTTTGTGTCTATCGCCTTAGCGAGAGTGTGGGCAAAGCTGTTTGGTGTCTCATCAATTAAAATGCCGTCAACGCCGTCGGTAACACCCTCACTCGCACAGCTCCCCTTAACAAGTAAAGCAGCGCAGTCGCAGGCAGCAGCCTCTTTAACTACGAGTCCCGATGTATCATAGGTAGACGGGAATAAAAGCAGGTCTATGCAGCTATATATAGCGCGAAGCTTTTCACGATCATATATTGGGCCCGTAAAATCAACAAAATCATTAAGTCCCAAATAGTTTGAATAGTGCTCAATGGCAGCTCGGTCGGGACCGCCGCCGATGAACAGTATTTTAAATTTGTAACCGTCATTTTTAAGCAGATTAAGACCGTCAAGTATAAGCTTGATATTTTTATACCATATCATTCGACCGCAAAAGGCAAAAACAGGCACACTGCCGTCTATTTTATAAATACGCTTAATTTCAGCAATAGCCTGTTCGTCGGCTCTGCCTTTTTTGAAGTCGGTGCCGTTGGGCATAACAAAAACGTCACCCTTATATCCTAGATTTCTCAGACTATCAATTGAGCCGTGCGAAACACACCATACCTCGTCAGAATAATTTATATTATTAATAATAAACTTTTTTGAAATGGTATTAAAATGTTCGTTGTGAACGTAATTGTCTATATCAATGTCGAATTTGGTATGATAGGTGAAAACAATTGGTGTTCTTTTACCAGCGATATAATGCGCCAACAGGCCTGACGCGAAGGGGCAGTGGTTGTGTAGAATATCGAAATTTTTAGATTTCAAATCTAAGATACAGGCAGGGGAAAAGGGGTTGCCTACACGGTAGGGCATTTTACCCCTGAATTTAACAGAAGAATATCTGTAAACCTCATAAGGATAGTTATCTATAACGTGCGGATATTCAGGTGTAATAACGGTAGGTGTACCGTATTTTTCATCAATTATATCGGCGTAGTTTTTAACGCAGTTAGCTACACCGTCAATAGTAGGGGGGAAGGAGTCATTAAGAAGTCCTATTTTCATTTTCATAGTTATCACCTAAAATATCATACCATATTCAAGGGTAAAAATCAAATGATTATGTAAAAAACAGAACGGATAAACACCGTTCTGTTTTTTATGCTTGTCAGAATTTATTTCATGCTGTTTTCGTAAGATTCGATCATCTTCTTAACCATCTGACCGCCGATAGAACCGGCCTGCTTAGATGTTAAGTCACCGTTGTAACCCTGCTTAAGGTTTACACCAACCTCGTTGGCAGCTTCCATCTTAAAACGGTTAAGAGCTTCCTTAGCCTGTGCGTTCTTTGCCACTTTGATTCACTCCTTATTAAAAAAGTATTTTATTGCGTTTGCAGTATTATTGTTATCAACCGCATAAATATTATTAAAGGGAATTTTAACTTAGACTGTAATTTTTTAGTAATTACGGTCGTTTTTTATCTCCAAAAGTGGTATTGCGCCTGATTAATGAGATTTTTGTAATGTTTCAACAAAAACTTTTAAACCCTTTGTATATTTTAGACCAAACGGCGCAAAAAAATCAAAAAACGAGGTCTATTTGTCTTGACAATGTTTTCAAGAAGTGGTAAATTTATAATGTATATTAGTATAGTACACTAAAAGTATCTATACATAAATACGAAATTATGAGGAGGTATTTTATGAGAGCAAAAAAACTTTCAAAAGTGTTGGCTTTTATATTGGCGTTCGCAATGATTTTTACAACATTGCCGCTTATGGCCTTCGCTACCGAAACCGAGCCTTATACGGTTTCGTATGGCTCCCCCGCAATTCCTATGGATGTAATGACTGTGGTCGATCTTGATGATTTACAGGTCGAAATGGATTCGTCGGGAACAAAAGTTGCAGGTAATTATATTACTTGGTCAACAGAAAACACAGATGGCTTATATTACAACCTTAGCCAAAATACAATTACTGTATATTCTAAAGGTATATATAAGTTAATTGCAACAGCCGGTGACATTACAAAAGATGTTTATGTTGTGGCAAAAGAGGCTGACGAAACTGAATTTGTTTTGGTCGACTATGATTTTGCAGTTGATAAATTCGTTCCTGAAGAATGGAACTTGATTTATTATACAAGAAATGCTAATAGTGCAAAGGCTACAGATGGTACTAACCCCGCATACTTTACCGATAATAGCGGTAAATCTAGCGGTAATGTTCTTGTAGCTCCAAACAATGGTGCTGAAAAAGACACCTCTGGAAATGAATTATGGATAAACCATGGCGTTTTGGTTAATAACAATGAAATTTTCAAAGATTTTGCTGACTATACTGTAGTATCTACAATCAAGGCTATAGCATCTAAAAATGATGCATATTGCGGTGAAGGTATTGTAGGTCGTGTTAATCTGACCGAAGAAGGCGCTATCAATACAACCAAGCCCAGTGTTTTAGGTTATATTCGAAACGGTGATAATATCTATATTACCTCCGGTAAGTCAACCTGGGCTGACGGCGTAAAGACCCATGAAGAAACCTTAGTTAATTCTTCATCAAGCACTCTTGAGGAAAAATACCTGTGGTGTGATTCTAAAAAACATACTATTACAACTGTTTTCGATGCGGATAATATTGTTTATTATTACGACACCACAGAGTTCTTTAATCTGAGCAAGGCTTCTGATTCTGTAAAAACAGCTTGGGCAAAGGAAGCTTGCTATACTGTTTCTGCAGGCTATCCCGGAATTATGGCATGGGATAATGGCGCATACATGTATGATTTTAAGGTTACACTTAATTCAACCGAACCAGCTCCTGCGAAGCCTCTCGTTATTTATACCACAACTAACGAGTCACCGGCAATTCCGATGACAGTTAACACAAAGATTAACACAAGTGATTTAGCTGTTACCTTTGCTGACGGTACCGTTATTGCAGGTAGTGCTCTTAATTGGAAGTCAGGCAACTCGGGTGTGTATATCCAGGACGGTTATGTTGTCGCTAAGAAGACAGGCACTGTTGCGCTGACTGTTTCTAATGAAGATGGTACATACACAAGAACTGTTTATGCCGTAGTAGCATCTGCTGAAGATGCCGCTAAGGGTATTTATAAGATTTACTCTGCTGATTTCTCCAAGGGTGAAATGCCTGATGATTGGGTTATAAATACAGCGTATGCTGATACATATAGTAAACAAGGTATTGTACCATACAAACAGATTGATTCTGAGTCTGATGATGACGGTTATATAAGAACAGGCATTGTTACGACAGATAGTAAAAGAAGTGGTAAGGATGCTAACGGAAACCCAACATTCACGTACAACGGTAGTGACCGTCAGACTAATTGGCAGCAGTATCCTTATTTCAAGGCAGGCGTTATGGCAAGCACAATGGAAGAAGCCATTGAAAAGGGAATAATTAATGATGTGACTGACTACCTCGAGAACATGGGTGGAGGTTATATTCCTTTTGCTAGCCTCAATAATAATGTACCTGTTACTGCATATTACTATGTTAGTGCGTCGGGCACTGAGTGCAAACAGACCGCTGAAGGTGCTACGATTGCTGTTGACGAAGAGGGAAATAAGCTTACTAAATCTTATAGTAATGGGACTCAAGCGACTACTTATATGTATTCAAAAGATGAAATCTTTAATGATTTCAGCAATTATACGGTAGGTGCTAAATTTGCAAGGGTTACCAATTACGGTTCCGATGCCGTTGTAGGTCTCTTAGGACGAGTAACTTATGGTTCGGAATATATTTATGATTATAGCACATTGTGTGTTGGTGTAGGCAGTAATGGTAAATTTGTATCACATGGTTTTGTTAATTCATCTAAGAGTATCTATTTTAGACACGGCTTATATGGCCGCGATTTAGTCTCGGTTGCTTCGAATACTACTGTAAGTGCTCTTGTTTCACCTGTCGTTGTAAACAGTAGTGCAACAGCATTCGGTGAATTTACAACTAAATATCATGGTAATACCGCTACGTTGACAGCGGGTGATTACACAGTTAGTTATGATGATGTGCTTTCCACAACTGGTTCAATTGGATTTTATGCTTCAATGGGTAACTCTTTTGCGTTTAACGAAATGTACGCTACAATTAACAGCGAATATCTTGAAGAATTACCGGCAGCCATTGAGGTTAAGGGTTATACCGTAACGGAAGAATCGCCCGCATTACCTATGACTGTGCTTACTCAGGTTAAGCTTGATGAGTTTAATGTTGTTGTTGACGGCACAGAGGTGCCGGCGACTCAGCTTACTATTACTTCGGCTGATGAAACTGCTGTTAAGGTTACAAAGGATGCGGTTGCCGCTTATAAGGCAGGCACAATAGCTCTTAATGTTGAATATAACGGAAAAACTACAACTATTTACGCAGTCGTTAAAGATGCCGAAGACACCGAATGGGTACTTGTTAACCAAGACTTTACCGGTATAAATCATTCGGCGGTAACCAACGACTCGCAGGTAGCTTTCCCTGATGGTTGGAAATCTCAGTATTTACGTAACAAGGCTTATAAAGATATTAATTATGTACGTCCGTATTCGGGTAGCGGAAGCAACCGTGTAACCAATGCACCGGGTGTTGTT
>JAZQGO010000012.1:0-38873 GCA_045540055.1 Acutalibacteraceae bacterium
GAAAAATATCTTTGGGCTGCCAATCGTTATCATGAAGTAACAACCGTATTTGACGGAGATAATGTCGTATATTCTTTTGACGATACAGAAATATTTGATTTAAGCAAGTCTACAAGCACTGTTAAGAACAATTGGGCTAAAGCTACAAACAAAGCAGTTGATGCAGGCTGTCCCGGTGTTATGGCATGGGATAGTGGCGTATACATGTATGATTTTAAGGTTACACTTAACTCAACCAAAATGCCGACTGCTATGGCTGCAGAAGAAAAGCCTGCTGAACCCCAACCCATTGTTAACATCACCGGCGAAGGTGAGGTTGAGGTAGAAGAGATTTTAGGCGGCGAAAACACCTATAGTCTAACAATCGCACCTGCCGAAGGCTACAAGATGAAGGTTGGCTCGCTCTATATTGACGGCGTGCGTGTTTTAAGCAGCGATTCTACAGGTCGTGTATATACTTTCACGGCAGTTGACCTTGCTAATACCGTTATCTCGGTAGAATATATTGAAGACAACGGTCAGTTTAACACCGCAATGCTCGGTGCACAGATAAATAAAGAGAAGTCGGGTATCCGCTTCGGCTCACGTACTGACTTTATCAAGCGTGCCGCACAGGGTGCTACAGTAGGTACGCTTGAGAATACAATTTACATCGACGGTACAACCTATGAGATTACCGAAATCGGTATGATCTTAGCACCGACACATCTGCTTGACGGTGCGTTAGAGGTAGGCCGCAAGTATGTTATAGGTCAGAAGGTTAGCAAGATAGTAGGTCTTACGGACGAATTCTCAGATATCGCAATTACCCTTAAAGGAATTCCCGAGGCACAGTATGGCGTTAAGATTTCTTCACGTATGTACATTGCATACACAGTTGATGGTGAAACTCAGTACATCTACACTGATGTAATTGAAAGAAGCTACAACGATGTTCTTGCCGCTATTGGACAGTAATTTTCGATAGGAGAGTAGGTTATGAAAAAATATACTAAACCCGCGCTTGAAGTAGAAAAGATGTCTGTTGAAGATGTAATCACGGTTGACTATACAGTTGATTCAAACGGCGAAGAAATTTCTTGGAGCCAGGTCTGGACTTCAGCAATAAATCAGCAACAGTAATTAAAAATCCCAAGTGCTTGGCACTTGGGATTTTTTTAGGATTTAAGTTTTAGGATGAGAGTTTTTGGCATATTCGCTCGGTGTTATTCCTGTATGCTTTTTAAACATCTTTGAAAAATGATAAATACTGCTGTAACCGACGCTTTCTGACACCTGACAAACCGACTCATAATCACTCTCAAGTATTGATTTTGCTTTGTTTATTCGCAAAGTTTCAAGATATTTAATGGGAGACATACCGTAAACCGCTTCAAAAGTTTTACGGAAATATACGGTGCTGATGCCACAGAGCTGCGCGAGAATATCGTTGGTAATTTTGTTTTGCATATAGTTGTCTCGCATAAATTTAATGGCGGGCTCTAATATGCTTTTTTTATTTTGCGGTAAATACTGCTTAATTTTCGATTTGCTTAAAAACAACAAAATTCCGTATATTTCATACAACGCCCTGAGCTTATAGCCGTTTTGCTTAAGGGTCATGCAGCTCTCAATTTTTGTAAAACCGTTGATGATAGATGAGTTATCGCTGATAGTAAATGACAACAGCTCAACAGATTCACTGTCGGCATCGAATTCAATGGTAATACAGCTTCCGGGTTCAATACATTCCCAACAATAGCTACAGCCCTTCGGCAAAATTACGGGGTGTAGTTTATCCGAAATTATTTCTTGGTCGCCCGAGGTATAAATCGTTCTGCCTTCCCGCTTTAAAATAATGGCCCAACGTTCACGTTTTTTTCTTGTAGTTTTAACCCTGACGGGAGAAGTCAACAGTCGGTTTGCCGAAATGACCTCGATAACCACCAAATTCATTAAACTATCAAATTCCATAAAAACACCTCGACCTTATTATAGCACTTAAGGAAAAAAAGTTCAATAATAAAGTATCAAATATGATAAAAGTATCATTATCCACATTTACTTTAGTGTGCCTTTGATATATATTAAATTCGAGGTGAAATTAATATGAAAAAATTATCAAAAATTTCTGCGCCCGCTTTAGCAGGTGTTATCAGAGAAAAAACAAAGGCAGCCGCCATAGCCGAAATTAAAAACTGTATGTATGATGGCGCTGATATGATTGATTTACATATGTCCTGCCTTGAAAGCAGCGATGAAGAAACTTTAAGAGAAATTATCAATTCATCAAAACTGCCCATTTTAGCGCTTAATTACAACCGAACAGTGAATTGGGAAGATTGCGGTCTTACCGAAGAAGAGCGTGTAGAGAGTTTTTTAAGAGCTGTAGAAGCAGGTGCGGCAGGTGTAGATATTCAGGGATATACATTTCACGCTCCTTCAAGAAATGCCTTTTGTGGTGAGGATAAATACTCATTTACTAAAGGCAACCCAAAAGAAGTTGTTACAGACGAAGCAATTATTTCAAAACAATGTGAGTTTATTGAAACTGTTCACAGCAAGGGCGCCGAGGTGTTACTCTCGTGTCATCCCGGCATAGCAATGAATAGCACACAGGTAGTAGAGCTTGCCTTGTTTTTAGAAAAGCGCAAGCCCGATATTATTAAAATTGTTACGGCTGACGCAAATACTGAAGAGGAATTAATAGAAAGTTTTAAGACGATGGTCCTGCTAAAAAAAGAGGTAAAAACCCCTGTCAGTTACCATACTAACGGTGCGGCAGGCGCGCTTTCACGAATTATCAACCCCGTACTTGGCGGCCAAATAGTGTTTTGTGTTGACCGATTTAACGAAAATTCAACAATGTCACAGCTTGATTTAAAAACTGCTAAGGCTGTAATTGAAAATATACAAAAAACCTTGTGAGGTGTTAGAAAATGAGGAAATTCGAAGGAAAAACGGTTATGGTTACCGGTGCAGGAAGAAACATTGGTAAGGAAATTGCCCTGTCTTTTGCAAAGGAAGGGGCAAATGTTATTGTTTGCGATTTTAATAAGGAAAACGCAGAACAAACGGTACGAGAAATAGAAAATATGAACGCTTCAGCAATGGCTGCAGTGTGTGATGTTCGTGATAGAGCATTGGTTTTTTCTTATGTGGAAGATGCAATTAAACGTTTTGGTAGAATTGATATTCTGGTAAATAATGCAGGTGGTAGCGCGGGACTTTTGAAAAAGCTTACACGTTTTGTAGATGCAGAACCAGAAACCTTAGATTTTGTTCTTGATATTAATATTAAGGGCACCTTTAATTGTACACAGGCTGTGCTAAAATCTATGATTACAAATAAATGCGGAAAGATAATAAATATTTCTTCCATTGCGGCTATATGCGGTCTTTATGACAGGGTAGATTACGCGGCAGCAAAAGCGGCACAGATTGGTATGGTTAAGGCACTTGCAATGGAGGTAGGAGAATACAATATTTGCGTTAACTGTATTTCTCCCGGTGCGATTGAACGTAATGGAAATAAGATGGAACATATGACATTTCTCGGCGAAAACGGACATTGTGGAACACCAAAAGATATTTCAGATACGGTGCTGTTTATTGCATCACAGGATTATATAACCGGACAAAACATAGTTGTCGATGGCGGAAGAACATTAGGCCCCGGACATAGATAATAGGAGATGTAACTATGAAATCTAAAACTATAGTATTCACAAAACCGCAAACAGCAGAGTTGTTAATAAATGATCTGCCGCAAGTGGCGGGTGATAAGGTTCAGGTAAAAATGGAATATACCGTTGTATCAGGTGGCACTGAACGAGCAAACATTATGGCGATGAATAATACCTCAAAGCGTTTTCCAAAGTCGCTGGGTTATTGTGGTATAGGCTTTGTTACCGAAATCGGTGAACAGGTTAAGAACATTAAAATAGGCGATAGAGTGCTTGTATATCACGGCATACATACCGAATATAACATTGTACCCGAAAGTGATGTAACAAAGGTAGAAAATGACAATATTGATTCTCTCGATGCGGCCTTTGTAATTATTGCTTCTATGGGACTTGGCGGTGTAAGAAAGCTCGAAATTGAACTAGGCGAATCGGCAATGGTTATGGGGCTGGGACTTCTTGGAATTTTTTCAGTTCAGTTTTTAAGATTAAGCGGTGCGAATCCTGTAATTGCGGTTGATTTAAATGAGGAAAGACGTAATTTGGCTTTGAAGCTTGGCGCTGATTACGCTTTTGACCCCACAGATGCCGATTTCGTAAACAAGGTAAAAGAGATTACAAAAGGTAAAGGTGTTAATGCTACGGTTGAAGTGACTGGTATATCTGCCGCAATGAACCAAGCCCTTGAATGCGCTGCGTGGCTTGGCAGAATCTCCTTGCTCGGTTGCACCCGTGTTTCCGATTGCGCAGTAGATTATTACCAGCAGGTGCATAGGCCCGGTGTTAAGTTAATAGGCGCACATAATTTGGTTCGTCCAAAGGTTGAATCATATCCGCATCATTGGACGCATCATGATGATTGCAGAGCAATTTTAGATATGATTGCAACTAACAGAATTGATGTAAAATCAATTGTTTCAAGGGTTGTGAAGCCTGAAACGTGTTCTGAAATTTATACCGAGCTTTGTAACAACAAGGATTTCCCGATGGGAACTGTATTTGATTGGAGATAACGATTTGAATATAAAAGTTAAAACTATTATTCTATCCTTGATTGTTATGGCTCTCTGGGGAAGCCTTTTTCCTTGTGTTAAAATTGGTTATGCCGCATTTAACATCAATCCAAATTCGGTTGCAGATATTCTTATGTTTGCGGCAATGCGTTTTGCAATTTGTGGTGCTTTGGTTTGTATTTTTTGCCTTTTCAGACGAAAAACAATGCCTGTACCATCGGTTAAATCGGCACTCAACATAGTGTGGGTAGGTATTTTTGCCGTTGCTTTCCATTATGCCTGTACATATATAGGTCTTTCAATCACCGAAAGTTCTAAAACCGCACTTCTTAAACAAGCGGGTGCACTGATTTATATATGTTTTTCGTTCTTCTTTTTTAAGGATGAAAAGTTCAGTATATTTAAAATAATCGGTGCGATTATCGGTTTTTGCGGAATAATGGCTATAAATCTGTCTTCTGGCAATATATCTTTTTCAATAGGTGATATTTTAATACTTTGTGCATCAATTTGTACGGTCGTTTCAAACGTTATAAGTCGTCGGTCTGCTCAGAATATTTCACCGTTGTGGATAACAGGTATATCGCAATTGTTCGGCGGTTTGATTTTATTTATAGTGTCGCTGTTACTTGGCGGTGTTTTACCGCAGTTTACGGTAGTGGGAGCTTTTGTTTTCGCATATATATGCGCCGCATCCATTACCGCCTACACGCTATGGTACCATATTTTAAAAACCAATGAGCTTTCAAAATTATTTATTATAAAATTTTCAGAGCCGTTATTTGCATGTATTTTCGGGGCAATTCTTTTGGGAGAAAATATTTTCCGTTTGCAATACCTTGCGGCATTTTTACTTATCTCTTCAGGAATTTTAGTAGGACATTATACAGGTAAAAAGAGGGGTGTAAAATGATTAAAGTAGGACAAATAGGCATAGGACATAATCATGGCGAAGCAAAAATGCTTGCGGTTAGAAAATTCCCAGAACTTTTTGAGGTTGTAGGTTTTGCCGAGGAAAACGAAGAGTGGATAAAAAAACGCGGTAGTTTAAAAGGCTATGAGGGCTTGAAAAGATATTCTGTTGATGATTTGATAGAAAAATGCGATGCTATTTTAATTGAAACCGATGTTTGGGATTTAACAAAGGTTGCACAAAAGTGCGTTGATGCAGGCAAGCACATTCATTTGGATAAGCCGGGTAGCGGAACTTTGGCTGAATATAAGCACATGCTTGATACTGCAAAGGCTAAAAATCTTGTGGTACAGCTCGGTTATATGTATCGCTATAATTATGCTATCAGAAAATGCTTTGAACTTATCAATGATGGCATGCTCGGTGAAATTTATTCTATAAACGCCGAGATGAGTACATATCATAAACCTGATTACAAAAAGTGGCTTACCAATTTTGGCGGCGGAATTATGTATATTTTGGGTAGTCATTTGGTCGATTTAATAGTTTATATTCTAGGTAAACCCCAAAATGTAATTTCTTTTATGAAGCACACTAATCTTGACGGTGTTGATTTTCCTGATAATAATTTAGCGGTGCTTGAATATGAAAAAGCGCTGGCAAGAATTTTTGTTTCTTCGGTTGAGGTTAATGGATGGGGCAGACGACAGTTTATGGTATCGGGCAGTAAGGGTACGATTGATATCAAGCCTATAGAAAACGACGTCTGTGTTACATATTCTGATTTGTCTATTGCAGATAACTGTTATGCGGACAAAAAGGTAATATTGCCTATTGCAGACATACCAAAGGATTGCCGTTATGATGATATGATGCAGGATTTTCATGATTACATTGTCGCAAATAAGACTAATCCTTTTACATATGAGCACGAATATGCAGTGCAAGAGGTATTAAGCGAAATAATAGGCGGTGTAAAATTCTATGGCAAGAATATTAATTAAAAACGGCAGAGTTTGGGACGGTGAAAAATTCTTTTTTGCCGATGTTCTCACCGAAGACAAAGTTATTGCTAAAATTGAAAAGAATATATCTGATAATGTAGATTTTGTTTTTGATGCTACAGGTAAAACAGTTTCTGCCGGTCTTGTGGATATACACGTGCATATGAAAGGTATTGCTTCGGAAAAGTTTGGCATTGAGCCTAATATGAGCAGTTTTCCGTTTGGTGTTACAGCGGTGAATAATGCTGGAAGCTCTAATGGGGATAAAGACTTGCTTGATTCTTTTTCGGTTAAAAACACGGTTTTTGTCGGTGTGGATATTAAGAATAATCACGCTGATTTTACCGTTACGAAAAAACTTCTACAAAAGTACGGCGATAAGGCGATAGGAATTAAAATGTACTTTGATACCGCTATCTCCGAAGTTAGTGATATTACTGCTTTAAAAGAGATTTGTGATTACGCAAGAGAAAAAGGCTTGAAGGTTATGGTTCATTGCTCTAATTCTCCGACCACAATGGCAGAGATTGTAAATACACTGTCGGTAGGTGATATATTAACTCATATTTTTCACGGCGGAGAAAATTCCTGTTGTGATAATGATTTTGAGGCGTTTAAAATTGCAAAGCAAAAGGGTGTAGTAATGGACGCGGGCTTTGCAGGACATGTGCATACAAATTTCGCAAATTTGGAAAAATCAATAAAGGCAGGATACTTGCCTGATACAATAAGTACCGATATTACCCGTTTTAGTGCATATAAGCGTGGCGGTAGATACGGAATGACTATGTGTATGAATATCGCACGTAAGGTCGGTATGAGCGAGGAAGATATTTTTAAGGCAGTAACCTCAATACCTGCCAAAATTCTCGGTAAAGAAAACGAATGGGGATATCTAAAAGAAGGCAGATGTGCCGATATATCGGTTTTCGATTTTACCGATGAGGGTTTTGATTTAACCGATAATGTAGGTAATCGCATTAGAAGCGATTCAGGTTACAGATGTATTTTAACCGTAGTAGACGGGGAAATAGTATATAATGATTAAAAGAGATATAAATATGAGCAATTTTGCAATGAAAGGAACTGACTAAATATGAAAGCGATGCTGGTAGACAGTGATAAAAACTTAGTATGGTCTGATGTTGCAGACCCTGTAATCAAGACCGATGAGGTTTTGGTTAAAATTCATGCGGCGGCGCTCAACCGTGCCGACCTGCTACAAAGACAGGGTAAATATCCGTCTCCTGCAGGATGCCCCGAATGGATGGGGCTCGAAATTGCAGGCGAAATTGTGAAAACGGGCGTCGAGGTTAAAAATTGGAAAATAGGGGATAAGGTTTGCGCACTGCTTGGCGGCGGTGGATATGCGGAGTATGTTGCAGTTAAATACGATATGCTGATGCCAATTCCTCAAGGCTTATCAATGGCTGAGGCGGCGTCACTTCCTGAAGCATATGCAACCTCATATCTAAATCTGTTTATTGAGGGACACCTTAAGGCAGGTCAGACAGCATTTATACCTGCGGGTGCGAGTGGCTTGGCTTCGGTTGCAATACCGCTTGCAAAGGCATTTGGCGCTAAGGTTATTACCTCTGTTTTATCAGACGAGATTGCCGAAAAAATTAAAAATTTAGGTGCCGATATTATTATAAATTCCACGAAGCAGGATGTAGCTGAGGTTTTGGCTCTTGAAGAGCAAAACGGTACACCCGTAAGTGTCGCTATGGACTGCCTGTCAGGTGAGACACTCGGTAAGTGTCTGCCGTATATGGCAAGGGGCGGCTATTGGGTTGTGATTTCAACACTTGCAGGCGTTGAAACCAATGTACTCCTTCGTCCGCTTCTCACCAAAGGTCTGCATCTTGTAGGTAGTATGCTGAGAAACCGCACACCGCAGTTCAAAGCAGAGCTTTTAGCAGAATTGGTTGAGAAGGTATGGCCTAAGATTGAAAGCGGTGAAATCAAGCCGTCAATTTATAAGGTTTTACCAATGGCACAGGCCGAGGAGGCTCACGCTATATTAGAACGGGGTGAGAATGTCGGCAAGGTAGTTTTGCTGGTTGAGTAGTTTGAATTTTTTAGGTAAATTATTATGAAACAAGTTTACAATATAACTGATTTTGGTGCAGTTGCGGGCTCAAGCGAGCTTCAAACAGCTAAAATTCAGGCGGCAATTGATACGGCCTTCAAGGCGGGCGGTGGTGAGGTTATTGTTCCCGCTGGTGTATTTAAAACAGGAACAATCAAGCTCCGCTCAAACATTACCTTCCGTATGCTTTCGGGCGCTGTTCTTGATGGCAGCAAAAATCTTGAAGACTACACACATTTTCTTGATGATAAGTTAGAACCGATCAATCCCGATGAAGAGTTTGATGAGGATTATGATGCCGATCTACCCAAACTTGATTTTGATATGAAGGTTGGCGCTTTTGCCCGACATCGTTGGTATGATGCTATTATTAAGGTTTACCGTGCTGAAAATGTTAAGATTCTTGGTGAAAAGGATTCAATAATTTGCGGCAATGATGTATATAATCCCGAAGGTGAGGAGGGCTATAGAGGACCTCATGCAATTCAGATGACCTACTGCAAAAATCTTGAGTTTGGTGGCTATACTATAAAGGATAGTGCAAACTGGGCACACGCAATTTTTAAATGTGAGAACATGTTCGTCCATAATATCACTGTACTTGGCGGACACGACGGATTTCACGTTCGTGTTTGCCGTAACATACTGATTGAAGATTGTGAATTTCGCACGGGTGATGATTGTATTGCAGGTTTTGCTAACGAAAATGTAGTTATCAGAAATTGCTACCTTGATTCTGCTTGCAGTGCTCTTCGATTTGGCGGGACTGATATTCTGGTTGATAATTGCCGTACCCACGCACCATCAACATACGGCTTCAGGGGCAGTCTTTCGGACCAAGAAAAAGCTGCGTCGGCACCTACGAATGAAACGCATCGCCACACACAGCACACACCATTCCTTTATTTTTGTGATTATCCAGTTAATATTAAAAAACCTCAAGGTAATATTGTTATTCAAAACTGTGTGTTTGAACAACCTAATTCATTTTTTAGACTCCGTTTTGGACAACAGTGGTGTGTGAACCGTTCGCTTGTAGATATAACCTTTAAGAATTGCAAATGCATCGGGGTTTCATTGCCGATAGACCTTTATTGTGATAAAGACGAGCCCTGTACGCTTCGCCTTGAGGATGTTGAAATATCGGCTCGCAAGGGATTTGAGGATGCACCTTTTATGCACGCTGACAGTTTTAAACAGATCTACTTCGATAATGTAACCTTAACGGGCTTTACCGACCCAACCATTCTCTCTAAAACCGAGGGCGAGCTAACAATTAAGAATTCAACACCTATTAAATTTAAACTTACCGACGTACTTCATGATAAATATGTGTAGGCATGGATGAAATAAGGTGTAATACATCCCTTAACTCGATGGAGCTATTGTGATAATTTGTACCTATTTTAAAACTCAATCAAAATATTGACATAAAATTTGATAAATGGTATAATTATCATATCAAATTAAGAGGATGATTTTATGAAATTTTGTTCAGAGTGCGGTACACAGTTAGCCGATGATGCTCAATTCTGCATTAACTGCGGCAAGCCTCAGTCACAGCCTCAACAACCAGTGGTAGAGCAGCCCGTCATTGAAATGCCTGTTATCGAGCAATCTGTTGCCGAGCAACCTGTTGTACAGCCGGCTTATTCACAACCTGTCTACATACAGCCCGAGCCACAGTTTAACACTGGGGCAAAGGTTTTTGGTATTGTTAGTATGGCATGTGGTATCGTAGCATTATTCTTCGCGGTTATTTTCTTCTTTAATGGTTTTTCACTAATTGATTTTTCCTTTGAAGAAGAGGTCATTAGTTCATTGTTTACTATGTTTATGTTTATTCCCGCAGGTGTAGTTGGACTTATTTTCAATTCAAAAGCATATGCGGGCGGCAACACAACCATTATGCCACGCCTCGGTAAGATTTTCAGCATAATTTCATTGCCTTTATTTGCTGTTGACTTCTTACTTATGATTATTGCATTGGCTCGATAAAATATTAAAAAAACACCTATGCGGACGCATAGGTGTTTTTACTGTATAACGAAAAAAGACAAGTTCCTTCTGAAACTTGTCTTTTTTATGAATTATTTAGTTTTTAAGACTTTGTATCGGTGCGGGAATTTGTCCGCCACGACTTATAAATTTAGCAGGGGAGTATGTATTGACCTTCATTACGGGGCCGTTACCGAGCAGTCCTCCAAAAGACAATTCGTCACCCACCGTTTTACCTATAGCGGGAATTACACGAACAGCCGTTGTCTTCGAGTTTATCATACCGATTGCCGCTTCGTCTGCGATGATGGCAGAGATTACTTCAGCAGGTGTGTCACCCGGTATATTTATCATATCAAGACCAACGCTGCAGACTGCCGTCATGGCCTCAAGCTTTTCAATGGTGAGTGCACCCGAGCGTGCCGCATCAATCATACCTGCATCTTCAGTTACGGGTATAAATGCACCCGAAAGACCGCCGACACGGGATGATGCCATTACACCGCCTTTTTTGACTGCATCGTTAAGCATAGCAAGTGCCGCAGTAGTACCGCAGGCGCCACAGCTCTCAAGACCTATTTCTTCAAGGATGTGAGCGACCGAGTCGCCAATAGCAGGGGTAGGTGCTAAAGAAAGGTCAACAATACCTGCCTGAACGCCGAGTCGGCTAGACGCTAAATGACAAACCAACTGTCCCATACGTGTTATCTTAAATGCGGTGCGCTTAATAAGGTCAGAAACGCCCGTTATATCTAAATCCTTTGAATTATGTAGTGCGGCACGTACAACACCGGGACCCGAAACACCAACGTTAATTACGCAGTCGGCTTCACCAACACCGTGAAAAGCGCCTGCCATAAATGGATTATCCTCAGGTGCGTTGCAAAAAACAACGAGCTTTGCAGCGCCAATACAGTTGCGGTCAGCCGTTAACTCAGCCGTACGGCGCACAACCTTACCCATTAACGCTACGGCGTCAAGATTTATACCGGCCTTGGTTGAGCCTATATTGACCGATGAACAGATGTGTTCAGTGTTAGCAAGAGCTTCTGGTATACTCTCAATTAGCTCTTTATCACCTGCGGCAAAGCCTTTGCCTACAAGAGCCGAATATCCACCTATAAAGTTAACGCCAACCTTCTGCGCGGCCTTTTCAAGAGCGTATGCAAATTTAACGGGGTTTTTATCAGTGCAAGCGGCTAAAATCATTGCGATAGGTGTAACCGAAATACGCTTGTTAATAATCGGTATACCAAGCTCACGTTCTATATCAACGCAAACGGGCACCAAATTTTCGGCACAGCGAGTAATTTTTTCATAAACCTTCTCGCAGGCTTTATCAATATCAGGGTCAATACAGTCAAGCAGGGAAATACCCATTGTGACTGTTCGTATGTCGAGATTTTCATTCTCAATCATACGTATGGTTTCAAGTATATCTTTTGTATCTATCATATTTTCACCTAAATTTTGTGCATTGAATTGAAGATATCTTCATGCATTACGCTTATTTTTAGATTCATTGTTTCACCAAACTCACGCATCTTGTCTGCGAAATCGCCAAAACCGATATTTAGTGAATCAACCTCGCCAAGCATAATCATGCAGAACATACCCTGAAGTATTGTTTGCGAAACCTCAGCAATATTTACGTTAAACTCGGCGCATTTGGTTGATACCTTTGCTAAAATACCTACGGTATCTTTACCAACTACTGTAATTACAGCCTTCATTTTACCACTCCTAAAAAGCATTTTATAACATAATAACACATAAAAAAACTAAAGTAAATATAAATAAGACTATATTTTTTGAAAGTTTTGTGTTATTATATACAAAACGGAGGGTGAAAAATATGAATAAAAGATTATTAAACCTTTTAAATAAGAATGCGAGATACAAAATTTCAGAGCTTGCGACCATGTCGGGACTGAGTGAAGACGAGGTCGTTTCTGAAATCAAATCAATGGAGAAGGAGGGCATTATCCGCGGTTATAAAACCGTAATCGATTGGGAGAGAATGGATAGTGCATTTGTTTCTGCGCTTATTGAATTAAAGGTTACACCTAAAGCGGGACTTGGTTTCGAAGAGATCGCCGAGCGAATTATGCAATATAACGAGGTTGAATCGGTCTATTTAATGTCGGGCGGTTACGACCTCTGCGTTATGGTTAAGGATAAGACCTTCCAGCAGGTTGCAATGTTCGTCGCTAAAGAGCTTTCAACCATGGATTCGGTAATTTCTACCGCTACTCATTTTGTTCTTCGCCGTTATAAAGAATTGGATGTACCGCTAATTGGCGGTAAGAATGATGATAGGGGGACTCTGTCGCTGTGATTGACTATACTTCTATTATCAATAAAGAGGTATTGGAAATTAAGCCATCGGGGATAAGAAAGTTTTTTGATATTGCCGAGACTATGGATGATGTTATATCGCTTGGTGTTGGCGAGCCTGATTTTCCTACTCCCTGGAATATCAGAAACGCAGGTATTCGCTCGCTTGAGCAGAGTAAAACCCGATATACCTCTAACTCAGGTCTTGAAAATCTACGTAATGAAATCTCGAGATTTTTAAAGAGAAAATACAATCTAAATTATTGCGGTAAGGATGAAATTCTGGTAACCGTCGGCGGCAGCGAGGGTATTGATGCCTGCATTCGTGCTCTGGTTTGTCCGGGGGATGAGGTTATAATTCCTCAACCGAGCTATGTCTGTTATGAGCCGATTACCCGACTTGCAGGCGGTGTGCCCGTAATAATTGAAACCAAGGCAGAAAACGAATTCCGTGTAACTGCTGAGGAACTGAAAAGTAAAATTACCGACAAAACAAAGGTACTTATTATACCGTATCCCTGCAACCCCACGGGCGCTGTTATGCGCAAAGGTGATTTGCAGGCTTTGGCAGAAGTGATTAAAGACACAAACATAATTGTTTTATCTGATGAGATTTATTCGGAATTAACCTTTGGGGACGAAAAACACGTTTCCTTTGCCAATATTGACGGTATGTGGGAGAGAACGGTTGTGATTAACGGTTTTTCAAAGGCATTTTCGATGACCGGCTGGCGCTTAGGTTATGCTTGCGGTCCCAAAGAGATAATTAAGCAGATTACCAAAATTCACCAGTATGCTATCATGTGCGCACCGACCACATCGCAGTATGCGGCTATAGAAGCTCTTAAACACACCGATGATGCGGTTGAAAAGATGCTCGAGGAATATGATTCGCGCCGCCGTATGATAGTTCGTGGCTTTAATGATTTAGGACTTGCCTGCCGAGATCCTAAGGGTGCATTTTACGCCTTCCCATCAATTAAGTCAACTGGTATGACAAGTGATGAATTCTGTGAAAAGCTTCTTCTTTCTAAAAAGGTTGCGTTGGTCCCCGGTACCGCCTTTGGTCTTGGCGGTGAGGGCTTTGTACGTGCTTCATATTGCTACTCGGTTGAGCACATCAGCGAAGCTTTAAGAAGAATCAAAGAATTTCTTGATGAGATAGGTGCATAAATTTCTATGAAATTAAATGTAACTGCGTGTGCGAAAATTAACCTGACCTTAGATATTACAGGTGTCAGGAGTGATGGATATCATCTTCTTCGTATGATAATGCAGTCGGTAAGCCTTGCCGATAAAATTACAGTTGACACTACTACTGACGGTAAAATTGAGGTTGTGTCCTCTTTGAGTTCACTCGGCGGTGAGGGTGATATTGCGTACAAGGCGGCTAAACTCTTTTTTGATACCGCTAAAATTCAGCATGGTGTGAAAATTTTTATTAAAAAACACATACCCTGTGCCGCAGGCTTGGGTGGTGGTAGCGCCGATGCGGCGGCAGTTTTAATGGCACTCAATAAAATGTTCGGCTATCCTATAACTGATAACCGCTTAGAAGAAATTTCTTTACAACTCGGCGCCGATGTTCCGTACTTTCTGCACGGTGGTACGGTTGCGGTATCGGGTATTGGCGATATTTTTGAAAAGCTTAATGATATGCCTGAATGTTATATCGTAATCGCCAAGAATGCGGTCAAGCCATCAACCGCGCAGATGTATCGGCGTATTGATGAAGGTGAGTTCACGCATCCTGATAACGAAAGGGCTGAGCTTGCCATAAATAACGGTGATTACAAGCTGTTGTGTGAGGCGGTAGATAATGTATTTTCACGCCTTTGGAACTGTGAGGATGTCATTTCTATAATGCATAGCTCAGGTGCCGATGCGGTATCTCTGAGTGGCAGCGGTCCGTCATACTTCGCTTTATTCAGTAACCTTACTAATGCCGAGAGTTGCTTGAATAGCTTTGAAAAAGCTGGCATTAAAGCTTTTTTGGCACAGCCGACCAAGAAAGCAATTATAATTGAATAAGTTTAAAAATTCCTGTCAATATTTAACTTGAAAATTTTGACAGGAGTTTTTTTATGAACAAGACAATTATTAAAAAATTAAGAGCGACTGTTTTAACGGCTTTGGTGTTGAGTATTGTAGTCAGTATGGTCAGCTTTGATGCTAAGTGTGACGATTTAAGAAATAATGTTCTAAGATTGCATATACTTGCAAATTCTGATAATGTTGATGACCAAAATCTTAAATTATCAGTACGTGATGCGATACTCAAGGACGGGGCAGTACAGTTCGAAGAATGCTGCAATCTGACAGAGGCTTTGCAAGTGGCTAATAATTCCACCGATCAATTAAAGGATATTGCTGAGCAGGTTATTGTTGAAAACAATTATGATTATCCTGTCAGTGTCGAGATTGGTAAATCTTATTTCGATACAAGAGAATATGAAAACTTTACTCTGCCTGCAGGTTTTTATAATTCTGTAATTATAAAAATCGGGGCGGCGCAGGGTAAGAATTGGTGGTGCGTAATGTTTCCTGCATTATGCGTACCGTCTGCAAGCGCCGAGCTTAACGATACGGTCGATGAAGAGAGCGCCGAGATAGCCACAAACGCCTCAAACTATAAAATGGCTTTTAAAACGGTCGAAATTTATGAGAAAATTAAAAAATTTGTTTTAAATAAGTAATTTTTGCTTGCAATTCTCAATGTTTTGTGATATCATCATTTTGTTATCGAATTTTTGAAAGGGGTGACACCATGAAAAACGGTATTCATCCACAGTATGAAAAGACTGTAATTAAGTGTGCTTGCGGAGCTGAATTTGAAACAAGCTCAACTAAAAAAGATATACATCTTGATATCTGCTCTAAATGTCATCCGTTCTTTACAGGTAGACAGAAACTTGTAGATACAGGCGGACGTGTTGATAGATTCAACAAGCGTTTTGGTTTGCAAGACAAATAATTTTTCTAAAGTATACCGTAACCGGATTGGTTGCGGTTTTCTTTATTTAGGTGGTGAACAGATTGTTGTCATTTAAAACGGTTATGGGTGAAAATGTCGCAGAAATTACCGAGAAGCGCTCTCGGTTTATTGCTACGGTACGCCACGTTGAAACCGAGGATGCGGCTATCGCCTTTATTGCTGAAATTAAATCTAAATATTGGGATGCCCGTCACAACGTGTACGCTTATGTTTTGAACGATAATAATTTAGTTCGTTTTTCTGATGACGGTGAGCCACACGGCACCGCAGGCAAGCCTGTTTTAGATGTAATTGTCGGTAGGGAACTTAAAAATGTAGCGGTTGTTGTTACTCGGTATTTTGGCGGCATACTGCTCGGCACTGGTGGACTTGTACGTGCATATTCATCGGCGGCGGCACTGGCGGTGGACTCGTCGGATTTATTCGAGATGGTTCTGTGTAGTGTTGCGCAGGTCTGCTGCGATTATTCGCAATACGATAAACTCAAAAAATTCCTCGAGGATGCGGGTGCAGTGATTACCAACACCATTTTTGAAAATGTAATTAAAATTTCATTTTATATAAAGAGCAATGATTTTTCGGCTCTGAACAACAATCTCACTGATGCTTTCTTTGGCAATCTGTCAGCAAGGCAAATAAATTTACAATTTTTTCCTATAAAAATAAATTAAAAAAAGGTTTTAAGCGAATTTTGACGAATATATATGTTAAAGGGGTGATGTAATGAATATAAGACAACAGTCGGAGTCATTTGAAAAGACCTTTCTGTCGGATAGAGCGACCTTAAGCTCAAACACGCTCGGACGAGCAGTTGATGAGCCTATGTGTGAGCTGAGAACCGATTTTCAAAGGGATCGTGACCGTATAATTCATTCTAAGGCATTCAGAAGGCTTAAACACAAAACTCAGGTGTTTTTAGCGCCTGAATCTGACCATTACAGAACCCGTCTTACTCATACACTTGAGGTGGCGCAGATTGCACGTACTATCGCAAGGGCACTGCGACTTAATGAAGATTTAACCGAGGCGATAGCGCTCGGTCACGACCTTGGCCACACACCCTTTGGCCACGCAGGCGAGAGGGCACTCGAAGAGCTTGCAAGCTTTACCTTTACACATTTTGAGCAGAGTGTCAGGGTTTGTACTTCCATTGAGAAAAAGGGTAATGGTCTTAATCTCACAAAAGAGGTTTTAGACGGTATACTCTGTCATACACGTGGTCAGGATGCATTCACGCTTGAGGGTAGAATTATTCGCTTTGCCGACCATATTGCGTATATAAATCACGATATTGATGACGCTGTGCGCGCAGGTATTATCACCGAAAACGATTTACCTAAAAGTGCTACCGATTTTCTTGGTTATACCAAAAGTGATAGAATCAACAGTATGGTAATGTCGGTGGTTAAAAACAGTACCGACGATATTGTTATGGATGACGAAACCTTTAAATATTACGATATGCTTCATTCTTATCTTTACAGATCTGTTTACCTCAATCCTCAGGCAAAAAGCGAGGAGAGCAAGGTTTTAGGCATAATTCAGGGCTTGTACGACTATTTTATGAAGCGTCCCGAAAAGCTGACCGACGAATATGCTCAAATTTGCGAAAACGAGGGCAAAGAACGCGCGGTGGTTGATTATATTTCGGGTATGACCGACCATTTTGCAATTATGACATATTCAAATGTTTTTGTACCAAAATCTTGGAATTTCTAATATATTAGGGGGGATTTAATTGGCAATACCGGAAGAAGTAATTTTAGAAATTAAATACCGCAACGATATTGTATCTGTTATCTCTCCGTACGTATCGCTTAAGCGTGCGGGTAAAAACCTGAAGGGACTGTGTCCTTTTCATAATGAAAAAACCCCTTCATTTACGGTTTATCCCGAAAATGGCTCGTTTTATTGCTTTGGCTGTGGTGTTGGTGGCGATATTTTTACATTTACAAAAACTATTGAAAATTTAGATTACATTGAGGCGGTAAAATTATTGGCTGAACGCTCGGGTGTAACCATTCCCGAGGACGGCTACGACAATTCAATTCAAAAGCTGAAAAAGACCATTTTAGATATCAACCGTGAAACTGCCAGATTTTTTAACAACTATCTTATGTCGCCGCAGGGTAAATGGGGGCTTGACTATTTTATGGGTAGAGGGCTGACCATCGGCACAATTAAGCGTTTTGGTCTTGGCGCCGCACCTGACAGCTGGGACTCGCTGTTAAGACATCTTAAGTCCCTCGGCTTTTCAGAGTGGGAGATGGAGCAGGCTAATGTAATATCAAAAAGCGCCAACACCGGTAGATATTATGACCGCTTTAGAAACCGTCTTATGTTTCCGATAATCAACCTTCGCGGTAATGTAATAGCCTTTAGTGGCAGAGCGCGACCGGGTGAAGATAAATCGGCAAAGTACATAAACTCGTCCGATACTCTTGTTTATAAGAAAAGCCATAATTTGTTCGGTATAAATCTTGCCAAGAACGATTGTGCAGAAAGTATCATTCTGGTTGAAGGTAATATGGATGTAATTTCACTTCATCAGGCAGGCTTTACAAATGCCGTTGCACCTTTGGGTACGGCGTTTACCGAAGAGCAGGCACGGCTACTCAGTCGTTACACCAAAGAAATTATTGTCACGCTCGACTCGGATGCCGCAGGGCAAAAAGCGGTTATGCGTGCATTACAAACGATGAAGGACATTAACATACCCATAAGGGTGTTGGTGTTGCCCGAGTGTAAAGACCCCGACGAATTCATTAAGAAGAATGGCGCTGGTCGCTTTAAAAAACTACTTGATGGCGCCACGGGCGAAATTGAATACCGCTTACTTAAGGCGGCAGAGGGCATTGACCTTACGGGTGATGAAGGTAGGCTTAAATACCTTAATGCCGCGGCAGAACTGTTGGCGAGTGTAGACGATGGTATTGCGGTTGATATGTATGTCGGCAGGCTTTCTGAAAAATACGGTGTCAGTAAGTCGGCGCTCAGCGTAAAGATTGATGAAATCAGAAAAAAAATCATAAGGTCGGCGCAAAAAAAAGAAATCAGGGAAATCGTTTCACCTAAATTTGACCGAAACGATGTTAATCCTGAGCGAAGAAATAATGTTTCGGCGGTCGCCGCTGAGGAAAACTTTTTGGCTGTGTTGCTTCAACACCCGAATCTGTTTGAAACTGCGTACGAGCTTTTAAAGCCTGAACAAATGGTTACAAATCTGAACAGGCGTATTTATTCCGCCTTGGCTATTGCGTTGAGCGATGGCAAGCAGTATGTTGATATTTCAATTTTTGGCGAAGAATTCAATGCTTCGGAGATGGGATATATCACAATGCTGCAAAACAGTGTAAAGGCCGAAAAAAATCAGAAAACGGTATTAAATGACTGTGCTGCGGGTATATTAAAGCAGAGTATACTTAAATCAGGACAGCAAAATAGGGATATGACTAATGACGAATGGTTAGAACATATGCGCAATCTCAGAGACATAAAAAAGGAGAATAGGGAATGAAAAAAATAATGGAAGGTTTACAAAACGACAAAAATATCGCAAAAGACGGTGAAATTGTCGAAAACGAGTTAGAGCAAATGAAAACCACCTCACTTGATGAGCTTGAAAATGCGCCCGAGGATATGGCTGAGCTTTTTGCTGAGCCGCCCCTGCTCGATTTTGACAGTGAGCCAACCGATGAAGACCTGAAGCTTGAAGAGATGGATATCGATAATATCGAAGAGGATATGAATTTCGATATGATTTCTCTTGATGACCCGGTTAAAGTTTATCTGCGTGAAATAGGTCGTGTTCCGCTACTCTCATCTGATGAAGAAATTGAACTGGCAGTTAAGATTTGCGACGGTGATGAAAACGCTAAAAAGCGTCTAACCGAAGCAAACCTTCGACTTGTTGTAAGTATTGCTAAAAAATATGTAGGCCGCGGTATGTACTTCCTTGATCTAATTCAAGAGGGTAATGTAGGTCTTATTAAAGCCGTTGATAAATTTGATTATACAAAGGGCTTTAAATTCTCTACCTACGCTACCTGGTGGATTCGTCAGGCCATCACACGTGCTATTGCCGATCAGGCGCGTACCATTAGAATTCCTGTTCATATGGTTGAAACCATCAACCGTTTAAAGAAAATTCAGAGTCAGCTTCTGCACGAGAACGGCTATGAGCCGAGTGAAGAGGTAATTGCTGAAAAGATGAACCTTTCGGTTGAGCGTGTCAGAGAGATTATGCGTGTCGCTCAGGAGCCTGTTTCAATGGAAACACCCATTGGTCCTGAGGAGGACAGTAGATTGATGGACTTTATCCGTGATGAAGAGGCGCTTGCCCCAGATGAAGCCGCACTTAAAACCATCACTAATGAGGATATTGACAGCGTGCTCAAAACCCTGACACCAAGGGAAGAGCAGGTTATCCGTTTGCGCTTTGGTCTACACGACGGCAGATGTCACACTCTCGAAGAGGTTGGTATGGAATTTAATGTAACCCGAGAGAGAATCAGACAAATTGAAGCCAAGGCCTTGCGCAAGCTACGTCATCCTGTCCGCAGTAATAAATTTAAGGATAGGTAGTAATAATGTTTTTAAACAGTGAAGCAGATTATGCTATACGAATTGTGTCCTGTCTCGCTGAAAATAATGACCGCTTAGATGCGGCGTCTATTGCTGACAGAACGGGTGTTACGCTGAGGTATTCCTTAAAAATTCTCAATAAACTTACTCAGGGCAAAATTGTTAAGTCATTTAAAGGCTCTAAAGGCGGTTATATTTTGGCCAAATCACCTGACAGTATTACCTTGCTTGAGGTTATTGAGTTAATTTGCGGACCTATCATCTTCAGCCGCTGTTCAGGTGGGACGGGAGAATGCACACATCCGATGGGTGTATGCTATTTCAGAGATACCTTTGACGATGTCAGTAGGTATATACAGTCAAAATTAAGTAAAGTAACTTTTGAAAGGAAATAATATGGAGTTTACATATACCCCAAAGGGTGTTTGTTCAAGAAGCATTACAGTTAAGATAAATGACGACAATACTGTTGAAGATGTTGTGTTTTTCGGCGGCTGCAATGGTAATCTTAAAGGTATTTCAAGCCTTGTTAAAGGTATGAAGATAGAGGAAATCATAGATAGACTTGAAGGCATTACCTGTGGCTTCAAGCAAACTTCTTGTCCGGCTCAGTTGGCCGAGGCACTTAAACAAATTATTTCACAAAAGGGTGAGTAAAATGTTTGATGACAGAGATATTAAAATTGCCGGCAACAAGCCTTCACTTCAGATAAAGAATGCCAATGTAGCAAATGACACTGTGCTGACGCAGGAAAAAATTGCGGCGGCAAAAAATCTCGGAAAAAACATTGCGGTAAAATTTTGCGAATCGGTCAATACGGCGTTTGCCGATGATAACACCGATTCACAAATGCTTATTCAAAGACAGTTTTTGCTATCCTTTACGGTTTCTGTTACCCTTGATGAATTTTGTTTTGACGATTCAGCGGCGGGTATTGCCGAAAAATGTTTTTTAGATTACCTCAAGGATAATTCGCCTGAGCTTTACAGTACCTGCAGCGATACCGGCGCATTTTCTTTCTATTATTTAGCCTACCGTAGAAAAATTGAGGTTGAAAGACGGATTGGGCAGACATTTGCTATGCTTTGCGCACACGACGGCGACCCGATTTATCAGGAGCTTGGCGAGGTATTGTACTGTTGGTTTAGCTCGGTTGTAAAGAAAGAAATTGAAAAATCTGATTTAGGCAAAAATGTTTAACAAGCAACCCCTTAAATGCATAAACTGTGCAGTAAGGGGTGTTTTTATGCCAAGAATATATTTAAGTCCGTCAACACAGGAGTTTAATCCATATGTTAATGGCGGTAATGAAGAGTATTATATGAATCTGATTGCCGATGCAATGATTTCGTACCTTAATGCCACAGGTATTTCATATACAAGAAATACACCCGATATGACAGCAGCTTCGTCTATAGCCGCATCAAATTCGGGATATTATGATTTACATTTAGCGTTGCATTCAAATGCCGCGGGCGCCGCAAACTCAGGGAAGGTAAGGGGTAGTGAAGTGTATTTCTACCCAAACAGCGCAAACGGTAGGCGTGCGGCAGAAATTATTGCAAATAATCTTAAAATGATATATCCGTTACCTGATAGGGTGAGGGCGATACCTACAACATCACTGGGTGAAGTCTCTCGCACCAGAGCGCCGAGCGTGCTCATAGAGTTTGCATATCACGATAACGAAGAAGATGCTACCTGGATAAAAAACAATATTGATGCGATTGCGCAGAATGTTGTGCTATCTTTGGCAGATTACTTTGGTATTCCGTTTATGACACCATCGGGCACACGCTACGGCAGGGTTACCACAAATGGCCGAAATCTCAATATAAGAAGCTCGCCGACCATTAACTCAGCGATAATAGGCAGTATACCAAACGGAACGGTAGTCACTGTATACTCGACAAACGGCGAATGGAGCTCAATAGACTATAACGGCATAAACGGATTTGTAAACAACAGATATTTAAGCATTTATTAAGCTTGTGATATTCACAAGCTTTTTCTTGTATTTTCTTAAATAATAGTATATAATGTTATTTTAGAATGGAGTGGTATTTTTGCTTTACGATGCAATTATAGGTCAGGCCGATTTACTTTCGGTTGTTTTATATACACTTTCGTCTTTAATGGTAATTTTTATTACGATGCCTATTCACGAATTTGCGCATGCGTTTGTGGCTACAAGATTAGGTGACCCTACGGCGAAAAATTTTGGCAGACTGACACTCAATCCCTTCGCTCATATAGACTGGCTCGGCGCCGCATCAATTTTGTTCTTTGGCTTTGGTTGGGCGAATCCCGTACCTGTGCATATGGGTTATTTTAAAAAACCTAAAAGGGATATGGCAATTACAGCACTTGCGGGTCCCGTTTCAAATATTCTTTTAGCGTTTATTTCTTTATTGTTATTTAATCTGTTTTATTATTTAGCTGTTTATTTTCAAATATTGTTTTTATACTACATTTCGTTGATATTTGACTATATTGCTCTGATTAGTGTTACTCTTGCCGTTTTTAATTTTATTCCGTTACCGCCGCTCGACGGTTCAAAGGTTTTGGGGGCGATTTTTCCTGACAGAATTTACTATAAGTTGATGCAATACGAAAGATATGGAAGCATTATTCTTCTTTTAATAATCGTTACGGGGCTTTTAGATGGGCCTATTGGTTTTTTGACCGACTATGTAATTTATGCTTTGAATTATGTTGCTAGTTTTCCCTTTAACTTAATATTTGGATTGGTGTAGAATATGGAGAACAATTTTCTGTATAAGCTGGACGATTTTGAAGGTCCGCTTGACTTGCTTTTACAGCTTATCGCCAGAAACAAATTGAATATTTACGACATCAAGCTATCGGTTCTTATTGAGCAATATCTTGAGCAGATTGAAATTATGCAGCGCAACGACGCCGATATTGCAAGTGAATTTTTAGAGATGGCGTCGAGGCTTATCTATCTTAAAACGGCCAAGCTGTTGCCAAAGCATGAGGAGTATGAGCGCCTTAAGGATGAGTTCTGCGGTGAGCTTATTGAGTACCAGACCTGTCGTCAAATTGCGGCAATGCTCGGCGAGCAAACGGGCGGTTTTGATAAGTTCGTAAGGGAACAGTTGAAGGTTGAATTACCTAAAACATATGGTCTCACACACGAAAAAGAGGTCATTTTTGATGCCTACATATCGGCGGTCGGCCGTGGTCAACGCCGACTTCCGCCACCCACAACTGCGTTTACACGAATTGTGGCCAAGAAGATTGTTGCGGTATCTACAAAAATTGTGTATGTTATGCGTAATCTTTTTAAACGTGGTCCACAGAAATTAGGCAAGCTGTACTCGTCGGCAAAAAGCAGGTCAGAGCTTGTGGCAACCTTTTTGGCGGTGCTTGAGCTGTGCAAGGCGAATCGAATTTCGGTTAACGGTGACGGCGAGCAGGCTGAAATTAAACTTATAAAGGAGAGAGGCAACAATGGGATTTAATGAATTGGTATTGGCTTTAGAAGCGGTACTTTTTGCAAGCGGTGAACCCATCAGTATTCAGCGCCTTTCTCAGACCTTTGAGATTGAGCCTGCAGAGGTTCAAAAAGCCGCAGAGTCTTTGGCACAAAAGCTCGAGACGACTTCCTTAGAGCTTTTAACACTTGAAAACACCTACCAGATTTCTACAAAGAAAAAATATGCCGAATATATTAAGAAGGCATTTGACATTAAGCGTAAAACTCCGCTATCGCAGGCGGCACTTGAGGTGCTTGCGGTTGTTGCCTATAATCAGCCCGTAACCAAGGCCTTTATTGAGCAGGTCAGAGGTGTTGATTGCTCGGGTGTTATGACCACACTCGCTGAAAAGGAGCTTATCGAAGAGCGTGGCAGACTTGAATTACCGGGTCGCCCGTTACTTTACGGTACTACTAAACATTTCTTAAGGTGCTTCCAGATAAGTTATTTAAGTGAGCTGCCGCAGTTGCCTGATGATAACGCAAATACGCCCGATTTAGCCGAGCAGCTTGAGGTTGAGCATTTAACCGAAACTGATGAGCAATAGTTATATTTAGACAATTTTTATAAATACTAAAGACGGAGTGTGAATTTTTATGAGTGAAAACAATATTAAAAATATTATGGATTCTGTTATGGACAAGCTTCGTGCTATGGTTAACGCCGATACTATAATCGGTACCCCCGTAGTTGCGGGAAATTCGACCATAATCCCCGTTTCAAAGGTAAGCTACGGTCTTGCTACAGGCGCCACCGAAATGCCTAAGGAGGACAAAAACGGCGTTATCGGCGGAGGCGGTGCAGGCGTCAGCATTGCGCCGATTGCCTTTATTGCAATAACTGGCGATAATGTTAAGCTTTTGCCGCTTTACAGTGATGTTTCTGCGGTTGAGCGTGCTATTGCAATGACCCCTGAAATGATTGAAAAAATCAGAGATATTTTTAAAGGTCATTAAAGAATAGAAAACAGCATTTCGAAATATACTTTAATATCAATATTTCGGAGTGATTTTTTGAAAAAAGCCGCTATTCTTTTTATTGCCGTTGTTTTATTATTTGTGTCTGCCGTGCCGACTGCCGCCGTTTCAACATCTGCGCAGTCGGCTGTGCTTATAAATGCAGATACGGGCCGTGTTATTTATTCTCACAATATGAATGAACGCTTGCCGATGGCTAGCACCACCAAAATAATGACGGGCCTGCTTTTAGCGCAAGAAAACACCCCCGATAAGTCGATAGTCATTACCAAAGAAATGGTGAGAGTTGAGGGCTCTTCTATGGGGCTTCTGGTGGGGGATACCGTTACCTATAACGACTTATTATATGGATTGATGCTCGCGTCAGGTAACGATGCGGCAAATACTGTTGCAATAAGCCTTTGCGGTAGTTTACAGAAGTTTGCCGAAAAGATGAACCTAAAGGCAGAACAAATCGGACTTAAGAACACTAATTTTGTGACGCCCTCGGGGCTCGATGATCAAAATCATTATTCGACAGCATACGATTTGGCTTGCCTTACTGCATATGCTTTAAAAAACGAGGCGTTTTCAGATGCCGTTTCAAGTAAAAGTGCTGTGTTGTGCTACGGTAATCCACCGTATAAAAGAACACTTACAAACCATAATAAGTTGCTTAAGATGTATGACGGGGCTGTTGGGATAAAAACCGGCTTTACCAAACGCTCGGGCAGATGCTTGGTTTCTGCTGCCAAGAGAGGTAATATAACCTTAATTGCAGTAACACTTAATGATAAAAACGATTGGCAGGACCATATAAATTTGCTCGATTATGGTTTTGAGAATTCAAGAGAAGAAAATATTGAATTTAATATACCTGAGAAGCTACCCATCCTCAATTTTGAAGGCAGCTATGTATATTTAAATGCAGAGTCGGCCGTTTGTCCGCTTTCTCTCGATGATAAAATTACATACAGAGTAAATCTGCCAAACTGTGCTTTTGCGCCCATAAAAACGGGCGATGAAATAGGGGATATTGATGTTTTCTGTAACGGTAAGCTTATTACTACCACTCATATAATTGCTGAAAACACCGTGGAATGTGAACAAGATACGAGCACTTTTAAAAAGATAATAAACGAATATTTAAATTTAATTAGGAGCTTTTAATGAAATCAAATAAGATAAGATTACAAAAACATTTATCGGCCTGTGGTGTTGCTTCACGTCGCAAAGCGGAGGAGCTGATTAACGCGGGTAAGGTTAAGGTAAACGGACATATTGCGCATATTGGTGATTCGGTTGACCCAAAGAGAGATAAGGTCGTCGTCAGCGGTAAAACGGTTATTGCAACCAATGAAAAGGTTTACATAATGTTGCATAAGCCGCGCGGTTTTGTAACTACTATGGCTGATGAGAAGGACCGCAAGTGTGTTGCCGATTTAATAAAGGATGTACCGCAAAAGGTATTTCCCGTTGGTCGATTAGATAAAAATTCAGAAGGACTGCTTTTAATGACCAACGACGGTGATTTCGCCAACAAGCTTACCCATCCGTCAAGTCACGTTAATAAGACCTATCGCGTAACCGTTGCAGGTACTGTTGACGATGAAATGTTAGTTAGGCTATCAACAGGCATAGTTCTTGATGGTAAGAAAACCTTACCGTGTGACGTATTTGTTGCCGAGAGAAAGCCGGACCGCACGGTGCTTATATTTATAATTCACGAGGGCAGAAACAGACAAATCAGACGAATGTGTGATGCTGTGAAGCTTGATGTTTTACGACTTAAACGCACCGAAATTGCAGGTGTAAAGCTCGGTATGCTCGGACAGGGTAAATGGCGCAATCTTAACGAGAAAGAGCTGCATCGTCTAACCTCAATCAGTTCTTCAAAGGAGTAAAATATGATAAACATTCTTCCTCTAAGTGATGATAAAAAGCTTGCAAAGCTGTTTAATGATTTGGGTTATACCTATAATTATAAATCAGGTTGTGTAATTGCTGATGATAACAATAACATTTTAGGTCGGTGTCTTTACTATATTGACGAGCAGGCAATTACAATTCTTCATATTGAGCCTGCCGATGATATTTTTCTTGCAGACGGTATCCTGCGTAGCGCCTTACATGTTGCCGATTTCAGAGGTATCAGCGAGGCTTTTTACCTTGACAGTGTGCCAGAAGAACTGCTGATTCGGCTTGATTTTATTAAATCTGAGGCGGACAAGTCATTAAAAATAGAAAAATTACACCAAAGTTCGTGTAATTGCGAAAAATAAAACTTGCAAATTCTATAAGTGTGTGTTATTATATCATTTGTATTTGAATAAATTTAGGAGGAGTTCTTAATGGGAGCTTTAGAAATAATTGTAGGAATTGCAGTAATTATTATTTCAATTATCATTATTGCTGTTGTTGTTTTACAGAAAGGTCATCGCCGTGGCGTTAACGGTGCTATTTCTGGCGGTGCTGATACATTCCTTTCAAAAAATCAGGCAAGAACTGCCGATGTAATGCTCGCTAAATGGACAAAGTATTTTGCCGTTGCTTTCTTTGTGCTTGCAATTGTTGCTAACATTATTTCTATTTACGCTTAATGTTTATTCTAAATTCAAAAGGCTATGTGATTTTTCACATAGCCTTTTGCTTTTTTAGTATGCTGTTTGAAAATGAATCAATACCTACAATAAGTGGTAAGTTATTAAATTCAAGCTTCTTTACCGACTCGCACCCAAGAGAGTCGAAGGCGATTACCTCACAAGAACTGATTGATTTGGCATACAACGCACCTGCGCCGCCAACCGCACACAGATAAAGCGCCTTATTATTTTTAATAGCCTCATAAACCGTCTCGTCACGATCTCCCTTACCGATTGTGGCGGCAACGCCTAGGTCGTATAGTCTGGGGGCATATCCGTCCATTCTGCAGGAGGTTGTGGGCCCACAGCTACCAATTGCAAAGCCTTCGGGGGTCGGGGTAGGTCCGCAATAGTAAATAACACTGTCCTGCAACTCAAATGGAAGCCTTTCGCCACTTTCAAGCAATTCAAAAATACGTTTGTGAGCCGCGTCACGCGCCGTATACACCGTACCCGATAAATAAATTTTATCACCGGCACTGACCGTTTGCTTCCAGAAGGCGATATCTTTAGTGTTCAGAAAAAATTCTTTCATTATTTTGTTAAGCTTTCAAAAACGCTGTCAAATTCCTGCTTGTCGGCATCAGCGTCAAGAGCAGCATTTTCAATAATTGCCTTGGTTTTAAGCAGAGAGCCGTTCAACTCGTCAACCTTACTGCAGAATTCACGTGTTAATTCGTTAATACGCTCCTTTATATCGTTAAGGGATGCATTAGTATTATCAATTGCGGCAATATTATTGTTAATTTCGGCATTTGCAGCCTCTTTTGATTTCTCAGCCGCATCAATTATGGCATTAGCATTTGTCTGTGCTACAAGGTATAATTTACCGATGTTTTCGCTTAAAACCTTAATCTCTTCATACTTTGCCTGATAGTATGCAAGCTGTTCTTCAATCTGCGCCTTTTCGTTATTAATGCTGTCAATCGTGCTGTTAAGTTTGCTGATTTCTGATTGAGCATCCTTGATTTTATTATTTAACGAATTTTGAATTTCCTGATTTGAGGTAATTGTCTTATGTACGTATTCGGTTACTTCTTCGCAGTTGTATCCGAAAAGACTTTTATGGAAACCTAAAGCCACACTAAAACCCTCCCAAAGTTCTTGTAACCAACATTATAACAAGAAATTTGACATTTTACAAGTATATATTTTTGCATTTATGCATTATTTATGCAATTATTCTTGCAAAAGCATTATAATTAGTATATAATATTTTAATAAGAATTTAGAAAGTCGGTGCATTATGCTTACACGAAAACAGGCGAGAGAGCAAGCCTTTATACTAATATTTGAAAAGTGTTTCAGAGAAGAATCTGTCGATGAAATTTTAGAATTAGCAGTCGAGCTTCGTGATTTTGAAACCGATGATTATACGGTAAACACCTTTAAGGGCGTTTATGAAAATGTTGAATTTATTAATTCAAAAATCAGCAGTAACACAAATAAATGGGATATTTCAAGAATTTCACGTGTGGCTCTTGCAATACTGCGTTTAGCACTCTATGAAATTTTCTTTATAGATGAAATACCTGTCAGCGTTTCGGCTAATGAAGCGGTTGAGCTTGCTAAAAAATACGCGGCCGAGAGTGATGCCTCGTTTATAAACGGTGTAATCGGCGCTATTTTGAGAAGCGAGGTTTAGAAAATGCCGTCGGTTTTAACTGTTAGGCAGATTAACACCTACGTGCGCTCTCTCATTGAGGGCGATAGCCGCCTAAGTTTTGTCAGTGTCAGCGGTGAGATATCAAATTTTAAAAATCATTACAGCAGTGGTCATCTTTATTTTTCACTCAAAGATAAAGATGCGCTTATTAAATGCGTAATGTTCAGGGGCAATACCGTAAATTTAAAGTTTGTTCCTGAAGACGGTATGCAGGTTGTCTGCACTGGTAGGGTATCGCTCTATGAAAAGGACGGTCAATACCAGTTTTATATTGATAACATCGTTAAAAGTGGTCAAGGAGATTTATCCGAGCAGTTTAGGATTATAAAGGAAAAACTTGAAAAAGAGGGCTTGTTTGCACCTGAAACTAAAAGGTCATTACCGAAATTTCCTAAAAAAATCGCTGTCGTTACCTCCGATACAGGTGCGGCATACCGAGATATTGTTAATGTAATTACACGCCGTTATCCTATTTGTGAAATCTTACTTTGTCCTGTTTTGGTTCAGGGCACCGAGGCGACACCTTCAATGATTGCCGCACTTGACAGTCTTTACGATAGGTCAGATGTTGATGTTATAATCATAGGTCGTGGCGGCGGTTCGGCAGAAGATTTATGGGCCTTTAATGATGAGGCACTTGCACGCAAGATTTATGAGTCGCCCGTGCCTGTAATTTCGGCGGTTGGTCACGAAACAGATTTTTCAATTTCTGATTTTGTTGCTGATTTGCGTGCACCAACACCGTCTGCGGCGGCCGAAATTGCTGTACCCGATATGTCGGAGTTAAAAAATAAAATTAACGGTTACCTGACGCGCATTAAAAATTCTGCCGAGATTTATATCGGCCGCGCCGAAGTTGCTTTAAATAAATGTCGTCAATGCGTTTACCTTATTAACCCAAATGCCATTGTCGATGATAATTCGCTCAGCGTCGATCGCTTGGCAGAAAGGCTTAAAAATGCCTATAACACATCCTATATCGACAATTTAAGCAAATTAGAAAGGCTATCAACCAAGCTTGACGCAATAAGTCCGCTAAAGGTTCTCTCGCGCGGATATATTATTGCTGAAAAGGATTCGGCAGTACTTAAAAGCGTTGATGAATTGTCACTTAATGATAATATTTCGCTTCGTTTTAATGACGGCGTGGCATCATGTGTTGTTATTGATACCAAAAACAATTGATGGGAGAAAACTATGTCAGATAAATTGAATTTTGAACAGAGCCTTAAGGAGCTTGAGCAGGTTGTCGCAAGACTTGAAGCAGGTGAGTGCACGCTTGACGAATCAATCGATTTATTTACAAAGGGCGTAGAACTTACAAAACAGTGTAACGCATGTCTTGAAAAGGCTAAACTGCATATTAAGCTCTTAAATGAATCGGAGGCGCTCTAAATGTCAAAAATAAATAGCGTTGTAGATTACTATGCTGATTTACTCAATAACGAGCTACACAAAGCAATTACCGCGGATAATGATAAGTACGGTATTATTGCTGATGCTATGAAGTACAGTAGCGTTGATGGCGGCAAGCGCATAAGACCGATATTAATGTTGGAATTTTATAAGCTGTTGGGCGGCACAAGTGTGGATGCTGTTAAATTTGCCACAGCGCTCGAGATGATACACTCATATTCGTTGGTGCACGACGATTTACCATGTATGGATGATGATGATTACAGACGCGGTAAGCCGTCCTGCCATAAGAAATATGGCGAAAATATCGCTGTGTTAACGGGTGATGCTTTGCTCACATGTGCCTTTGAATACGCCGCTACCGTTAAGGATATTGAAGCCGATAGGGTAGTGAAAGCTATAAACCTATTAGCTAAGGGTGCAGGTGTAAACGGTATGGTCGGCGGTCAGGTGCTTGATATTTTAAGCATAGGCTTAGATACCGCTGACGGACTTAAAACTATGTATAGCCTTAAAACAGGCGCGTTACTCAAAACTGCGGCGGCAATCGGTTGCATTCTTGCAGGCAAGGACGAGCAGCTTGAGTTGTGTGAAAAATATGCCGAAAATGTAGGTCTTGCTTTTCAAATTGTTGACGATATTCTTGATGTCATCGGCGATGAGAAGAAATTAGGTAAGCCAATCGGTAGTGATGAGAAGAACGAAAAATCAACATTTGTTTCGCTTTACGGTATTGAAAAAGCTAAACAAACAGTCGAAACACTGACACATGATGCTAAGGAGTGTATTGATGCTCTGGGCGACGATGGTGAGTTTTTAAAGGAATTTGCAGATTATCTTGCGTTACGTAATTTTTAGGAGTAATTGTTTTGGAATATGAAATTTTAAGCAAAATATCTTCCCCCGAAGATATTAAAAAAATTAATACTGAACAATTGAATAATCTGTGCACTGAAATTCGAGATTATATGATTCATACTGTTTCGGTAAACGGCGGTCATTTAGCATCTAATCTTGGCACGGTTGAACTAACTGTGGCACTTCATAAGTGCTTTAATTCGCCCGATGACACCATTCTTTTTGATGTTGGACATCAGTGTTATACACATAAATTGCTTACCGGTAGATTTAACGAATTTTCCTCTCTGCGCACAAGCGGAGGAATTTCTGGCTTTATGCGTCCGGATGAAAGCAAATATGACCCGTTTATCACGGGGCACAGCAGTAATTCTATTTCGGCTTCATACGGAATTTGCAAGGCAAAGTCACTTCAGGGCAAAAATGATTTTACCGTAACTGTTGTCGGCGACGGCGCTATGACGGGCGGAATGGTTTACGAGGCGCTAAATAATGCAGGTGCTGCTAAGAATAATTTTATCGTCGTTCTCAACGACAATAAAATGTCAATATCCCGCAATGTCGGTAGTCTTGCGCGTCACCTGACAAACATTAGAACTAAAAAAGGTTATCACCGCTCTAAAAAGGCCGTTAAATCATTTTTAAGTAGTATACCGCTTATCGGTAAGCCACTTGCAAGATTTGTTCTGCGTGTAAAATTGGCGCTAAAAAATGCCGTTTATAAAAACAATTTATTTGAGACTCTCGGCTTTGAATATTATGGACCGATTGACGGCCATGATATAAATTCCCTTGTAAATACCTTTGAAATCGCAAAGAATGAGAATCGTCCCGTATTTATTCATACCATTACAACAAAGGGTAAGGGATATTCTTTCGCCGAGGCAAACCCCAAAATTTACCATGGTGTGTCATCCTTCGATATAAATGAGGGTGCCCGTTCAAATACGGTTAAGTCATTTTCTGATGTATTCGGTGAAACCCTGTGCGCTATGGCAAAGCAGGATAAAAAAATCTGCGCAATTACTGCCGCTATGAGCGAGGGTACAGGGCTTACCGAATTTGCGCATAAATATAAAAATCGAATTTTTGATGTAGGAATTGCTGAAGAGCATGCCGCAACCTTTGCGGCAGGACTTGCTATTCAAGGTATGAAGCCTTATTTTGCGGTATATTCTACCTTTTTACAACGTTCATTTGACCAGATTCTGCACGATATCGCCATTTTAGGTCTGCCTGTAAGACTTTGTGTCGACAGGGCAGGTATTGTCGGCGAGGATGGGGAAACGCATCAGGGTATTTTTGATGCCGCCTTTTTAAGCACAGTACCGGGTATGCATATTTACTCACCCTGTTATTTTGATGAGCTTAAAAGCGTGCTCAAAAAATCAACCGACTTTGATTTTCCCTGTGCTATAAGATATCCTCGTGGTACCGAGGCGCTGGGTGCTGATTTCAAAGCGAGCGATAATGCCTTTGATGTTATCGGTATAGGTAAAAAGGCCATAATCACCTATGGCAGAATATTTGATAATGCATATAAAGCATATAACGATTTAAAAAATATAGGTATCGATATCTCACTTATTAAGCTCAATAAAATTTATCCGTTGGATATTGATATTACCAAGCAACTAAAAAATTATGATGAAATCTACTTCTTTGAGGAGGGTATCAAGCGCGGCGGTATTGCCGAGCTGTTAGGTAACTATATTTTAGAAAACGGCATTAACGCGAGGTATAAAATTTTTGCCATTGATGACAGTTTTGTGCCCTGTGCTATGGTGGATGAATCGCTTAAAAATTACCATTTAGATACCCTTTCTATGATAAAGATTATTAAAGGAGAAATTTAGTTTGTCAGATAAAATTCGCCTCGATGTCGCACTGGTCGAAGCCGCACTTGCCGAAAGCCGTGAAAAAGCCAAGGCATATATTATGTCGGGTATTGTTTATGTTAATAATCAAAAAGCCGATAAAGCAGGCATAATGATAAAAACTGAAGATAAGATTGAGGTGCGCGGCTCAACTCTTAAGTATGTCAGCCGTGGCGGACTAAAGCTTGAAAAGGCCATGCAAAACTTCGGTCTTAGCCTTGAAAATAAGATATGTGCCGATATTGGTGCCTCAACCGGTGGATTTACCGATTGTATGCTTCAAAATGGTGCCGCCAAGGTTTACGCAATTGATGTCGGCTACGGCCAATTGGCGTGGAAGCTGCGCACCGACGAGCGTGTTATAAATCTTGAGAGGACTAATTTTCGCTATGTGACGAGTGAGCAGGTGCCCGAGCAGCTTGATTTTGCATCTGTTGATGTTTCTTTCATTTCACTTTCACTTATTTTACCCGTTATGTACACCTTACTCAAAAATGGTGCCGAGGCAGTGTGTCTTATTAAGCCGCAGTTTGAGGCAGGTAAGGATAAGGTGGGCAAAAAGGGTGTTGTAAGAGATAAAAATATTCATTTAGAGGTTATTGAAAAAATATTCGATGTCATTTTAAAAACAGGCTTTTCTGTGCTTAATCTTGACTATTCACCAATTAAGGGACCTGAGGGTAACATAGAATATTTAGTACATATAATTAAGTCGGAAATTCCGTCAATTTTGACCGAGATATCACCCGAAGCGGTGGTTGAGGCTTCACATAAGCAACTATAGCCGTAAAGATTTGCGAGTATTTTAACAATGCAAAGACGAAAATATTACCTTGAAAATCAGGTTCGAATTATTCGTGTTTGCTTAAAGGAGGGATTACAGTGAAAATCGGAGTTTTACCAAATCTTGATAAAAAAGGTGCCGCAGCGGCGGTTGAAAATATGGGAAAAATCTTCAAAAATATGGGTGTCGAGGCATACCTTCCCGATAATATATGCGCAACCGATTATATTCATCTGCCCGAGCGTCAGGTATATGAGGTGGCTGATATTATTGTGACGGTTGGCGGTGACGGCACTATTATGCGTTACGGTAAGCTTGCCGCGAAAATGGATAAGCCTGTTTTAGGCGTAAATGCGGGTCGTATGGGCTTTTTAGCCGATGTTGAGCCAAACGACCTCGAGTCACTCATCAAGCTTAAGAAAGGCGATTATACCGTCGAAAACAGAATGCTGTTAAATGTATCGATTATGGAGAACGGTGAAGAGAAGTTTTCGCAGGTTGCGGTCAACGATATGGTTATAACAAGTGGCTTTATTTCACGAATTATTGATATAAAGGCATATTTTGGCAACGATTGTATTTCATACAGGGCTGACGGCTTGATTGTTGCTACGCCTACGGGTTCAACTGCGTATTCATTGTCGGCTGGTGGCCCGATTATTGACCCGCTGTCTGAAAATATCTGTATAACGCCGATTTGCTCACACTCGTTATCGGCAAGACCGATTTTACTCAATAAAGATGCGGTTGTCAGATTTAATGCCTATTCTTTAAAGCATTCGGATGTATTTTTGTCGGTTGACGGCAGGCGCACGCCCGCAATTAAGCCTACAACCGATATTTATGTCAGCAAATCTGAATATAACTTAAAGCTTATACGCTTATCAAATAAATCGTTTTATAAAACACTTTCTGAAAAATTTAAAGAGAAATAGAGGTGATACAGTTGAAAAGTAAAAGACATGAGAAAATTTTAAAATTGATTGAGGATAATGTAATTGTCACTCAGGATGAGCTTCAGGATTTATTGCTAAAGCTTGGCTACAATGTAACGCAATCAACCGTATCACGTGATATTAAGGAATTGCGAATTGTTAAGGCGCAGGACATCGGCGGTGTCTACCGCTATATGAGTACTGTAGGTAAACAGCTTTCGGTTACCGACAAATCAAAGGACCATTTCACCGATATTTTCGCTCAAAGCGTAATCGATGTGCGCTATGCTCTTAATAATATTGTTATCAAATGCTATAATGGTATGGCGTCAAGTGCCTGCGTTGCCTTTGATACACTGTTTTCTAACGAGATACTGGGTTCTCTTGCAGGCGACGACACAATTATTGTTGTTACCAAAAGCGAGGCTGACTCTAAAAATCTTACGGCACAATTATTGAATTTGATTAAATAACGGCGGTTTAATTATGTTAAATTATTTACATATTGAAAACATTGCAGTAATTGAGAATACTGAGCTTGAGCTTATTGGCGGCTTTAATGTTCTTACGGGTGAGACGGGTGCCGGTAAGTCAATTGTTATTGATGCTATCAATGCCGTTCTTGGCGCACGTACCTCAAAGAATATTATTCGTAGTGGTTGCAGTAACGCAAAGGTTATTGCCGAGTTTTCTCAGGTTGGTAGTGCAGTAAATGATACTTTAATTGGAAATGGATTTTTACCCGATGAGAGCGGTAATCTGGTTATACAGCGTGCACTGTCAGTTGACGGTAAAACAACGTTTCGAATAAATGGACAGCCTTCAACAGCTGCCGTTGTCAAGGAAATCGGAAGATATTTAATTAACATTCACGGTCAGCACGATAATCAGGCGCTTCTTGACCCTGATAAGCATTGTGATTTTCTTGATAAAATCGCTGAGAATTCAGATATTTTAGATGAATATTATTCAGAATTTAAATACCTGAATACAATTCGGCGAGAGCTTAGCGCACTTGAAGAAGATGACGATGCCAAGTCTCGCAAAATCGAACTGTTACAATTTCAAATTGACGAGATAAAGCAGTCAGACATTAAGGTTGGCGAGTATGCCTCATTAAAGGAAAAGCAAAAACAGGCTCAAAACATAGAGTCGAGCCTGAAGGCGCTGAAAAATGCTTATATTTCGGTTGTGGGCGACGAAAACCCCGGTGCGCTCGAACAAGTAGGTTCGGCAATAAAACAGGTTGAGAAGATTGATTTTAAAGAAGCCCAAACAATCACCTCTAAACTAAATGAAACCTTAGAGGATATCACTGAAATTTCAATTGACTTCAGAAATTTAATCGACCGACTCTCAACTGATGAATTTAATCTTGACGAAATTCAGGATAGACTTGAAATACTGGGGTCCCTTATGTTAAAATACGGTAATAGTGAGCAGGCAATTCTTGATTATCTGTATGAAAGTGAACAGCAGCTTGAAAAAATCAGATTTTCGGATGAGAGAGCACAACAGCTTGAAAAACTGCTTCTTGAATCTCAGGACAGGCTTATTGAGTGCGGCAAACGACTTACCGAATCAAGACAAAATACCGCTCTGGATTTTGAAAAAAAGGTCTGCGATATTCTTGAATATCTTGATATGCCGTATGTCAAATTTAAGGTTGATATCAAGCAGGGAAGATATACAAAAAGTGGTTGTGATACAGTAGAGTTTTTAATTAGCGCTAATATCGGCGAAGGCCTCAAACCCTTGTCAAAGGTTGCCTCGGGCGGTGAGCTTTCACGTGTTATGCTGGCGATAAAAAGCGTATTATCCGACAAGGATGAGGTAGATACCCTTATTTTCGATGAGATTGATACCGGCATTAGCGGTCGCGCGGCAAACAAGGTTGCTTTTCAGCTTAGAAATGTCGCTAAAAACCGTCAGGTAATTTGCGTTACTCACTTGGCGCAAATCGCCGCTTGTGCTGAAAATCATCTGCTCATTGAAAAAACGGTAAGCGACTCACGAACATATACCACCGTCAATTCTCTTGCCTATGAACAGAGAATTGATGAGATTTCGCGTATTATGTCGGGTACCGAAAAAACAGAAATAACATACAATTCTGCCAAAGAGTTGTTAGATAGGAGTTTATAGTATGCAAATTTATGAAGAGTTGGTGGCACGCGGACTTATCGCGCAGGTTACCGACGAAGAGGAAATCAGAGAATTAGTAAACAACGGCAAGGCTGTATTTTATATTGGTTTTGACCCTACCGCAGACAGTCTACATGTCGGTCACTTTATGGCGCTTTGTTTAATGAAAAGATTGCAGATGGCAGGCAATAAGCCTGTTGCCTTAATCGGCGGTGGTACGGGATATATCGGTGACCCGTCGGGCAGAAGTGATATGCGCTCAATGATGACACCAGAGACAATTCAGCATAATTGCGAATGCTTTAAAAAGCAGATGTCCAAATTTATTGAATTTGGCGATGATAAAGCCATTATGGTAAATAATGCCGACTGGCTCTTAGATCTTAAATATGTTGATGTATTAAGAGATGTTGGCGCCTGCTTCTCGGTAAATAATATGCTTAGGGCCGAATGCTATAAGCAGCGTATGGAAAAAGGCCTCAGCTTTCTTGAGTTCAACTATATGATTATGCAGAGCTATGACTTCTATCATCTGTTTAAAGAATACGGCTGTAATATGCAGTTTGGCGGTGATGACCAATGGTCAAATATGCTTGGCGGTACCGAGCTTATCCGTAAAAAACTGGGCAAGGATGCCTATGCTATGACCATTACATTGCTTATGAATTCTGAAGGTAAAAAGATGGGCAAGACGGCAAACGGCGCTGTTTGGCTTGATCCTGAAAAGACTTCACCCTACGAATTTTATCAATACTGGCGTAATGTATCTGATGCCGATGTTCTTAAATGTATCAGAATGTTAACCTTCCTGCCGCTTGAAGAAATCGATAAGATGAATGATTGGCAGGGAAGTCAGCTTAATACCGCAAAGGATATCCTCGCTTATGAGCTCACTAAATTAGTTCACGGTGAAGATGAAGCTGCTAAAGCACGTGAGGTTTCACAGTCGTTATTCGCCAAGGGCGGCATCAGCGAGGATATGCCTAATACTAAGCTTTGCGACAATGATTTTATTGATAATAAAATCGGCATACTCGATTTAATGGTTAAGGGCGAGCTTACAACCTCTAAAGGAGAGGCAAGGCGTCTTGTTCAGCAGGGCGGTGTTTCGGTAAATAACGAAAAGGTTACCGATGTTGCGGCAGTCTTTTCTCGTGAAGCTTTTACTGACGGATTAATTGTTAAAAAAGGCAAAAAGGTTTTCCACAAATTTTCAATATAATCATAACCACTAGTAAACTAGTGGTATGCACAGCCCCTATAAGGGGCCCCTACTGGCTAGGCCCCTAAAAGGGACCTCGAAAGTTTGGCAACGCATTACCATCTCGGGCAGCCGCTCACGTGCGGCTGTCTTTTTTTGCCTACTTTCTCTTCTCACCCGTAAACGGGTCAACATATTCTTTTATGCTCATTTGTTCTGCTACAAAATCTTCTTCTAACTGATTTCTTATATATTCAGCTATTACTTTTTTATTTCGACCGACTGTATCTA
>JAZQGO010000013.1:0-20027 GCA_045540055.1 Acutalibacteraceae bacterium
TCTGCGGCTATAAGCCGCTGTTACTGGCTGGACTGAAAGTCCATCGAATAATCTGCCACTTGCAAGTGTGCCCCACTGCCGCATATACGGCAGTCCGCCTCCATCTGATGAGGGAGGTGGATTTTTGCGAAGCAAAAAGACGGAGGGAGAGAAATATAATTATTACCGAACTACCCCTCAGTCAACTTCGTTGACAGTTTCCCTGACTGCGGCGGGATTGCTCATCGGCAAAAGCCTCTTTGGAACCACCCGCTTAGTGCGTGTGGTTTTCGTTATACAAAAAACAAGCAGAAACAAAATTTTGTTTCTGCTTGTTTTTCTTATTTTTTAAGCACTACTGCCTTTTTAGCAGCTGCAGCGATGTCTTTAGCTCTGAAGCCGTACTCATCAAGAAGTGTAGCGGCAGGACCCGATTTACCGTATGCATCCTGCATTGCTATCTTAATCATTGGCACGGGACATTCCTCGGTAACAAGGTCGGCAACGGCTGAGCCGAGACCACCAACAACTGAATGCTCCTCAGCGGTAACAATTACGCCTGTCTCCTTTGCCGCTTTAATTACAGCCTCTTTATCGAGCGGCTTGATGGTAGACATATTTATAATGCGAGCGTTTATGCCTTCTGCCTTTAAAAGTTCATAGGCTTCGAGTGCCTCTGCAACCATAAGACCTGTTGCGATAACGGTAACGTCGTTGCCCTCTTTAAGAGTAACTGCCTTACCTATCTCAAATTTATAGTCATCGTCAAAAATTACGGGAACTGCCAGTCTGCCCAAGCGGATATATGAAGGATCCTCAAGACCGTATACAGCCTCAACAGCCTTTTCAGCCTCAACAGCATCGGCAGGGTTGATTATAACCATACCGGGAATTGTACGCATTAAGGCGATATCCTCGTTACACTGGTGTGTTGCACCATCCTCACCAACCGATATGCCGGCGTGGGTTGCGCAAATCTTAACGTTTAGATGCGGATAACCGATTGAGTTACGAATCTGCTCGTAAGCACGGCCTATAGCAAACATTGCGAAAGAGCTTGCAAAAACCTTTTTGCCTGTAGCGGCAACGCCAGCGGCGATGCTCATCATATTTTGCTCTGCTATACCACAGTTATAAAATCTGTCAGGGAACTCTTTTTTGAATGCGCCCGATTTGGTCGCGGCGGCTAAGTCGGCGTCCATAACAATGAAATCGTCGTACTTTTTACCGAGCTTTATAAGACCCGAACCGTAGCCCTCACGGGTAGCCTTTTTAATTACTTCTGCCATTGTTATCACTCCTTACTTTAAAGCCTCAAGCTGTTTATTAAGCTCGTCCATAGCGGCTGCAGCCTGCTCATCATTAGGAGCAACACCGTGCCAGTTAACCTGATTTTCCATAAACGAAACGCCCTTACCCTTAACGGTGTTGGCGATAATTGCGGTAGGCTTACCCTTAACGGTCTCGGCCTCTTTCAGTGCTGCCTCAATAGCGGCAAAATCGTGACCGTCAATGGTAATTACGTGCCAATTGAATGCCTCGAACTTCTTATCAAGGGGCTTTGGCGAGTTAACCTCGTCAACTGTACCGTCAATTTGAAGATTATTAAGGTCGAGGAAAGCAACGAGGTTATCAAGCTTTTTGTTGGCGGCAAACATTGCTGCCTCCCAAACCTGACCCTCTTCACTTTCACCATCACCAAGTACGGTATATACTCTATAATCATTGCCAAAATGTTTTGACGATAAAGCCATACCAACAGCGCAGGAAATACCCTGACCGAGTGAGCCGGTTGACATATCAACACCGGGGATGTTCTTCATATCGGGGTGACCCTGTAAAATAGAATCGGGCTTACGCAGGGTCTTTATTAAATCGGTTGAGAAAAATCCACGCTCTGCAAGTGTCGCATAAAGCGCAGGGGCCGCGTGTCCCTTTGAAAGTACAAAGCGGTCACGGTTTTCCATTTTAGGATTTTTCGGGTCGATGTTCATTTGCTTAAAATACAGATAGGTTAAAATATCTGCGCAGGAAAGAGAACCGCCCGGATGACCTGCCTTTGCGGCGTGGGTACCCTCGATGATTCCCATTCTTACCTTGCAAGCTACTTGCTTTAAGGTTTTTTCGGTTAAAGAGTCCATTTTTTTCTTCCTTCCTTATATATTCACTTTATCTAAAAATGAATTAAAATACTGTGGTAATTCGCTGTCAAACTCCATATATTCGCGAGTCTTTGGATGAATAAAGCCTATTTTTTTAGCATGCAGGCACTGACCATGGAGTCCTTTTACGACATTTCTCGGTCCGTAAACCTCATCACCCGCAACAGCGTGACCGATATATGCCATATGCACCCTTATTTGATGGGTGCGTCCCGTTTCGAGTCGCAGTCGCACGTGGGTAAAATCACCAAATCTTTGCAGGACGGTATAGTGTGTAACAGCGTTTTTTGAGTTTTGCGCCGTCACCGCCATCTGCTTACGCTTCACGGGGTGTCTACCAATCGGTGCATCAATGCTGCCATTATCCGCCTTTATGTTGCCATGCACGACCGCCTCATATTCGCGTGTAAAGGAATGCTCCTTTATCTGCTCGGCAAGAAACGCATGTGCCGCATCATTCTTTGCAACAATTAAAAGTCCGCTTGTATCCTTATCTATTCGGTGAACTATACCGGGTCGCATAACACCGTTAATTCCCGAAAGTCTACCCTCGCAGTGAAATAGAAGGGCATTAACAAGGGTGTTATCAAGGTTACCTGCGGCAGGGTGAACAACCATACCCTTCGGCTTATTTACAACAATCAGGTCACAGTCCTCGTAAACTATGTCGAGTGGGATGTCCTGCGGCTCCAAATCAAGTGCGACGGGGTCGGGAATATTAACAACAATTTGGTCTCCCGTTTTTACCTTATAGCTCTTTTGCGGCACCAGTCCGTTCACCGTAATATTGCCGTGGGTAAGCAGGCTTGTTGCACGCGAACGGGTAATATCGGTGTTTTCCGCAACAAAAGCATCTATTCGCTTATTGTTTTCCTTAGCCTCAAGGGTTATTATCTGCATTTGCCTTTCCCTTTTTCTCTTTAATTTCGTCTATCCATTCCTTCAAGAAATGTATTATCAATAAGCCGCAGCCTATAACAATGGCACAGTCGGCAATATTGAACACGGGGAAATCGCGCCAAAAATCAAACTGTAGAAAGTCCACTACAAGTCCGTTTCTAAAAAGGCGGTCAAGCATATTGCCTACTCCACCTGCGAGAACCAGACTGATTGCCCAGAAATAAAGCGGCTGACGCTTGGCCTTAACGGCAAGAATATAGATACACGCAATCATAATCGCTATAGTTATCACAAGCAAAAACATCGTATTGCCCGAAAAAATACCCCAGGCACCGCCACCGTTTTGAATATAGGTTATGTTTATAAGACCTTTTATAAAGCCCTGTTGTTCAAAAAGTGTAAAATTCTGAACTATATACGCCTTTGAAAGCTGGTCGGCAATTAAGCAGACAGCGGCGCATACAATAGCCAAAATATAGGTAAGCAAAGCGATTACTCCTTATTGTTACGGTTGAAAAAGCTGTTTGAGAAACCAAAATCATCGTCTTCGTCCGCATCCTCGTCATTTTCACTTACAGAGAAAATATCTATAGGTGCTGCCTGTGGGGCATTAACAACGAAGCCTGTCTGAACAGGTTCTTCCACATGTGCTTCTTCGGCTTCAGGCTCATCTGTTACTATTTCTTCGGCAGCCAATGCCTCGGCGATAGGCTCTATCTCAGGCTCTGCCTCGGTTTCGGGCACGAACTGAGCCATATTGGGTGTTTCATCAATAACCAAAGCCACTGCTTCGGCCGCACGCTCGGCATCCATAGCGATGCTGTCGGGCATATTGGCTATAAGCTCAATGTGCTTTTTATACTGCTCCATAAGTTCATTTTTAAACGCGGCAACCTCAATCTTTATGCGGTCAAACAATGCCTGCTCGCGCTTAACTGCATCGGCAGTTGCCGCCTCAACAGCCTCTTTTTTCTTCATCGCTACCTCGGTGTCGAGGGCAAGCTTATGCTCAGCAGCCTGCTTTTTCTCGTTAAATTTGGCATCGAAATCGTAAAGCATATTCTTTGCTTCCTCGGTTGCCTTTTCGGCATTAGACTTTGCCTCTAAAACTATTGCCTCTGCCTGAGTTCTGGCATCGGCAACGATTTTATCTGCCAACTGCTGAGCGCTCAGCAGTACATTCTGAAGTGAGCCCTGAGAATCCTTTAATTGAGCAATTTCTGCGGTTAATTCATCTATTTTTGCCTGAGCGTTTTTAGCAAAGGATTCATAATTTCTATAATCATCCTCTACCGAATCAAGAAAGGTATCGACCTCTTCCTGCTTGTAGCCGCTCATAGATTTTGAAAACTTAACCTCTCTTACGTCATTTGCACTTAACATAAAAAATCCTCCAAAATATAAAATTAAATGTATTTCTCTACAGTAATAATGCTTCTGCCCTTACGGGTTACGCCATCCACCGACGTTATATCGTATTTACCGTATCCGCGCACCGTCAATTTATCACCTGCGCTAACGGTTTTAGTAGCCTTTTCGGTAATGATAGAATTGAGCATAACTTTTCCGTCCCTTAAAAGCTCGTCAGCGCCGTTTCGTGAAACGCAACACAGAGCTGCCACAACACAGTCAAGCCGAAGTGACGAGACGGTGTAACTGCCGCTTACCCTTTTGGAAGCGTTTGGCAATTCACCCTCGATGCCAAGGCTTGCCGTAACACCGACTCTGCCAACCGTTTCTATCTGGTTTATGACGTACTTTGAGATTTCCTCAGTTAGAAAGACAACGGCTCTACCGTCCGTTATCAGTATATCGCCCACCGTTTCACGCTTGATACCGAGCGACATAAGAGCACCCAAAAAATCCTTGTGCGCCAATAAATCACTCTTTCGGTATTTAAAAGTAAGCGCCGTTATGGGAAAGTCTATATCGTCCCTTTCTAACCACTCGGGATAAACGCATAAAAAGGTGCGCTCGGCATTATCATAACCGCCATAGAGAAAAGCGCTTTTATTTGCCGCAGCGAGTGCTACCGACGCCTCTTCCTCGCGCAAAAAGCCAAGGAATTGAGCGGTGCCGTCATTCTCGGCACGATACATCATATCGTGAACGCGCGAAACAATTATATCGCTTTCCATTTATTTAGCGCTGGTCGTAGTCTTCCATCATTAGTTCGCCCATAATGTCAACGTCACCGGGCACTATCATAAAGGTGCTGTTAGCAACCTTGCGAATGCTACCCTTGTTTGCATAGGTAACACCGCTTATAAAGTCAATAATTCTTCTTGATGTCTCGCGATTAGCAACCTCAAGGTTTAAAACAACGCTCTTCTTAGCGTTAAGATGATCAGCAATCATCGTAACATCATCAAAATGGTCGGGCTTTACAATTACTACCTGCATCTGTGTTTGTACATTTCCTCCGTTTTTATTTTTGCGCTCAGCCTGAAAGATTGCGGGTTGTTTTTTCTTCTGCGGTGCCTCGTAATAGGTTTCCTCATTAGCCGCAGTTTCCTCAGCGGGCTCGTCCTCGTATACATCTTCACCTATTCCCATAAAATTCTTAAGATTGTCCCATGCGCCCATTTTTATAACTCCTTTATTACAAATTATAATTTCTTGCTCCGAAAAGTGCGGTACCTATTCTAACCATATTTGCACCGCATTCAACGGCTATATCATAGTCGTCCGACATACCCATTGAGAGTATCTCTATATTATTATATAATTTTTTATCACGTATTTCAATAAACAGTTTATACATTTCGTCAAAATATTTACGTGTTTGCTCTTTTTTTTCACAAATTGGGGGAATTGTCATAAGTCCCCTCACACAAATGCCCTCAATTTCACGCATTTGCTCTATGGCTGAAGCAACTTCTGACGGGCTAAAGCCCGACTTGCTTTCTTCACCGCCGATATTTACCTCAACCAAAATATCGGTAACAATATCCTTTTTGAGTGATACCTTGCCGATTTCACGGGCAAGCTTTATGGAATGGACCGACTGAATAAGCTCTACCCTGCCGACAATATCCTTAACCTTGTTGGTTTGAAGATGACCTATAAAATGACGGTGAACATTCTGAGAAACCTCATCGTTTTTTGACAAAAACTCCTGCACCCTGTTTTCGCCGATATATTCGACGCCCTGCTCTATAGCGTAGTTTATAAAGTCGGCATCGACGGTTTTGGTGGCCGCAAGCAGCATAATATCCTCATATTTTCTGCCCGACCTCTCGGCCGCCGCCGCTATTTTTTGTTTAATTTCCGCAAAATTTATATCAAACCTGTCAGTCAATGATTTTTCCGTCATAAATATTTTTTCCTTTAACAATAATTTCGTCGTAGATTCTCAGTGCACCGTCCTCGGCCTTTTCGGCACAGATTACGAAATCGGTACTTTTAGGTGAATACACTATTTCGACCGGCACAAACACCGCCGTCATTCCGCTTAAAGCGTAAACGCCGGTCTGTGAAACGGTTTTGGTAACACCGTTCTGGTCGGTGAGTTCTACCTCCTTCATTCTCAGCGCCTTATTGCTCACCTTAAGTCCGCTATAGTTTTTCTTAACTATGGTCATAGCGCCCGTGCGCATTGATGACAACTCGGCGCTCATCTGCTGACAACTGAGTATAACAACCGCCCTATCCTCATCCTTTGACATATTAACCCTTTCAACCGTAACACTGATTTCGGGGTTTGATTTAAGTGTCGTAAGTACCTTAAGGCTGTCACCAACCTTAAACTGCAAGGAGTCACTAATAGACACGCTCGCCGCTATATACCAGGTGTAATCTGAAACAAGCTTGCCGATGACGTTCTCTTTAGGCTGGCTATCGGGCTTTAGATTATCAAGAAACTCGGGTGTGATAGAGGATAGCTTCTTGGTTGTCAAAACATCCTCATACCCATCGGTTGAGGAAAGAAAATATCCTGATTTCGAGGACAACACCCTGCTTTGCGGCTGACCCGCGGCACTTTTCAGCGAATTATACTGTTTTTCAAGTGTGCTTAACTGCTCAGAAAAGTCTACCGCCTCGCCCGTAGCTATCTGCTTGCGATTGATAAGATTCAGAAGCTCTTCCTTAGAGGCGCCTATATTTGCGTAATAACCCGTAGAACATACACTGATTATATCATTGAGGTTATCAAAAATTTTAGCGTTTATTGAATTTATATCTATTGCGTTGAGGTCATTATAGTCTTCAATTTCTTTAATATTATCTATCTCTTTTTTAACCGCATCCATCTGTGAAGCGGCAATAGACTGTGACTCACTAGCATAGATGTTGGCAATAACTCCTCCCGACGCTACCCTTTCACTGTCGTCTATTTCGAAGTGCATCGCACCCGAAGAGGAGCTGGTAATCAGCGATTCGTCCCGTATAAGCACACCCGTAACATCAATACCGTCGGTGGCGGTGTATTGCGTCACAATCTCGGTACTGATAGGATTGTAAAAGGCGGCATAAAGCTGATAAATCACAAAAATAACCAGCACGGTTATAACTATACCGATGCTGAATCTGCCTTTACCCATTCTGCAGCACTCCTTTCACAATTTCGATTGCTTCTAATATAACATCATCACTGTCAGCATAAAGCCAATGGATATTTTCATTTCTGTTAAACCAGGTAAGCTGACGCTTGGCGTAGCGGCGTGTCTGCATTTTAAGGGTTTCGACCGCATCACCGAGAGTCTGCTCACCACGCAGATATTTATGAAGCTCTTTATGGCCTATCGCCTGCATCGCTCCCTTGCCGACAGGCAGGTTAAGCGTAGTTCTGGCTTCGTCTAAAAGACCGTTTTGAAGCATCATATCAACACGCAGGTTGATTCTCTCATACAGCTTTTCTCGATCCTTATAGGTTATGCCGATAATTACGGCATCAAATTCACTTCCCACTCGCGAAAGTTCGTTTTGCGCCGAAAAGGTAATGCCCGTCGTTTCGTAAACCTCAAGGGCACGAATTATTCTTCGGCGGTTATTTGGATGAAGCTTTGCCGCCGTTATCTCGTCTATTACTGATAATCGCCGTAACATTTCTTCGGCGCCTAATAATTCCATCTCTTTTTGGAGTCGGTTTCTCACTTGAAAATCGTTATTTTCTGCCGAAAAATCAATCCCGTCTATAAGTGAGTTTACATAAAGTCCCGTTCCGCCAACGAGCACAGGGGTATTACCTCTCTTATATACCTCTTTAATTTTATCTTTTGCGAGGTTTACATAATCCGCAACAGAGAACTCCTCATCCAATTCTAAAAACTCAACAAGGTGATGCGGGATGCCGCACATTTCATCTTTGGTAGGTGAGGCAGAGGCAATACTTATGCCCTTATATATCTGCATTGAATCCGCCGATATTACTTCGCCGTTAAATGCGCGTGCTAATTCTATACCGAGCTTTGTCTTGCCCGACGCTGTGGGACCAACAACGGCAATCAGCGGTATTTTCTGCATAGCTTTTCCCTTTCTTATCCAAGTCTTCCGAATTGTTTTTCAAGTTCTTTTTTTGTCAATTTAAAGGCAACGGGGCGCCCGTGCGGACAATACATAATATCCTTACTGCCTAAAATTCTTTGTGCCAAACTTTCAAGTTCTTTATCGGTATTATACTGACCGCCCTTAATAGCGGCTTTGCAGGCAACTGTATGAAAAATATCATCCATTCTTTCTACAGTGACCTGCGAGCCCTGCATACAATTTTCAGCAATTTCGGTGAGAATCACGGTTATATCCTGATTGACAAGCATAGCCGGTATGGCTCTGACAACCACCGTACCGTCGCCGAAGTCATCAACATCGAAGCCATATTTCATTAGCTGCTCAAGGTTGGCAACTATGGCGGAATATTCCTCCATAGTAAGCCTTATGGTCAGCGGTACAAGTAATTCCTGCACCTCGATTTCCTGTTCGCTTTTAAGCTGTTCATATAAAATTCTTTCGTGGGCGGCGTGCTTGTCTATAAAATACACACTATCACCCATCTCGGCGATAATATAGGTATCAAATGCATAACCTATGTAGCGAACCGGCTCTTTTTCTGCAAGCGTTTCCTCTTTTAGCTGTGACTTTATGATTTCTGCCTCTTGCTTTACGGGCGGCTCGTCCTCGACAACAATATTTATAAAATCGGGCACAAATTCTTGCCTGACTTGTTGAGTTTTTACCCCATAGTCAGCAAACACGGGCCTATGACTCTCGAGCACCTGTGGTCCTACTTTAGGTGTGTCGGTAACTGCTTTTACGGGTTCGGGCCGAGTCGTAACGGGAATCTGCGTTTGCACCGCTTTGGGCGGCTCTGTCAGTTTATACGGGTTAAAGGTCTGCTTGGCGGTAAGCTCAGGCCTTGTATCGCCGTTTATGAGTGCGTTTTTTGCGGCGCCGTAAACAGCATTAAATACCTTTCTTTCATCAGAAAAGCGAACCTCCATTTTAGACGGGTGAACATTAACATCCACCGCATCAAAGGGTACATTAATCTGTAAAACACAACACGGGAATTTACCCGTCATTGCCGAATTTTTATAGGCCTGTTCAAGTGCGGCCGAAGCCGTACCCGAGCGAATAAGTCGACCATTAAGGAAGAAAAACTGTCCGTTACGGTTTTGCTTACAGTAAATCGGTTTACAAACCATACCGCTTACCGTAACCGAGTCATATTCACCCTTTGCTTCAATCAATGCCGACGCAAACTCACGACCGAGCACCGAATATACAACATTTTTAAGGTTATTATCACCCGAGGTTGTCAGCACCCGTTTTGAATCTCTAATGAACTTAAAGGATATTTCGGGGTGGGAAAGCGCAATTCGGTCGATAACTGCGGCTATACTATTAGCCTCGGTGACATCACTTTTTAAAAACTTCATACGGGCAGGTGTGTTGTAGAAAATATCACGCACGACAATAAGTGTGCCCGTATCGCAGCCGACCTCCTCAACTACCTTTTGTACACCACCCTCGCAAACACAGCGGGTACCAGTGTCACTATCAGCAGTGCGGGTGATGATTTCGATTTTCGAAACCGAAGAAATAGCGGCAAGCGCCTCACCTCTGAAGCCCAGCGTGGCTATGGCATCGAGGTCATCTGCGGCGCTGATTTTACTTGTGGCGTGACGCATAAATGCCGTCGGCACATCGGCCGCGGCTATTCCGCAACCGTTATCTCTTACCGACATATAGAGAATACCGCCGCGCTTTATCTCTACCGTAATATCGGTAGCGCCTGCATCTATGGAATTTTCAACAAGCTCCTTAATAACCGAGCTTGGTCGCTCAACGACCTCGCCTGCTGCAATAAGCTCAGAAATATGTTTTGGTAAAACCTTAATTTCAGGCATAACGGCACTCTCCTTTCATAGTGTTTGGCTAATTACAGTGATTTAGCCTTTTTAGATAAATCGTAAAGTATTTTCATCGACTCAATAGGTGTCAGTGTATCGACATCTATTGTCTTAAGCTCGTTATAAATTTCGTCGGCACCGACAGACTCAATTGACATCTGTGTATCGTCAGTACCCGCAACGGTATTTTTTGTCTGTACAACACCGCCTGCGGTTATATCCTTTAAAATAACCTTGGCGCGTGAGATTACCGAATTCGGTATACCCGAAAGCTTAGCAACCTCAATACCGTAGCTATCATCTGCGCCGCCCCTTATTATGCGGCGCAAAAAGATAATATCATCACCGCGTTTTTTTACGGCGATATTATAGTTTTTAATACCCCTTAGCTCATTTTCCATCTGGGTAAGCTCATGATAGTGGGTGGCAAAAAGTGTTTTTGCGCCCAATGACTTTTTATTGGCAACATATTCAAGCACAGCCCTCGCTATTGCCATACCGTCAAAGGTAGATGTGCCTCTGCCTATTTCATCGAGAATAAGCAGGCTGTTTCGTGTCGCATTCTTTATGATGTTGGCAACCTCATTCATCTCAACCATAAAGGTTGACTGACCGCTTGCTAAATCGTCCGAAGCACCAACTCGCGTAAACACCGCATCAACAATGCCGATATTTGCCATTTGAGCAGGAACGAACGAGCCTATCTGTGCCAGAATAGTAATAATTGCAACCTGACGCATATATGTTGACTTGCCGGCCATATTAGGTCCTGTAATAACGGCACAACGGTCGTCGCCGAGGTTAAGAAAAGTGTCGTTTGACACAAACGGCGTACTGCTTAGCGCCTCAACTACGGGGTGACGACCCGCCTTGATGCTTATAATACCCTCGTTGTTAATAAGCGGACGACAATATGAATTTGCTACGGCTGTTTCGGCTAAAGAACACAGAACATCAAGGCTTGAAAGAGCAGCGGCGGTGGCTTGAAAACGTGTAACCTGTGCAGCGGTCTGTCGACGCACCTCGGTGAACAGCTCATACTCAAGCGATACTATGCGCTCCTTCGCACCCAACACCCGAGCCTCAATCTGCTTTAATTCCTCGGTTATAAAGCGTTCACAGTTAGTGAGGGTTTGTTTTCTTATGTAATTATCGGGCACTCTGTCAAGGAAGGAATTTGTGACCTCAATATAGTAGCCGAAAACTCTGTTGTAGCGAATACGCAGATTCTTAATACCGGTCTTTTCACGCTCGGCCGCCTCAATATCGGCAATATATCCTGTGCCGTTATTAACGGCATCACGCAGCTCGTCCACCTCAGAGTTATAGCCGTCACGAATTATGTCACCCTCCCTTACAGAGAAGGGCGGCTCGTCAACGATAGCGGCTTCAATGAGTGCACGTATATCATCCAGACAGTCAATATCGTCATTGATATTCTTAAGCATTTTAGATAACGACTCGGCTAAAATCCTTTTAATATCAGGCAGACGAGAAAGCGTATCGCATATTGAGCGCAGGTCCCTGGCCCCCGCAGTACCGTAAACAACCCTTGTTATAAGTCGTTCAAGGTCTCGTATGCCCGAGAGCATATTGATAATCTCACCACGCATAACAGCGCTGTTTGTAAGCTCTTCAACGGCATTCTGCCTTAAATTGATTTCGGTAATATTCATAAGAGGCTTTTCTATCCAACTGCGGATGAGTCGCTTACCCATTGCGGTCTTGGTCTTATCGATAACCCACAAAAGCGAGCCTTTTTTAGACTTTAGTCGCATAGTTTCGGTAATTTCAAGATTGCGAATGGCCGCAAGGTCAAGCTTCATATACTGGTTTTCGGTATAAAAGTCGATTTTATTTACTGATAACTGACCGTTAACACCCGTTTCGTACAGATACTCAATAACGGCGCCAAGTGCCGCCGTGGCACACGAGCCCTCGGCTATGCCGAGCTTCTGCACACTGATGGTGTCAAAATGCTTAAGCACTCGTTCCCCAGTAAATGCCGTATCAAAGCTCAGCTTGTCCCTTTTGGTCAGGGTGCAAAGCATTCTGTCCTTAACAAAGGTCTCAATGCCCTTGCTTTTAATATCCTCGGACACAAGCACCTCTTTGGGTGAAAACCTGCCAAGCTCGTCCATAACACGTTTTTCGGAATTGTCACCCGAAATTTCGGTAAGATGTAACTCACCCGTTGAGGCGTCGGCAAAACAGATACCGTATTTCTCATGGTCCTGAGCGACGGCACACAAATAATTGTTTCTGCCTTCATCAAGCATGGTATCCTCAAGCACCGTACCGGGTGTTATTATTCTTATTACATCGCGTTTAACTATGCCCTTGGCAGTTGCGGGGTCCTCTACCTGTTCGCATATTGCAACCTTGTAGCCGCGCTCAACCAGACGCGCAATATACCCCTCACAGCTGTGATAAGGCACACCGCACATCGGCGCACGTTCCTCCTGACCGCAATCTCTGCCCGTCAGAACCAAATCTAATTCTTCAGATGCTACCTTTGCGTCCTCGAAGAACATTTCATAAAAGTCACCAAGTCTAAAGAACAAAATACTGTCCTCGTGCTGACTTTTAATCTCCATATACTGACGCATCATCGGCGATAGCTCAGCCATTTAACTCTTCCCCATTCTAAAATACAAGCAAACACGAATAATCCAAACCTGATTTTAAAGGTAAGATTTTCGTCTCTGCTTTGTTAAAATACTCGCAAATACGACAGGATTTACTGCGTTTTGTGTCTCGCACAGCCAAAATCTTATACTTTAAAATTCCACGACCTAAAATGAACAGAATTTTGTATGATTTTTGTGCGAAAGAGCCTGTAAGGCTAACGCCTACAGGCGATGACAAACCGAAAATCACCGAAATTATGCCATTTTAGGCAGGTTCGGATTGTTCGAGTTTGCTTGAAATTAGTGGCAACCTCCACACGTCGAGCAGCTACCCGTGCAGGCGCTCGGCTCACAGGTTGACGGGTCGGCGCCCTGAACACACATAGTGATAATGCTGTTAACATCATTCAACAGCTTATCAAGCGCCTGCTTTGCCTCGTTGTACTCAACCATTGCAGGATGCGCCATAACCTCACCGTAAAGCGCACGAAGCTTTTCGTTCATTTCCTTAATTTTTTCTTCGTTCTTTTCTTCAAGGCTCAGCTCATTATCAAGGTTCATTCTTAAAATGTTGAATTCGCCTATCTTCTCCTGAAGCTCTTTATTCTCATCATTTTCTTTAATTATTTTGTGAAATCTTGCATAAGCCTCGTCCTGCTGAATAGCTTCACCTAGCTTGCGTACTGCTAACATTACATCCATTTTTATTTCTCCCTTATCATGGTGCCCTTAAGCACATTATTTGTATCAGTTACTCGGACATCTACAAAAGCACCTATAAGCGAGTCATCGCCTTCAAATTCGATGACCGCCGTGCCGTTTGTACGACCGAGTATGTAACCTTCATTTTCTGATTTTTCTTCGCACAATACCCTGTATGTTTTACCCTGCATAGCCTTTTCCTTCGCTCTGCCTATGGGGTCCTGAGCCGCCAAAAGCTCGCTGAACCATTTACCCTTTTCTTCGCGCGATATAGGGTCCGGCATCTGCGCGGCAGGTGTACCGGGGCGAGGCGAGTAAATAAAGGTAAACAGCGAATTGTATTCAACACACTTAATTAAGCTAAGCGTGTCGCAAAACTCCTCGTAGGTCTCCCCGGGGAAGCCTACGATAATATCACTGGTAAGCGCAATATCGGGCATTTTTTCTTTGGCATAATCTATCAAAGACAGATAGGTTGCCGAATCATAATGACGATTCATTTCCTTTAATACCCTATCGTTACCACACTGTACGGGCAAATGCAGGTGATGAGCCACCTTTTCACATTCTGCCATAGTATCAAGCAGCTCCTTAGTGCAGTCCTTCGGGTGCGATGTCATAAAACGCAGACGGAACTCACCCGGCAGGTCATTAAGCTTTCTAAGTAGGCGTGCAAAATTTATATCATCGCTTAGTCCCTTGCCGTAGGAGTTGACATTCTGACCGAGCAGAGTAATATCACGAATGCCGCTGTCTATCATCTGCCTGGCTTCATTCAGAATCTCGGCACTCGTCCTTGAGCGCTCACGCCCACGCACATAGGGCACAACACAGTAGGTGCAGAAGTTATTGCAGCCGTACATAATGGGTAGCCAACCCTTGACCGATTTGTCACGATGGACGGGTATGCCCTCGATTATCTCGTTGTTATCGGTCGAAATATCAAAAATTCGCGGTGAGCCGCTAAGCCGTCTATACAAAAACTCAGGTAATTTATGGGTTACATGTGTGCCGAAAAGAATATCTACATACGGGTAGCTTTGCTTTATTCTCTCAGCAACATAAGACTGCTGCGCCATACAGCCGCAAACCGCAACAATCATATTGGAACGGCTCTTTTTCAACTGCTTGGTTGTGCCGATATTGCCGTAAACTCTGTCCTGCGCGTGCTCGCGCACCGCACAGGTGTTAAACAGAACAAAATCAGCGTCACTCGGGTCCTCAGTTATAGTATATCCCATAGCCTCAAGCATACCTTTGATATGCTCAGAATCGCTTACATTCTGTTGACATCCGAAGGTGTTGACACACGCCTTAGGAATACCGTAAAGCTCGGCCGCTAAGGTCTTTACCTTTTGCATATATATATTCTGCTGTTCTAAAACAGTCTGAAAAATAGACATTACATTTGCTCCTAAAGGTCATATTTAATATATTATAACTTATTACAAAATAATTATCAAGTAACAGCTATGATATATTTTAATTTAACCAAATAAAATTAAAAAAACTCTTGATTTAGATTTGGTAATAGTGTATAATATCAAGGTCTTACAAAACTTGTATTTGTGTGGGTGTGCAAATTAAATAAGCCGGTGTGTTGGAATTGGGCGAAGCGCCATACCGCATCCGGTGGATGAAACAGGTATGACGCTGAGGTGAAGAAATAAGGAGCAATGCGACGCGAGGCAGCGAGCATTGCGACTATATTTCTGAGGGCAAGCAGACTTACTTTACTATTATCACCCTTGTGGGTGTGCAAATTAAATAAGCCGGTGTGTTGGAATTGGCAGACGAGGTGGACTCAAAATCCATTGATGGCGACATCGTGCGGGTTCAAGTCCCGCCACCGGCACCAAAGCATTCAAACCCGAACCTTTTACCAATCGGTGAAACGTTCGGGTTTGTTGTTTATTTGAGTGAAATTAAGTGATCTAAATATTAAGACCAATATCTTCTATACGATGTAAATAATACCTTGTATGCCAAAAGCCTAATTCGTACTTCGACTGAATTAGGCTTTTAGTATTTTGTTATGAGTGTTTTTTATAAGTTATATTAACACTTACTTCTTCTAAATCACCGCAATCCAATGTTCTTTCAACAAATTCACCGTTCATTTTCTCATTTGTTAAAACTGCCTTTAATGCGTTATCAAGTTCGCGTTGAAGATTAGTGTTAACCACATCAGGGGTTGTATCAGTTAACAACACGTGATTCATAATTGTAAGGGCACTTTTATACTCTGATTCTACTGAGGTTATTGATTCTCTGTAATTATACTTACTTTTTACCCTAACTACTCCATATTGTTTCATTATTGTATCAATGTGTGCAACAATATACTTGCGCCATCCTACAATATTGTCAACAACGGATTTTCTCATGTCAATGGATATGTTTTTTCCACTATCCGTTTTAGCCAACATTTTATGTTTATGCCAGTCAATATTAATAGTTACGCCCGCAACCTTTTCGCCAGAAGAATTGACATACTTTAAATAGATTGCGGAAAGAATCTGATTGTCTAAAATACCAGTTTTTATACTATCTAATGTGTCTTCATCAGCATGGAAACACTGTGCCAGCTCATAGACAAAGTAATAAAGGGTTTCAATGCGAGGCATTACTTTTGTCATTGACTCAACAAAGAGACAATCAGGGTCGAGACAATCAGGGGACGGTTCTCGAGACAATCAGGGGACCAATCAGGGGGACCAATCAGACCAATCAGGACCAATCAGGGGACGGTTCTCTGATTGGTTACAGTTTTTGTACCACATAATAACTTACACCTGTTAATCTACTAATTTGTCTTATCGACAAACTGTATTCTTTGAATTTTTTCAAATATTTATCGCGAGTTTTAATTTCAAGCTTTTGAAACTCAGTTGCAGATTTGCATTTTGAATATTTTTCAATAATTTTCTGCGCTTGTTCATCGGTAACCTTTGCTGTAGACTTATCTTCAATATCCAAGCATTTCTCAAAAGCAGTTTCGCTGTTAAACTTGTAAAAATCCTCTTTAGAAACCATGCCTAAAATAATCTCGGTATCTATTAAATCTGAGTCCTTAAAAAATTCGTTGTAGCTACTGTGTTCATAAGCATTGATTTTCTTGCAAAGACCTGCTTTAATCGGATTTTGATGTATGTATCGCAAAACTGTTAAAAAATAAGCATCATCTTCCACCGGCTCACTTTTAAAACGGTCTTGAAACAAATGTCCAACTCGTTGGTATTTAATATTATACCAATAAACGAACCTTGTGGCGATTCTTTTCATGAATTGTTCAATGGGTTCTTCGGTTTCGTGAATCAGTAAATGAATATGATTACCCATAAGGCAATAAGCGTAAAGTTTGAATTCACTTATTGCCTTACAGTCTTTTAAAATTTGAAGAAACTTCTCGCAGTCTTCACTATCTTCGAAAATCTGCTGTTGATTAATTCCACGGAGCATAACATGGTATATTCCTGTTTTGCTCTTTTTTCTTGCACTTCTTGGCATAATTCATCACCAAGAATATGATAGCACAAAAGCGATTAGTTGTCAATCGTAGAACCGTCCCCTGATTGCCTGTAGAACCGTCCCCTGATTGCCTGATTGCCTACGGGAGAGCATTTCTGTTCTCCCGTAGCTTTGTTTTAATAAACTACAGCATATAGTTTATTTTTCTGACCATCTCATCCTTTTCGGGATAGCCATCGGGAAGATTGTTAAAAATCGCACCGGTTTTCATAAATTTTAAAATTTTCATTGACGAAATTCTTTGATTTGGTTAAAACCTCACATAGAGTTAAAGTATGAACTTTACGAAATAATAGATAAAATAACACACAACAAAAATTGAAATAAAAATCAATGCAAATTTAAAGTTCCATTTTTTATCTGTTATATCATATTCGTTTATTGTTTCCGTTCTAACTTTTTCTGATTTTTTTACTTCGTCAATAAAAAAACACTTATTGCATACATTACATTTAAACCCTTTAATATAAAATTCCATATCTCCAGTTACAAGATGTCTATTTCCAGTAGGACCAACCCAAAAATCATAATCTTTCGCCTCAGGAGCGTTGTAATTTATTATCTTTTTAATAGTCGTTGTTTTTAATTTTTCTTTGCAACACGGACAATAATGCTTTTTAAACAACGTATAAACGACATCTTCGTTTATATGTTTTTTCCCTTGAATCATGATAAATCCTCCTTAGAACGGTAGTATTAACCCGATATCAAAACCTAATCCGAATATGCCAGCTCCCGCATCTGCACCAATTCCGACTCGTGTTTCTCCTTTTTTCTTTATAACACCCGCATTCACTCCTGCTTCTGCCGAAAGAATATCTCCTGAAACACCAACAGCGACACCAAATCCAAAAATTTCTAATTCAATACTAACATTAGCATCTACAACAGAAGCTCCTGCGCCAGCTTCGAGTCCAAATCCTTGTTTATAGTTAGCACCTGCTTTTGCGTATGCCGTAAGCAAATCTAAATCTCCATCTATAGAAAGTGAAATATTTTCATTTCCAATCCCAATTTCTCCGTTTGCATTCGCCACAGTTATTTCAGCAAGAGCTCCTATAAAACTTTCCCATTGAGTAGCACTTTTCTTAGGATAATAATTTTTACTGCTTCCCAACGAATAACCTATTTCACTTTTTCCCCCAGAAATAGAACCAGAGCCGAAGAATAGATTATATAGAAACTCGCCGTATATGCTATGTGTGTCATTCTTAAAGAAATCGATTATTGTGTTTAAAGCGTTGCTATTTCCTCTTTCCACACTCAACCCAAATGGGTCTATATTGGAAACAGGGTTGCCGTTTGCATAAGCATAACGATTAAGAGTTACAGCATTTGAAATCTCACCAGCGATTATATCAGCATTGATAAATCTGCGAAGTTCAGGGCTGTAGTAACGTGCGCGCATATAGATAAGTCCGTTATCATCCGTTACAACACCATCACGGCCATTATAAAGGAATATTACAACAGATGTACCAGTTCTTGAAATGAGATTGCCATAGGTGTCATATGTGAAAGTATCTGTTACATTACCGTTAATATCGGTAATTGCAGTTGTGCTACCACGATAATCAAAGTGATAGGTTTTAAAGCTACCGCTTGTTTCTTCACCTATAAGACCAAGACCGTAAACATACTTTGTAACAACACCGTCTGTGGTTTTAACCAACAACTGACTTAATCTGCCATTTGTATTGTACGCATAGGTTGTTTCGCTTTCACCACACAGATTGCGAACACGAACATCCTCAACACTGTATGTGTAGGTGTTTCCACCAGCGGAAATCAAACGGTTAGCAGAATCATATACAAATGACATTTGTGCGCCATTCAGCGTTGCGGAAAGCATATTGCCATCCATATCATAGGTAACAGCTTGACCGTTATACGAGGTTAAACGGTTGTTTTGGTCATAAACAAAGGTATTTGTTCCATCACTTACTGTGCAAGAGGTAATATTTCCTGCCGCATCGTGTCAATCACAGAACCGTCCCCTGATTGCCCCTCAAGTAAAACCGCACCTTATCATAACGGGACAGGAGAACCGTCCCTCTGTCTCATATTTACTTTTGAATAAAAATTCCAATTGTTCCTAAAAGAAAAGCAATAATCGAGACAATAAGACAAAACTTTCTATATTTTTTTGGGTTTCCTTTCCTATGATACCAGTGCTTCAATGGATTAATTGCTGGGAATTTTATCCTAATCAAAGCAAATCTTGCTTCTAAGATCATTATACTTGACATAAGATAAAATGTCGTAGCATAGCTATTTTTTAGGAACACAAAAACAACAAAAAGCACTGTAGACACGATAAAATATATTAAAAAAATTTTATTTTTAAAGCTCATGATTTGTACCTTACCATTTATTATTTATATACTCAATAATATCTTTAAACATACCCAAAATAGAAAAAGAATAATTAGCATGCGTTCCCAAACCTGCTGCAATAGCTAGGTCACCAGAAATACCGATATCAAATGTTGATTCCTCTATCGAATCCACATCCAAAGATAAATCTTCAAAAGAATTGTTTTGCTTGCCAAATGATATAATTCCATAACTTAAAGTGAACGACGAACGTGCAGGATGACCTACCCTAAATTCTCCATCTTTAAATTGAACACCTATTATATCTGCTCGCATAATAGCCTCAACGTCAAAAGATTCGAATGGTAGCGCAAAACCAATACCAATTGAAAAACCTGCATCGGCTTCAAAATTCGCAATAATACTTTTAATAATTTCATTAAAAAACTCTTTTG
>JAZQGO010000014.1:0-68425 GCA_045540055.1 Acutalibacteraceae bacterium
GTTTGTGTTTTGAATTGACTGGCAGGTCTTTTCAATATTACCACAAACGGAGGATTTTCTCATCGGTTAACCTCTTTTGAACCACGCGACTATCGCGTGGTTTTCGTTATACAATAAAACGCCGAAGATTATTCTTCGGCGTTTTGTATCGAATCAATATAATTTTCAATTAAATCTTTTTCAGAAGATGAAAGTTGACGGATTTTTTTCAGAAGCCGTCTTTCTTTATTTGTAAGAACGGCAAAATTTTCGTTGTCATTCTTAAAATTTTGTTTTGGTTGTTCAAGGGTTTGCGCTTCGAATATGTATTCGTTAGGTATATTTAGCGGATGTGAAATTTCGCCTTTAAGTAAAGCGTCATATGAAATTTTAAATAAATCGGCAATTTCGCTCAACTGTGTTGCAGTAAGGCTGGAATTTTTTTCTCTATACGCATAGGTGGAGCGCTTGATATTAAGCTTTTGAGCAAGTTCATCCTGCGAATAGCCGTTAATTTTACGCAATTTTTTAATTGCGTCGCCAATTGAATTAGCCATAAAATCACCTCTGCATAAAATACTTGACGATACGGTTAAAAGTTGATATAATAACACTTGTGTTTGCTGGAGTGGCTCAGTTGGTAGAGCAGCTGATTCGTAATCAGCAGGTCGTGGGTTCGAGTCCCATCTTCAGCTCCAAGCCGTCCGTATGGTCGGCTTTTTTATTTTAATATGTTTGTCGAGAAAAGTCAACAAAAAAAGGATTTCGGGTAATTTTCGAAATCCTTTTACTATTTTGTAAATAAATCAATTATTTGAGAGTATATTTCAGACGGATTATCAATAAACTTATTTTTAATGCTGATTGCCTGATTTTCATCCGAAACTAAAAGCTTTACACTCATTATTGATTTGTCATTATCAAGTGCAGAGCAGGTGATATAGGTGTTATCGCCTTCGCGAGTGATGGCAATATCGGTTTCATTTGTGTGGCGAATTCGTGCCAACATATTGAGTGTCGCACGACAAGCCTTGTCACGAACGGTCAGCGGGACGGTGGATTTTAAGGTTTTTGCAACGTCACTACCCGAACCGGTTACAGTATAGAGGTCATTTTCACTGTCGGCACAAATAATGTGTCCGCTTTTTGTAAGTGCTTCAATATTATCACTAACCTCGAAAATGTTGGCAATGCCTTCAAAGTTTAACAATTCACACAAGCCGGTAGCACTTACGGGCTCACCAACGCTATCAAGTATATAGCAGATAAGCACCTTGACCTCGGCAGAGTTGACAAGTCCACCCGGTAATACGCCTGCAGTTACTGCATCAAAATCCAAAATTATCACCACCTAAATAACAGTATAATCGTTTTAACTGTTTTTTTCAAGTGTGTCGGGTGAATTTTCTCAATTTCCGTCGAAATCTTCAACCGCCGATATAACAGCCGCCATATCAGGCAATATAATTCCACTTCTCAGATTATCCTGATCGGTCAGGGGTAGAAGGGTAGTATTTACATCGTAGCATCGTACAAACCTTTCGCCCTTATAGAGTGTTAAAATGTCATTTTCACTTTTCAAAACATAGAATGATTCTTGATTTTCGATTTGGTTTTTTGCTTTTTTATCGGAGTAATAGGTAAGTAATACCGTACAAATAGTAACACAGACAAGAATTGCAAATAGCGTATATTTTTTATACATAAAATCACCTGAGTTATTTTCTACCAAATTGTTGAAAATATTCAAAATTAGTAATTGTTAAAATATTGTAACCCCATTTTGCACAAAATGTGATATAATAACTTACAAGGTGAAAAATTGCCAATTATTTAGTTTATGAATGCTTGCTGTTAGGAGGTATGTGTAATGTCATATTATCAGCAGGATAACAATTCAAATAAAAACGAAAACAGTATCGATTTAAACAGTTTTTCCGAAAAGGCAAAAAAGAATACTAATAATAAGAAAAAGCCTGCCGGCAAAAAGGATGCTAAAAAATCCAAGTGGATCAAAACAGCCGTTGCGTCATTTTTAGCGCTCGTTATTTTAGGCAGTGTTATTGTCGGCGCTTTCTTGGTTTACGCATTCTATTTTGTCGATTCTTCGATGGATGTTGACCTTGATAACCTTGAGCTTAACTATACAACGACGATTTATGCCAGAGAAGAGGGCTCAAACGAGTTTATAGAGTATCAGCGTCTGCACGGTAAGGATAACCGTATCTGGATTGACGATGAAAACGGCAATATGCCTGATATGCTAAAGAAGGCGTTTATTGCAGTTGAGGATAAGACCTTCAGAGACCATAAGGGTGTTAACTGGAAACGTACCTTCAGCGCATTCCTTAATTTGTTCTTTAAGTTCTATTCATCCAATCAGGGTGGTTCGACCATCACGCAGCAGCTCGTTAAGAATATAACTATGGATAACGAGGCGGGCGGTCTTGAGGGAGCAAACCGTAAAATCCGTGAAATAATGCGTGCGAGAGAGCTTGAGGAACAGTACTCTAAGGATACAATTCTTGAGTGCTACCTTAACACCATCGCAATGGGCGGCGGTATGTACGGTGTTGAGGTTGCTTCTAATTACTATTTTGACAAAAGTGCTAAGGATTTAACACTCGTTGAGTGTGCGGCATTGGCTTCTATTGCCAAGGCGCCTGAAAATTATCGTCCCGACCTTGAGCCCGAAGCTAATAAAATTCGTCGACAGACCGTACTTGACCTGATGCTTGAGCAAAAGCTCATAACCAAGGAAGAATACGATAAAGCGTACAACGCTGAACTTAATGTTGCGGCAAATAAAGAAAATCTTAATGAAGTTGAGATAAATTCCTATTATGTTGATTTGCTGATAGAAGATGTCGTTAAAGATTTAATGAATAAGTACGGATATTCCGAGAGAGAGGCTTATGATCAGTTCTATACAAGCGGTTATAAGGTTTACGCTACAGTAATACCTAAAATTCAGGACGCACTTGATGACACCTTTACATCAAGCAAATATAAAATTAAGAATTCGTCGGGTGACTACCTACAGGGTTCTATGACCGTTATGGACTATAAGGGTCACATTGTAGGTATGGTTGGTGGACTGGGACAGAAGACAAAAAATCTTAGCTTTAACCGAGCCACGAGTGCTGTGCGTCAGCCGGGTTCGACCATGAAGCCGATGTCGGCATATGCACCTGCGATTGAAAATAATTTAATAACCTATTCAACTATTGTTAATGATAAAGAAATCTATTACGGTAAATGGAAACCGAATAACTGGTATAAAGATAAATACAGAGGTCAGATTACCATCGAATATGCGCTTAGAATATCGGCAAATACGATTCCGGTAATGTTGGTTGATCAGCTGACAACCCAGAGCTCGTATAATTTCCTCATCGAAAATTTTGGCCTTAAAAATTTAACTAAAGAGGATATTAACTATTCACCGCTCGGAATGGGCGGTACCAATGGTGGCGTCACTACACTTGAAGAGGCGTCAGCATACGCGGCATTTGGTAATGGCGGTATTTATTACGAGCCGATAACCTACTATAAGGTTACCGATCAGAATGATAATACAGTTCTGACTAAGGAGTCGGCAGCGCACATCGCTTTAAGCGAGGACACAGCCACTGTTATGAATAAGCTGCTTCAGAATGTTGTATACGGTTCCGAGGGTACTGCCGCAGGAATGGGCTCAACCGTTTCTAATATGAAAATTTTTGCTAAAACCGGTACTTCTAACGAAAATACAAACAGCTGGTTTACAGGTGGCACCCCTTATTATGTGGCATCGGCTTGGTGCGGCTTTGATGAGTATAAACCGTTATCCACTTCGCAGGCATATTCTACAAAACAGTTGTGGCGCGCTGTAATGTCACAGGCTCATAAGGGACTTAAAGCCAAAACCTTTAAGGATAGTTCAGATGTTGTCAGCAAGAAATTCTGCGCTACCTCAGGTCTGCTCGCTACACCAAACTGTACGTCAACCAGAACAGGTTGGTATAAAAAGAGCAATATTCCTACTATGTGTACAATTCATCCTAATTCCAATACAACTACCGAAACAACTACGCCAACAGAATAACAAGAAAACAGCCCGTCAATGACGGGCTGTTTTCTTGTTATTCAACTACTTTAATAACTCGCTTACTACTGCTGAAAGGTCATCTAACTTCTTTTTTGCAACATTTCTTGTCTTATCATAAGCGCCAATGTAAATTTTAATTTTAGGTTCGGTACCAGACGGACGGAATATAACCTTGCTAGTGTCGTCCAGAGTGAAAGCAACAACATTCGATTTTGGAAGTGTAATTTCTTTCACAGAGCCGTCAACCAGGTTGTTGGCAACAGATTTTTGATAATCTTCGATTACAACAACGCTGTTTTCACCGATTTTTGTCGGGGGATTGCTGTGAAGATTATTCATAATATTACTCATCGTTTCCATACCGCTTTGACCCTCAAAAGCAAAGCTTTTCTGTGAGTTAAGGTAGTAACCGTATTTCTGGAATATTGCGTCGAGCTGGTCAAGAAGTGACAAACCCTTTGCTTTATAGTATGCCGCCATTTCGCAGATGAGCATTGAGGCTACAACGGCATCCTTATCACGCACATAACTGCCCGGCAGATATCCATAGCTTTCTTCAAAACCAAAAATATAACGGTTTTCTTCGTTCTTTTGTTCAAGCAGTGCAATTTGTTCACCTATAAACTTGAAGCCTGTAAGAACATTGATAAGCAGGCAGTTATAATCATCAGCAATTTTTTGACAGACCTCTGTTGTAACAATTGTTTTAATTGCGATTGGATTTTTAGGGAGGGTAGCGTTAGCGGTGCGCCTTTCTAGTATATAATTTAAAATAAGGGCACCTACATCATTACCCGATAAAAGTGTGTAATCATTGCTATTCTTCACCGCAATACCAACACGGTCGGCATCTGGGTCGGTCGCTAGCAGCAGGTCGGCACCGTTTAATTTTGCCGCAGAGAGCGCCAACTCAAACGGCTGCTTGATTTCGGGGTTTGGATAGGGTGCAGTGGGGAAGTTACCGTCAGGTAATTCCTGCTCTTTGACAACAGTAATATCTTTTATGCCAATTCGGTCTAAAATTGCACGAACAGGCTTGTTACCGGTGCCGTGCAGTGGAGTATAGATTACCTTTAAAGAGGAAAGATTTATTGTTTCATCACGAACTGACTGCTTTTCAACCTCGTCAAGATATTCATCAATTAACCACTGCTCGATATATTCAATTTTACCGGAATCTATGCCTTGCTGAAAATCGAGCTTTTTTATATCCTTAAAGCAATCGATTTTAGCCATTAAATCCATAATATAGTCGGCCGCATCGGGTGGCATCTGACAACCGTCGGCACCGTAGGCCTTATAACCGTTATATTTTGCAGGATTATGACTGGCTGTGATTACGATACCTGCATGGCAGTTAAGACGTCTTACAGCGAATGAAAGCATTGGGGTAGGCATCAATTCCTTGTAAATATATACCTTTACGCCGTTTGCCGCAAGCACCGATGCCGCAGTACGCGCAAATAAATCAGATTTAATACGGCTGTCATATGCGATAGCTACACACGGGCTGTCAGACACCGAATTAACATAGCCAGCAAGTGCCTGTGTAGCACGTCCTACAGTATAAATATTCATTCGGTTAGTACCCGCGCCGATAACACCGCGAAGCCCCGCAGTTCCAAATTCAAGCTCGGTATAAAAGCGGTCAGAAATTTCTTCTGCTTTTCCAATAATAGAGTCAAGCTCTTTTATTAGGTCATCATCAGCGGTCGCATTATTGCGCCACAGGTTAAAAATTTCAGTATACAAAGAATTACCCCCTATGAATTATTTAATATATTTTAATATTAATTAATTATTATGTCAATAATATTATAAAATTATACCAAAAATTGCACAATTTTTTTTACTTGACAAAAATATTTTTATGGAGTATTATTAAAATAATTGTAAAGCTTAATTAATGTGGTGCTCTTATGAACGTTTTAAAACATGAAGACTTTTTGGGTTTGCCTGATGAAAAGCTGGTTTCTTTAATCAATTCGGGCAATGATGATGTTCTTCATATTTTGGTTAGTCGATATACGCAGCACATTAAAATTAAAGCGAATGAACTCTCTAAAGCGTACAATATTGATATTGAGGATTTGACGCAGGAGGGTTTGATTGCGTTATATTCCGCTGTTAAGGTTTACAAATACGATGTTTCTTTATTTTCAACATTTGCGTCGGTCTGCATCAAGCGAGGTATGCTCACTTTTTGCCGCAGTCAGAACAGAAAAAAGGATATTCCGCGTGAAAAATTAATTTATGCCGACTATGACATCGAAATCTCTCAGGTGAAAAGCCCTGAAGCGATTTTGATTGAAAAAGAGGGATCATACATATTAACCGAGGATATTAAAAGAATTTTATCCTCGCTTGAATATAGGGTTTTATTAGCCTATATTGCCTTCAATTCATATGATGAAATTGCGGGGCATTTAGGTCTTACTGTAAAATCGGTTAATAATACTATGTGCCGTGTGCGCCGTAAAATTAAGGAACTATATTGATTGTTTCAATCAATTTAAATATGCCTACGTAGCTTAAAGAGGAGAGCGTTTTTAAGATGGCGGTGCAATTCCGTCCGGGGCCAAAAAAACCAACTGAGAGAGGTAAAAAGAGATGTTTGAAGACAAGACACTAGTTTGCAAGGACTGCGGAGAAGAATTCGTATTCACTGCAAGAGAACAGGAATTCTATGAGTCCAAAGGCTTTGTAAATGAGCCGCAGCGCTGCAAGCCCTGCCGTGACAAGCGTAAGAATGCCGGTAGAGCACCGCGTGAGTATCACGAGGCAGTATGTAATGCTTGTGGTGGAGTTGCCAAGGTTCCCTTCATTCCGCGCGATGATCGTCCTGTTTACTGCAGTGAGTGCTTTGCAAAGATGAAAGAAAACGAAAATGCAGACGCTGAATAAGTAATACATTTTGTAATTTCGCCACCCATTTTTATGGGTGGTTTCTCTTTTATTCACACTTTATTAACCAAAATTTATAATTGACAAGATAAAATGATATATAGTATTGTAAAATAAAGGAGCGATATCTTTGGCAAATACTAAGATTCTGATTGTTGATGATGATATAAATATTTGTGAATTATTACGTCTGTATGTCGAAAAAGAGGGATATTCGGCAATTGTTGCAAATAACGGCACACAGGCGGTAGATATGTTTAATGTGTATTCACCCGATCTTATATTGCTTGATATAATGCTGCCCGGACTTGACGGCTGGCAGGTTTGCCGAGAAATACGTAAAAGCTCTGAGGTACCGATTATTATGCTTACCGCCAAGGGCGAGGTTTTTGATAAGGTGTTGGGCCTTGAACTTGGCGCAGATGACTATGTCACAAAGCCCTTTGAAACCAAAGAAATTATTGCACGAATCAAGGCGGTATTGCGCAGAACCAGACAACAGGGCGGTTCTGACGTTAAAGAGGTTAAATTTGATAGGTTAAGAATAAATCTTACAAATTACGAATTAGTAGTTGACGGGCAAACCGTTGACACACCTCCAAAGGAGCTTGAACTGATTTATCACTTAGCGAGCAATCCCAACAGAGTATTTACCCGTGACCAGCTACTTGATGAGGTGTGGGGATTTGACTATTACGGCGATTCCCGTACGGTTGATGTGCATGTAAAACGCTTAAGAGAAAAGCTTGAAAATGTATCAGAGCTTTGGTCGCTCAAAACCGTATGGGGTGTAGGTTATAAATTTGAATTGAAATAACGTGGGGTATGTATGCGATTAAAGCTATTTAAAAAATTAGCGATAACCATAGGAATTGTAATTTTAATAAGTCTTTCGGTAATTGTTATGATTCTGAGCGTTGTTATTTCTAATTATTTTTCTAATGAAAAATACGCTCAGTTAAGTCAAAACTGCGAATCGGTTGCTGAAGTGGCACTTACCGATATGAATTCATCAAATTTTCAGCGTAACATATTCAACATAATTGTTGTTCAGAATAAGGTTTCAAATGTTGACACATTTATATGTGATAACTCAGGCAAAATAATAGTATGCGGTTGTGATAAATTTTCTGGTGACGATATTTGTCCGCACAATTTTGGCACAATACCTGATAATATTCTAAATTCTGCAGCACGAGAATATTTTAAAGTTGATAATTTTAATGATTTATATAACGAGGCGCATTTTACGGTTGGTATTCCCATAAAGGCGGCCGACGGCACCCGCTTTGGCTATGTGTTTTCATCAACCTCGGCAAGATCACTCAGAAATTTAATAAGTGAAATTTTTGATATGTATATCATTTCAGCGATAGTACCTTTAATTATTATGTTTATTATTGTGTATACGATGACCTACCGTTTTACAAAACCGCTAAAATTGATGTCGGTGGCGGCGCAGGCGATGTCAAGGGGAGATTTTTCTAAACGAATTCCCGTAATGAGCGATGACGAAATCGGTGAGTTGTCGATATCCTTTAATAATATGACCAACTCTTTATCTAAACTTGAAAGGATGCGTCGTAGCTTTGTTGCCAATGTTTCGCACGAATTACGTACACCGATGACCTCGATAGCCGGCTTTATCGACGGCATTCTTGACGGTACGATTGAACAGGACAAGCAGGAATACTATTTAAAAATTATTTCTGCCGAGGTAAAACGTCTTTCTCGTGTGGTTGAGTCGATGCTGAGTCTGTCAAGACTTGAGTCGGGTGAGATAGCCCTTAAACCAATTATATTTGATATTTCCGACACCATTGTAAATGTTGTGGTAAGCCGTGAAAAAGAAATTGAGGATAAGTGTCTTACGATTACGGGCCTTGATTCGCTTGAAAAAACCTTTGTTTATGCCGATTATGACCTATTATATCAGGTGGTATATAATCTTGTTGACAATGCCGTTAAGTTCACTGATGAATCAGGTGAAATAAGCTTCACTGTTGAAACAAATTCCAAATCGACACAGTTTAGTATTAAGAATACAGGCTCGGGCATTTCTAATGATAATTTAGGGAATGTTTTTGATAGATTTTATAAGGGCGACAAATCTCGTTCTGCAAATAAAAGCAGCGCAGGTTTAGGTCTATATATTGTAAAAACAATAATAAATATTCATTCGGGCTCAGTGTCGGTTGACAGTAGGGAAGGCGAATATACCGTATTTACAGTCAGTCTACCTAACCGTAAAGTAAAACAATAGGAGAAATTTATGAACGAGAACAATAATTTTAATAACGAATTTGAGGAGATTGATGAGGAGTTTTCTCAAATTGTTGTTAACAACGATAATGGTGGATTTACTACCGACAGCGTTATTGAATTTAATGAAAATAATTCAACTGATAACAAATTAAACCGTAGGGGCATGAAAATTTTCATAGCCGCACTATGCCTTATTGTCGCTTTGAGTATTGCTATGGCGGGCGGTTATATTGCCGGACGGCAAACCACACGATCTAACAACAGTGACGGCTCACTTATAGAACTGTTTTCTAAGTCTGATGCAACTGAAAAATATTCTGCTGAGGTAATCTATCAGCAGGTCAATAAATCGGTCGTCGGCATTGTTATTTATAATGGAGAAGGTGTAAAAGGGTATGCGAGCGGTGTAATTTATTCTGAGGATGGTTATATCATTTCTAACGACCATATTTACGAGGATGTGCCAAACGCTAAATTTAAGATTTATACCTACGACGGCAAGGTCTATAATGGCACGTATCTTGCGGGCGACACAAGAAGCGACCTATCGGTAATTAAGGTTAATTCCTCGGGCTTCTTTCCCGCAACCTTCGGCGATTCTGCCGAGGTGACTTGCGGCGAGCAGGTGCTTGCAATCGGACGTCCGAGTGATGCTACGTCGGCTTCATCGATAACAAGCGGAATTGTATCGTATGTTAATCGCCGAGTGACCAATTCTACCAATTATTCCTCAAAGCTAATTCAGACCGACTCTGCCATCAACCCCGGCAGCTCGGGCGGCGCTCTTGTTAATATGTACGGTCAGGTAATCGGTATCACTTCTTCAAAGCTGGTTGGCAACGACTATGAGGCGGTCGGCTATGCTATACCAAGTGCAACGGTTAAAACAGTCGTTGAGTCGCTTATCAAAAATGGTAAGGTTATCGGTCGTTCACGGCTTGGCATCACCTATCAGGAGGTTGATAGCGTTACAGCCGAGATAAACGGTAGTAAAAACTTTGGTTTAATGATTGCATCGGTCAGCGAGGATAGCGATTTATATGGTAAACTGCAAGAGGGTGATATTATAACCCACGTCAATGGTAAGGCCATTATTTATGATGATATTATACTTGATATAATTGAAAATAATGTTCCCGGTACAGAGATTACACTAACCGTCGTAAACAGTTCACAAAAATCTGTAAATTTAAAATGCAAGCTGTTGTCGTTTGACGGCGAATCAAGCTATAAAACCTCGTCAAATGCTCTTACACCCGACGGAGATAACTCCTCGGGCGGTACATTTGATTTTCCGTACGGTAATTAAAAAAAACTCCCTTCGGGGAGTTTTTTTATTTTTACTTCGACAAAATAAATACGTGTGAGCCTGTATAATATTTTTGTGGGAGTGATTCGATGATAATATATGCCGATATTTTAATTATTGTAAATACTATTGTTGATTACTTCATTTTATTACTAAGTGCCACATTTAGTAAGTATACATATAAAAATTTAAGACTGGTTTTTGGCGCGATGCTTGGCGGTGTTTCTTCATTATATATTTTTTTACCCCAACAGCCGATTTTAATAGAGTTACTGTACAGATGCGTTATTGCGGTTTTGATTACGCTGATTGCTTTTGGTTATAAGAAATTGAAAATTTTTGCGCGAGGTGTTTTTTGTTTTATATTGGCATCTGTAATTTACGGTGGGGGTGTTATGGCTATCTGGCTTATTTTTAAGCCTAATAGTATTGTTATTAACAACTCCTATGTATATTATGATATTTCGGCAACCTATCTGCTTATATTTTCGGTAATTATTTATTTGATAATTACTGTTATAAAATCGCTTGTCAGAAGGGAAGCAGTTACCGCAAAAAGATGTGAGGTTACACTTAATTTTGAAAATAAACAAACAAATATAATCGGAATACTTGATACAGGTAATTCTGTGAGTGATTTTTTAGGAAATGCGCCGATTATTTTTGTAAGCAATAAAACCTTTGTACGACTGTTTAATAACAATTTTGAAATTGCTAAAAATACATATCAGCAAAGGTATCGGGTGATACCCTGTAAAACTGTTAACAGTGATGGTCTGCTTGAGGGATTAAGGTGTGACTCGGCAACTATTAAAACCGACGGCACAAAGTTTCATTTTGTTAACCCGATACTGCTTAAAAATGATGCAAAGTTTACCGATAATTATGATGCAATAATCAACCCTGAAATTTTACTTAGATAGGAGTAGCGATATGTTTCTAAAAAAATTGATAAATAAAATAATTTTATTCTTAAGCGGTAACAGAGTACATTACATAAACGGAAGTGAAACGCTACCTGCGCCGCTAACAAATGAAGAAGAAAGTTCAATTATTGCCCAATTTTCTTCGCATCCAAAATATGCCAGAGAACAGTTGATTGTTCATAACCTGCGGCTCGTGGTCTACATTGCCCGCAAATTTGAAACAAATTCATCTAATCTTGAGGATTTAATATCAATTGGCACAATCGGTCTGATAAAGGCAGTTAATACATTTTGTCCCGAAAAAAACATCAAATTAGCAACCTATGCCTCCCGCTGTATTGAGAATGAAATATTGATGTATCTGAGAAAAAATTCATCACTTAAAAACGAAATATCAATTGATGAGCCGTTAAACGTTGATTGGGACGGCAATGAATTGCTTCTCTCAGATGTTTTAGGCACCGACGGTGATGATATTTGTATTGGCATTGAATTAGAGGATGAGAAAAATTTATTAAACAAAATTATTTCAAAATTATCCTGCCGTGAGCAGCAAATAATGCAGATGAGGTTTGGTCTTAACGGATATGAGGAGTACACCCAAAAGGACGTTGCAGACACGCTTGGAATTTCTCAGTCTTACATATCGCGGCTTGAAAAAAGGATAATACAAAAACTTAAAAAACAAATTGAAAATGCACAAACAATATAAAAAATCGGTATTCTTTTTGAATACCGATTTTTTTTAAATCTTTAAAACGAGTGCCGCAACGGCGAAGTATATTAAAAGCGAAAAGGTATCAAGGATGGTTGTTACAAGCGGACTTGCCATAACGGCTGGGTCGAAGCCCAAACGCTTTGCAATGATTGGTAGGGTACAACCGATAAATTTTGCAACAACTACAACCAAGAATAAGGTTATACATACAACCGCCATTTCATATATAGCAACCGTTACATCAAAGTTATTAAGCAGTAAGTAATCAATAAGATATAATTTACCGAAATTTATAACGCTGAGCGCCAAGCCGCAAATTGCCGAAACTCGAAGTTCTTTCCAAATAACGCGCCAGATATCACTGAATTCAACGTCACCGAGCGAGAGCGCACGAATAACTGTTACCGAAGCCTGACTACCCGAGTTGCCGCCCGTACCCATAAGCATTGGAATAAAAATGATGAGTGCGGCATAGGTGGTTAATTGCAATTCGAATTTGGAAATTATGGCACCTGTAAAGGTTGCCGAAATCATAAGGAATAAGAGCCAAGGGATACGTGCTTTAAAGGTTTCAAACACACCTGTTTTAAGGTATGGTTTTTCACTTGGCAGTATAGCCGCCATTTTTTCTATATCCTCCGACGCTTCCTCCTGAATAACGTCGATAGCATCGTCAACCGTAACGATACCCACAAGCCGCTTTTCGTTATCAACAACCGGCATTGCAATGTGGTTGTATTTATCAAAGAGAAGGGCAACCGATTCTTTATCCTCATCGGTCGAAACCGACATAACATTGGTGTCCATAATATCACGAATGATATCGGTTGGTTTTGCGAGAATAAGTGTACGAAGTGTTACACTACCCACTAACACGCGGTCACGCTGGGTAACGTAGCAGGTGTTTACCGTTTCCTTATCCAAGGCGGTTTTGTGTATATGCTCTAATGCGGCTTCAACAGTAACGTTTGATTTAAGATTTACAAACTCGGTAGTCATAACACTACCGACACTGTCCTCAGGATACTTAAGCAGTTCGTTAATATCCTTACGCATTTCAGGATTTGCTTGCTTTAAAATTCTGTTGACAACGTTTGCCGGCATTTCCTCAATAATATCTACCGCGTCGTCAACATACAATTCGTTAATGACATCTCTAAGCTCGCGGTCAGAGAAGCCCTTAACGAGTAGCTCTTGTAGGTCAGATTCCATTTCAACAAAGGTTTCTGCCGCAAGCTCTTTTGGTAGTAGCCTGAATAATTTCGGTAAAATATCTTCAGGCATATCTTCAAATAATGAAGCAATATCAACGCTATTCATCGTTACAAGCACGTCTTTAATAGTGCTGAATTTTCTGCTCTTAGCAAGGCTGAGTAGGGTATCACTGATTGTGATATTATTTTCCATTAGTCTTTCCTCCCTTAAATTATTTGCAGTGAACGGAAGTAAAGACACATCTTATGGCGTTAAAAATTAAACAGACGCATGTTTTCGGTCTGCAATTTTAAAATTCGCCCCAAAGGTGTGCTATTACCACTGTCTGCGTCCATTTAATTTCACCTCTAATTTTATAAATTTGGCATAAGCCTGTTACTATCTTAACATTGTAGCGTTTTTTAGTCAACATTTTTCAAAAAAAGCCTTGACTTTTTATATGTAAAGTGATAATATTTTCATATATTTTAAATACTGTGATGGAATTATGCTTCTTATAATTTGCTTTCAGAGAGTTATCGTTTGGTGCGAGGTAACACAGTTATAAATCGGCAGTCTCATTCCGGAGTAGAGCATTGAAGAACCTTTGGTTTTGTAGATTGCTACGGATGCCCCGTTATCATGGCTTTGGGCTTGCTTGAGTCCTAATGAGTGACCGCTTGCGCGGTAATCAGGGTGGTACCACGGATAAATTATTCGTCCCTGAGATTGCTTTTATGCAGTCTCGGGGATTTTTTATTACCCGAGCAAAAATTATTTTGAGAGAGGTATATAATGATGAAAATAAGAATTGCAGACCGAACCTTGTGCCGTGATGCCGGCGCTTTTACGTTTAAGGAGAAAATTGAAATTTCAAGACAATTAGATAAATTAAACGTTGATATAATTGAGCTTCCCGAAATTGTAAACGTTAAGGCCGACACACTTCTTATAAAGACAATATCTTCCTTTGTTAAGGATGGTGTTTTGTCTGTTGCTGCGCCTCTTACTGTGGAGGGTGTTAATAACACCGCCGATGCACTCAATTCTACAAAGCACCCGCGCCTTCGTATTGAAGTGCCCACTTCAACCGTTGGTATGGAGTACATCTGTCATAAGAAAGCCCCCGCAATGATTGAGCTTGTTAAAAAGCTAATTGTTGCCGCCAAAAATAGAGTAGATGACGTTGAGCTTTGCTTATTTGATGCTACACGCGCCGAAAATGAGGTTTTAAAAGAAATGATTTCGGTAGCAATTGAGAACGGTGTTAGCGCAATTACCTTGTGCGATAATGCCGCCGAAATGTTGCCCGATGAGTTTAGTGAGTTTGTCGGCAAAATTACAAAAGAAATTGATACTGATAAGGTATCGGTTGCAGTAATGTGCGACAATAAAAACGGTCTTGCCGTTGCAAATGCCGTTTTGTCGGTTAAAAATGGTGCTAACGTTATTAAAACCGATATTGACGGCAATATTTCCTCACTTATGACTGTTGGCTCAATTATTAAAAATGCGGCTCAAAATTACGGCTTTACTTCACAGCTTAAATTAACCGAGCTTAATCGCATTTATAACCAGATAAATTGGATAATCGGTAATTCTAAAAATCAAAAGAATATTGTTTCATCACAAGATTTCGATAATAATGAATTTGCTCTTAATAACAACGATACAGCAGAAGCCGTTGTTTCTGCTGTATATAAACTTGGTTACGATTTAAGCGAAGAGGACAACGCAAAGGTTTATGAGGAGTTTTTGCGTGTCAGCGAAAAGAAAAGCGTTACCGTGAGAGAGCTTGATGCTATTGTTGCAAGTGTAGCATTACAGGTGCCGACCACCTATAAACTCGTAAGTTATTTGATAAACAACGGTAATATTATATCGGCAACTGCACAAATCACGCTCGAAAAAGACGGCAAAGCATTGCAGGGCGTCAGCATTGGCGACGGACCTATTGATGCAGCCTTCTTAGCGATTGAACAGATAATCGGTCACCGTTACGAATTGGATGATTTTCAAATTCAGTCGGTAACCGAGGGTACTGAGGCTATGGGCTCGGCTGTAGTAAAGCTTCGCTCGGGTGGCAAGCTTTACTCGGGTAACGGTATTTCAACCGATATTATCGGTGCTGCCATTAGGGCATATCTTGCTGCCGTAAACAAGATTGTTTACGAGGAGGTTAATATATGAAACTCTCTTTCTCAACAAAGGGTTGGCACGGCAATTCCTTCGACGAGTTTTGTGAAATAGCACAAAATCTCAATTTCAAGGGTATTGAGCTGCACAATATTTACAACCCGTTTTTCACCGAAAAGGATGGCGCATTTTACGATTATGCCGCCAATGCTACAGTGCGCAAATTGTACGAAAAGAAATTAAGCTTACCCTGTATTGATACAATTTGTAATCCGTGCGACGTCACTAAACGGGAAGAAACTATTAAAGAAATAACAAAGTGTATGCAAATTTCTAAAAATTTACATATACCTTACGTTAGAATTCGCGCGATTAGTGATGAATCGGCCACGAATGTAATCGAAATTATGGCAAACGTTATTTCTGAAATATTACCGATAGCTGTTGAAAATAATATCACAATTTTGGTTGAAACCTGCGGTGTGTATTGTGATACTGCAGCTTTGCGAGATTTACTCGAAAGATTTGCGTCTGATAATCTTGCAGCACTTTGGGATATGTATTCTACTTATTTTTGTGGAAACGAATCGGCAGACACCACAATTAAAAATCTTGGTGCCTACGTTCGTCACGTTCATATAAAAGATGCGGTAAAGAACGGCGATACAACCGAATTTTGTCTTTTGGGCGAGGGTGAATTGCCGATAAACGAAATGATGAACGCTCTGCGCTCGGTTAATTTTGATGAGTTTATTTCGCTTGAATGGGACCCTAAATGGTGTGAAGAGCTTGACGATATGGAGATAATTTTCTCGCAGTTTGTTAACTTTATGCGCCAGTTTGGTGATACCTCAAAAAGCGATTCGGCGCTTTATTATAACCGCGCACATACCGGTAAATACGTTTGGGAGAAGGACAGACTTATTGATTTAACCTTCTCACAGGTGCTTGACCGCATGGTCGAGGAATTTCCCGACCAATATGCCTTTAAATATACAACACTTGATTATACAAGAACGTACAGTGAATTTAGGGATGACGTTGATGCATTTGCAAGGACGCTCATCTCACTCGGTGTAAAGGCAGGCTCACATGTTGCCGTTTGGGCTTCAAACGTACCGCAGTGGTATATTGCCTTTTGGGCAACCGTTAAAATCGGTGCCGTTCTTGTAACTGTTAATACTGCTTACAAAATTCACGAAATTGAGTATCTTTTAAAGCAGTCAGACACCCATACTTTAATTATGACCGAGGGCGGTAAAGACTGTAATTACGGTGATGTAATTTCTGAATTGTGCCCCGAGCTTAGCAGTACTAAAGCAGGGGAGCCGTTGCACGCAAAACGGTTACCTTTTTTGCGCAACGTAATTACGGTTGGTTACAGACTTAAGGGCTGCCTTACCTGGAGTGAGGCTCTTGGACGCGCTTCACAGGTGCCGATTAGTGAGGTGTACAGACTCGCCGCCGCGGTTGAAAAAGACGACGTATGTAATATGCAGTACACCTCGGGTACGACAGGCTTCCCGAAGGGCGTAATGCTTACACATTATAACGTTGTAAACAATGGTAAATATATCGGCGACCATATGGAATTATCAACCGCTGACCGAATGATGATTCAGGTGCCGATGTTCCATTGCTTTGGTATGGTGCTTTCCATGACTGCTTCGATGACACACGGCGCCACTATGTGTCCGCTACCTTATTTTTCACCCAAATCGGCACTTGCTTGCATAAATTCAGAGCGTGTAACAACCTTTAATGGTGTGCCCACGATGTTTATTGCAATGATGGAGCATCCCGATTTCCCGAAAACCGATTTTTCCCATATTCGTGTCGGCATTATGGCGGGCTCAAACTGTCCTGCAGATTTGATGAAAAAGGCTACCGAGGTTATGAATATGCGTGAGATTGTTTCGGTTTATGGTCAGACAGAGGCGTCCCCGGGTTGTACGATGAGCAGCTACTACGATTCGTTAACCGTTCGCACCGAAACTGTCGGCAGTGCCTTCGCTAACGTTGAATGTAAAATTGTTGACCCCGAAACAGGTGATGAGTGTCCTAACGGTGTCAACGGCGAATTTGTTGCACGCGGTTATAATATTATGAAGGGCTATTACAAAATGCCTACCGCTACGGCTGAGGCTATCGACGAAAACGGATGGCTTCATACAGGCGACCTTGCTTGCAAGGATGATGACGGTAATTACCGAATTACAGGCAGACTTAAGGATATGATTATTCGCGGCGGCGAAAATATCTATCCTAAAGAAATTGAGGAATTCATTTACACCTGTGACAAGGTAAGTGACGTGCAGGTTATCGGTGTGCCCGATAAACAGTACGGTGAGGAGATTATGGCGTGTATCATCCTAAAGGAAGGCGAAACAATGACCGAGGATGAGATGAAGAAGTACATTTCTGACCATATGGCGCGTCATAAAGTGCCGAGATATATCGATTTTGTTGATTCCTTCCCGATGAATGCGGCAGGTAAGATATTAAAATACAAAATGCGGGAGGATGCGGTTAAAAAGCTTGGCTTATAATATGTCAATACTTTATTTACTGCATAAAATGTAATGTATCCGATTATTGATTGCCATTGTCATATTTATCCCGATAAAATTGCCGAGAAGGCGTCTCTTGCTACCGGTAAATTCTACGATATACCAATGAGATATAATGGTACTGCGGCGGAATTAAGTGAAATAGGTGACACTGCACAAATTTCACACTATATTGTTTTTTCTGTTGCGACAACACCGAAACAGGTTGCCTCAATAAATAATTTTATTGCGACACTTGTATCTCAAAACAGCAATATGACAGGACTTGGTACTCTGCATCCCGACAGTGAAGATTTAGAGAGGGATATAGAAAACATTATTTCCTTAGGGTTACGGGGTGTTAAATTACACCCTGATATCCAAGGCTTTAAAATTGACGACTACCGTTGTCTTAAGATTTACGAGTTGTGTGAAGGCAAATTACCTGTGTTAATTCACACAGGTGACGCGCGGTACGATATGTCTAACCCTAACAGACTCAAGCCAATTCTCGAAACCTATACCGATTTAACTGTAATAGGTGCTCATTTTGGCGGTTATTCTGTTTGGGAGAGCGCGGTCGAGCAACTAAAAGATTACAATAACTTTTTTGTCGACACGTCATCAACCTTTCCGTTCATAACAAGAGAACAGGCTGTAGAATTCATTAGGACCTACGGTGCAGATAAGATTATGTTTGGTACCGATTACCCAATGTGGAATCCAAAGGATGAGGTCGACTATCTCTTAAGCCTTGGTCTTAGTGAGGACGAGTATAGAAAAATTTTTTGCAAAAATGCTCAAAAGTTGTTTAATATTAGGCTTTAAACCATTTTTTAGTTGACAGAGCTTAATTTCTGTGTTATTATCTTTGGAGTGATAGAGGTGCGTTTGATTATTAGTAATCGCGGTGCAAAAGCCTGGCAGGCGTTGCCGTGATGAAAGGGGTCGGCGCCGAAGTCGGTTGTTGCCAACAACCGTTCTGGCAAATTGGGTTAAGACCTTATTTGTTGTCGCAGTTATCTGCGGAGTGCTATCTGCTCAACATTTTCGTTTTGGCGGATAGTCGTTTTTGCGGCTATCCTTTTTTTAAGTATTTTATTTATGGGGGAAAACTCATGTTAAAGGTATTAAAATTCGGCGGTAGTTCGCTTGCTGATGCCAATCAATTCAGAAAGGTTGCCGATATAATTAAGGCGGAAAAAGAGCGTCGTTATATAGTAGCTTCCGCACCTGGTAAGCGTTTTGCAAACGACATTAAAATTACCGATATGTTGCTTGATTGCTTCGAGCATCTGTACGATGAGGAATATGCTGAGGCAAGCTTTAAGGCTATCGAAAACCGATATAGAGAAATTATTGCTGATTTGGGTCTTGATTTCTCTTTAGAGGAAGATTTTAAAAACATAAGAACTGCCTTTATAAACCACGCAGGCCGTGATTTCTTTGCAAGCCGAGGTGAATATCTTAACGCCAAAATTCTTGCAAAATATCTTGATTATAAGTTTGTAGATGCAGGCTCTTGCATTTTCTTTAATAATGACGGCTCGCTTGACACCGAAAAAACAAATATTACAATAGCTAAGGTGCTCGAAAAGTACGAGTATGCTGTTTTACCCGGTTTCTATGGTTCAATGCCTAACGGTACCATTAAAACATTTTCACGTGGCGGCTCTGATATAACTGGCTCATTAGTTGCACGTGCCGTTCTTGCTGACGTTTATGAGAATTGGACCGATGTTTCGGGTCTTTTGATGGTTGACCCGAGAATTGTTGATAATCCCAAAACGGTTAGCGAGATTACCTATCGTGAGCTTCGTGAGCTTTCATATATGGGTGCTACCGTTCTGCACGAGGAGGCAATTTTCCCCGTACGTAAGGCTGGCATACCGATAAATATTAAAAACACCAATGCGCCTGAGGATAAGGGTACAATGATTGTTTCAAAAGCAACAACCGATTCTACCGAAACGGTTATTACAGGCGTTGCAGGCTTGCCCGGTTTTACCGCAATTTATATCGAAAAAGATATGATGAATTCTGAGGTAGGCTTTACAAGACGAGTTCTTGAAACACTCGAAAACCATAATATTTGCTTTGAGCATTTACCGAGTGGTATTGATACCATGTCAATCGTGCTTCGTTCGGATGATATTAAGGAATTTAAGGGTAATATTACGGCAGATATTGTTAAAAAGGTTAATCCTGATTCCATTACCTTGCTTGAAAATTTAGCTCTGGTTGCGGTTGTTGGTCGTGGTATGATTCGTGCCGCAGGTACCGCCGCAAAGATTTTCAAGGCACTTGCTGACGAAAATATAAATATCAGAATGATTGACCAAGGTTCAAGTGAGCTTAATATTATCATCGGTGTTGAGGACAAAGATTATAAAAATGCTATTAAGGCAATTTACAACAAGTTTGTTAATGAGGAAAAATAATGATTTGCGACAATATTTCAATAAATAATCAAGGTGTCTTAACCTTTGCGGGACAAGACGTAACGGAACTAGCAAAAAAATACGGCACACCGCTTTATCTTCTTGATGAAGAAAAAATCCGTGAAAAATGCCAAACGTATGTGAACGCTATGCGTGAAAATTTTGGCGATAGATATGCTGTTTTATATGCTAGCAAGGCAAACTCCTTCAAAAAGATATATAATATAGTTGAAAGTGAAGGTATGTGTGTTGACGTTGTTTCTATCGGAGAGATATATACCGCATTAAAGGCAGGCTTTCCACTCGAAAAGGCATACTTTCATAGTAATAATAAAACCGATTTTGACGTCGAATTTGCTATTGACAATGGTGTTGGTCATTTTGTTGTTGATAACCGCGAGGAATTAAAGGTTATTGACAAATATGCCGCTAAAAAGGGCATTAAGCAAAAAATTCTTTTAAGACTCACGCCGGGTATTGATACCCATACCTATGAGGCGGTAAATACAGGTAAGGTGGATTCTAAATTCGGAACTGCTATTGAAACAGGTCAGGCAGAGGAAATTGTTAAGTATACCTTAGGCTTTAAAAATATCGATTTGTGCGGTTTTCACTGTCACATTGGCTCAATGGTTTTCGACTCCGATACTTTTTTGCGTGGTGCTGAAATTATGCTGCAGTTTATCGCAAAAATGAAAAAAGATTTCAATTTAGTTACTAAGGAGCTTAATCTTGGTGGTGGCTACGGTGTAAGATATACCGAAAACGACCCCACAATAGATATCGCCCAAAACATTTCACAGGTTGCCGATTTTATTAAGGCTAAGTGTAACGAATTAGATGTTACTTTACCGATAATTCTTATGGAGCCGGGTAGAAGTATAGTTGCCGATGCAGGTATGACTTTATATACTGTTGGTACTGTTAAGAGAATTACAGGCTATAAAAATTATGTTTCGGTTGACGGCGGCATGTCGGATAACCCAAGATATGCGCTGTATCAGTCAGAATATACTCTTTACAATGCGGCAAAGGCGAATGCTGAGGCTACACTGAAATGTGACGTGGTTGGTCGTTGCTGTGAAAGTGGCGATATAATTCAGCCCAACGTACTATTACCTGAAACTGAGCGCGGTGATATTCTTGCCGTTTGCACTACGGGTGCATATAATTTTTCGATGGCAATGAATTATAACAGAATACCGCGTCCACCTATAGTTATGTTAAACAAGGGCGATTCTTACGTTGCGGTTCGCCGCGAGTCACTTGATGACATTATAAGAAACGACGTGTAATTTTTTTAAAAAAATACTTGACATCGGCATTTGGCGGTGTTAAAATAAAGAAAATTTATAAAGGCTATGATGAAGACGGACGAGAAATTTCCTTTCTACAGAGAGTCGGGGAGGGTGTAATCCCGATGTAAGAGTTCTCATGTCCCATCCCTTCTGAGCCGGAGTTCCCAACGGTTATCTTAGTAGGAGCTCACGTGATTGCTGCGTAAAGGCATAGGATTTGTTTGAATCCGAGAGTGGCGGTTTTTATCGCAATTTGAGTGGTACCGCGGGTTATGATTTTTAACTCGTCTCAAGGCAACTTGGGGCGAGTTTTTTATTTTAAATTATAAAGAAATGAGGTATTAAAATGGACACAAACAATGTCAAAAGTCAATTATCGGAGATTGCGTTTCGAATTAAGGAAATGCGTGAAATATCTGCTTTTTCAATTGATGAAATGGCAATTAAAACCGACACAACTCCCGAACAGTATGCATTGTTTGAAACGGGTACGGTCGATTTTCCGTTTTCATTTATTCATAAGTGTTCATTAGCCTTTGGTATAGGTATGAACGACCTGCTTGAAGGTAAGAGTGCAAACCTTTCTTCCTATGCAGTGACCCGAAAAAATGAGGGTAGAACAACGGCTAAAGAGGATGGTATAAACATTAGTAATTTAGCGCCCTTGTTCAGAAATAAGTTAGCCGAGCCGTATTGGGTACACTATGAATATTCTGAGGAATTACAAAATAAGCCTATTCATAAAACTACCCACTCGGGTCAGGAATTTGACCTTGTTTTAAGTGGTACGCTAAAGGTGCAAATAGGTAACAATGTTGAGATACTAAACGAGGGAGACAGTATTTATTACGATAGTTCAACCCCTCACGGTATGATTGCAGTTGACGGTAAGGACTGTTATTTCTGTGCAGTTGTTATTTCTGGTGACTCAAAGTATAGTGAGGAAGAAATCAACCAAACCATCGTTGATGCTCGCAAGACCGATGACCTTATTGTTAAAAAGTTTATTAACACTACCGAAAATGAAAACGGCACCTTAACTGATATATCCTTTAACGATGAGGATAAGTTCAATTTCGCTTATGACGTTGTTGACGCGATTGCCGATAAGGAGCCCGACAAAACCGCTATGGTTTTTGTTGATAACGACCTTAACGACCGAAAATTCACCTTTAAGGATATGAAAAAAGCGTCTGCGCGTACTGCCAACTACTTTAAGTCTTTAGGTATTAAAAAGGGCGACACCGTAATGTTGGTGCTCAAAAGGCACTATCAGTTCTGGTATTCAATTCTTGCGCTTCATAAGATTGGTGCCATTGCAATTCCTGCAACAAATCAGTTGTTAGAGCACGACTTTGAATATCGCTTCAAGGCTGCCAACGTTAAGGCGATTGTTTGCACTGCAGATGGTGATGTTTCAAATCAGGTTGATATGGCGGCTGATAAATGTCCCGACCTTGCCGTTAAAATTTTAGTAGGCGGTAAAAAGGACGGTTGGCACGATTTCAACGAGGAATCTGAACTTTTCAGTACACATTTCCCACGCACTGCGGATGCACCCTGTGGCGATGACCCGATGATAATGTTCTTCACCTCAGGTACAACAGGCTATCCCAAAATTGCAACACACAGCTATAAATATGCACTGGGTCACTTCATAACCGCTAAATATTGGCACTGTGTTATGTCTGACGGTCTACACTTCACCATTTCCGAAACGGGCTGGGGTAAGGCATTATGGGGCAAACTCTACGGTCAGTGGATGTGCGAGGGCGCAGTCTTTGTTTATGATTTTGACCGCTTTGATGCCGCAAAGATTTTACCGATGTTTGCAAAATATAATATTACTACCTTCTGTGCACCGCCCACAATGTACAGAATGTTAATTAAACAGGATTTATCTAAATATGATTTAAGTTCGATTAAATATGCTACAACAGCGGGTGAGGCGCTTAATCCTGAGGTTTACCATCAGTTTAAAAAGGCAACGGGCCTTAAGATTATGGAGGGCTTCGGTCAGACCGAAACAACCCTTTGTATCGGTAACCTTGTAGGCACCAAGCCAAAGCCGGGTGCTATGGGTAAACCAATTCCGCTTTATGACCTCGATATTGTTGATACTGACGGTAATTCGGTGGGTGTCGGTGAGAACGGTGAAATCGTTGTCCGCACTGATAGGTGGATTCCTTGCGGTTTGTTCCTTGGTTATCATAACGACGAGGAGAAAACCAAAGAATCTTGGCATGATGGAATGTACCATACAGGTGACGTTGCGTATAAGGACGAGGACGGTTATTTCTGGTATGTCAGCCGTATAGATGACGTTATCAAATCGTCAGGCTATCGCATCGGACCGTTTGAAATCGAGAACGTTATTATGGAGCTTCCGTATGTTCTTGAATGTGGCGTTTCTGCTGCGCCCGATGAGATTCGCGGTCAGGTGGTTAAGGCAAGTATTATCCTTACAGAAGGCACCGAAGGCACCGAGGAACTAAAGAAGGAAATTCAAAATTATGTTAAGGAACATACCGCACCTTATAAGTATCCGCGTATTGTTGAATTCCGCAAGGAATTACCAAAAACTATAAGCGGAAAAATTATGAGAAATAAGCTTTGATTATATTGACAAATTTATTAAAATGTGGTATAATTTTTAAAAATTTTTTAAAGCGTTGAAGAAGAGTTATTCTTTATGATGTTTTTCAGAGAGTTGGCGTTTGGTGTGAGCCAATAAAACTAGTTTTGGATATGTAGCTTCTGAGTTGAAGGGAAGAACGTCTTTTGATTAGTAGAACCCTTTCGTGATTGCTGCGTAAAGGCATAGGATTTGACAGAATCCGAGAGTGGCGGTTTAAAACTGCAATTTGAGTGGTACCGCGGGTTATGATTTTTAACTCGTCTCAAAGATATTCTGCGTCTTTGAGACGAGTTTTTTGTTCTCAAAGCTATTTTGGAGGGTTATTGATGGAGCAAATGACAGGACTTGATTTAAAAATCAAGGAAATGGCATCGCGTATTAGGGAATTACGCGAAATTGAAGGCTTGACCACGTCACAAATGGCTGAAAAAACGGGCATTAGTGAAAACGAATATGTTAACTGTGAGAACGGTAAAAGCGACCTTAACTTTGCTTTTATTTACCGTTGTGCGCAGGCATTTAATGTCGACGTTACCGATATTATTGAGGGTAGCAGTCCCAAACTTAAATCTTTGGTTGTAACCAGGGCCGGCGGCGGACAAAAGATTGAGCAGGCACATGGTATGACATATTACAACTTGGCAGCGGCTTTTCAAAACAGAATTGCCGAGCCGCTATATGTACATAGTGTATACAGCAAAGAGGCACAAGAGCGTGAAATTGAATTAACTTCACACTCGGGACAGGAATGTGATATTATCATTCAAGGACACCTATTAGTTCAGGTTGGCAAGCATAAGGAAGTTTTAGGACCCGGCGACACAATTTATTACGATAGTAGTACACCGCATGGTATGATTGCGACCAACGGTAGTGATTGTCTTTTCTATGCCATTGTTTTAAATCCCACAGGTGAGCCTATTCCAGAGCTTACCAAGGGCGAGGCAATCACAATTAAAAAAGCGGCACCCAGTGATAAAAAGCCGCGTATTTATAAGAACTTTATTGATACTGAAGTGGATGAAAACGGTACACCAACAAAGATAACCTTTAAGAATACCGATAAGTTCAATTTTGCGTTTGATTTGGTAGATGGTCTTGCCGAGCGTGAGCCCGAAAAGCTTGCAATGTTGTATATTGGCAAAGACAAGACCGAGCACAAATTTACCTTTAAGGATATGAAAAAGGCATCGGCACAGTGCGCCAATTACTTTAAATCACTGGGCATTAAAAAGGGCGATAGGGTAATGCTTGTTCTAAAACGCCATTATCAGTTCTGGTTTGCTATTCTTGGCCTCAATAAGCTTGGTGCGGTTGCTATTCCTGCAACAAATCAGCTTTTAGACCATGATTTCGAATATCGCTTCAATGCCGCACAGATTAGCACCGTAATTTGTACTGCTGACGGTGATACAGCAAGACAGATTGATATTGCAGCCGATAAATGTCCAAGCCTTGCAAATAAGCTAATTGTAAACGGTGAGCGTGAGGGCTGGCGCAATTTTGATGAGGAATACACACTCTTTAGCACTCATTTTGAGCGTACCGTTGATTCACCCTGCGGCAACGATACAATGATGATGTATTTTACCTCGGGTACTACGGGTTACCCCAAAATTGCTACCCACAATTACAAGTATGCTTTAGGTCATTTCCATACAGCAAAATACTGGCACTATGTTGACCCCGAGGGACTCCACTTTACTATTTCCGACACAGGTTGGGCAAAGGCTATGTGGGGTAAGCTTTACGGTCAGTGGTTGTGTGAGGCAGCTACCTTTGTATATGATTTCGACCGTTTTGATGCGGCTGATATTCTCCCAATGTTTGCGAAATACCATATTACAACCTTCTGTGCACCGCCTACGATGCTTAGAATGATGGTTAAACAGGATATTTCTAAATATGATTTTTCTTCGGTAAGACATATGTCAACTGCAGGCGAGGCACTTAACCCTGAGGTTTACCGTCAATTCGAAAAGGCTACTGGCCTTCAAATTCTTGAAGGATTTGGCCAGACAGAGAGTACGATGATTATCGGTAATATGATTGGTGCGCCGCACAAAATCGGCTCTATGGGCAAACCTGCACCAATTTACAACGTTGTGCTGCTTGATAGTGACGGCAAGCGTGTAAAAGATGGTGAAAACGGAGAAATCTGTATTGATGTTTCGGGCGGTATGCCTTGCGGATTATTTACAGAATATTATATGGATAAGGAAAAAACCGACGAGGTACTTCACGACGGTTTCTATCATACAGGTGACGTAGCTTGGCGTGATGAGGACGGCTTCTATTGGTATGTAGGTCGTGTTGATGACGTTATTAAGTCGTCTGGTTACCGCATTGGTCCGTTTGAAATTGAAAACGTAATTATGGAGCTCCCGTATGTTCTCGAATGTGGCGTATCTGCCGCACCCGATGAAATTCGCGGTCAGGTAGTTAAGGCGAGCATTGTTTTAACACCTAACACCGAGCCTACTGAGGAACTTAAGAAAGAAATTCAAAATTATGTTAAGGAGCATACAGCACCTTACAAATATCCGCGTATAGTAGTTTTCCGTGACGAATTACCTAAAACCGTTAGCGGTAAAATTATTCGCAATAAACTTTAGAGGGAATTATGAAGGCTAAAAGACTTACTTTATTTGCAGGTCATTACGGCAGCGGAAAAACAAATATTGCTGTTAATTATGCCTTTTATTTGCGCAAATGTAATTTGCCTGTAATAATTGCTGATTTGGATATTGTTAATCCATATTTCAGAACAAAAGACAGTGAGGCCGAATTTAAAGAGAAGGGAATTGAGCTTGTTTGCTCGGCATTTACCAATTCAAACCTTGATATTCCGGCTTTGCCTCAGGAAATGTATAAAGTAGTGCAAAATAAATCAAAGTATGGTATAATAGATATCGGCGGCGATGACCAGGGTGCAGTTGCACTTGGACGCTACGTGCCGTACATATTAGAGGAAAACGACTACGATATGCTGTTTGTTGCTAATTGCTTCAGACCGCTTACTACAACACCCGAGGATACTATCACAGTTATGCGTGAAATTGAAGCTGCATGCGGCATTAAATTCACGGGTATTGTTAATAATTCAAATCTTGGTAACGAAACCACAGGTGAGGACGTTATCATGAGTTTGGAATATATAGAAAAGATTTCTGATTATACCGGTTTGCCCGTAGTTATGAACTGCGTTAAGGCAGACCTATATAGTCAGTTATTAGGCAAGGTTGATAATTTATTTTCCTTGACCTTACAAACAAAATATTTTGATATAAATACTGGGGGTATTTAGAATGGCGAAGCTTACTTTCAAAACCGATATGTGTAAGGGCTGCGGACTTTGTGTTGACGCTTGTCCCAAAAAGCTTCTTGTTATCGCAAAAGACAAAATTAACAAAAAAGGACATTCTCCCGCCGAGATTACCGACGAGAGTCAGTGCATTGGTTGCGCTTTCTGTGCCACAATGTGTCCCGATTGTATTATAACGGTAGAAAGGTAGGGGTTTAATATGGCAAAAAAGGTACTTATGAAGGGTAATGAAGCAATTGCTGAGGCCGCTATTATGGCTGGTTGCAGACATTATTTCGGTTATCCTATAACTCCTCAAACAGAGATTGCGGCCTATATGGCTAAAAGAATGCCAAAGATTGGCGGTACATTCTTACAGGCTGAAAGTGAGGTTGCTGCAATAAATATGGTTTACGGTGTTGCCTCAACCGGTAAGCGTGTAATGACATCATCTTCAAGCCCGGGTGTTGCTTTAAAGAGCGAGGGTCTTTCATATATGGCAGGTAGTGATTTGCCCGGTCTTATCGTTAACGTTCAGCGTGGCGGCCCGGGTCTTGGTGGTATTCAGCCCTCACAGTCAGACTACTTTATGGCCACAAAGGCCGGCGGTCATGGCGATTTCCGTATGATAGTTTTAGCACCGTCATCGGTTCAGGAGATGGCAGACCTTACAATTAAGGGCTTCGACCTTGCCGAAAAATACCGTATGACATCTATGATTTTGGCAGACGGTACAATGGGTCAGATGATGGAGCCTGTTGAGCTTAAAGAACCCGAAATCAATGAATATGATAAATCGTGGGCGGTTACAGGCACCAAGATGCAGCGTAAGCACAATATTATAAATTCTTTATCGCTCGTTCCCGATGAACTTGAACAGCTCAATTTCGCACGTTACGAAAGATACAAGGAAGTTGAGAAAAATGAAGTAATGTACGAGGAATTTATGATGGATGATGCCGAAATCTGTATTGCTGCATTCGGTATTGCCGCACGTATTTCTAAGAATGCAATAATTGCAGCACGCCAGCAGGGTATCAAGGTTGGTCTTATCCGTCCTATTACACTTTGGCCGTTCCCAACAGACGTCTTTGCTAAGGCTGCCGATAAGGTTAATTCCTTTATTTCGGTTGAGCTTTCAATGGGTCAGATGATTGAGGACGTTCGTCTTGCAACAGGTTGCAAGAAACCGGTTACACTATGTAACCGTGCAGGCGGTATGATTCCGTCACCCGAGCAGGTTTTAGAGAAAATTATTGAAGCTTCAAAAGGAGGTAACAAGTAATGGTAGTTTTTGAAAAACCAAAGGCACTCGCCGATGTGTCTATGCACTATTGTCCCGGTTGTACACACGGTATAATTCACCGTCTTGTTGCCGAGGTTATTGATGAATTAGGTATAGAGGGTAAAACAATCGGTGTTGCACCTGTTGGTTGCTCTGTTATGGCTTATAACTACTTTAACTGTGATATGGTTGAGGCGGCTCACGGCCGTGCTCCTGCCGTTGCAACAGGTCTTAAACGTTCAGACCCCGAAAATCACATTGTATTCACATATCAGGGTGACGGTGACTTGGCTTCAATCGGTATGGCTGAAACAGTACACTCGGCTACTCGAAATGAAAATATTACAGTTATTTTTGTTAACAACGCAATTTATGGTATGACGGGCGGTCAGATGGCACCGACCTCTTTGCCGGGTCAGGTAACACAAACCTCACCTTATGGTCGTGACGTTAATCATTGCGGATTTCCTATCAAGGTTTGCGAAATGTTATCTGAGCTTGACGGTCCCGAGTATCTCGAGAGAGTTGCAGTAAATAACGTAAAGAACGTAAAAAATGCTAAAAAGGCAATAAAGAAAGCCTTTGAAAATCAAATCAACAACAAGGGCTTTTCGCTTGTTGAGGTCGTTTCAAGCTGTCCTACCAACTGGGGTATGACACCTCAAAAGGCTCTAGAATGGGTCGAAGAAAATATGATTCCTTATTATCCGCTCGGTGTTTATAAAGACCGCAGTGCAGATATTAAGAAATAGTCGGGAGGGCAATAATCATGAAAACTACACAAATACTTATTGCCGGTTTCGGCGGTCAAGGCGTTCTTTTTGCAGGTAAATTTTTAGCCTACAAAGGACTTATTGAAGATAAAAATGTAAGCTGGTTGCCGTCTTACGGCCCCGAGATGCGTGGCGGTACAGCAAACTGCAGTATCATTATCAGTGATACTCCTGTTGGTTCGCCTATTGTATCAACACCCGACTGCTTAATTGCAATGAATTTGCCGTCCTTACTTAAATACAAGGACAGCGTTGTATCAGGCGGTATCATTATTGTAGATTCAACATTAATTGATGAAAAAATCGAACGTGATGATGTGTCCGTTTACTACGTTCCCGCAACCAAAATGGCGGCTGATGAAGGCTTCTCTACACTTGCAAATATGATTTTGATTGGTAAATTACTCGACGCTAGTGATGAATTATCTATTGATGGCACCGAGGCAGTTTTAGAGAAGGTTATACCGCCCCGCAAGGCCGATATGGCAGGCGTAAACCTTAAAGCCATTAAAATGGGCTATGATTTTAAATAATTTAAAGAAGGTATTGTAATGTTAGATATTAAAGTTACAAAAACAATAAATCCGAAAGAAAAACCTGCAAAGGGTGCGTCTTTAGGCTTTGGTCATATCTTTACCGACCATATGTTTATTATGAACTATACCGAGGGTAAGGGGTGGCACGATGCTCGAATCGAGCCCTACCACAATATTGAGCTTTCTCCTGCGGCTATGGTTTTCCACTATGGTCAGGAAATGTTTGAGGGTCTAAAGGCTTATAAAAACGGCGACAAGGCATATTTATTCAGACCTGATATGAACGCTAAGCGTGCTAATGCTTCTAATGAGCGTCTTTGCATTCCTCAAATTCCGGAGGAAGACTTTGTTCAGGCTGTAGCTGAGCTTGTAAAGATTGATAAAGATTGGATTCCTACCGATGACGGCACCTCTCTTTACATTCGTCCCTTTGTTATTGCAACAGATGATTTTCTCGGTGTTGCTCCGTCGAAAACATATATGTTCATCGTAATTCTGTCCCCAAGTGGTGCATACTACGAAAGTGGTTTGGCACCTGTTGGTATTTGGATAGAGGATGAGTTTGTACGCGCCGTTAAGGGTGGTATGGGCTTTGCAAAGACGGGTGGTAACTATGCCGCAAGTCTTATTGCACAGGTTAAGGCCCACGATGGTGGTTATTCGCAGGTGCTTTGGCTTGATGGTGTTGAGCGAAAGTACATTGAAGAAGTAGGCGCTATGAATATTTTCTTCAAGATAAACGGTAAAATCGTTACACCAATGCTCAATGGTAGTATTTTGCCCGGTATCACACGCAACTCGGTTATTCAGGTTTGCAAGTCATGGGGCTACGAGGTTGAGGAGAGAAAAATCAGCGTTGACGAATTGGTTGCTGCTGCTAAATCGGGCGAGCTCGAAGAGGTATTCGGCACAGGCACGGCTGCAGTAATTTCTCCTGTTGGCAAGCTTCGTTATGTTGATGACGTTATGGAAATCGGCGGCGGTAAAATCGGCGAGCTGACTCAAAAACTATATGATACCATTACCGGCATTCAGTGGGGTAAAACCGAAGACCCGTTTGGTTGGAGAATTGAACTCTAATTTTTGGAGGTTGAATTTATGAGCAATTACAATATTGAAACAAAATGTGTTCAGGGCGGTTATACACCAGGCAACGGTGAGCCAAGACAGATTCCGATTATCCAGAGCACAACCTTTAAATATGCTACAAGTGAAGATATGGGTAAATTATTTGACCTTGAGGCAAGCGGTTATTTTTACACACGTCTTCAAAATCCTACAAACGACAGTGTTGCAGCTAAAATCTGTGATATGGAGGGTGGCACTGCCGCGATGCTCACTTCATCAGGTCAGGCCGCCAACTTCTACAGTATCTTTAATATTGCAAATTGCGGTGACCATATCGTTTCTTCATCTGCAATATACGGCGGTACATATAATTTGTTTGCCGTAACAATGAAGAAAATGGGCATCGAATTTACATTCCTTTCACCCGATTGTACTATCGAAGAATTAGAAGCAGCTTTCAAACCTAACACCAAGGCTGTGTTTGGCGAAACTATTGCCAACCCGGCTGTAAGTGTTCTTGATATAGAAAAGTTCGCTTCTGCGGCGCACAAACACGGTGTTCCGCTTATAATTGATAACACCTTTGCAACACCTGTTAACTGTCGTCCTTTTGAATGGGGTGCTGACATTGTTACACATTCTACCACAAAGTATATGGATGGTCATGGAGCCGGTGTTGGCGGTTGTATTGTTGATTCGGGTAAGTTTGATTGGACTAAGTATGCTGACAAATATCCCGGTCTTTGCACACCCGATGACAGCTATCATGGTGTTACCTATACCGAAAGATTCGGTCTTGAGGGTGCATTTATTACCAAGGCAACCGCACAGTTAATGCGTGACTTCGGCTCAATTCAGTCTCCGCAAAATGCTTTCCTACTCAACCTTGGTCTTGAAAGCTTACACCTTAGAATAAAAAAGCATTGTGAAAACGGTCTTGCTGTTGCTAAATATCTTTCTAATAATGAAAAGGTTGCCTGGGTTTCTTATCCTGATTTAGAAGGGGATAAGTACTACGATTTGGCAAAGAAATATTTGCCGAATGGCTCTTGTGGTGTTGTAAGCTTTGGCGTTAAGGGTGGCAGAGCTGCCGCTGAAAAGCTTATGAAAAATTTAAAAATTGCCGCCATTGAGACCCATGTTGCCGATGCAAGAACCTGTTGCTTGCATCCTGCGAGTGCAACTCACCGTCAGATGAATGACGAGGAGTTAATTAAAGCTGGTGTACCTGGTGATTTAATCCGTTATTCCTGCGGTATTGAGAACGCCGAGGATTTAATTGCTGATTTACAGCAAGCATTTGATAAAATTGACTAATTTGGAGTATTATTATGCCTATTAAAATACCAAACGACCTTCCTGCTACCGAGGTATTACGTAACGAAAATATATTTGTTATGACCGAAACCAGAGCAATCGCGCAGGATATTCGACCGCTTAAAATTTTAATACTTAATTTAATGCCCACAAAGATTGACACCGAGACACAATTATCGCGTCTTCTCGGTAATACTCCCTTACAGGTCGAGATTGATTTGATGAACACTTCATCTCACGCCTCAAAAAACACCTCTCAGGAGCATTTACTGGCGTTTTATAAGCAATTTAATGATATAAAACACAATTATTATGATGGTATGATTATTACCGGTGCGCCTGTAGAGCTTATGGAGTTTGAAGAGGTTGATTATTGGGAAGAGCTTTGTCGTATTTTTGAATGGACGAAAAAGCATGTTCACAGTACCTTCCACATCTGTTGGGGTGCTCAAGCGGCACTTTATTATCATTTTGGTATCAAAAAGCAAAAGCTTGACAAAAAAATGTTTGGCATTTTTCCGCATAAGGTTGACCACAAAAGCTCAATATTATTTCGTGGTTTTGATGATATCTTTATGGTGCCCCATTCACGCCATACAACAATAAATAGGGAAGACATTGAGGCCGTAAAAGAGCTTAAAATTTTGGCTTCCTCTAATGATGCGGGAGTTTATGCCGTATCGACCGATGAAGGCAGACAGATTTTTATAACAGGTCATTCAGAGTATGATGCCAACACCTTGAATAAGGAGTATTTAAGGGATAAAAATGCGGGATTACCTATAGAAGTTCCGAAAAATTATTTCCCGAACGACGACGATACTTTGCCGCCGCTTGTCACTTGGCGTTCACACGCTAACTTACTCTATTCAAACTGGTTGAACTATTTTGTATATCAGACCACGCCGTATGATATCGCAAATATTGATAATACAACAAAATAATAGCATAAAAAAATACCTTCGCTCATATCCTTTAACAAGTGGAAATTTATGAGCGGAGGATTTTTTATGAAAACACAAACTAATATTTATAAGGATATAGCCGAGCGTACCAACGGAAATATTTATATAGGGGTTGTCGGTCCGGTAAGAAGTGGTAAATCTACCTTTATTAAACAGTTTATGGACAAATTGGTCATACCGAATATTGACGGTCAATTTGAAAGAGAAAGAGCTAATGATGAATTGCCGCAATCTTCCGCAGGTAGAACAATAATGACTACCGAACCAAAATTTGTGCCTGAAAATGCCGTTAATATTAAGGTTGATGATACCGCAGGCTTTAATGTGAGATTGATCGATTGTGTTGGCTATATTGTGCCAAGCTCACTTGGCTACATAGAGGAAGATCAGCCGCGAATGGTCATGACACCATGGTATGAGAATGCAATACCGTTTAATATGGCGGCCGAAATCGGCACCAAAAAGGTCATAAACGAGCACTCAACAATAGGCCTTGTTATCACTACCGATGGCTCAATCAGCGATATTCCGCGTGAAGAATATGCCGAGGCTGAGCAGAGAGTTATTAGTGAGTTAAAGGAAATTAACAAACCATTTGTTGTACTGTTAAATTGCTTAAACCCCGATAGCGAGCAATCGCAAAATTTAGCCGCAGAGCTGTCTGACAGCTACGGTGTACCTGTGATGGCGGTTAGCTGTTTAGACCTGTCTGAAAGCGATATTAAGCAGATTTTGGCGCAGATTTTATATGAGTTTCCTATAAAAGAAATCAAGGTTGATTTCCCGATGTGGATAAACTCCTTACCGCTACATCATTGGTTGCGCTCAGAGATTGTCGATAGCGTTAAGAATTCTTGTAACGGGCTTAGCAGAATTCGAGATGTTGATATGTTTAAAAATTCGGTAATGGAAAATGAGTATATTAGTGACGCTGACACCGACAGTATAAAACTCGGTATGGGCTCCGCAAAGGTAAAAATTTCGGTTGCCAAAGAACTATATTATAAAATTTTAACCGAAATGTCTGAAATCAATATAAACGATGATGAAGATTTGCTTCGTAATTTAATTGAATTAGCCGCAATTAAAAAGCAATTTATGCGGTTTAAAAACGCTCTTGACGAGGTTGAGTCGACGGGCTACGGAATTGTAATGCCGCAAATCGAGGAATTGTCCCTGCAAGAACCCGAAATTATGCGTCAAGGCGGCCGTTACGGTGTCAGACTCAGAGCATCGGCACCGTCAATTCATATGATGAAGGCCGATATTACGACCGAGGTAAGCCCGATTGTTGGCAGTGAAAAGCAGAGCGAAGACCTAATTATGTACTTGCTTAGCGAGTTTGAGGAGGATCCTGTAAAAATTTGGGATTCGAATATATTCGGCAAATCATTGCATGAGCTTGTAAATGAAGGTTTACACGCAAAATTAGCACATATGCCGTCTGATGCGAGAATGCGACTTCAAGAAACGCTTGAGCGTGTTATAAATGAAGGTTGTAACGGGTTAGTATGTATTATATTATAAAAGTTAAAGACACCTATTAGGTGTCTTTTTTGCTATTCATTTTAACATTTGATAGGGGATTGGCATTGATTGCACTCTCAATTTGCTTGTTTGCAACATGTGTGTAAATCTGTGTGGTGCCTAAATTTGAGTGTCCGAGAATTTCTTTTAAAACACGAACATCAACATTGCCTTCCTGATACATAAGAGTGGCGGCGGTATGACGTAATTTATGTGTTGAAAGACCTTGATCGCCAAGACCAGCTTTTTCAATATAGGTCTTAACAATGTGTTGAACGGTCTTATTGCTGATGCGTCGCTTATTACGGCTTATAAACAGAGCGTTTTTATAGTTAGCAGGTACGCCTTCGTTTGGTCGAACAGGCAGATATGCGTTAATGGCGTCAATACAGGCTTGATTGAGGTAAACTAAACGTTGTTTATTACCTTTACCGGTGATAACAAGACTTCCGTCTGACTTAATATCGCTTAAATTCAGCGAAACAAGCTCTGATAAACGCATCCCACAGTTTAAAAACAGGGTTAAAATACAGTAATCTCTCTCGGCATTATTACCTGTTACTGAATTTAGTAGTTTTAGGGAATCGTCTAATGAAAGGTGTTTTGGTAATGATTGCTTGATTTTCGGCGATTCCAACAATTCGGCAGGGTTAACCTCTAATAAATGTTCCTGTACAGTAAGGTATCTAAAGAAAATACGCAGCGTTGAAGCCTTACGGGCACGTGTAGCAGCGTTGTTGCCACGTTCATTTTTACAGAACACCAGAAACGAATATAAATCGGTTAATGTAATAGTTTTTATTAAATCTATGTCAACAGACGAAATATTAATTTGATCAAACTCGATTACAGACGATACAAGACCTCGCGATGATATAATGTATCGAAAGAAGGTCTGCAAATCAAAATAATATTCGTCAATAGATTTAGAGGATTTACCTTTAATAGTTTCATTGTAAGCTAAGAAGTTACGAACTATTAAAGGAGCCGATAATAAAATTTCGTGTTTCAAATTAACAACTCCAAAACAATAACTACAATATAATTATAAATAAAGTTATTTTATTAGTCAAATAAAAAATGAACAAGAAGCAGAAGACCGGCGAAAGTGGTATGAGAGTAGTATTAACGCAAAATAGGTCTATTTAGCCACTTTGAGCTCTGCCCCCCCAATTATACAAAATATTCATTTTGTATAATTGGGAATTAAATTTTTCAAGTTAAATAATATTGTAAAATATGTTCTCTTCCCTAAAAAACGCAATGGTAATTATAAAAAATACCACTGCGTTTTATAGTTTAATTATCTTTCCTCACGGAAATATGTCGTACCAAGACTCTCAGGTGGCTGACTTTCACGCTTTTTGCGCATACTTGATATTGCAAGTACAACTATTGTAACAACATACGGCAACAATTCAAGTAATTGCTGGGTTTTGGGTGCTAAATTCGGTATTGAAAACGGTATTACATAAAGTGCACCAAATAATACCGAACCTAAAATACCAAGTAATGGGCGCCAAACTGCGAAAATAACCAATGCAACCGATAGCCAACCAAACTGCTCAACAGCGCTCTTATTCCAACCGCCTGATAAATACTGCATTACAAGATGTAAACCTCCAAGTCCTGAAATAACACCGCCAAGACAGGTAGCGACATACTTATAACGGTTAACGTTAATACCCGCTGCATCTGCTGTAGCGGGGTTTTCCCCTACTGCGCGAAGATTAAGACCAATTCTTGTTCGTTTTATAACATAGGCTGTAATAATAGCGATTATAATGGCAAGATATGTCATAAATCCTGACGATAGAAACGCCTTACCGATAAATCCAAGGTTTTCGGCAAACGGTAGCTTTGTTTGATAAGCGGTTGCTATCTCCGGGAACGCTGAAACACCCGTATTACCTTCTGCCAAACTGTTAATAATGCCACCAAGGAAATTGGCAAGACCAACACCGAATGTGGTCAGCGCGAGGCCCGTAACGTTTTGATTAGCACGTAGAGTAATAGTCAAAAAGCTGTAAATCAATGTAGTTAACAGAGAGCCAACTATTGTCGCAAATAAAGTAATAATAATAGAAATCAAGGGATTAAATGTACCAGCATAAGTTGTATAGTAGTATGCACCAATAACACCGCATACACCGCCTAACGACATAATACCGGGTGTGCCAAGATTAAGGTTACCTGATTTTTCGGTAATAATCTCACCCGTTGAACCAAAAAGAAGTGTTGAACTGTAACCAAGAGTCTGGGTAATCAGATTTGAAACAATAGCTAACATTATTTATCTCCTTTCTGGCGTTTTCTGAAGTTAATTTTATATTTTGTAAAGAACTCACAACCGATAATAAAGAAAATAATTATCGCTGTTAAAACTTCACCGACGCTACTGTCAATTTTCAGAGCATCTGTAGCCGAAGCACCGCCGTCACCAAGGAAAACAACCAATGCCGAAACAAAAATCATAATAATCGGGTTAAACTTAGACATCCACGATACAAGAATCGCCGTAAAGCCCTGACCGCCTACTATGCTTTCGTTGATGCTCGGTGTCGGCGAACCAGCAACGAGCATAAGACCTGTAATACCGCAGATGGCACCTGAAATTGCCATAGTTCGAATAATTACCTTTTTAACGTTAATACCGATATATTTAGCTGTATTTTGGCTCTCACCTACTACCGCAATTTCATAACCCTGTTTACTGTATTTTAAATAAATAAACATAATTATGGTTATGAATATTACAATAGAAATATTGAGAAAATAATCCTGACCGAAAAGCTTTGGTAAATAGCCGTAGCCCGTGCGCTCATTTAAGATACCGAGGTCGCTTCTGCCTGAGCGGTCCTTCACCATAACAAAATATCCTACAAGCGTTGTGGCAACATAGTTCATCATAAGTGTGAACAAGGTTTCGTTTGTGTTCCAAAAAGCCTTAAATAAGGCAGGAATTATCGCCCACAGCATACCTGCGATGGTACTTGAGAGGAACATAACCAAAAGCAATATAGGCTCATCAAGTGTATTGCCGTATTCAAGCATACAGTATGCCGCCATCAAGGCACCGATAAGCACCTGTCCCTCAGCGCCTATATTCCAGAATTTCATCTTAAATGCAGGAGTAACTGCGAGTGAAATAGCAAGTAAAATTGCTGTATGGTGAATTGCTTTAAGACGTGTTACATCGCCGCCGAATGTGCCCTGAAACATTTTAACATATACTTCAATAGGATTAAGCCCCGTAAAAAGCATTATAAAAACAGCACAAACAATCAAGCCTGCCAACAATCCGGCTGCGTGTAATAATACAGATTTTAAACCCGTAATATCATCACGTTTTGTAAAGTGCATTAGAGGCTCCTTTGCGATGCTCGAATTAGTTTTGCTCACTGTTTTCACCTCCGCGCGAATTTGTCATTAACAAACCGATTTCTTCCTTAGTAGCGGTTCTGCCATCAACAATACCTGTGATTTTACCACCACATATTACCATAATGCGATCGCAAAGCTCGGTCAGAACGTCTAAATCTTCACCAACAAAGATTACCGCAACACCCTTCTCCTTTTGCTGATTTAAAAGATTATAGATGGTGTATGACGAGTTAATATCAAGACCGCGTACCGGATAAGCCGCCATCAAAACGGTGGGAGCCGATGCGATTTCACGGCCAACCAAAACCTTTTGAATATTACCGCCCGAGAGTCGTCTTACGGGTGTTGTTACACCGGGTGTGATTACCTCTAAATCTTCGATAATATGCTCTGCAAGATTGCGTGGTGATTTACGCTCAAGGAATATTGATTTACCCTTTCGATAGCTGCGTAGCATCATATTTTCGGCAATATCCATATTACCGACAAGTCCCATACCTAATCTGTCTTCAGGCACGAAGGAGAGTCGCACGCCAAGCTCTCTTATCTGCAGCGGCGTTTTACCCCTCAAATCATCCTCTGTGCCGGTTTTTGGGTTATTATATAAAATTCTACCCGTTTCTAAATGCTGAAGGCCCGCAATTGCTTCAAGCAGCTCACGCTGACCCGAGCCTGCTATACCTGCTATACCTAAAATTTCGCCCGAACGTGCCGTAAAACTTACGTTATCAAGCAATTTGACGCCTTCCCTATTCTTACAGTCAATATTTTCAACAATAAGACGGTCCTGCGGGTTTACGGGTACAGAACGCTCGATATTTAGAGATATCTTTTTACCTACCATCATTTCGGTAAGCTCTGATTCGCTTGTTTCACAAGTGTTTACAGTACCGATATATTCGCCTTTTCTGAGTACCGCAACCTTATCAGAAAGCTCTAAAACCTCGTTAAGTTTATGAGTAATTATAATGATGGCCTTGCCGAGATCTCTCATTCTTCTTAATATATTGAAGAGCTTCTCGGTCTCCTGCGGGGTAAGTACCGCCGTAGGCTCATCAAGAATCAGAATGTCGGCACCTCGATATAAAACCTTGATGATTTCTACCGTCTGCTTCTCTGAAACAGCCATATTGTAAATTTTCTTTGTTGGGTCAATTTCGAAACCGTACATATCACAGATTTCTTTGACCTTATCTGTTGCCTTTTTGGCATTAAAGTTTTGTTTATCCTCGTGGCCGAGAATTATATTTTCGGTAGCAGTAAAAACATCAACCAACTTAAAATGCTGATGAATCATACCGATTTTATAATCAAAGGCATCACGCGGTGAGGATATAACAACCTCGTTACCGTCGATGAAAATCTGTCCCTCATCGGGATAATATATGCCTGAAATCATATTCATAAGTGTAGTTTTACCACTACCATTTTCGCCGAGGATTGAAAGAATTTCACCCTTATTAACGGTTAACGAAACATTTTTGTTCGCCACAACCGAACCAAAGGTTTTAGTTATGTTTTTCAATTCAATAGCCGCTGAAGAATTCATTACATTTCCCCCGTTTCTTTAGCGTTCAAAAGAGTGCTGAATACAGCATTCTTTTCAAAACTAAAAATAGAACAAAGGCGGAGCAAATTTTGCTCCGCCCGTAAATCTTAAATTACTGTTCAGCAGTGATGCCGTCAATAATAATGTTGAAATAAGGAGCAGATCTCATTGTTGATTCGTTAAAACGTCCGTTAGAAATTGCTTCTGAATCAGGAACATAGTCACCGTTATCAACAACGTCAGCTAAGTATGTTGTAAGGGCCTTACCACCAACAGTAAATGTAGCGGTATCAAATACGTTGAGTTCGCCCTTAATGAGCTTTTCTTTAGCCGCATTGATAGCTTCCATTGTGCCCTTAGCAGCAACCTTTTCATTAAGCTTGGTTAACTGAACACCACCATTTTCGAGGTCTGCACAGTAGTCTGCATCAATCTGACCGCCGTTAATCATTGTCTTAATGATGTACTCGAAATAGGGTTCCCAAGAAATCTTTGAAGAAATGATAGCTGTGTTAGGACCAATGTTAGAAGTGTCAATGTTGTAAGCAACGTTAGGAACGCCTGCTTCTTCACAAGCACTCGGAGCACCTGAAGAGTCGGCGTGCTGGCTGATAAGAACGCAACCTGCATCGATAAGAGCCTTAGCTGCGGTGTTTTCAGCGGTAATATCAAACCAAGAGTTTGTATACTTAACTTCCATCTTTACGGTCGGGCAAACCGACTTAACACCAAGATAGAAAGAGGTGTAACCCGAAATAACTTCAGCATACGGGTAAGCACCAACGTAACCAATCTTAGCCTGGTCAGCAGTGATTTTCTTAGCTTCAATCATTTCGTTGAGTTTCATACCTGCAGCAATACCTGCAAGATAACGGCCCTCATAGATAGAAGCGAAAGCGTTGTGGTAGTTACCAACCTTTTCGGTTATAGCACGTGTACCGGTAGCGTGGCAGAACTGAACCTCTTTGAATTCCTTAGCAGCCTTAATCATATAGGGTTCATGACCGAAGCTGTCAGCGAAGATAAGGTCGCAGCCTGCGTTAACAAGCTCTTTAGCAGTCTCGTAGCACTGATCGCTCTCAGGAATATTTGTCTTGAAAATAACCTGATCGCTGTTGAGACCGAGTCTCTCGGTTACTGCAGTAGCAGCATCCATAAAGTTCTTGTCATAGGTAGAGTTCTGGTCATGTAAAAAAATGAAACCAACCTTTAACTCTTCCTTCGGAATAGCAGTGATGGTGTCAGGAGTGGTCTTCTCAACATCGTTGATAGAAAGAACATTGCTTTCCTCACCGCCGTCTTTCTTGCCTGAACAGCCAACAGCGAATGCTGCAACCATTACGATAGCAAGAACAAGTGCGAGTAATCTTTTCATTGTGATTTTCCCCTTTTTAATATTTTTTTATTAAAAACCTTTCGGTTTAATAAACAATTAACAAAATTCAACGCCGTCTTCAACCGACATACTTTTAATGCGTGCTAATGACTCAATCCGAACACCGCTGTTGCGAATTAAATCGCCACCGTCCTGAAAAGCTTTTTCAATAACGATGCCGCAACCGACAACCTGAGCACCCGCATCCTTAACAAGCTTCGTAAGACCTAAGAGAGCCTGTCCCTTAGCCAGAAAGTCATCAATAATAAGTACATTATCGTCTTTATTTAAGAAATCTTTAGAAACAATGATATCATAGACGGTGCCATGCGTAAACGACTCGACCTTGCTTGTATAAACATCGCCTGCAATATTCTTTGTTTTTGACTTTTTTGCAAAAACCATAGGAACATTAAAAAACTGCGCCGTTAAACAAGCTATACCAATACCGGAAGCCTCAATAGTAAGTATCTTGTTAACGCCACAGTCTTTATATAACCTATAAAATTCCTCGGCAAGCTTCGTTAAAAACGAAACATCCATCTGGTGATTAAGAAAGCTATCAACCTTGAGAACATTGCCGGCACCAATAATACCGTCCTTCACAATGCGTTGCTCAAGTAATAACATATCTTCCCCACCCCTTACAGATTATTATGTAAAAATTATACACTTATTGCAGATAAATGTCAACACTCAACAACAAAAAATTTAACGAAAAAACACTTTATATGACAAAAAGTGTAACATAAAACACAATATGATGTGTCTTATGTTAACTAAATAAGGTTTTCGTCGTAGGTCGCCCTGACACCGCCGATAAATTTAGGACGTGTCTTAGCCGCAGAGATAATGGCATCCCCTATTTTTGCCACACTAAGTCTTACAGGCACAGCAACGTTTTTTAGGTGCATACCAATAAGGGTCAGACCTATATCTAATCCTGCATTTGCTTTGATGCTTTCAATTACAATGGGATTTTTAAAATTCCTGTAAGCCGCAGTTGCAAAAGAACCGCCAGCCTTAATCTGAGGCACAACATTTACAATTTCTTCGGTGGTAACTGCATCACGCTCGATAACTATAGCACGATTTAAATGCTCACAACACTGTGCGGCGAGATAAGCGCCCTTTTCGGTCAAGACGGTATTGAGTGTATTAAATATCAACTCACCAATTTCTTCGTTAGAGTTTTTACCGATTTTACCACCCGTGACCTCGCTTGTAGAGCAACCGATAATAACGATATCGCCCTTCTTAATGTCAGCAACGGTACAGAGTTCTTCTATCGTCTGTTTGGTGTTTTTTAAAATATTTTCCATAATAATTCTCCAATTAAAGAATGTCTGCCATGTCTAAAATTAGTCTTTCGGTCTTTTCCCAACCAAGACATGGGTCGGTTATTGATTGACCGTATGTAGTACCGCCAACGGCCTGACAGCCGTCAACCAAATAGCTTTCAATCATAAAGCCTTTAACAAGCTTCTTGACATCGGGTGAATACCTGCAGCTGTGCAAAACCTCTTTACAGATTCTTATCTGCTCGAGATACTGCTTGCCGGAGTTTGCGTGGTTTGTATCGATAATAACACCGGGATTTTTAAGACCACTCTCGGCATAGATTTTTGATAGATGTATTAAATCCTCAAAATGATAGTTTGGGAATGTTTGACCGCTTTTATTTACAAAACCACGTAAAATAGCGTGTGAATGCTCGTTGCCGTGAGATTTAACTTCCCAACCGCGATATATAAACATATGTGAACTTTGCGCCGCATGAATTGCGTTCATCATTACAGAATAGTCGCCACTTGTGGGGTTTTTCATACCTACGGGGATATCAAGACCGCTTGCAGTAAGGCGGTGCTGTTGATTTTCAACCGAACGAGCGCCGACGGCAACATAAGAAAGAAGATCGCCAAGGTATCTGTGATTATCGGGATAAAGCATTTCGTCAGCACAGGTAAACTCTGTGCGCATAATTGTATCAATATGTAGCTTACGAATAGACATAATACCGCCAAGCATATCGGGGCGCTCGGTAGGATTAGGCTGATGAAGCATACCTTTATACCCTTCACCAGTTGTACGCGGTTTATTGGTATATAATCTTGGTATAATAATAATCTTATCCTTAACCTGTTCCTGCACCTCGCGCAGACGGCTGACATACTCTAAAACAGAATCCTCACGGTCGGCAGAGCACGGGCCAATGACAAGCAGAAGTCGGTCGTCTTCCCCCGTAAATACTCTTTTAATTTCAGTGTCACGCTGTTCTTTTATGGCAGAATATTTTTCAGGAAGCGGTAGCTGTCGCTTAATTTGTGCAGGAACGGGTAGCTTTCGCATAAAATCCATATTCATGATTTATCGGTCTCCTTCTTATTAAATAGTTTACGGCGCTGTGTCGATATGCGCATCATATTCTTGATACTTTCACTATCTTGGTTTTTGATATATTTCATTAACAAATCAAAATCGTTGCGAAACAGCATCATCATATCAACAAGCTTATCCTTATTAAGTAAAAACAGCTCTGACCACATATCCTCATTGATATTCGCAATTCGGGTTAAATCTCTGAACGAGTCACCCGTATAATGGGCCAGATTTTCGTCTTGATTACAGGTCATAAGACAAATTGCAATACAGTGGGTAAGCTGAGAAAGAAATGCAATCATTTCGTCGTGCTTTTCGGGTGTGAGTCGGGAGACCTGAGAAAACCCAAGAATTCTGCCGATTTCCTCACAAACCGAGATAGCGTGTGCGGTGTTTTTTGGGGTTGGAACTACAATATAGTTAGCATTTAAAAAGATTTTTTCATCACTGTTCTGCACACCGTATACCTCGCGGCCTGCCATAGGATGCGCGGCGATAAATTCAACATCATCTCTTAAAACCGACTGTATATCATCGACGATACCCGTCTTGACACCCGTAACGTCGGTGATTATGGTACCCGACTTCAGCAGATGCTGGTTATCACCTATCCACTCGGTAAGGATGTGCGGATAAAGTGCGAATACCACAATATCGGCACTACATATTAGCTCTTTATCGGGTTTTATTGAACCCGCATCAATTATTTTATTTTCTAATGCAAAGTCGATAGAACTCTGCTCTAAAGTAATGGCATTAACTGTATAGCCCTGCTTTTTAAGACCACGGGCGTAGCTACCGCCCATTAGTCCTAAACCGACTATCAAAAACACTGTATCCTTACTGATTTTCATTAAATGACACTCCAATACCTAATGTGCGAATCCTGTCAAAGAAATCCGGATAACTTTTTGTGACCGCTCTATATCCCGCAATTTCACCGCCGTAAAGGCTCGAAATAACACTTAAAGACATAACTATTCTGTGGTCGTTATGGCCGTCTAATATTGTGTTAGGACTATGTAAATTACAATTATTAACAATTATATTATTATCAAAAACCTCAATATCGGCGCCAAACTTTTTAAGCTCCTGCGCCATAACAACGCCTCGGTTACTTTCTTTAATTTCGAGGCGCTTGGTACCGACAAACTCAGCACCACCCAATATAGACGCTAAGGTTATTAAAATCGGCGCTAAATCGGGGCAATCAGAAACATCAAGTGTCGGTCTGCCGTGTTTTAACTGCTTAAAATAATCTTTATAAATTTTGTCACCCTGTAGCGATTCACTATCAAGACCTAAAATCTCAACCTCGCCACCGACACAGCCAAATGCATCAAGAAAAGCGGCATTTGAGTAGTCGCCCTCAACCGTTAAATTTTGCGCCTTATAGGTTTGATTACCTTTTACCAATAATGTGTTTTCATCCTGCCACTCGGCAACAACGCCAAATGCTTTTAATGCCGAAATTGTCATATTTATATAAGAGCGACTTTCAATCGGTGGGATAAGCTTAATAATACTATCAGCCTTAACAAGCGGTAAAGCAAACAAAAGACCGCTTATAAACTGACTGCTGATATTACCCGCTACATCAAATGAACCACCCTTTAATACTCCACCAAGAGTAAGTGTATTGCGGTTTAATTCAAATTTTAAGCCTTGTTTTAGACAAATATCGTTATAGACACTCAGCGGTCTTGTGAAAAGATATTCACTACCAGTAAGAAGTGAAGCAGAATCATTGAGAAGTAAAAGCGGGATAAAGAATCTAAGCGTGCTGCCGCTTTCCCGACAATTAACCGAAAACCGCTTATTAGCCGAAGATATATCAATTCCCTCAACCTCAACAAAACCGTCTTTTCGGCAAATTTTTGCGCCGATTTCGGTAAGACAGTCAAGTGTTGCTAATATATCCTGAGAATACGCAATATTATGAATAGTGCTCTTCCCTTTTGATAATCCTGCACAAATCAAAAGCCTGTGTGCCATACTTTTTGACGGCGGTGCAAAGACCTGTCCAACAGCCTTCGATTTTTCAATTTTAACCGTCATATTAATTTGCCCCTTTTAACAAATCAATTATTGATTGAGCTGTGGTATCAGGATTTGTAACCTTAACGGCATAATCGTTGGCGCTTCTGTAAATATCAATACGCTCGTTATAACGCTTAACAATACTCTCTTTAGAGTTTGCAAGCGGTCTGTCAGAGGTCGGTATAAGCTCATCAAGTGAACGGTCAAGGAAAAATACCAAGCCGTTATGCCTAAGATGGCGGATATTATCGTCATTCAAAATTGCACCACCGCCTGTCGATACAACACAACCGTCCCTGAGGGATACCTCGGCGATAACCTCGCTTTCAATTTTTCTGAAGCCTGACTCACCCAGTTCGGCAAAAATTTTGGTAATCTCTTTGCCTGTTTTTTTAATAATTTCGGCATCGGTATCAATAAAAGGCATATTAAGCTTATCGGATAAAATCTTGCCAATTGTTGATTTGCCGCTGCCCGGCATACCGGTTAAGACAATATTGCGCTTTTTTGCCACCATTTCATCATAAATATTATCTATAACCTCTCTGCCAAACTCCTTGCCCGTAAAATAGCCTGCGGCTAAAACCGCTTGCGCTATCAGCATATAAAGTCCGCTAATAGCCGCAACACCCTTTTTCTGTGCGGCAATAATAAGGTCGGTGCGCAAAGGATTATAAACAACGTCAACCACAAGGCTGAGATTATTGAATTCATCAATATTTATAGCACTGCCGTCTACACGCGGATACATACCTACGGGCGTGGCGTTAATAATTATATTCGCATCGGTGTGACTTTTTTGGGCCTTCTCGTAGGAAATCTTGCCCTCGCCTTCATATAGGCTTACAACGTAAATTTCCTTAGCATTTAGGTGCTTTAGCACAGCCTGCGCCGTAAGACTTGCGCCACCGTCACCTAAAATCAAGGCCTTTTTACCGCTTAAATCATTGGTAACACGGTTTATCAGCGCTAATAATCCGCCAAAATCGGTGTTATAACCGCATAATACACCATCATTATTGACAATTGTATTAACGGCACCAATAGATTTTGCCTTCTCGTCAATATAATCAAGATACGGTATCACGGTCTGCTTGTAAGGAATGGTAACATTTATTCCGCAAAAATCCTTAGCCTCGATAAAGTCTTTTACATCCTCACGGGCAATTTCCTTTAGCTCATATTCATAATCTGCAATTTTTGGGTGAATTTCAGCCGAAAAACTGTGGCCAAGCTTTTCACCAATTAAACCGTATCTCATAATTTACCGCCTAAATTAACTTTTTGAACTCATCGGTAGTTAACTCCTTAATTTCATAACTGCCGATACTATTTACAAATATTCCCGAAATACTGCCTGAAGATGATTTTTTGTCGTGAACAAGATTTTCTGCGACAGCTTCTTTATCATAAATGTATTCTGTAGGAAGACCGATTTTTTTTAGCACAGGCAAAAGTCTCGCTTTTACCGACTCACTACAGACAAGTAGCATACCAAGTGCCACACATTCGCCGTGATACAGATTTTCATATTCGGCGCTCTCAATAGCGTGACCGATTGTATGACCAAAATTAAGAATTTTACGAAGACCGTTCTCACGCTCATCGTTTTCAACAACAAATCTTTTAATCATTAAAGATTTTTCAATGATTGTATCGATATTTTGCTCAATATCGTTGTTTTCAATTAGCTCAAATAAATCTTTATCACTTGTAAGACTCATTTTTACCGCCTCGGCCATGCCGTTTGCGAACTGACGCTCGGGCAAGGTTTTAAGAACATCGGGGTCGATAAGTACTTTTTTAGGCTGATAGAAAGCGCCGACGATGTTTTTATATGAATCAAGGTTTATAGCAACCTTACCGCCGATAGACGAGTCAACCTGTGACAAAAGCGTCGTGGGAATATTATAAAAATCAATACCGCGCATAAAGGATGCCGCCGCATAACCTGATATGTCACCTACAACACCGCCGCCGACCGCAACGACACAGTCTTTACGGTTGAAATTATGTTTAAGCATGGTGCGGCAAAGCTCCTCAAAAACGGGAAAGGTTTTGCTTTCCTCACCCTGCTTAATAATTACAATAACGGGATTCAGGCACTGCTGAGCAATACATTCGGCATATTCAGCAGGTACACCGTCATCGGTAACAATAAGGACATTGCGATTAAGATTGAGCAGATGACCGGCATTATTTAAAACACCACGCTCAATAATAATGTCATAACTTCTGTCTCCTAAATTCAAAGCGACTGTCATAAATACCTCTTATTTTAAATCAATGTGATTGTAGAATGAGCCTGCGACCTTTAGCTTATCGCAGAATTCCGATAACTCATTTAGCATCATCTTACCGTCTTCGGTATTAACATTACCCTCAAGCTCAACATAGAAATAATATTTCCAAAGTAGATTCTTCATTGAACGGCTTCTGAGTGTTCTCATGTTAAATTTATGATGACCGATTACGTTGATGGCCTTTGCAAGTGCGCTGGCTTCATCGCGTACGGTAAACAGAATAATTGAATGATTGTCGGGCTTGTTTACCGTCTTAATATGTTCTGCACGAGAAAGCACTGCAAAACGGGTTGTATTTACATGACTTTCATTAATGTTTGAATCAAGCACCTTAAGGCCGTATAGCTTGGCGGTCTCACTGCTGGCAATAGCTGCGGTTGACTTATCGTTTGCCTCGGCAACCTGTTGAGCGGCAATGGCGGTATTATCACTCATAACAGCATCAAAGCCGTGAGAGCGAATATAGTTGTTGCATTGCTCAAGCGCCTGCATATGACTAATAACACGCTTGACATCAGAAATTTCAGCGTCCGCGACACCTAAAAGATTTTGAGAAACCGACAACTCATATACGCCGTTTACATACAGGCTACCCGAGAAAATCAGGTCAATTACCTGACCGACCTCACCCGCACTACTGTTTTCAATCGGTAAAACCGCACAGTCACATTCACCATCAACTACCGCCCTGTAGGCCTCGCTGAAATTAGGAAAAGCAATTCTCTGGCCTTCCTTAAATATTTTACCTGCCGCAATGTGAGCAAAGGCGCCCTCAACACCGCTATAGGCAATCTTCATACCCGAAAGCAGCTTATGCTGATAATTACGGGAAATCTTCATTACATCACGCAGGAAATTAACGTAATAGCCTGTATATGCCTCGTTTTCTATAAGCCTAGAGTTATTTTGAATTATTGCTTCCTCTCGCGAAGCGTCATAAATGGGTAGACCCATTTCTTTTTTGTAATCCGCTACCATTTCTGCGGCCTGCATACGCTCACAGAAGAGTCCCGCCATCTCTTTGTCAATTTTATTGATTTTTTCTCGTGCAATTTCGAGTTTGTTCATTAAAATTCTCCGTTCTTGTATCCATCAGCAAGCTTTTTGAAGGCTGGTAATGAATTGATAATTTGCTCGGTCGAAACACAGTAAGAAATTCTTACATAGCCTTCATATCCAAAGCTATCACTCGGAACTAACAAAAGCTCAAATTTCTTTGCATTTTCGCAGAACCTGTTAGCATCAGCCTCAAGCGCCTTAACAAATAAATAAAATGCGCCGTCGGGCCGCGCCAGCTCAAAGCCGTACTCACGCAGCGCCTGACACAGTATGTCACGGTTTTTCTTATAAACTTCAATATCGGCAGTCATACCAAGACAGTGCGGTATAACACGCTGAAACAGGCTTGAAGCACAAACATATCCAAGCGCCCTGCCCGCACCTGCAACTGCATCAAATATAAGCGCAGGGTCTGCCGATTTATCAGAAATTAAAATATAACCAATTCTTTCTCCCGGAAGTGAGAGCGATTTGCTAAACGAATAGCAAACGATTGTATTGTTATAAAAATTCGGTACAAACGGTACCTCAATATCATCGTAAACAAGTTCTCTGTAAGGCTCGTCCGAAATCAAGAAAATGGGATGACCGAAATCTTTTTCGCACTCTCTTAAAACTTCTGACAGTTTTTCAATTGTGGCTTTTGAAAATACCACACCGGAAGGATTACAGGGGGAATTTATAACTACTGCCTTCGTGTGCTCGTTAATTGCAGATTTTAATTCAGCAAAATCAATTTGAAAATCCGACTCACGGCATTTAACAACCTTCATTTTTGCACCCGAATTTTCAATAAACACCTTATATTCCGGGAAGAACGGTGCGAATACAATTATTTCATCATTTTTTTCGGAAATTGCTTTAAATGTTATAGTTAAAGCTGCGGCGGCACCTGTAGTAAAATAGATATTAGCACCACTAAAGGTAGTATCATATGTATCGTTTAGCCACTTTGCAACCGTATTTCTGACAGCCATATCGCCCGGTGCTGAGGTATAACCGTGAAGCTTGACTGAATCCTCTTCAGCTATCAATTTCTTTATAGTTTCATCGACAATCACAGGCGCAGCCACGCTTGGATTACCAAGGCTAAAGTCAAAAACATTTTCTCTACCTATCTCGGCGGCACGCTTATTACCGTATTCAAACATCTCACGAATGACAGACCTGACCTGGCCTAAATTAACCATTTCCTTCGATAACATATATATCACCTCAGATAATATAATAAATCCATAATATAATAGTATAACTTTTTATAGTTTGAGTGTCAATAAATTACAAAAAATTTTTTATATAAATAAAAAAGCACCAACCATAAGGTTAGTGCTTAATATTTTGAAAAGGTTGCATAAATTCAAAGTCTTTTGATTTTTGCCCTATGTGTTCAAACGACTGCATATTTAGTTATATTGAAACCTTGCGGTTTCAGTAATATTATATTCGCCCCTAAAACTCGCGAAGCGAATATCACTTGGACGAAGTCCAAATATCATTGCCTAGCAATATAATTCTCCGTAAGGCGAATATAACTGAAAAACCGACTTGTCGAAACAAGTCGGTTTTTCTGGAGCGGGTGATGGGAATCGAACCCACACGACCAGCTTGGAAGGCTGGGATTCTAGCCATTGAACTACACCCGCATTTTTCGGCAAGGACTATAATAACATAATCCCTGCCGTTAGTCAAGCGTAAAATTAAATTATTTATAGGAAATAACAAAATCTTTTTTATAGGTTACGTCAATTTTTGAAATAACCTTATCGCAGTTATCGATAATAATATCAACAATTTTATCTTCAATATTTTTTCTTATCTTCTTGCGAAGCTCACGCGCACCCGATTTAGCACCGACAGAAGATTCAGCTAAATATTCGCAAACCGATTTATCATATGACATATTGATATTCTTTTCACTCATAACCGCCTTTAACTCCTCCAACATAAGCGCAGAAATCTTTACAAGACTTTCTTCGCTTAAAGGTGAAAAGACGACTATTTCATCGATTCTCGCTAAAAATTCAGGGCGTAAAAACTCACTGAGTGCTTTCATAGCCTTATCCTTAGAAACGTCGGCTGCACTCTTGGCAAAACCAACGGCACCTCCCTGTTTGTCACTGCCTGCGTTGGAGGTCATAACGATGATGGTATTTTCAAAATTAACCACTCTACCCTGCGCATCTGTAACACGACCGTCGTCGAAAATCTGTAACAGAATATTAAGAACATCGGGATGCGCTTTCTCGATTTCATCAAGCAGAATAACCGAATACGGCTTGCGCCTTACCTTCTCGGTCAACTGACCCGCTTCATCATAACCGACATATCCGGGAGGCGCACCAATTAAGCGAGAAACCGAATGTTTTTCCATAAACTCGGACATATCAAGTCTAATCATGGTTTCGGGGGTTGAGAAAAGCTGTTCGGATAATACCTTAACAAGCTCGGTTTTACCAACACCCGTAGGGCCTACAAATATAAATGATGCAGGTCTGCGATGTGCCGTTGTCTGAACACGTGAGCGCCTTACCGCCGCAGCAACACCGTGTGCCGCCTCATCCTGACCGATGATACGTTTCTTAATTTCGGCTTCAAGGCAGGCGAGCTTTTTAAGGTCACTCTCCTGAATTTTCGCGGCAGGAATACCCGTCCAAAGCTCAATAACCGTTGCTACATCCATATCGGTTACTACCCTGTTTGATGCAGGCTCATAGAGTGATGCGGCATCGTTTTTATACTTTTCAAGTGCAGCCTTACGATTTGCCAGCTTTTCATAATCGGGGTTATCCAATTCAGCCTCTAAAGACTCAATTTCAATTGTCGTCTCTTTGATTTTCTTATTTACCGCATACAGCTCGTCAACAGCCTTGTTTGCAAGGCTGGCACACGCACAGGCCTCATCAAGAAGGTCGATTGCCTTATCGGGTAAAAATCTATCATTAACATAGCGCTCTGATAAATGAACAATTCGTCTTACCAAATCGTCAGAAACAGTTACATTATGGAAGCCTTCGTAATAGCCCTTGACACCTAAAAGAATATTTTCGGCATCTGTGAGTGAAGGCTCCTCTACGGTAATTGGCTGAAAACGTCGCTCAAGTGCGGCATCCTTTTCAATATACTTACGATATTCCTTAAAGGTGGTTGCGCCGATAACCTGAATTTCACCACGCGACAAGGCGGGTTTAAGTATATTTGCGGCATTCATTGAGCCTTCGGCAGAATCACCTGCACCGACTAAATTGTGAATTTCATCAATGAATAATATAATGTTGCCTTCATTTTTAATTTCTTCAATAAGGCCCTTAACACGGCTTTCAAACTGACCACTGAACTGTGTACCTGCAACAAGTCCCGTTAAATCAAGCAAATAAATTTCCTTATCAAGAAGTCGTGCGGGTGCCTGAGAGTTAACTATCATCAAGGCAAGACCTTCTGCAATAGCAGTTTTACCGACGCCGGGCTCACCGATTAAGCAAGGGTTATTTTTAGAACGGCGTGACAAAATCTGAATTGCACGCGAAAGCTCATCATCGCGGCCTATTATGGCGTCAAGCTTACCTGTACGGGCTTTCTCGGTGAGATTAGTGCAATACTGATCAATAAAACGGCGTTTTTTCTTTTTCGGCGTATCCTTCTTTTCATCCGCCTTGTTATTATCGTCTACCTTATCATTTGCGGTAGTATCGCCAAAAAGGTTATTTAAAAACGGAAAAGTAGGTGCAGTACCGAGTGCGAAGGCATCCTCATCGTCCGACTCTTCATTAAGCGCCATAATGTCCATAAATTGCTCGCTCATCTGCTCGATATCTTCATCTGATATATTCATTTTTTTAAGCATATCGTCTATGGGCTTTATGCCTAACTCCTTAGCACATACAAGGCATAAGCCCTGTGGACCCGAATTTGCCTTTGCTGGATCCGAGATAAAGACCACAGCAGGTCTTTTGTTACACTTTGAACACAGTTTCATTTTAGAACTAAATCTCCTTTAAACTTAGAAAATACCCGGTAAAAAGCTGAGTATCGCATTGTATAATTTGGCCTCACTGACCGCCGTGTTTGTAAAAAATAAAAATCCACCGGTCAATGAAATCAAAAACGAGGTTAACAGAATAAATATTATAGCATAAATTGCGCCATTTACAAGACCTAAAATTCCACCAAGAAATCTATTCAGCTTGCCTACTATGCTAAATGAGAAAATTTTATCCAACAGTTTAGTTATTAGCTTAGCCGCAAAAGAGAAAACCACAAAGAGTATCAGTGATGTTATAACCTTGACAAAGGATACTGCAATCGGCTTTACGGCATCTTCGCTTACCCTAACCGCAACTGAATGCGCCGTATCGACATCGGCAACACTTATTTCAAAATCCGACTGTTTAGCACCGTTACTGTTTCTTATAAAGGCAGGCAAAGCTTGCCAAATGCTTTTTGAAAGGCCTTCTTCTGTTTCATTTATACCCTCGGTGATTGCTTTTTCAATAGAAGTTACAACACCGGGCTCAACGGCCTTTTCATAAACATAATCAGCAATGGGAGCGCTTAGTGACATTGACGCGAATATCGCAACAAGAAAGACTACAATCACAGACACCGATTTAACAAAGCCTTTTTTAGCAGTAATAATAATTGATAAAACAAAAATTGCAACAATAATTAAATCAAGAATTAAAGCCACACGATTACTCCTATTCTAAATAAATTTTATCGGCAGAATTATCGGTTAATGCTACGGCATTATGATGTGATATCGGCATAATCCTGACAACACCAAATGTGCATTCGCCCTCAGCAACTGACTCACCGTCCACCGAATATAAATATATTGTTTTGTCGCTTAAAATATAAATGTATTCTCCCTTAAAAGCAACATCGGTAATTTCACAGTTTATATCAAACTCTGAAATTTTTTCACCCTTATTATTGAATATATAGGCGGTATTGCTACCTTTATTACTGTTATGGCCCGCAATTAAAAGCGTGTGCCTTGAAGTAGTACGGCTATAAATTAAATCTTTTTCGGTATCAAAGGCTATATTTTCAAAGGAATTCCATCTGAAGAACTCAATTTTATTTTCAAATACTGCGTAAAATGTTCTTAAATTATCAGAATCTACATTAAGCAAAACTTTATTTTCAAAGGTTTTTGAAAATATGGGAGTAGCAGAATTATTATCAACCTCGAGTACAACAAGCTTTGAAACATAGGTTCCTTTTTGAGCGTTAATTGCTGATAGAACCAATTTATTACCGTTATCAGAAAGTAAAATATCGTTAATGATATAATTTGCGCAGAACCACTCAAATATTTTTTTACCCTTTTTATTATATACAGCAACCTCAGATGAATACCCGTCTGATTGTGTAGCTATGGCAAATGTACCATCACGAGCAATAGCCGCAGTTAAAATATCATTTTCGGTTTCTGCCCCAAATAATTTCTTCTCAAAATTATATACTGAATATTCCTTTCCGCCCTGTGTGAAAATCATAAATCGTGCATCAGAGATTGCGACCAAGGGGCGCTCATAACCGTGCTGATAATTAAAGACCGATTTACCGGTTTTTTGATTATAACCGCTTACATGCGTTGGTGTGACGGTGATAAAAACATTATTCATTTGTACCGAATTTATAAGCGAGCCGCCTGTAATTGCTGAAGGATAGCCACCTTCAGAGCCCGTAGAGGCGACCGCATTTTGTAAAAATTCAAATATACCGGTCGGCAGACTGACCGAAGTAATAACAACAGCTGCAATTGCTAAGACAACCAGAGATAATATCACCTGTCTACGTCTTTTATTGCGTAGCTTATTACCTCTGATAATACGCACCTTTTTCGGCGTTGGCTTATTATCGACGCCTTTATTTTCCTTCTGGGTGGTTTCCTTTTCTTTATTCGCGCGGGTGTTCTTTGGCACCATCTTAATATCGTCGGTGTATGTATTTTTAATATTCTTTTTTGCTTTTTTAACCTTTTTCTTTTTATATTCCGGCATCGAAATTGACCTCTTTAATAAAATACTCTGTTAAGATAAAGTGCGTGCGGCGGAAGTGTAGCGCCTGCTCTTTCACGCCGTTTGGAGTTTATAATTTCAACTACTTCGTCATTGCTGATTTTTCCTTTAGACACGTCAAGCGCCGTGCCCGCAATTATTCTCACCATATTATACAAAAAGCCGTCAGCAGTAATTTTAAGGCAGAGAATGTCACCCTGACGCTCAACCTCACACGAGGACACCGTCCTTACGGTATCTTGAACGGTGCGTTTGCTTGAAGAAAAGCCGCAAAAATCATATTTGCCGATAATTTGCTTACAAAACTCAGACATTAGTTCATCATTAAGCTTATTCGGCACAGACAGTACATACTTTTTCAAGAACGGATTAGGAGTTTCACCGTCATAAAACTTATAAATATATTCCTTACCCTTGGCGCTGTATCTTGCGTGAAAATCGTCAGATACCTTCGTACAGTCAAGTACGGCTATATCATCGGGTAAGACGGCGTTAAGGCCCTTGATAAATGCCGAAACAGGCAGCACGTGCTCAACATCAAAATGGCAGTAAAACTCGTTAGCATGCACGCCTGCATCGGTTCGGCTACAGCCTGTAACACCGACATTTTCCTTGGTCAACGTCCCCAGTTTTTCACACAGCACCTGCTGAACGGTTATACCGTTAGGTTGAACCTGCCAACCGTGATATGCCGTACCGTCATATGAAATTTTTAGCAAAAATCTACTCATATTTCACCAAAATTAATATAATAAATTAAGAGTAATTACAGCACCACAAACAACAGTTACTGCTGAAGCACTGATAATATCGTACGCTCTGACCTTTAACTGCTTCATAGAGGTTTTATTTTTACCGCCGTTATAACAGCGACTCTCCATCGCCTCGGCTAAATCGTATGCTCGCCGCACCGAAGAAATCAAAAGCGGTATAAGAATCGGTATAATTGCCTTAATTCGCTGCATAAGCTTTCCACTTTCAAAATCAGCACCCCTGGCTTTTTGGGCATTGATGATTTTCTCGGTTTCTTCAACCAGTGTGGGAATAAAGCGAAGTGCAATGGTCATCATCATTGACATAGTGTGAACAGCGCCGTAAAGACCGATAAATCTGAGCGGCGAAAGCAGTCTTTCAATAGCAGTTGTCAAATCGTTGGGTGTGGTCGTATAGGTAAGCGACGCGCTGATAATTATTAAAAGAACCACCCTTAGTGACATAAATACCGAACGACTTATGCCGCCAACCGTAATTCTTATAACCCAAAACTCAAGCAATACAGTACCGTCGGTTACATACAGTAAATTAAGTAGCATCGTAAAAATCAATATAGGTAAAATTACCTTTAAGTTTTTTAAATACAGCGATACAGGTACTCTTGAAATTAACATAACCGACAAAACAAATGCAACTATCAAGCCTAAGGCGGCAAAATTATCCGCGATAAAAATAAACACCAGAATCGCTATAAGTAAAATAATTTTAAATCTCGGGTCGAGTCTGTGAATTAGACTGTTTACAGGATAAAACTGTCCTATAGTTAAATCTTTAATCATTTTTGCCACCCCCCCTGCTTCAAGGCGACAAGAAGCTCTACTGCTTCTTTAACAGTTATTACATTATCGGGCAATTTAAAGCCTTTCTTTCTTAAAAGGTCGAAAACAGATGTAACCTGCGGTGCCGAAAGACCTATGTCTTCAAGCTCGGCCTTTCTGGCAAAAATTTCCTTAGGTGTGCCGTACATCGCCACCTTACCTTCATTCATAACGAGAATTTTATCGGCCAATGCCGCCATATCCTCCATAGAATGCGAAACAATAATAACCGTTGCATTATATTTATCACGGTAGTTTTTAATAATATCGGTGACTGTCTGCCTACCGCTTGGGTCAAGCCCTGCCGTCGGCTCATCAAAGGCAATAATTTCGGGTTTCATCGCAAGAACACCTGCAATCGCCACCCTGCGCTTCTCACCGCCCGACAGGTCAAAGGGTGACTTTTCAAGGTAATCACGACTCAGTCCTACCGCCGTAATGGTTTCATTAACTGTTTTTTCTATATCATATGCGCTCATTCCCATATTTTTAGGACCAAAAGCGACATCGTCATAAACCGTTTCATCAAACAGCTGATATTCGGGATATTGAAAAACAAGACCAACCCTAAAGCGATATTTTTTTATCTGCTTAGGTTGAGCCCAAATATCATTTCCGTCTATATAAATTTGTCCGTCATCAGGCTTTAGCAGTCCGTTAAGGTGCTGAATTAAGGTAGATTTACCCGAACCCGTATGCCCGATTATGCCTATAATCTCGCCCTTTTCGGCAGTAAAACTCACATTTGATACTGCATCTCTCGAATATGATGTCTTTTGATTATAGGTGTGTCTTAAATTTTCAACACGCAAAAAAGACACTTTGCTTCCTCCAATTAAAATAACTTAGCTATTGTTTCGGCCGTTTCTTCGACCGATATAATTCCTCTTGAAATATCAAAACCATTTTTCGATAATTCAAAAAGCAGTTCTGTGGTTTGCGGTACATCAAGTCCACATTTCTTTAAAAATTCAACCTTTGAAAAAATTTCCTCAGGTCTGCCGTCATCAACAATTTTGCCGTCGTCCATAACCAGAACTCTGTCGGCGTGCTCTGCCTCATTCATAAAGTGGGTTATGAGCACAACGGTTATACCTTGCTCTTTATTGAGCTTAAGAATGGTATCGATTACCTCTTGTCTGCCGCTTGGGTCAAGCATTGCGGTCGGTTCGTCTAGAACGATGCATTCGGGTTGCATGGCAATAACACCTGCAATGGCGACACGCTGCTTCTGACCGCCCGAAAGTCTGCTTGGTGACGAGTCTTTATGCTCGTACATACCGACACTTATTAATGACGAGTCAACTCGGCGCCGTATTTCATCCGGTTCAATGCCTAAATTTTCGGGGCCGAAGGCAACATCCTCTTCAACAACCGATGACACAAGCTGATTATCGGGATTTTGAAATACCATACCGACCGTCTTTTTAATTTCAAACTCGTTGTTTTCGTCGGTTGTGAGCATACCGTTAACCTTAACACTGCCGCCAGTTGGTCTGTACAGACCGTTTAAAAGCTTTGCCAATGTAGATTTACCCGAGCCGTTGTGGCCGAGAATTACGGTAAAACTGCCTCTTTTAATCTCTAAATTCAAATTTTCAATTACCGCCGAATAATTATCCTCATCCTCATACGAGTAAAAAAGACTATTAATTTCGATAATATTATCCATTGTTTTCACCAATCCAAACAGTAGTATTACCACACGGTAATACTATTGGCTTTTTTGTTACCTTAAGTCCGATTTCATCGGTAAAAATTTTGCCACCCTTATCATTGGCTATATATAGCCTTGTAAGATAATTAAGAATGGTCGGTGACAAACCCGTTGTATAGGAATTAAGGAAAAAGAATAAAGCATTATCGCTTAACAGCTTACCTGTCTCACTTAAAAGCTCGGAAATTTGCTGTTCAAGCTTCCATACTTCACCGTTAGGTCCTCTGCCGTAGGACGGCGGGTCCATGATTATAGCATCATATTTGTTGCCGCGACGAATCTCTCTTTTAACAAATTTAAGACAATCGTCAACGAGCCAGCGCACCTGTGAATCGGCAACACCCGAAACAGCGGCATTCTCCCTTGCCCACTGTACCATACCCTTTGAGGCATCTACATGGGTTACCGACGCGCCCGCTTTAAGACAGGCAACCGTTGCGCCGCCCGTATAGGCAAACATATTTAAAACCTTAATCGGCCTGTTGGCATTCTTAATTAAATCGGTTGCCAACCTCCAGTTTACCGCCTGCTCGGGAAAAAGTCCTGTATGCTTAAACCCCATAGGCTTTAGACGAAACTCAAGATTATCATATTTAATATTCCAAATCTGTGGCACCTTTTTAATTTCCTGCCAATATCCACCGCCCGAATTTGAACGGTGATAAACGGCGTGAGGAGTGTTCCATCGGCTATCCTGCTGAGGCTCGTCCCACATAACTGTCGGGTCGGGACGGACAAGGATAATGTCACCCCAGCGCTCAAGTCTTTGACCACCGGTAGCGTCTATCAATTCATAATCATTAAAATCTTCAACAAAACGCATAAATTATTCCTTTAAAATTAACTGTTAAAAATACTTTGCTGTGTGGCATTTTCACCTATGGCTATACCCAAATGGTCATATGCCAATTTAGTTACACATCGGCCACGCGAAGTGCGTGACAAAAAGCCTATCTGCATTAAATACGGCTCATATACGTCCTCAATAGTTATTGCCTCTTCACCCATTGCCGCCGCCAGAGTATCAAGACCTACAGGGCCGCCGCCGTAAACATTTATAATGGTCGATAGCATTTTGCGATCAAACTCGTCGAGACCCAATTCATCAATTTCAAAACGGTTGAGCGCCGACTGAACAACCTGCTCGGTAATAACGCCGTCAAATTCAATCTGCGCTATATCTCTGACACGCTTCAGCAGACGGTTGGCAATACGCGGTGTGCCACGTGAACGTGACGCAATTTCAAGTGCGCCGTCATGTTCAATTTCAATACCTAAAATGGAGGCAGAACGCGAAATGATACCTGCGAGCTGCTCGGGTGTGTAAAGCTCAAGACGCAGTAGTACACCAAAGCGATCTCTCAGCGGAGCCGTAAGCTGACCCGAGCGGGTTGTAGCACCAACCAATGTGAAGTGCGGCAGGTCGAGTCTTATTGACCTTGCCGAAGGACCTTTACCAATTATAATGTCAACCGAAAAATCCTCCATAGCGGGATAAAGTATTTCCTCAACACTGCGAGATAGACGGTGTATTTCATCAATAAATAAAACATCGCCTTCATTAAGGTTGGTTAAAATAGCAACCAAATCGCCCTGCTTTTCAATTGCAGGACCCGATGTCACTCGGCAATTTACCCCCATCTCTCTTGCTATAATACCTGAAAGGGTTGTCTTACCGAGTCCCGGAGGGCCGTATAAAAGCACATGGTCAAGCGATTCGTGCCGCTGTAGCGCCGCTTTGATATAGATAGAAAGATTTTCCTTAACCTTGTCCTGTCCGATATAGTCGTCAAGAGTTTTGGGTCTGAGTGACAGTTCTGTTTCAGAATCATCGGCAATATACTCAGGGGCTACAATTCTGTTCTCAAAATCCATCTCATCCATTGAAATTTACACCTGCCTTGATAATTCTTTAAGCGATAATTTGATAAGCTCCTCGGTTGAAAGCGATTGATCAAATTTACCGACTGCTAAAGCCGCATCACTCTGTGAAAAGCCGAGCGCAACGAGCGCCGATACCGCTTCTTTTGTATTAGTCATGACGGTTGCATTACCTACCGCGGCAATTTCAGCAGAGCCGCCAACCGTAAAGCTTGTACCGACCTTGTCCTTAAGCTCAAGCACAATTCTTTGCGCAAGCTTGTTACCAACGCCGGACGCCGCAGTTAGCGACTTTGAATCGCCCGAAGCGATTAGAAGTAATATTCTGTCGGCCGTAAACTCAGATAACAGAGCAATGCCCATTTTAGGACCTACACCGCTGACACCAAGTAGCAGCTTAAAGCACTCAATCTCCTCAAGTGAAAAGAAGCCGTATAAATCAATAGCATCCTCTTTGACCGACATAAAGGTATAAATAAAAATGTCGGAATTGGTTTTTGGCAGTCTACCAACTGTATTTAGACTGACGTTGCATTTAAAACCAACGCCGCCACACTCAACGATTATATAATCCTTTTCGGAATAAATCAGCTTGCCGCGTAATGAAGAAATCATCAGATTTTCCCCTCCAACTTAAGTTTTCCGTAAGATGAGCCCGCATAATGACCGTGACAGATAGCCAGTGCCAACGCATCGGCAGTATCATCAAGCTTGGGTGTAGCTTTAAGTGACAGCATATGCTTGACCATATCCATAACCTGCCGCTTTTCTGCCCTACCGTAACCCGTAACCGCCTGCTTTACCTGCAAGGGTGTATATTCATAAACGGGCACACCCTTTTTCTGTGCCGCCAAAATAATAACGCCACGTGCTTGCGCCACATCGATTGCGGTGGTAGTGTTTGTGTTAAAATAAAGCTTTTCGATTGACATAGCATCGGGACGGTATTTATCAATTAAAAATGATATGTTATTGAATATTTTTTCGATACGGTCGGTAAACGGTGTTTTGGCCTGTGTAGTCACAGCGCCAAACTCAATGGGCTTAAATTTTACTGTATAAGATTCAACCACTCCGTAACCGACAATAGCATATCCGGGATCGATACCTAAAATTACCAAAAAGCAACACTTTCCATTTCATCGTATAATCTATGTAATTATATCATACTTTTGTATATTCATCAATATTTTTGTTTCAAATATTCCAAAAATTTCTTCGACCTCAAAAAATGCGCAAACTTAAGAAAACACGAGAAAAAACGAGCAAAAAAAAGACTTCACGACTTCACGTAAATCTTACGCTAAATTTTGTCGAAATTTTTTAAAAAAGTGTTGACTTTTTGGGTGTTTTGCTCTATATTTACTTTAACTGTTAAGTTAAAATTAAAAACTTGCAAGCATCTGTGTTGAATGTAGTTTCAAGAACATAACTAATCATATGATTAAAAACTCTTTGCGGAGGTTGTGTTCAGAGAATTTACGGGTATCGCGCAGAACTGATTACGGTTTACGCGGCACTATGTGTCCGCAAAGGGGGATGCTTTATGAAAAATGAGAATATTGTATCGTTAAAAAACATTTCGGTGGCATTTGACGGTGAGAAGGTCCTTAACAATATCAGTCTTGATATTCATAATGGGGAGTTTATCACATTACTTGGTCCGTCGGGTTGCGGCAAAACAACCACACTGCGCATTATCGCAGGTTTTGTTGAGCCTGATGAGGGTGAAATTTTCTTCGACGATAATAAAATTAATGGTGTGCCTGCTCATAAGCGTCAGGTTAACACCATTTTTCAACGTTATGCACTTTTTCCGCACCTTAACGTTTACGAAAATATTGCCTTCGGTTTGCGTATAAAAAAGACACCCGAAGCAGAGCTTGATGTTAAGGTGCGCGAAATGTTAAGGCTCGTTAATTTAACGGGTCTTGAGAAGCGTAAAATCGACACACTTTCGGGCGGTCAGCAGCAGCGTGTTGCCATTGCTCGTGCTATTGCAAATAATCCCAAGGTTTTATTACTCGACGAGCCGCTTGCAGCACTCGATTTAAAGCTTCGTAAGGATATGCAGACCGAGCTTAAAAAAATTCAACAGCAATTAGGTATTACCTTTATTTTCGTAACACACGACCAAGAGGAAGCACTTTCTATGTCTGACCGTGTTGTAGTTATGGATAACGGTAAAATACAGCAAATAGGCACACCTAAAGATATATATAACGAGCCGAAACACGCCTTTGTTGCCGATTTTATCGGCGAGTCCAACATACTTGACGGTATAATGATTGACGACAATTTAGCCGAGTTTTCGGGCAAGAAATTTAAATGTCTTGACAGCGGTTTCCGGAAAAACGAGCCCGTTGACGTTGTTGTTCGTCCCGAGGACGTTGATATTGTACCGCTCGAGAAAGGTATGCTTGAGGGTGTTGTTACCTCTATCACCTTCCTAGGTGTTCACTACGAAATAATTGCAGATATCGGCGGCTTTAAATGGATGATTCAGACCACCGACGAACAGTTTGTAGGCGACAGAGTCGGTCTTTATATTGAGCCTGATGCTATTCACGTAATGAAAAAGAGTGAATATTCGGGCAAATATGGCGATTACAGCTCTTACAGTGAAGAAATCGACCACCTTTCAGACGTAGAGGAGGTTGAAAAGTGAAAAACAACTCTTTAGGACGCAGAATTATTGCCTGCCCCTATTACGTTTGGGCGGCAATATTCATAATTGTGCCTTTGTTTATGATTCTTTACTATTCATTAACAAATCCGTCAGGCGCATTTACCTTTGAAAACTTTTTTATGCTTAAAAAATACGGCAAAGCCTTTTTGCTGTCGATTACATATGCACTTGTTTCAACGGTAATTACCTTTTTTATTGCTTATCCGTTATCCTACGCTATGACCAAGCTTAGAATTTCGTCGCAGCGAATGATTTTGATGATGGTTATATTCCCTATGTGGATGAACTTCCTTATCCGTACATATTCTTGGATAAGTATTCTTGCAAATACCGGTCTTATTAACTCGTTTTTAACAAGTCTCGGACTTGAGCCGCTTAAGCTTATTAACACACCCGGCGCCATTATTTTAGGTATGGTGTATGACTTTTTACCATATATGGTTTTGCCTATCTACACCGCTATGTCTAAAATTGATAATTCGTTACTCGAGGCGGCAGACGACCTAGGGGCTAATAGCTTTAATAAGCTTAAAAAGGTTATTTTTCCGCTTACCTTACCCGGCGTTATTTCGGGTATTACTATGGTATTTGTACCGTCGGTAAGCACCTTCTATATTTCCCAAAAGCTCGGTGGAAATAAGACTATGCTTATAGGTGACGCTATTGAATATCTGTTTAATATCGGTCCCGACCATTATAACGTAGCGTCTACCCTATCTCTTGTGCTTATGATTCTTATTCTCGTTTCTATGGCGATTATGAACCGCTTTACCGACGAGAAGGATGAGGGGGTAATTATATGAAACTTTTATCAAAGTTATATATTGCCCTAATTTTAATTTTCTTGTATGCACCTATACTTGTAATGTTTGTATTTTCATTTAACAGTGCCGAAAGTGTTTGGGTTTTTGAGGGCTTTTCGCTTGACTGGTATAAAGAATTAATTTACAACAGCTCAATGCTTAATGCGCTACAGCACACCTTGATTATTGCAATTCTGTCGGCGGTCATTTCCACCGTTTTGGGCACTGCTGCCGCAATCGGTATTTTACAGCTACGCAAAAAGATTTCAAAAACTGTCATAATGTCGGTTACAAATATTCCTATGATGAATGCCGATATAGTAACAGGTATTTCCCTAATGCTTTTGTTTGTTTTCTTTGGCAAATTACTGCGACTTACCGAGTCGCTCGGTTTTATTACGGTGTTAATTGCACATATTACCTTTAATTTGCCCTATGTAATCCTTTCGGTTATGCCAAAGCTCAAACAGACCGACAGCCATCTGCCCGAGGCGGCACTCGACCTCGGTTGCACCCCCTTCCAAGCATTTATGAAGGCGGTTTTACCAAGCATTGTGCCGGGTGTTTTTAGTGGTTTTATAATGGCGTTCACGCTCTCACTTGACGACTTTGTAATCAGTTATTTCACCTGCGGTCATTATCAAACCTTACCTATTGTTATTTACAATATGACCAAAAAGACCGTTACGCCTGATGCCTATGCACTTTCCACCATTATTTTTGTTACTGTGTTTATTTTACTTGTTCTTTATAACACAATGCAGAATAAAAGCGACAGAAAGGCGGTAAGACGATGAAAAAAATAATTTCACTTTTCCTCACCCTTTGTGTTGTTTTTTCGGTTGCTGCATTTAGCAGCGGTTGCGGCTATGAGTATTTTGATTTAGAGCTACGCGCCGAATATTCGAAAGAATTGGCAGGCACTACCCTTAACGTTTATAACTGGGGCGAATATATTTCTGACGGCAGTGACGAATGTATTGATACCGTAAAGGAATTTGAACGTATTACAGGCGTCAAGGTTAACTACACAACCTTTGACAGCAATGAAACAATGTACTCTCAAATTAAAAACGGCGGTGTTTCGTACGACGTAATTATCCCCTCAGATTATATGATTGAGCGACTTATTAACGAGGATATGCTGTTAAAACTTGATAGGTCAAAGCTTACAAATTTCGACCTAATTGACGATAAATTTAAGGGCTTATATTTCGATAAAAACGATGAGTATACCGCCGCTTATTGTGTTGGTATGGTGGGCTTAATCTACAACACCAAAAAGGTTAAGGAAGCCCCTGACAGTTGGACTATACTTTGGGATAAAAAGTATAAAGATGATATTTTAATGTTTAATAACCCACGCGATGCCTTCGCAATTTCACAGTTTTTGTTAGGTCAAGACCTTAACTCAACCAATAAAAAAGACTGGGATAAAGCTGCCGATTTACTCAAGAAGCAGAAAAAATATTTACAGTCCTACGTTATGGACGAGGTATACGGCAAAATGGAGACGGGCGAAGCTGCGCTTGCCCCCTATTATGCAGGCGATTATCTAACTATGTACGAAAACAACGAAGACCTCGCCTTCGTATACCCAAAGGAAGGCACAAATATTTTCGTTGACTCGGCTTGTATTCCTGAAAATGCGCAGAATTATGAGGCGGCGCTTATGTTTATAAACTTCCTTATGGAGCCTGATATAGCGCTTGCTAATGCCGAATATATTGGCTACGCCTCGCCCAATACTGCCGTTGTAAATAACGAAAACTATTACTATTACGGCAACAAAATTCTCTATCCCGATGAAGCAGATACACCCAAAACGCAGTATTTCCACGATATTGATACCGATATCAGAAACTACTACGAAAATCTATGGATAGATGTAAAACTATATTAAAAAACGCAGGAATTATCCTGCGTTTAATTATTCTGCGTTATTTATTTAACAACTGATTTAATTCTTGCAAAGTTACCGTTGGTGAAGTCGGGTATTTCGCATACTGCACCGCCGAGAGCTACCGACTTTTCGGAAATAGGTGTTATACACATCCAAGCCGCCGCATCATAAACATCTAAATCGGGTTTGCGACCTGATTTTACACAATCAATAAACTCATTTATGGTTAACCAATCTATACCGTCGTGGCCGCCTATTGGGTTCTTTTTATACTCTTTCCAAAGGTCGTGCTCGTAACGCTCGGCATATTCTTCGGCGTTGCCCCATTTTTCTTTCCAAGTAAAGTCAAATTCATTGTGTTCTCCATCAAGGAAGATTGAATCATTATCCTCTTCATACTGACCGAGAGTGCCGTAAACCGAGAATTTGCGACTGTAGGCACGTGGCAAAGTTGTATTGAGCTGTAATGTTATTGTCTCACCGTTTAAGCATTTGATAACAGTGGTAACAATATCACCCTGCTTGACATCACCGAAATTGAAATTATACTCGGGATCCTTCTCTTTTTGCTTATTTATGTACTCGTTCAAGCCTCGGGCTGAAGAAGCCATCGAGGTTAAGGATACCATACGGTTGCCATTATTGATGTTAAGCACCTTAGCTATCGGGCCGAGCTCGTGTGTCGGATAGTTTTCACAGTTTCTGGTTAGATAATTGCGAAGTCTATAGTGTCTTAATTTTTCGCCGTAGGCTACCTCTTCACGCAGGTCGTGGCAATAACCACCTGCCGCATGAACAATGTCACCGAATACTCCCTGCTGTACCATATTTAAAATCATAAGCTCACGACGGCCAAAACAGCAATTCTCAAGCAGCATAAGATGTGTGCCGCTTTCTTCGTGTGCCTTAACTAAATCCCAGCACTGCTTAACCGAATATGCGCCGCCAACCTCAAGACCGACATATATGCCCGCCTTCATAGCTTCAACGGCAATGGGTACGTGCATTTCCCACGAAGTAAAAATAAACACACCGTCAATATCGGTTGCCAATACGTCTTTATAATCAAGTGTTTCGATAGGTCTTTTCCCCGTTTTTTGTTCAACAAAATCGGCACCTTCTTTTACACGGTCTTCATATAGGTCGCAGACAATGCTAACCTCAACGTCATCCAAATGAAGCTCGGAAAACAGTGGCAAAAGCATCATACCACGTTGACCAAGACCAATAACACCAAGCCTAATTTTTTCTTTCATAATTTACCTCCCGTTTTTAGCGAGTAATTTAAAAATACGCATTCTCACTATTGTAATGTAAAAATAAATGTGCTATATTACTAATATAAAGGTATCAGAAACTAAAGTATATATAATTTTAGATACTAAATTATAAAAATCGGATACGGTGTATTATGGAATGGAAATATTATAAAATCGATAAAAGTATTGAAATATGTGATATTATCACGGCATTTGATGTTACGCGTGAAAAGGCCTTTACTTTTCCCGGGGAAATGCATAATTTTTGGGAAATAGTGCAGATAGTTGACGGTCAAGTAACCGTAACGGCTGATGACCGAATATATAACCTTGATAAAAACTCGGTTATATTTCACAAGCCTATGGAATTTCATAAGCTTAGTGCAATCGGCAACTGTATGCCCCGTCTGCGCATAATTTCCTTTACGGCAAACGGTGAACTGATAAATATGTTCAATAACCTTTGTACAACCTTTAACGCTGAGCAATCATATATGTTTTCTGATATAGTAAATCAGGCGGCGAAATGGCTTGACGACTGTGAGGTTTGCAGTTCTGCCGACCTGCAGCTTCGCTCACAAATTGTTGCAAATAAGCTTGAAAACTTTCTAATTGAATTAAAGCTTAGCGAATTTCAACCAACCGTTCAAGGCTCCTTAACCGCCCTAGAACTCAATTTTCAAAATATTTTAAGGGTAATTCATGAACACTATGAAGAAGATCTTAATTTAGATACAATCGCTCAGCTTTGTAATATGAGCGTCAGCAATATGAAAAAGATATTTCATTTGTTTTATGACCAAGGCGTTATGAATTATGTGCGCAATTTAAAGATACGCAAGGCTACCCAGCTGCTTAAAAGTGATTTGACAATCTGCCAGATTAGTGATAGACTTGGGTTTGATAATCAAAACTATTTTTCACAAGTGTTTAAAAAATACACGGGTCTTTCCCCTCGTGAGTATAGGAACAAGATTTTAAAGTAGAATTCCTATCACTATCCTTCTAAACAAAATAAGACACGGAACGGAGCGCTCACATAGGGATAATTTGCCCGAAAAAGTGAATTTTTGCGGTCTAATGTGTTAAAAAGGCACGGTATGCGCCAGCATTACCGTGCCTTTTCGTCTGTTATCCCACTAAAAATTCATCTTTTTCAGGTGTGCACAGTTTTGTAATTCAAAAAAATTGTTCTATTATCGAAGCCGCAAAGCGTTGAAATACTGACGTATTTCAAGGCTAAAGGC
>JAZQGO010000015.1:0-11024 GCA_045540055.1 Acutalibacteraceae bacterium
TTCTTTTTTCATTTATAAATCCTCCATTTGTGTTTTTGCTTGACTGGCAGGTCTCTGCTATTTTAACACAAATGGAGGATTTTCGTTCATCGGTTAACCTCTTTTGAACCACGCGACTATCGCGTGGTTTTCGTTATACAACAAAACCCCGAAACCGCCCAGGTTCCGGGGTTTTCTGCACCGATATCTTTTTCGGTGCTGCTTATTTCATATTTTCCTTGGCGGTGGTGATGGTAGAAATCAAAATCCGTTTAATCTCGGTACAGTTGTCAAGCAAAGATTTATCGTTATAATATCCACTTTCTAAAAGCAACTCTATCCAATACTCGCTCTCGCTACATTCTTTGAGCGCAATTTGTAATTTTGCAACAAAATCTACTTTTCCATGAGCATAAAACGCTTCTCTTATGTTTGCACCTATGCTTGTACCTGAACGCAAAAATTGATTGATAAGAGCAGACTCGCACTTTGCCACTCTTAACTCCTTGCAAACCCATATGACATCAAGCGCAAAGGCTTTGGATTTTATTATCAAAGGACTTTCTTTCATCAAAATAACCCCTTGTTACTATTTTATCACTATAAAGTAAAAAGTGCAAGGCGAAGCCTTGCAAAATACTTATTCACTCTTCACTATTACTTCTTACTTCCAAAAACCTTTTCGGACGGATTTAGTGAAGGGTGAAGAGGTAAAAGTGAAAAAGTAAAACCTTCCCGAACTTCGTCCGAGAAGGTTTTTGACAAGTGCTACCAATTTTGATGCTATTATAATGTATCAATATATTTTTTAATTTTTTTGTAGTCTGCATTGCGGGCAGCGGTATGATCTTCTATGCAGACAACCGCCGCGATTCCTGCCGCTTGACCGGTGATGTAGCAACAGGGGATTACCCTTGCTGATGCTTGCATTGGGCGATCTGCACCAATGCATCTGCCTGCTACCAACAGATTATCAATTCCCTTGGGGATAAGGCACCTATAGGGAATACTATAGGTTTTGCCGTCTTGATGGTGCATAGAAACAGATTTGCTAAATCCTGCCATCCCCGCTTTGTCGGGCGTCATCGGGTGAATATCAATAGGGTAGGAATATCGGCCGATTTCATCAGGGAAGGATTCAGTGGAGAAAAAGTCATTTGCATTCAGCATATATTCACAGATGATTCGTTTAGATTCCCGAATACCGATAAAATCGGCACTTTTAATTAATACTGCATTTTCACATCCTGCAACATAGTTACGGTAATATTGTTCATATTCAGCTAAAATTTTTCTGCCGTGGAACATCGCATCTGTCAAACTCTCGATGTCGCGGTCATCTACCCCGAAACAATGACCGACATTTCCACCTCCGACACCTATTTCGGGATAATTCTTTTTTATCCCTGGTAATACATTGTCGTATTGAGAAAAAATACCGTCCTCATAGGCTTTTTGATAGTGTTTTCCATCGCTTTCTTTTTTGAAAAAATCAATGCCTCCCCATAAAGAGCAAATGGTAGCGCTCATAGTGTTTCCGTTTTCATCGCCGTATTCATAGTTCACACCGGCAAAAGATGCTAAATTTCCCGTGCCTGTGCAATCTATGAAAAAATCACCGTTTATTGCAAACATATCGTTTGGCCCTGAAACAATAACGCTTTGTAAACAATCATTATCGCATACCGCATCAACAACACGGCAGTAAAACAGAACCTGCACTCCTGCTTCTTGAACCATATCGTCATATACGCGCTTTAATTGTTCATATCGGATATTATGCCAGTCTCTGTTTCTGTGATCCTCAAGTCCCAAACGCTTAAAAATTTCTCTGCCAATTCCGCCCGATATAAAATTTTTGCCATCATCAAAGTTCATAAGCTCGGCAACCATAGCCAGAATGCTTGCTCCGCCGAGAGTGCCCGATTGCTCAAGCAATAGAACTTTTTTGCCTTGCCTTGCAGCCGCTATCGCAGCCGCCACACCCGACGGGCCGCCTCCAACAACTACAATGTCGGCATTATAATAAACACCTACCGTTTTTTTATAATCAATGGTATTGTGACTCATATAATCCACTTCCTTTAGGATTAAGTATATCATAGAGTGTTAGGTTTTTCAATAAAAAAGGCAAAGAAAAAACCCAGGAACCGTTTTGGTTTCTGGGTTTTTCGAACCGATATCTTTTTCGGTTCGCAATGTTGGTTGCGGTGATTAAGTTTGCGACATTGTCGCAACAGCATTGGGCGCAAGCCCACATCGTTTATGCGAAGCATAACACTGTTTGCCGTAAGGCAACCCCGTTTTGTGTCCGACTGAAAATACGAGGTTTTCGCTTTGCGAAAAATGATGTTGACCTTCGGTCAAACGATGTTGTGCCCTGACGGACACAAACACAAAAAATAAAGACCATCAAACGATGGTCTATATTTTTTGGTTGCGGGGACAGGGTGCGGGTGTCCGGTGGACACCTCTGCGCGAAGTGCAGAAGCACCGACCGAGGCGGCAGCCGAGACCTTGAACCTGTTCGCGCGGCGGAGCCGCTTGCCCTCTGGCGGTGCCCGACATTTTCTCGGGCGTCGGCACACGCCCTCGCCTCTGTCGACCGTGACGCGTAAATCTTCGAATGTTCATCTAGGCTTAACTGAGTCCCTCTTGCGGTGCCCGAAGTTCATAACGGCTTGGAGCGCCTATGAACTTCGACCGCTGCGCTTCGTTACGCTCGCTGCATCGCCCACTGGGCGCGCTCGCGACCTCACCCCGGATTATTCGCCCTTCGTGCTCATAACCCGGAACCGAAAATTTAATTCATATCCATAACCAAAAAGAAAAACCATCCACAAGGGATGGTTTTCTTTTTGGTTGCGGGAGGCGGATTTGAACCACCGACCTTCGGGTTATGAGCCCGACGAGCTGACCGGACTGCTCCATCCCGCGATATATAGGCATTTCTTTAATGCCTAAGTATTATACACTATTTATTATGATTTTGCAAGCCTTTTTTATGCCTGATTTCAATTATTTTTTAAAAAACGGCTTATAACGGTAAATATTATAAAAACTGCAAGGCTTACTATAACCACGCTGGAGCCCGGCGAGGTGTTGAGAACAATTGATAAAACAAGTCCCGTCAAAAAATTAAACACCGAAATTACAATTGATGATATAATGACCGAACGGTAATTTTTGCACACCCTTGTAGCAGTCAGCACAGGGAAAATAATAAGGCTTGAAATAAGCAATGCGCCCATCATACGCATACCGACAACCACCGTAACGGCGGTAAGGCAGGCAAGTAGAGAATTATATGCCCCCGTTTTTATACCCGTAGCGGCGGCAAATTCTTCATCGAAGGTAACGGCAAAAAGCTTGTTATAAAACAAAATATATAACACAAGCACACAGACCGATAACACCACCGTAATGACCATATCCTCGCCCGATACGGTATAGATACTACCGAACATATAATTGCTAATATCAATATTTACATTGCCCGACAGCTTGACCACCGTATAACCGATAGCCAGGGCGCTGCTTGAAACTATAGCAATGGCGGAATCGCCCTTTATTCTGCTGTTTTTATTTATTCTCAGCATTAAGAATGCCGCTACAATAACAACCGGTATTGCCACATAAAGCGGCGCGAAGCCGAGCGCCAAAGCCAGCGCCGACGCGCCGAAGCCAACGTGAGAAAGTCCGTCGCCTATCATCGAAAATCTTTTCAGCACCAGACTTACACCCAAAAGCGCACAGCATACCGATATAAACAGGCCTATAATGAGGGCGTTGCGCATAAAATCGTAGCGAAGAAACGAGAAAATGTACTCAATCATGACTGTGTCCCTCCACTAACATTCGTTTACCAATCTCAGAATGGCAATACTCGTGCGCAGTGCCGAAGAATGTGTCACTTCGTCCTAAATGCAAAATTTTGTCACCATACTTTACTGCACACTGAACATCGTGCGAAATAATAATAACGGTAACCCCCTGCCGTTTTAAATCGGCCAGAATATCATAAAACTCGGCCGATGCGAGTGGGTCAAGCGCCGTCAGCGGCTCGTCAAGCAGCAACACACCGCCTGCCGCACACAACGCCCTACACAACAGCACACGCTGCTGCTGACCGCCTGAAAGACTGCGAAAGGATTTGTCTTTAAGTCGGTCAATATGCAGTTTTTTCATTAACTGCTCAGCCTCTTTTTTATGCTCCCTTTTATAAAAAGGCATAAGTATTGAACGGTTTAAAAAGCCCGACATCACAATTTCAGCGACACTTGAAGGGAAGTCGGCCTGAATCTCATTCTGCTGAGGCATATATCCTATTTCATTTTTATTTATTCCGTCAAAAATGATTTTACCGGATGAAGCCTCCATAAGACCTAACAATAATTTTATAAGAGTCGTCTTACCGCTGCCATTCTCGCCCACGATATAAAGGGTATCTCCCTTTTCCACAGTGAAGCTGACATCCTCTAAAACCAGATTGCCCGAAAATCTTTTACTTAAATTTTCAACAGTTATCAGCGCCATCAATTAAGTCCTTTCTCTAAATCCGCCATATTGCGCTTCATTATATCTACATAGGTAACACCGTTTTTAAAATCATCAGATGAAATATTGTGGGCAGAATGTATTTCGAGTATCTTAGCGCCCGTAGCATCTGCCACCGTTTCTGCGACGTTTTTTGTGCTGAGCTCTATATGAAACACTGCCGAAAGCTCGTCCTTGTTTATTGCTTCTATAAGGCGTGTAACGGTGCTAAGAGGGGCATCGGTATCGTGTTCACACCCACCGAAAGCCGCAACGTACTCAAGACCGTAGTATTCCGCAAAATATTTTAGCGGAAAGCGGTCGGCAACAACGATTTTTTTATGCGCCGCACTACCTATAATGTCTTTTGTCTGAGCCGCCGTTTTATCAATTGCGGCAATATAATTTTCGGTATTTTTATTGTAATACTCGGCATTTTCTTTATCTATCTTACTAACCGTTTCGCCAATTGCCACGACCATCTTTTTAGCATTTTCGGGTGAAGTCCAAATATGCTCATCATACTCATGATAGTCGCCTTCGGTCATTGGCACGAAATCGGTCATTTTTAAAACCTTAGTTTTTTTAGTGTCAAGATTTACAAGTATTTTCTCTACCCAGCTATCCGACTCACCACCGTTATAAATAAACAAATCACTGTCACTGATTTTGGCTATATCAAGCGCCGTCGGCTCAAATGAATGCATATCACTGCCCGCTGGGATAAGCATTGATATTTGGGCCTTCTCGCCTGCTACTGCGCGCGCAAAATCATATTCAGGAAATATAGTAGTTGCAATTTTCATCTTGTCGGTTGACCGCATCTGTGCGCAGCCCGAAAGCGCCAAAATCAGTACAAAGATTAAAATCAGACATTTTTTCATAACTCTCTACCACCTGCACAGTTTTGACAAACCCCGTATAAAACGGTCTTGAAATTATCCACCGCGAAGCCGTGATGCTCACTGATATGCTGACTTAAAAGCGACATCTGCTCGCACTCCATATGCAAAAGCGAGCCGCAAATATTGCATTTCAGATGAAAATGCTCGCGGCACTTCTCACACTCGGCAATATACTGATAGCAAGCACTATCTCCCTGTGGCATAGAAAAGCGGCGCACCTTGTTGTCACGCACAAGTCTTTCAAGCGTCCGATATACCGTCGTGCGACCGACATCACTACCGTTTTTCTTTAATAAATCTGTAATATCATCGGCGGTTAAATGCCTGCTGCTATTTTCCGAAAGTAGTTTTTCTATAAGGCTTTTTTGCTTGGTCTTATATTCCGTTTTCATATTACACCTCGAAAATGAAACTGAATTTCATTTTTATATTTTATAGTAAATTCTGACTCTTGTCAACAAAATCTTGTAAAATAATGACGAATGTGTTATTATGTTTTGTGTATAATTTATATATAATTAATATTGGAGGAAGATTTGTGAGTTTTAAAGAATCCATTCTTAAACCAATTGCTAAATTGAAAGGCGGTGCACACATTCCGCATCTCAAGAATACAGCCGAAATGGAATCGGTTGTTATGCCTGCGCCAGCTACTGTAACAATCCCGCTGAAGCAGCATATAGGCGCTGAATGTACCGCTACGGTCAAGAAAGATGACAAGGTTTTTGTAGGCACCGTAATTGCCGATAGCGACGCCCCTCTTTCTGTACCGATTCATTCTTCGGTATCGGGCACGGTTAAGGAGATTAAAAAAATCTCGCAGCCCGGCGGTATGGTAACTGCCATTGTCATTGAGTCGGACGGTAATATGACACCCGACGCATCACTTAAACCGCGCAAGGTAAAGACGGCTAAGCAGCTTATTAAAGCTTGTCGCGATTGCGGTCTTGTCGGACTCGGTGGTGCAGGATTTCCTGTGCATATTAAGTTATCCCCCTTGTCGAAGCCTGAAATTGACACCCTTATAATCAACTGTGCAGAATGTGAGCCCTACATAACAAGCGACTACCGTGAGTGTATGGAAAGCTATGACGATATTTTAAAGGGTGTTTACCTTTTGCGTGACATATTTGAACTCAAAAAGGTAATTATTGCAATTGAGGGCAACAAGCCCAAGGCAATCAAGAAATTATACGAAATTGCTAATGACATACAGGACCCCGAGGATAACGTAAAGCTTATGTGTCTTGATACAAGCTATCCGCAGGGTGCTGAAAAAATGCTGGTTTACACTACAACAGGTAAAAAAATACCTCTTGGCAAACTACCCGCCGATGTCGGCTGTGCGGTTATGAACATAACAAGTATCTCTGCACTTTACCGATTTATAAGAACGGGTATGCCGCTTGTATCAAAGCGTGTAACGGTTGACGGTAACGCTATTGCCAAACCGCAAAATGTTATCGTTCCTATCGGTGCTTCGGTTCAGAGCATTCTTGATTTCTGCGGTGGCGCCGATGAAGATATCGAAAAAATCATCCTCGGCGGACCTATGATGGGCGCCGCTATAAAGGATACCGAAACGGTAATTGCTAAGCAGAGCAACGCGGTTTTATGCTTTAAAAATATTAAACCAATACGCACAACACCCTGTATACGCTGTGGCCGATGTGCTGCCGCCTGCCCGATGCTTCTAGCGCCGGGTGCCGTTGAACACTCTATCGACCACAACTTTGTAAACCTTGAAAACCTTAATGTTACGGCCTGTATTGAGTGTGGCAGTTGTAGTTTCGTATGCCCCGCAGGTCGACCGCTTACCGCTGCTATGCGCACGGGTAAATTTGAATTGAGGAGGTTGCAAAATGCAAAATAAATTTATAGTTTCTTCTTCCCCTCATCTGCACACCCCCGACTCGACGAGTGGCATTATGTTTGATGTAATAATCGCCCTTTTGCCCGCTACGGTCTACGGTATGATAATCTTCGGTTACCGCGCCGCACTGATGGTGGTCGTGAGTATTGCCTCGGCGGTGCTCAGCGAATTTGTATGGAATAAGCTTGCCAAAAAGGAAAATTCGCTTAACGACCTGAGTGCCGTTGTTACGGGACTTCTGTTAGGGCTTAATCTGCCTTCAAGTCTGCCTCTTTGGATGGCGGCCGTCGGCAGTGCCATAGCCATAATCATCGTAAAGCAGATGTTTGGCGGTCTGGGTCAAAACTTTGTTAACCCCGCTATCGCCGCCAGAATTGTACTGCTTGTTTCCTTCCCTGCGGCGATGACTAAATTTTACGAGCCGTTTGGTGAAATAGTAAGCTCGGCAACACCGCTTGCTGCCGAAGCCGGTACATATCATATTAAAGACCTGCTACTTGGTATGCACGCAGGCTCGATCGGTGAGACCTCATCAATTCTGCTTCTTATCGGCGGCATCTATCTTATGGTTCGCCGTGTTATTTCACCCGCTATACCCTGCTGCTTTATCGGTACGGTATTTCTCTTCTCGCTTATCCTTGGTGTTGATCCCTTGGCGGCAATTCTTAGCGGCGGACTTTTTATCGGTGCCTTCTTTATGGCAACCGACTATGTCACAAGCCCTGCTATGCCGTGGGGACAGGTTATTTTCGGTGTAGGCTGTGGTATGCTTACCGTAATCATACGAGAGTTTGCGGCTCTGCCCGAGGGTGTTTCATATGCGATACTTCTGATGAATATTTTAGTACCGCATATTAATCGACTCACCGCACGCAAGCCTTTCGGATTGGAGGCGGCAAAAGATGAGTAATGTTTCTTTCTTTAAAAAATACTTTGACGTCTTTAAAGCAATCATTGTTTTAACAGCAGTCTGCCTCGTTATATCGGCGGCGTTGGCCTTGACAAACGATATAACCAAGGACAAGATAACCGAAATCGAAAAGGCTTCGGCCAACTCAGCTATGGCCGCACTTATCGAGGGTGATAATTACGAAGCGATGACCGACGACATCTATGGCGTAACAGAGGCAGGCGTGTTAAAGGGATATATTATCTCAACCGCCGCCAAGGGCTATGGTGGTGACGTTAAGGTTATGACCGCTATTTCGCCCGATAAAAAAATTATCGGCATAAAAATTCTAAGTGCTGCCGACGAGACCCCAGGTCTTGGTCAAAACGCAACAAAGCCAAGTTTTTACGAGCAATTTATTGGCAAGGAAAACGGTGTTTCGGTTGTTAAAAGCGGTGCAAAGGATAATGAAATAAACGCGGTTACGGGTGCTACAATTACGTCAAGGGCAGTAACCAATGCCGTAAACGAGGCATTCGGAATCTTTGACGAATACTTAAAATCCATCGAAACAACCGACACAGAAAATCAAGAAATTACGGAGGTGCAATAATGAAAAATAATAAATATTTATCTTATTTCACCACTGGCATAATTAAAGAAAACCCCGTTTTAAGACTTATGCTCGGCACCTGTCCTACCTTGGCGGTTACAACCGCCGCCATAAACGGCATCGGTATGGGCGCCGCCGCAACACTTGTTCTTATCGGCTCAAATTTGGTTATTTCTTTACTTCGAAACATAATTCCCGACAAGGTTAGAATTCCTGCATACATAACGATTATTGCGGGCTTTGTAACGGTGGTACAGATGCTGGTTAAGGCGTTTTTACCATCGATTGACGCGTCACTCGGCATCTATCTGCCGCTTATCGTTGTTAACTGCATAATTTTGGGCAGAGCCGAAATGTTCGCCTCAAAGAATCCCATTTTACCGAGTATTCTTGACGGACTCGGTATGGGTATCGGCTTTACCGCAACACTTACCCTTATGGGTGCCATTCGTGAAATTGTCGGTGCCGGCACCATATTCTCGTTGCCCGTTACCGTAAACTTTATTGACCCAATGATTGTTATGCTCTTACCCCCTGGTGGCTTCTTTGTGTTCGGCGTGCTTGTTGCCGTATCGAATAAGCTTGCAACCATCAAGGGTAAGGATCCCATTAACTGTACGGGTTGTGGTGATTGTCCTATGAAGGACACCTGCACTAAGGAAAGCGAGGTGGCGGCAGATGTTCAGTAACATTATTCCTATCTTGCTTGCAGGTCTACTCACCGAGAATATGATTTTATCAAAATTCTTGGGTATTTGCCCCTTCCTTGGTACCTCTAAAAAGATTGATACTGCCTTTAGCATGAGCGTTGCCGTAACGCTTGTTATGATAATTGCAACCGCAGTTACCTATCCGCTTTACGCATACGTTTTAACACCGCTAAAGCTCGAGTATCTGCAGACACTTTTATTTATTTTGGTAATTGCTGCCATTGTTCAGCTTTTAGAAATTACGCTTAAAAAATATATCAAAAGCCTTTACAATGCACTGGGTATTTATCTGCCACTTATTACCACCAACTGTGCAGTTCTCGGCATCACAATGCTCAACTTCACAAAGGGCTATAACTATTTTGATTCACTCATAAACGCTTTGGCGGCAGGTCTTGGCTTTATGCTTGCAATGGTAATCTTTGCAGGCGTGCGCGAGCGACTTGACCGAAGCGATATACCCGAATTTTTAAAGGGACTGCCCATCACATTGATTGCGGCGGCAATCGTTTCCCTTTCATTCCTTGGCTTTGCCGGAATAGGAGGTTAATGTATGGAAATATTATATGCCATTTTAATCATTACCGCCGTCGGATTCGTCTTTGGTATAATTCTATCGGTAGCATCGGTTATTATGCACGTGCCCGTCGACGAAAAGGTAGCAAAGGTAAGAGAGTGTCTGCCGGGTGCTAACTGCGGCGCTTGCGGATATTCGGGTTGTGACGGATATGCCGAGGCTATAGCTTCAGGCGAAGCCGAGCCGTATAAATGCACCCCAGGTGGTGCGTTAACGGCGCAGGCGCTTTCAGATTTATTGGGTGTTGAAATTAAAACTGAGCAGTTTATTGCGGTTGTCGGCTGTAACCATGGTATAGATAAAGCAAATATTGATTATCTTTACGAAGGCAGACAATCTTGCTCGTCGGTAAAGCTTTTATACGGCGGTCAGCTGCAATGTAAATACGGCTGCCTCGGCTTTGGTGACTGTGTAAGCGCCTGTGACTATGATGCCATCAAAATCGTTGACGGTGTCGCCAAGGTTGACCGTGAGAAATGTACCGGTTGTGCTAAATGTGCCAAGACCTGTCCTAATTCGGTTATCGCACTTATTCCGTACAATTCAAAGGTAACAGTTTCTTGTCACAACCTTGAAAAAGGCGCCATCTCTCGAAAGAAATGCGCCGCCTCATGTATCGGTTGTATGAAGTGCACCAAGGTATGCGAAACGGGTGCTATTTCGGTTGAGAATTTCTTAGCCCATATTGATACATCCAAATGTACCAACTGCGGCAAATGCGCCGAAGTCTGTCCACAAGGCTGTATTTTAATTCACTAAATAAAACAAAAACAGCTCGTGTAAAAACACGAGCTGTTTTTTTATTCGTATAAGAACCACTGGCTATGCCAGTGGGAAAAAGAGCTTTAGCTATGGACATAATAAAAACTCCTTGGTATATTGAAGTTGAGGTTCGCCAACCCAACAAAATATACCAAGGAGGTCCTAGCCATGAAAGAGAAG
>JAZQGO010000016.1:0-32346 GCA_045540055.1 Acutalibacteraceae bacterium
GGCATAAATAAAACCCCTTGAGGGGTAGCCCGAAAAAGTAATGCAGTCGGCAAACCTTTCGGCGCCCCTTTAGGGGTTTCGTCTGTAAAATGCCCTTGAAGGGCTATTCAAGCCTCCGGCTTAGCCGGAGGTCCTGACTTACATTATATTAGGTCGATAACCTCAACAATACCGCTTCGCTGATAAAGTGTGGGGGTTACCATAATTGTGTAGCCGCGTCCGTTATCGGTTGCCCATTCAACCAGTGAGTGACGGGGCAGGGCACAGGCTGCTAAAAAGGTCATTATGGTGCCGCCGTGCATAATAACTGCCGCATCGCTGTAATCGTTGTTCATCATATCGCGCACAATTTCGTTTATGCCAAGGCAAATGCGCTTGGTGAATTCGGTGTTATCCTCGCCGTTTGGCGTACCGTTTACCTTGCCCGAGGTCCAGTCCTTATATTCCTTAGAGTGCTCTAATTCATTTGCCGTCTTGCCCTCAAAATCACCAAAGTCATATTCAATAAGATTATCAATTAAGGTAATCTCTCGCTCGGGGTAGAGCATATTCGCCGTTTGTCTGCAACGAAGCATCGGGCTTGAATAAACCCTGTCAACAAATGGGTATTCAATATCGTTTTTAAGATTTGTGAGCATTGTAATGCCCTCGGGTGTTACGGGAAGCTCGGTCCTGCCGATATACTGTCCCTTTAAATTGCCCTCGGTCATACCGTGGCGTATGAGATGTAATTTATAGGTTTTCATTTGAAAGCTCCTCTATAAAAGATGTAATAATACTGTTTGAAACAAGCATACCTTGGTCGGTAAGTGTAATTTTATCGCCGTCGGTAATGCAGAGCTTATTTTTTTGGTACAATAAAGCTAAATCGTGAATAGATTTAGGCAATGCTTTTGAAAACAGCTTTTTAAACTGTGTATTGCTTATTCCGTCGGCAGTGCGAAGTCCTAACATAATATACTCCTGCTCACCGCCGCCTGCGCCGTCCGAAATCGCCACTAAATTTTCGATATAAGCCGAAATATCATTTGGGTAGTAAAAACGTTCACCCTCAAAAAAAGAATGTGCCGACGGCCCAAAGCCTAAATATTCTCGGCATTTCCAGTAATTAAGATTATGTTTGCCCTCATGTCCTGCTTTGGCAAAGTTAGATATTTCGTAATGCTTAAAGCCTGCCTGTTTTAATTTGTTACACAAAAATAAATATTGGTCAGCTGTTTGGTCATCGCTCGGTAAGTTAAACTCTGCCTTGTAAAAGGGTGTGTCCGACTCAATTTTTAATATGTATGATGAAATATGCTCAGGCGATAGCCGCAAAACAAAATCTATACTTTTTTCAAGCGACCCATTGGTAGAATCGGGCAGCCCCAACATCAAGTCAAGCGAAATATTATCAAAGCCCGCTTGCCGTGCGGCATTAAAGGTCTGCTCGGCATCGGCCGTAGTGTGCCGTCTGCCAAGAACCGATAACTCCTCATCTAACCCACTCTGAACACCGATGGATAATCGATTACAGCCTGCCTGCCGTATTTCATTAAGAAATGCTCTAAGGTCATCGGCGGGATTAACCTCGATAGTGATTTCGGCATCGTGTGATACATTAAAGGAATTTTTAGCGGCACGAATAATTGCAGAAATTTGCTCACCCGATAATACGCTGGGTGTGCCACCACCGATATAAACAGAACAAACGGGGCGGGCGATTTGCCTGCCCCGTTGGGTAAGTTCAGATATTATTTTGTCGCAGTATTTTTGTATGAGTTTATCATCTACGTTTATAGAATAAAAGCTACAGTAATTACATTTTTTGCGACAAAACGGAATGTGAATGTAAATTCCTATCGGATTAGTCAAGGATAATACCTGTGCAGCTTCCGGGAATAGCGGCGGCATTAGCCTCATCGGTATCAAGGTGCATAGCGAGTGCATAAGAATCGCTAACTCTTGCTACAACATCGTCAAAAATAAGCGCTCTGCCTTCGGTCGGAATTTTAACAGACACAATCTGCTTATCAACAATGCCGTACTTTTCGGCATCGGCAGTGGTCATATGTATATGACGCTTAGCCGAAATAACACCCTCGCTAAGCTCAACCTCGCCGCAGGGACCAACTAATTTGCAAGCACCTGTGTCAGCGATATCGCCCGACTCACGAATGGGAGCCTTAACGCCGATTGAACGTGCATCGGTCAAAGAAAGTTCAACCTGAGTTGCATTTCTGCAAGGACCGAGAATTGATACGCCTGCAAGCTCCTTCTTAGGACCAACAACGGTAACTCGCTCTTCACACGCAAACTGACCCGGCTGCGAAAGGTCCTTTTTAGGTGTGAGCTTATAACCCTTACCAAAAAGTGTTTCAAGGTCTTTTTCGCTTACGTGCACGTGACGTGCGCTGATTTCAACTAAAACTGTTTTTTCCATTTTGATTTCCCCTTAGAAAAATATTTACATAATTATTTTAACATATTTTATAAAATTTTCAATACATAAAAGGAAAAAGGCGGTGTGAATTTTCACACCGCCTTACTTCTAAGTAAAAATTAGTCAGCAACAATAGCGCCTACGGGACAACCTGCTTCGCAAGCACCGCAATCGATGCAAGCGTCAGCGTCGATTGTGTAACGCTCGTCACCTTCGTGAATAGCTTCAACGGGGCAACCTGCAGCACAAGCACCACAGCTGATGCATTCTTCAGTAATTTTGAAAGCCATTTAAATACACCTCCCAAAGCTTTGTAAGTCTATTGTAACAACAATATATACAAAATGCAAGAATTATTTTATTCTTGTGTTTCTTCTGCCTCGATTTTTGCGTTTTTCTTTTTAGGTGAAGAAATGAGTTTAACCTCACTTCTGTGCATCTTGGTCGGCAACTCGTTACCATCGAGTTTTACAAGCATATTGCCTGTGATAAGGTTTACGTCGGTAACAACGCCCTTATTTCCCGACGCAGTTTTAACAATAGCGCCGAGTCCGGGGGTGATTTTCATCAGATGCTCATAAGAGTCCTGCTCGTACTTTAGACAGCACATAAGTCTGCCGCAGCTTCCCGAAATTTTAGTGGGGTTAAGCGACAAGCCCTGCTCCTTAGCCATTTTAATTGAAACGGGCTCGAAATCGGGCAAGAACCTTGCACAGCAGAAGGGTTGACCGCAGATGCCAAGACCACCTAACATTCGTGCTTCGTCACGCACGCCGATTTGTCTAAGCTCAATTCTTGTGTGGAATTTAGCGGCAAGGTCTTTAACAAGCTCTCTAAAATCTACTCGACCTTCACTTGTGAAGTAGAATAAAATTTTACTGCCGTCAAAGGAATACTCAACCTGCGTAAGACGCATGTCAAGCTTGTGATGTGCGACAAGTTCCTCACAAACCTTTAATGCCTCGGCCTCTTTTTTGCGGTTAGCTTCCATCCGGCTTATATCCTTATCGGTGGCGATTCTTAGCACCTTTTTTAAGGGGGCGACAATCTTGCTGTCCGAAACCGAATGATTAGCCTCGCTAACCATACCGCATTCGGTACCGCGTGCCGTTTCAACTATTACATATTGTCCGACGGTGACGGTATTATTGTCGGGGTCGAAATAATACACCCTGCCGTCCTGTTTAAATTTTACACCAATGACCTCAGTCATATATTTCTCCTTAATCTATTTTAATTTACTAATTAAAGCCGTGAAAAACAGGCTCAAATTTATATTGGTTATTAAATGCGGTTGCATTTCACTTAGCGTGTCATAGTAGCCGAGCAATCGCGGCAAAACGATGGGGTTACCGCTTTCAAGCCGTATTCTATCGGCAACAATCGCTTTAAGCTGTGTAATAAATTCGCCCGCATTTACGCGGTCCTTTTCGAGTGGACGCACGCATTTAAGCAGTTCTATTGTCGGCTCACCCGAAAAAAGCTGTGCCGCAAATTCTTCGGCTAAAGCGTTGGTCGGCGCGCTACTTCTGCCAAGAAGAATCAGAGCCTTGCCTATATTGTTTCTCGCCGAGTCAACGGCATTTTCGATATCCTTTAAAGATATATCGCACGTTGATTTAATATAATCAATGCTTTCTTGTCTTGACGGGGCAAGAAGGGATAAACAAACACAACGCGAAATAATTGTATCAAGAAAGGATGAAACCGACTCGGTTATAAGTATAAATAAAACATTCTCGGGTGGTTCTTCAAGGGTTTTTAAAAGTGTATTCTGCGCTTGCTCGTTTAGTGTATCGGCCTTGTTTATGATAAAAACCTTTTTACCTAACATGTGCGGTTTTATAAAGGCGTCATTTCGAAGTGTTCTAATTTGTGCAACACTGATATTCTTTTTCTTTTCTTCGGGGGCGATGTAGATTATATCGGGGTGGTTTTTATTATCAACCAGTCGACAGCATTTGCAGCTGTCACACGGAGGTCTATCGTCTAAACAAACCGTCGCTTTGGCGATGTAGTTTGCCAAGGTTTTACGACCTGTGCCCTCGTCACCCTCAATAATTATGGCGTGGGGGATATGATTCGCCGATATAAACTGATTTACGGTGTTAAGTATGCGCTCATTTCCCACAAAAGTAAAACTCATAATACAAAGCCAACCTTTTTCTTAACCTTAGAAAGAGTTTTGCGTGCGGCATAGAAAGCCTTTTCGTCACCCTGACGGTAGATATCTTCAAGCTGCTTTTTGTCCGATATAAAGGTCTGATATCTTTCCTGAATCGGTTTTAATTCCTCAGCAACGGCTTCACCCACGGCAATTTTAAAGTCACCGTAGCCCTTGCCCTCAAATTCGGCAGTAATTTGGTCGGCGCTTTTACCCGTAACGGCGGAGTAGATGCCTATAAGGTTGCTGACACCGGGCTTATCCTCGCCTACGCAAATGCGGTTATCGCTATCGGTAACGGCACGCTTAAACTTGCGAATAATATCGTCCTTGCTATCAAGTATAGCAACCCAAGAATTTATATTTTCATCAGATTTTGACATCTTTTTAGTCGGGTCCTGAAGTGACATAACACGTGCGCCGATTTTGGGTATGTACGGCTCGGGGACCGTAAACACGTCACCGTATACGTGATTAAAGCGTGTTGCAATATCACGTGCAATTTCCAAATGCTGTTTTTGGTCGGCACCAACGGGCACCAAATCAGACTGATACAAAAGTATATCAGCCGCCATAAGAACAGGGTAGGAGAAAAGACCCACATTGACATTATCGGCGTGTTTTGCTGATTTATCCTTAAACTGTGTCATACGTGAAAGCTCACCGAACTGCGTGTAGCATGAGAGTATCCATGCAAGTTCAGAGTGGGCAGAAACGTGCGACTGAATAAACATAGTGTTCTTTTCGGGGTCGATGCCGAGCGCCAATAAAAGTGCGGCGGTCGAATAAATTTGTTGACGCAGCTTTGCCGGCTCTTGCCTTACCGTAATTGCGTGAAGGTCGGCAACGGCATAGGTACAGTCGAATTCATTTTGCATAGCGACCCAGTTTTTAAGTGCGCCTATATAGTTGCCGAGGGTCAGCATTCCACTCGGTTGAATACAACTTAAAACTTTCTTTTTATTTTCTTCCATTTATTACTCCACCTTTAAGAAAGTATTACCTTCATTATTTTATCACAAATAGCCAAAATGAGCAAGTATTATATAAATTATTTTAAATAAGATAAAATAAGACTTGAAACAAACAATGGGCGGGATTATAATGGATATATATTTTTAAAATAATTACGGGGGTAATTATGAGCAGAATAGGTTTCGATAACGAAAAATATATTGCACTTCAAACCGAGAATATTAAGAAGCGCCGCGAGCTTTTTGGGGACAAGCTTTATCTTGAGTTTGGCGGCAAGCTTTTTGACGATTATCACGCTTCACGTGTTTTGCCCGGCTTTGAGCCTGACAGTAAGGTCAAGATGCTTTTAAAACTTAAGGATCAGGCCGAAATAGTCATAGTTATCAATGCGGATGCCATTGAAAAGCACAAAAAGCGCGGTGACCTTGGTATCGGTTACGATCAGGACGTATTAAGACTGATTGACGTTTTTCGTGAAATAGGTTTATATGTAGGCAGTGTTGTTATAACCTGCTTTAATAATCAACCCTCTGTTGTAGGTTTTGAAAAACGCCTAAAGTCACTAGGTGTCAACGTTTACAGACACTTTATTATCGAAGATTACCCCTCAAACGTGCCGCTTATAGTTAGTGACGAGGGCTTCGGTAAAAATGATTATATAGAAACCACTCGCTCCTTGGTTGTTGTTACCGCCCCCGGTCCCGGTAGCGGTAAAATGGCAACCTGTTTGTCCCAGCTTTATCACGAGCATAAGCGCGGCATCAAGGCAGGATATGCCAAATTTGAAACCTTCCCGATATGGAATATACCTCTTAAGCACCCCGTAAACCTCGCCTATGAGGCGGCAACGGCTGACCTTAACGACGTTAATATGATTGACCCGTTCCACCTCGAAGCATATGGTGAGACAACGGTCAACTACAATCGTGATGTTGAGATTTTTCCCGTGCTCAACGCTATGATGAGTGAGATACTCGGTGAGTCACCCTACAAGAGCCCGACCGATATGGGTGTTAATATGGCAGGTTATGCTATATTTGATGATGAGGCGGTGTGTGAGGCCTCATGTCAGGAGATAGTAAGAAGATATTATAAAACACTGGTCGATGTTAAGCTCGGCCACGCCGATAAAGAGCAGGTTAGAAAAATTGAGTTGCTTATGAAGCAGGCGGGTATTGATGAGGATGTACGCCGTGTCGTTCAACCCGCGATTGACAAGTCCGAAGCCACAGGCAAGCCTGCGGTTGCGGTTGAACTGAGTGACGGCACTATTATTACGGGTAAAACCTCTTCGCTTCTTGGTGCGTGTGCATCGGCATTGCTTAATACGCTTAAGGTTTTGGCGGGTATACCCGATTCAATAAACCTTATTTCGCCCGTTATTATTGAACCCGTACAGCATTTGAAAACCGGATATATGGGTAACCGAAATCCTAGATTGCATACCGACGAAGTGCTTATAGCACTTTCGATTTGTGCGGCTACCGACCCGACCGCAGCATTAGCACTTGAACAGTTACCAAAACTAAAAGGGCTTGAGCTGCATTCAACCGTTATCCTCTCGGGTGCGGACGAGCACGTACTAAGAAAGCTCGGCTTTAATGTTACAAGCGAGCCCAAGCACGAAACAAAAAAATTATATCATAGATAAAAATTAAAACCGTCGGCTTTATAACCGACGGTTTTATGTATTTATTTTGTTGCCATTTTTTGCTGACGGATATCAACACCAAAAAATTTAATCAATTCATATTCGCCCATAAAGCGTGAGGTGATTCGTGGTGTGTAGCGTTCCTCAAGCTCCTTGAAATTGAGGTTAGTGCTGATTATTGTAGGCCTGCCCGAGAGCAAACGGGTGTTAACAATATTATAAAAGAGTGACTGCGTAAACGAGGTCATAAACTCGGTGCCGAGGTCATCAATTACAAGCAAATCGCTTTGCAAAAGCGCATCGGTTTTAGTGCTTTCACCGCTGTATGAGAAATGCTCGCGCTCAGCCGCAGAAAACAAATTTTGTGCCGAGCCGTATACTACATTGTAGCCCTTAGATAACACCTCGGACACGATGGAAAGTGATAGATGAGTCTTGCCAAGTCCCACATCGCCAATAAACAAAAGACTCTTTGACGAGGGCGTAAAGCCAATGGCATATTCCTTTGCCATCTTTAAAATGCTTGTCATTTTTTTGCGCGGCACTGTGCCGTTTTTGTCAGGCTTATCGGGGTAAAAGTTTAAATCAAAATTCTCAAAGCGCTGATTATTTATGGGCATATGCTTTGATAATTCCTCAAAGCTTATGCGCTTGGCAACCGTTTTTACACAGTTGCAGTAGCCACTGCCGATATAGCCTGTGTCCATACAAAATCTGCAGGCAGGCTCGGGTTTTACTATGCCTGCGCTTTTAATTATTTCTTCTTTTTCTTCTGTAAGCCTTTTAGAGTTTTTCTGAATCTCTGCCAAAGCGCTCATATCACCCGAAAGGGCGGTCATGGCCGCCTGTGAGCCTATGCGACCGAGCGCATTGTCAAGCTCAGCAAGTCTTGGAATATCTTCATATAGGCGAGCGATAAGTGCAGTGTACTTTTGCTCACGCTCAGTCGCGGCGGTACGAACCTCTTTTAGTGCCCGTTCATAAATTTCACGATTATAAGCCAATTTTAATTCTCTCCGTATCCTTTGTTTAATATTTCTTCAATAAGGTCAAAGTCGTGCGTTGAAAAGTCTGAGTTGGTGTCAGTTTTTTTATTTTCTGCCGAAATTACATCTTCGGCAGTTTTATAGCCTGACGCGTGCCAACCCTCTAAAATTTTAGCGGTGTATGACATAATGAATTTAGATTTTGCGTCGACGCATTTTTCGTAGGCGAGTCGCAGCAGCTTGCGGTCAAAATGCCATTCGTTTACCCAGAGTCCCGATAAATCAAGTTCTTTGGCACTCGGCATTCTGTCGTCAATGCCAAAGGCGGCTTCGACCACCTTCCAGGCGGTGCGCTTAATGTACTGCTCAGCTATGTAATTTTCGGCATCAAGAATAGAACCAACGCCATTGTTAAGCCAATCGGTAGCGGTGCGTTCAATAAAGCTTATATTACATTTATTTTCGGATATGGCATATTCTATAAGCATAAGTATCAGCGAAATATCCATTCCCTCGTCATCGAGTAGCCATACAAGAGTTGAGGCTTCGCTGTTTTTAAGAAGTCGACCAAATTTGAGCTGCGCCTCATTCAGCAGCAGTTGAATTTGCGGGTTTTCAAACCCACGCCGTGCAATCTCCTCACGACTTGGCTTGATGGTGTTTGCACGCACCCGTTTTGTAGAGGCTGCAGAGCTGGTACCTGGCTGACTGTCGCCCGATTTTATCAGTATTCCGGCATTTGCCCAATAAGAAATCGCATCACGCACCTCATTGGCCTCAATCCGTAACTCCTGACCGATTTTCTCTGCATCACAGCCATCGGCAATATGCCTAAAAACATATAAAATTACCCTTAACTGCACCGCACTTGCAAGCTTTAAATGCTTGTCTGCAATATCGGCGGGCAAAGTGAAGGTGTCGCCAAAAACCGCAGTATTTATAAAAAAATTCATACATAATACTCCATAGTATAATTAATAAATACATTATATCATTATTTTTTTCACTTGTAAACAGAGCAAAATTCGACTAAATTTGGCAATACACAACAACTTGATTTTTTTTGAAAGTTTAATCGAAATATCTACAAAATATTGATAGAAAAATTTTTTACTATACTTTATAGCATTACTACTTGACAAAATACACAATATATTGTTATTATATTATCATGTAATAAAATAGGAGATTTAGTTATGTCAATTTTAGTAACAGGCGGTGCAGGCTATATTGGAAGTCATACCTGTATTGAAATGATTAATGCAGGTTATGATGTTGTTGTTGTCGATAATCTTGATAACAGCAACCGTGAGTCATTAAACCGTGTTGAGAAAATCGTCGGCAAGCCGATTAAATTTTATAAGAATGATGTAAGAGACAAGGATGCGCTGAGAAAAATTTTCAGTGAAAATAAAATTGAGGCGGTTATCCACTTTGCAGGTCTTAAGGCTGTTGGCGAGTCGGTTGCTAAACCGATTGAGTATTACGATAACAACCTTATAAGCACAATATATCTTTTAGAGGTTATGCGTGAATACGACGTTAAGAAGCTTGTATTCTCGTCATCTGCCACCGTTTACGGTGTTGCTAAGGAGATGCCGCTTAAAGAGGGTATGCCCACAGGTGCTATTAACCCCTACGGCAGAACCAAGCTGTTTATAGAGGAAATTTTACGTGACCTTTACGTATCTGATAATAGCTGGGGTATCGCAATTCTGCGTTACTTTAACCCCATCGGTGCGCATGAAAGCGGCACAATAGGTGAGGACCCCAAGGGAATTCCCAACAACCTTATGCCGTATATTGCACAGGTTGCGGTTGGCCGTCGTGAGCAGTTGCATGTTTTCGGTAATGACTATAATACCGTTGACGGCACAGGTGTGCGTGACTATATACACGTGTGTGACCTTGCAGTCGGTCATGTTAAGGCGGTTGATTGGGCACTTAAAAATGAGAAGTGCGACGAGTTTAACTTAGGTACCGGTAACGGCACCAGCGTGCTTCAGTTAAAGGACGCGTTTCAGGCGGCTTCGGGAGTAGAAATCCCCTTTGTTATCGACCCGCGTCGTCCCGGTGACCCCGACGAAGTTTATGCCGATGCTAGTAAGGCACTCGAGGTACTCGGCTGGAAGGCTGACCGCGGCGTAGACGAAATGTGTGCTGATACTTGGAACTGGCAAAAGAACAACCCTAACGGATATAACAACTAAATTTAAACATAAAAAGAGCAGATGCGTAAAGCATCTGCTCTTTAATTTTAATCTTCGTCGTTTTCTTCAAGTTTGGCTTCGGGGAGGCGTTCGGCGATTACGCGCTCGATTCGGCGCTCGTCAACCTCTTCAACCGTAAAGGTGTAGCCCGCAAATTCAATTACGGGATGCTCGTCTTCGCTCGGTATTCGTCCAAGCTCGGACATTATGAAGCCGGCAATGGTGTCATATTCACCTTCGGGGATTTCGATGTTAAGAATTTCCTCAATTTCCTCAATATCGGTTGCGCCGTCAAGGTTAAAGGTCGTTTCATTAACCTGTTCGATTTCCTCTTCCTCGTTATCATATTCATCCTGCATATTACCAACAATGGATTCAAGCAGGTCCTCTATGGTAACTATGCCGGCAACGCCGCCGTATTCATCACAGATGAATGCCATCTGTATGCGCTGCTCGTTCATCTCGTTAAACAGGTCGCCACAGCGCTTAGATTCGGGGAAGAAGTAAGCGGGGCGCAGTATATTTGCAAGCTTAAAGGACTTAGGCAATGGTTTGCCTACGTATTTTAAAAGGTCCTTTACAAAGAGTATACCCTTAACGTCGTCAAGGTCCTCCTCATAAACGGGTATACGCGAATAACCGCTTTCAATGGCAAGAGGGAGTATATCGCTTAAGGAATCGGTAATTTCTACTGCATTGACATCGGTGCGGTGGGTCATAACATCGGCGGCGACAATATCGTCAAACTCGAAGATGTTATTTATCATTTCCTTCTGACTTTCTTCAATAACACCCTTTTCTTCACCAGCATCAACCAGCATTCGTATTTCTTCCTCGGTAACCTTTTCTTCGTTTGCATTCGGGTCAAGACCAAAAAGGCGAACGATTATGTTGGTAGAGAATGAAAGAATTTTAACAAGCGGTGTGAAAAGTGTCTTAAAGAATGAAAGAATTCCTACAATTGCGAATGAAATTTTCTCATATTTCTGCATTGCAATTCTTTTTGGCACAAGCTCACCGAGTACTAATGAGAAGAACGAAATAATTACCGTTACAAGTACAAGCGAGAGTGTGTCGAGCCATTCGGGCACAGTCGCGAAGCTGAACCAACGTGCCAAAGTGTCGGCTAGGGGACCCGAAAAGTTTTCGGCCGCCGCAGCAGAGGTTAAGAATCCAGCAAGAGTAATGGCTATCTGAATGGTCGAAAGGAAGTATGACGGGTTTTCGGTCAGCTTTAAAATTTTCCGAGCCTTTTTGTCGCCCTCCTCAGCCATTTTTTGCATCTTCATATCATTTAGAGTGATTATCGCAATTTCACTCATAGCAAAGAATGCATTAACAAGAATAAGTGCAAAGAGAACAAGTAATTTTACTATTAAATTCGCAGGGTCGTCGTCCATTTTAACTAAACTCCTTTTTATACATAATATTACGACAAGTATACTATAAAACAGTTTGAACCAAAAGTCAATATAATTTTGGTTGTATGAGCGCGCGAAAAAGGTAAAATTTAGTCAAAATATTATCATTTCCCAAAATTATTTTTGATATATTTTTTTCGTGCGTAATATTTAATTGTATTGACTTTATATAAGTTATAAGTTAGAATAATATAGTAAATATACAAAGGGACGTGTTAAAGTATGAAACCCGCATATAAAAGAGTTCTAATTAAATTAAGTGGCGAAGCCCTTTCGGGTGGCAAAGGTACCGGCATTGATTTTGATAAGGTAATTGAGGTCTGCACGGCAATCAAAGAGGTTGTTGATATGGGTGCTCAGGTGGCTCTGGTTGTCGGCGGCGGTAACTTCTGGCGTGGTCGCTCGAGCGGTCAGATGGATAGAACCCGTGCCGACCATATGGGAATGCTCGCAACCGTTATAAATGCCTTAGGTCTTGCCGACGGTCTTGAGCAAGTGGGTCTTGTGCCAAGAGTACAAACTGCTATTGAAATGCGCCAAATCGCCGAGCCTTATATCAGAAACAAGGCGGTAAGACATCTTGAAAAGGGTAGAGTTGTTGTATTTGGTTGCGGTACAGGTAACCCCTTCTTCTCAACCGATACAGGCGCGGCACTTCGTGCAGCAGAAATCGGCGCTGATATAATTTTCAAGGCAACCAATGTTGACGGTGTTTATGACAGTGACCCCAAGCTTAACCCCGATGCCGTTAAATTTGATAAGCTATCACATATGGATGTTCTTAACAAAGAGCTTCACGTTATGGATAGTACTGCGGCTTCACTTTGCATGGATAATAATATTAAAATTCTGGTATTTAATCTTGACGATCCCCATAATATTGTCAAGGCAATTAAGGGCGAACAAATCGGTACAATAGTAGAATAGGAGAGATTGTTTATGAACACAGTTTTAAATGCAACCGAAGAAAGAATGGAAAAAACCTTAGGCGCACTTGACCGTGAGTACAAGGCAGTTCGTGTTGGTCGAGCCAACCCTTCGGTTCTCGACAAAATTACGGTAGATTATTATGGCGCCCCCACTCCCATTCAGCAGATGGCGGCTGTTTCGGTTCCCGAGGCTCGTATGCTTCAAATTCAGCCGTGGGACGCATCAACTCTTAAGGATATTGAAAAGGCTATTCAGATTGCCGATATAGGTATTAACCCTCAAAATGACGGACGTATTATTCGTCTTGTTTTTCCGCCGCTTACTGAAGAGCGCCGTAAGGACATTGTTAAGGATGTTCGAAAAATGGCTGAGGACAGCAAGGTAGCTGTCAGAAATGCCCGTCGTGACGGCATTGAAAAGCTCAAATCTATGAAGAAGGCTTCTGAGATTACCGAAGACGACCAGTCAAATGGTGAAAAGAAAATACAGAACCTCACCGACAGATTCTGTAAAGAGATTGACGATCTTGCCGCTTTAAAAGAAAAGGAAATATTGGAGATCTAATTAAATTCCATCAGGGGCGGTACGTTCCTGATGGTTTTTTCAAGGTGATTTTATGTTGTTTAAAAGAAAATCTGATGAAAGGCGCGTAATTCCTACCCATATCGCCGTTATTATGGACGGCAACGGCAGATGGGCAAAAAAACGCGGTTTGCCGAGAAATGCCGGTCACGCCGCAGGCTCAAAAACCTTTAAGGATATTGCACGTTATTGCAATAAAATCGGTGTTAAGTATCTGACCGCCTATGCCTTTTCAACCGAGAATTGGAAGCGACCCAAAGAAGAGGTCGACGGCATTATGGATATTTTGAGAGATTATCTCAAGGACTCAAAAAACTATGTTAAAGAGAATATAAGGCTCGGCTTTATCGGTGACCGCTCGGCGCTCGATAAGGATATTCAGGAGCTCATGCGACAGGCAGAGGAAGACTCAAAAAATGCTACAGGACTTAAATGCTACCTTGCCATAAATTACGGCGGTAGAGACGAGATAGTTCACGCGGTTAAAAACATAATAAATTCGGGGGTTAGCGCCGATGAGGTTACTGATAAAATGATATCGGATAACCTATATACCGATTATCCCGACCCTGATTTGATTATAAGACCAAGCGGAGAGCTGCGTCTTTCAAACTACCTTGTCTGGCAGTCGGCGTATTCAGAGTTTTGGTTTAGCGACGTATTATGGCCTGATTTTAGCGGTAAACATATAGAGCAGGCAATTGACGCCTATAATAAAAGAGAACGCAGGTTTGGAGGGGTGTAAATGCTGACACGCATCATTTCGGGTATTGTAATGATTGCCATAGTATTGGGCGTCCTATTTACACATGGGCTTACCCCTATCATAACCGTTTTGTTTTTAGCGGCACTCACAGCGGTTGCGACAAAGGAAATGCTCTACAATACAGGCATTATAAAAAATAAAGTAATCGCAAGCGTTGGGGTTCTATTCGCATTTATCGTAAACGCTTTATACTTCTTTTTGCCCGAAGCGGTTATTTTCGCAACGGTAATTTATGTATTATTCATAGTTGTTTGCGCTGTTGTTTGGTATGAGGAATTTAAACCCAAAGCGGTTGCGGCGGCAATATCCTTCCCAATAGTTTTAGGCTATGCCTTCGCGTCCATTTATACCGTTTTTGGCGGCTACGGTCTGCCTTACTTGTTGCTTGTAGTTAACTGCTCGGCGATATGTGATGCAGGCGCGTATTTCGTCGGCGTAACGCTCGGGCGTCATAAATTGTGCCCGAAAATTAGTCCTAAAAAGACGGTTGAGGGCGCTGTTGGCGGCATAGTTTTAAGCGAAATTGTCACATTTATCATTGTTTTGGTAGCTCGGCTTGAGGGCCAACTTCTGCTATTAATGATAATTACGTTTATTTTATGTGTTGTCGGTATGCTCGGCGACCTGTTTGCATCGGTTATCAAACGTACCGTCGGTATAAAGGACTATGGTAAACTAATTCCGGGTCACGGGGGTATATTAGACAGGTTTGACAGCATACTTTTAATAGCGCCTGTATTTGTACAGCTTTTAAAATTGGCTGAGGTAATAAAAGGATGAAAAAACTTACTATATTAGGTTCAACCGGCTCAATTGGCACCCAAGCACTCGAGGTTGCTCGCAAAGAGGGTTATAAAATAATAGCACTGGCGGCGGGCAGTAATATTGAATTACTCGAGGAGCAGGTAAGAGAGTTTGCCCCAAAATATGTCGCAGTGAGTGATACACAGGCGGCGAAGGAGCTTAAAATTAAATTAAAGGATACCGATACCATCGTTTTATCGGGTGTAGACGGTATTTGTGAAATCGCACAGGTCGACGTTGATATCGTCCTCAATGCCATTGTCGGTATTGCAGGACTCCGTCCAACTTTAGCTGCCATTGAGGCTAAAAATGACGTTGCGCTTGCTAATAAGGAAACACTTGTTACGGGCGGCGAAATAGTTAATAAGGCATTAAAAGAAAACGGTGTAAGACTTCTGCCTGTTGATAGCGAGCACTCGGCAATTTTTCAGTCGCTTCAGGGTGTGCCGACGGGTAGTGTTAGTAAGATTTTGCTTACTGCTTCGGGCGGTCCCTTTTACCGTAAAAATCGTAGTGAGCTTGAAAACGTCACACGAAACGAAGCGCTAAAGCATCCGAATTGGTCGATGGGTGCCAAAATCACTATTGATTCCGCCACCCTTATGAATAAGGGACTTGAGGTTATAGAGGCGGTACACCTTTTCGGTGTAAAGCCCGACGATATTGAGGTATTGGTGCATAGGCAAAGCATAGTCCATTCGGGCATTGAGCTTAGTGACGGTGCGGTTATAGCACAGCTCGGCACACCCGATATGAAGTTACCCATTCAGTATGCCATAACCTATCCTGAGCGTGCGGGACTGTGCGGAAAAAGGCTTAGCCTTAGTGATATAGGCACGCTAACCTTTGAAAAGCCCGACACCGAAACCTTCAGGTGTTTACCGCTTTGTGTTGAGGCGATAAAAGAGGGTGGCTTAAAGCCTGTTGCCGCTAATGGTGCAAACGAAGAGGCGGTAAGGCTGTTCTTAGAGGATAAAATTAAATTCTTGCAGATTGCAGAATTGGTTGAGATGGCAATTTCTGCGCAAAACAAGGTTGATACCTTTACGGTGGACGATATTTTTGAGGCCGATAAGGCGGCACGCATATTAGTGCAAAATAATTGTAGGTGATTATCATTAACGCTGTTTTGAATTTTTTGAATAATGTTTGGCCCTATTTAGTAGCCATTCTTATGTTCATAATACTTATCTTAATACACGAGTTTGGCCATTTTATTGCAGCGAAAATAATGGGCGTGCGCGTTAATGAGTTTGCGGTAGGCTTTGGTCCCAAGCTTTTTAAAAAGAAGTTGGGCGAGACGACCTACGCTGTTAATCTCATACCCCTCGGCGGCTATTGTGCTATGGAGGGCGAGGATGAAGACAGCAATGACGAGCGTGCCTTTTGCCGCAAGAAGCCTTGGCAACGTTTTATTATAGTGGTCGCGGGCGCAGTATTTAACCTGTTATTAGGTCTTATTCTCGTTGCCGTTTCGCTAGCTCCGGGTAAATTGCTCGGAACCACTACGGTTGCCAAGTTTAGCGACAATGCAGTTAGTAATCAGTACGGACTCGCGGCAGGGGACACCATTATTGAGGTGGACGGACGTCGCATTTTCACAACCTATGATTTAAGCTATGCCTTTTCGGGCGTAGATGACGGCAAGATAGATATGGTTGTTAAAAGAAACGGTGAAAAGGTAAATTTAGACGACGTAAGGTTTGAAACCCAAGAGTATGAGGGTATCAGTTACTTGCAGATGGATTTTTATCTTTACGGTGAAAAGAAAACGGTAGGTAATTATATAAAACACACCTTTAAGACGACTATATCATACGGTAGGGTAGTATGGTTTTCACTTATTGATTTAATTAGTGGCAAATACGGCATAAGTGCAGTGTCAGGCCCTGTGGGAATTACCGCAACGGTTGGTACAGCCGCAAAGCAAAGCCTTGCTAATCTATGGCCGATTATGGCACTTATAACCATAAATCTCGGCATATTTAATCTTTTGCCAATACCTGCGCTCGATGGCGGTAGGCTTTTATTTATCATTTATGAAATGATATTCAAAAAACCTGTTCCGCAAAAGTTTGAGGGAGTTGTGCATACCGTAGGCTTTGTGCTTTTATTCGGTATTATGATTTTGGTAACCTTTAAGGATATATGGAGTTTAATAACGGGGTAGTTTATGTTTACTAATGATTTAACTAAACAGGTTAAGGTCGGCAATGTGATTATCGGCGGCGGTGCGCCGGTCAGCATTCAGTCTATGCTTAATGTTATATCCACAGATATTGAGGGTAATGTAAGGCAGACCGAGGCACTAAAGCAGGCAGGCTGTGAGATTATTCGTGTATCTGTTCCCGATAAGGCGGCAGTACAGCTTATTTATGAAATTAAAAAAAAGGTAGATATTCCTGTTGTTGCCGATATACATTTTGATTACCGCTTAGCGCTCGAGAGCGTGGCGGCAGGTGTCGACAAAATACGCATAAACCCAGGTAACATAGGTAGCGACGAGAATGTAAAAAAGGTGGCCGATGCCTGTAGATATGGCGGCATTCCTATTCGTATAGGTGTTAATTCCGGCTCACTTGAAAAGGAAATTCTGGCACGCTACGGTGGCGCTACACCCGAGGCTATGGTTGAAAGCGGACTTTACCATATAGCGCTACTTAATAAATTTGATTTTGACGATATAGTATTATCGCTTAAGTCGTCTGATACCAAACGCACCTTTGATGCATACAGACTGGCGTCGCAAAAATGCAAATACCCTTTGCATATCGGCGTTACCGAGGCAGGAACTGCAAAGATGGGTGTAATAAAGTCGGCGGCGGCGGTTGGTGGACTGTTGCTCAGCGGTATCGGTGATACACTCAGAATATCTTTGACCGATGACCCTGTAAATGAGGTTTTGGCCGCTAAAGACCTTCTTAAAGCAATAGGCTTGAGAAGAGGCGGTATAAATTTAGTGTCGTGTCCCACCTGCGGAAGAACCAAGATAGACCTAATCGGCTTGGCAAGCGAGGCAGAAAAGCGCCTTGAGGGTATAGAAAAGAATATTACGGTTGCCATTATGGGCTGTGTCGTCAACGGTCCCGGCGAGGCTGCTGCTGCCGATATAGGTATTGCGGGCGGTGACGGTTGCGCCGTTCTGTTTAAAAAGGACGGTACAAAAATTAAGGTCGAGGAAGACAAAATACTTGACGTTTTAATTGAAGAAATAAATAAAATGTAATTTGGGGTTGAAACAAATGCCGTCGGTTAAGTTTGACCAACTGTTTGGTAAATGTGTACCAAGTGAATATGTGTCGATGTTCGAGCAGGTTGAAATTCTGCGTTGTGACATAAGTAATGATCGCAGACTGTCGGTTGAGGCGACAAGCAGTACATATATTCCGTTAAAAATTATAAATATCGTGAAATCTACAATTACCGAACAGTTTACCTTAAATTCGGCAGATTTTTCATTCTCTTTTTCACCCGATACATTGAGCATGACCGCTTGTGAGGATATTGTAGAACTAATTAAGCAGAAAAATGTTTTACTGAACGGATATTTTAAGGAAGCCGAATATCTGCTACAGGGTGATAAGTTAGATATTAAGTTAAAATACGGTGGTTATAGTACGATTACAGATACTGATTTTACCACCAAATTCAATGCGCTGAGCTTTGCGCGGTTCGGCAGAAGATTTGATATTAGCTTTTCGGGACAACTTAAAAATATCGAGATGGAGGTCCCGAAGAACGAAACACCTGTCATGCGTAAGAAGGAAGAAAAGGCTGAAGTGCCAGCGTCAGACAAGCCAAAGCAGGTGTATGATTACATACCCAAAGACGGTCTGCCCGTATATCTTGAGAGCGCCGAGCTTTTTTACGGCAGGCGCATTGATAAAAATGTCAGACGCCTTATTGATATAGCGCCACCCGAGAGCGCTGAGGAGAAGGTGTTTATATCTGCCTGGGGCGAGGTCTTTGGATTTGAAAGCCGAGAAATCAGTACTAAAAGGGGCAAAAGCCTGCTGGTTAAATTCAGCTTCAGCGATTACACCAATTCATTCAATGCTAATATGTTTGTAGATATTAAACAGGCCGATTCTATAAAGCCGCTTAAAAATGGTGCTTTTGTTATTGTCAACGGCGACTATGTCTATGACAGATGGTCGGGTGAGTTTGTTGTTAAGGCTACTGCGCTTGCTGCCATACAGGCGTATGAGGAAAAGGATAATTATGACGGTGTCAAAAGGGTAGAGCTGCATTGCCATACCAATATGTCGGCTAAGGATGCTGTATCCTGTACCGCCGATATCGTAAACCGCGCATATAAGTGGGGACATAAGGCGATTGCCATTACCGACCATGGTGTTGTGCAGGCATATCCCGAGGCGGCAGCCGCCGTTGGTAAAATAAAAAAGAACGGCGGTGATTTTAAACTAATATACGGTGTTGAGGCATACTTTGTAGATGATACAAAGGGCGAAGCCGATATTACAAAATTACCACGTTACCACATGATAATTTTGGTTAAAAATCTCGTCGGTCTTAAAAACCTTTATAAAATAGTTTCAAGTGCGCATATAGATAATTTTTATAAGCGTCCGTTGTCGCTGAGAAGTGTTATTGAAGCCAATAGGGAGGGCTTAATAATCGGCTCTGCCTGTGAGCAGGGTGAGCTTTATCAAGCAATTATTGCAGGGGTATCACACGAGGAGCTTATACGAATTGCCGAGTTTTACGATTATCTTGAAATTCAACCGCTCGGTAATAACGAGTTTATGGTGCGCGAATCAACACAGGTACACACCGACCGTAAAGGACAGGTTAAGGAAAATCCCTTTAAGCACGTTACAAGTCTTGAGGTTATAAAGGATTTCAACCGCAAGGTTGTATCGCTTGCGGATGAGCTACAAAAAATGGTGGTTGCTACGGGTGACGTGCACTTCCTTAAAAAAGACGACGCCATTGTGCGCAAAATCTTAATGGCAGGCCAGGGCTTTGACGATTTCGATAATCAAGCGCCCCTCTATCTCAAGACAACTCGTGAGATGCTAAACGATTTCGAATACTTTGGCGAGCGCGCTAAAGAATTTGTTATTGATAATCCAAATAAAATAGCCGATATGGTGGACGGTGACGTTATACCCGTACCAAAGGGTATGTATCCGCCTGTAATTGAGGGCTCGGACGAGCTGCTTCGTGAAATCTGCTGGGATAGGGCGATGAAAACCTATGGCCATAAGGGCGAAATCCCCGAGATAGTTTCAAAGCGACTCGAAAAAGAGCTTAACGGTATTATCAGTAACGGCTATTCCATTATGTATATTTCGGCGCAGAAGCTCGTATCATACAGCGAGCAAAACGGCTTCCTTGTGGGCTCGCGAGGCAGTGTAGGCTCGTCGTTTGTTGCTACGATGGCGGGTATATCTGAGGTTAACCCCTTAGCACCTCATTACTATTGTCCTAATTGTCAGCACTCAATATTCTTTACAAAGGGTGAGGTAGGCTCAGGCTTTGACCTGCCTGAGAAAAATTGTGAAAAATGCGGCACGCCCTACAAGCGTGACGGACATGATATACCGTTTGAAACCTTTCTCGGCTTCAAGGGTGATAAGGTGCCTGATATCGACCTTAACTTCTCAGACGAATTTCAGAGTGAGGTTCAAAAATACACCGAGGAGCTTTTCGGCAAAGAAAACGTTTTTAAAGCAGGTACAATTTCTACAGTTGCCGAAAAAACCGCTTTTGGTTTTGCAAGAGCCTATGCCGAAAAGAAAAACATAGTGCTCAGCAATGCCGAGCTTAACCGACTTGCCACCAAGGTTGAAAAGTCGAAAATCAAGCAGACAACGGGTCAGCATCCCGCAGGTATGGTAATTGTGCCGAGGGATAAGGAAATATACGATTTCTGCCCCGTTCAGCATCCTGCCGATGACGTGAAGTCGGATATTATAACAACCCACTTCGATTTCCATTCTATACACGATACAATATTAAAGCTCGACGAGCTCGGTCACGTAGTGCCGACAACCTACAAGTATTTAGAGGAGTATACAGGCATACCCGTAACCGAAATTTCGATGAGTGACCCTGCGGTATACAGTCTTTTCGTTGGTACCGAGGCTTTGGGTGTAACTTCTGAGGAAATCAAGTCCAACACAGGTACGTTTTGTATACCTGAGTTTGGCACCAAGTTTGTTAGAGAGATGCTTATTGACTGCCGTCCAAAGAATTTTGCCGACCTGTTACAGATTTCGGGACTCTCCCATGGTACCGACGTTTATCTTGGCAATGCTAAAGATTTGATAGAAAAAGGCATTTGCACAATTTCCGAGGTTATCGGTACACGTGATAATATTATGGTTTACCTTATCCATCAAGGTATGGAGGAGGGCAGAGCCTTTAAAATTACCGAAACGGTACGTAAGGGTCTTGTTGCAAAGGGCGCCGTATCGGCAGAGGATTGGAAGGCAATGGAGGACGATATGCGTGCAGTAGGCGTACCCGAGTGGTATATTGACAGCTGCCATAAGATTAAGTATATGTTCCCCAAGGCTCACGCCGCCGCCTACGTTATTTCGGCACTGCGTCTTGCGTGGTACAAGGTGCATAAGCCGTTAGAGTTTTACTGTGCATACTTCACTGCGCGTCCCGAGGACGTTGATATTCCAACCATACTTAAAGGACAGGGAGCAGTAAGGCAGTATCTTAGGAACATCGAGGAAAAGGGTAAGGAAGCCACCAAAAAAGAAACCGACGTTTATGAGAATATGCTTATATTTAACGAGCTTATGTCACGTGGCATTGAGGTATTACCTATAGATTTAAAGAAATCGCATGCCGTAAAATTCTTGCCCGAGGACGGCAAGATGAGAGTGCCCTTCGGATCACTTTCGGGCGTTGGTGAAAAGGCTGCCTATGCACTTTATGAGGCGGCGCAGTCGGGCGACTTTATCTCAAAGGAGGATTTCCAAACAACCGCAGGTGTGGCGAAAAGTATTATCGAGGCACTGTCCGAAATAGGTACACTCGACGCTTTGCCCGATACCAATCAAATTTCTATGTTTTAAAAATTTTTTAAAGAGCAAACCCTTTATTTAAGGGGGTTTGCTCTTATATTTTTAAAAAGATTACAAAATTGTAATAAAAAAGGTTGCAATTTTGTAACCTTTTTGTTATAATGGTGTAGACGGCCACAAAGGGTAGCCGACGGAGGTAATTTATGTTAGACAAGGTAAAAGGCATTTTGCAAAATTGCAGAATAACCAAATACGTTGTAATGTTAATAAGTTTTTTGTTAGTCAGCACTTTAATGATTGTTTTAAGCGTGGTATTTTCTGATGCCGTACTGGCCTATAATGTGGAATATGACGGCAATGTAATTGCGCAGATTGAGAATAAAGGTGTTTTTGATGACGCCAAAGATTTAGCACAGGAGAGTATTGCTTCTGTGGATGCAGAAAGCTATATAGAAGCTACCGAGCTTCTTTTAACCCTCACTCTGCCTGAGCGAATTGATGACAGCGAGCGAACTGCAACCGCTATACTTGAGAACACAAGCAAATTGATTAAGTGTGTGGCGCTGAATGTTGAGGGCGATCAGGTTGCTTTTTATAAAGACCGTGAGTCCCTGCAGGCTATTTTAGATAAAAAACTTTCAAAGTATGATATTGAGGGTTATGAAAACACATCAGAGTTTGTCCAAAAGGTTGAAATAACCGATGTGTACTGCCCTGATAATAAATACTCAACCGAGCAGGAGATTTTTGAGAAAATAGATGCTCTTACAGTTAAGACTACCGTAAAGGTTACAAGAGATGTAAGCGTTGCTTATAGTACTGTGACCCAGAAGGACGCAAAAAAGCTTGTGGGTTACTACCATGTAAGCCAAAAGGGCGTAAAAGGTGTTAACCACAATGTCGAAAGGGTAGTGTATATTAACGGCAAAGAGACTAAGCGCACTAAGCTCGAGCAAGAGGTTGTAAAAAAGCCTGTAAATGAAGTGGTTGTTATCGGTACGGCGGTTTCATCGCCCGACGGCTCTTCAGGTATGATTTTTCCCCTGCCTCAGTCGACATGCTATGTTATTACAACATACTTCGGTCAGACCGACTCAATACACTCAACCCCACATAAGGGTATGGACTATGCCGCTCCCTACGGCACAAACATTCTTGCGGCTAAAAGCGGTACGGTTGTATATGCAGGTTATAAAAGCGGTTACGGTTATCATGTAATAATAAATCACGGTAACGGTATGCGTACGCTTTACGGCCACGCCAGCAAGCTTCTTGTAAAGCAGGGTGAAGAAGTAACCCAAGGTCAGATAATCGCAAAGGTCGGCTCAACGGGTTGGTCAACGGGCAATCATCTGCATTTTGAGGTCATTATCAACGGCAGATATGTAAATCCTACTCTCTATGTATAGACTATGAAAATACTAACCGATATTTCCTACGAAATATCGGTTTTTTTATTGCTGTTTTCTTGACTTAGATACAATATATAGTGTATAATATTAATAATTATATACTTATAGGGAGTTAAAAAATGGCAAAGAAGAATGCTGTATATGATAACGAAAGTATAAAGCAGTTAAAGGGTCCCGACCAGGTGCGCTTGCGCCCAGGTGTTATTTTCGGCTCTGACGATATTGAGGGCTGTAAGCACTCGGTGTTCGAGATTATATCCAACTCAATTGATGAAGCCCGTGAGGGACACGGTAATAAGATTATAGTCACAAAATATACTGATGGCTCTATCGAGGTGCAGGACTTTGGTCGTGGCGCACCCGTAGACTATAATAATAAAGAGCAACGCTATAACTGGGAGCTTATTTTCTGTGAACTGTATGCGGGCGGTAAATATAATACCGAGAGTGGCGCTAACTATGAGTACTCTATCGGTCTTAATGGCCTCGGACTTTGTGCTACACAGTTCGCCAGCGAATATATGGATGTTGAGATTAAGCGTGACGGCTATAAATACAATCTTCATTTTGAAAAGGGCTATAATATAGGCGACCTTAAGAAAGAGGAATATTCGGGTCGTGATACAGGCACCAAAATTCGTTGGAAGCCCGATATAAAGGTTTTCACCGAAATTGATATCCCTGCGGCAGATTTGTTTGATACACTTCGCCGTCAGGCTATAGTCAACAAAGGGCTTTTATTTGTTTTTCGTGAACAGCAGGGCGCAAGATTTGTTCAGACCGAGTTTGTTTATAAAGACGGTATAGTTGAATACCTTGAAGAAACAGTAGGCGAGCAGAAGCTTACAAGCATTCAGTTCCGCTCTGGTGAAAGAAGAGGTCGTGACCGTGAGGACCGCCCCGAATATACAGTTAAATTAAACCTTGCCTTTTGTTTCTCGAACAATCATAGATTACTTGAATATTATCACAACTCAAGCTGGCTTGAAAACGGCGGCGCACCCGATAAGGCAGTACGCAGTGCGTTTGTGGCACAGATTGACAGTTATATAAAGCAGACAAATAAGTATAAGAATAAGGAAAGCAGAATAACCTTCTCTGATGTTCAGGAGAGTCTCGCGATAGTTACAAACTGTTTTTCAACCATAGCATCGTATGAAAATCAGACAAAAAAATCAGTAACCAATAAATTCATTTATGAAGCTATGAATGAGTTTATTCGTCAGCAGCTTGAAATTTACTTTATCGAAAACAAGGCCGAGGCTGATAAAATCGCCGAGCAGGTGCTTATTAACAAGCGCTCTCGTGAGAGAAGCGAAAAGGAACGACTGAATATCAAGAAAACTTTGCAGTCTTCGGGCAGTATGGTTGACCGTGTTCAGAAGTTTGTTGACTGCCGAACAAAAGATATAAGCGAACGCGAAATATTTATCGTTGAGGGTGATTCGGCTTTAGGCTCGTGTAAATTGGCGCGTGACCCTGATTTTCAGGCGATTATGCCTGTGCGGGGTAAAATACTTAACTGCTTAAAGGCAGATTATGATAAGGTGTTTAAGAGCGAAATTATTACCGACCTTATAAAAGTGCTCGGTTGCGGTGTTGAGGTTAAATCAAAGGCAAATAAGAACTTATCAACCTTTAATCTTGATGACCTCAGGTGGAACAAGGTAATTATCTGTACCGATGCCGACGTCGACGGCTTCCAGATAAGAACACTAATTCTCACAATGATTTACCGCGTTATGCCAACACTTATAAACGAGGGTAAGGTTTATATTGCCGAAACCCCTCTTTACGAGATAAACACCAAAGAAATGACCTATTTCGCATATGATGAAACCGAGAAGAATGAGATTCTCACAAAAATAGGTGATAAGAAATACACCATTCAGCGTTCAAAGGGACTTGGTGAAAACCAGCCTGATATGATGAACCTTACAACTATGAATCCCGCAACCCGCCGTCTTATCAAGGTTATGCCTGATGATGCGCTTCGCACAAGCGAGATGTTTGATTTACTGCTTGGTGATAACCTGCAGGGCAGAAAAGATTTCATTGCCGAGAACGGACATATGTATTTAGATGAGGCTGACTTAAGCTAAGGCATAAGATTATTAAATTATAGGAGAGTAAATAATGGCTCCACGCAAGAAAAAAGAAGTAAAGAAAATAGAACCTAAAACCGACAACACCTATATAGCAGGTGCAGGGCTTACGGTTGAACAACCTATAGTAACTACGCTCAAGACCAACTATATGCCGTATGCGATGAGTGTTATTGTGTCTCGTGCGATACCTGAAATTGACGGTTTTAAGCCGTCACACCGTAAACTGCTTTATACGATGTATCTGATGGGATTGCTGAACGGTAACACCATTAAATCGGCTAATATAGTCGGACGTACTATGCAGCTGAATCCCCATGGTGACGCCGCTATCTACGAAACAATGGTGCGACTCAGTGAAGGCTATCAGGCACTTTTGCACCCGTATGTAAAATCAAAGGGTTCGTTCGGTAAAGCCTATTCGCGCGATATGGCATACGCCGCCTCCCGTTATACCGAGGCAAAATTAGCACCTATAGCGGCAGAGCTTTTTGCCGATATCGATAAGGATACGGTTGATTTCGTTGATAACTATGACGCAACACTTAAAGAGCCAACCCTGTTCCCCGTAACATTCCCGAGTGTTCTCGTAAACGCTAATACGGGTATTGCGGTCGGTATGGCAAGCTCTATATGTCCTTTTAATCTAAGTGAAGTTTGTCGCACCACTATTGAGTATATTAAGGATAATGATATAAATGTTGCCGACACACTTTTGGCGCCCGATTTCCCAATAGGCGGTCAACTGTTATACAATAGGGAAGAGATAGAAAAGATTTACGAAACAGGTCGCGGCAGCTTTAAGGTGCGCGGTGTGTATTCTTATGATAAATCGGCTAACTGTATTGATATAACAGAGATACCGCCGACCACTACATCGGAAGCTATAATCGAAAAGGTTATCGAGCTTGTAAAGGCAAAAAAGATAACCGAAATAAATGATATCCGCGATGAAACAGGTTTAAATGGTTTAAAAATTACAATTGACCTAAAACGCGGCGTTGATGTCGAAAGATTTATGAAAAAGCTTTTCAAGTCAACACCCTTGCAGGATAGCTTTTCTTGTAACTTTAATATTCTTATAGCAGGCTCACCGCGTGTTATGGGTATAAAAGAGATTATTAATGAGTGGGTAGCGTTCAGATTTGAATGTGTGCGCCGTCGGGTATTCTTCCAGCTCACAAAGGCTAAGGAAAGACTGCATCTCTTAAAGGGCCTTGAAAAAATACTTCTCGATATTGATAAGGCAATTAAAATTGTCCGCGAGACCGCTGAAGAAAAAGAGGTTGTGCCCAACCTTATGATTGGCTTCGGTATTGACGAAATTCAGGCTGAATATGTGGCTGAAATTAAACTTCGTCATTTAAACCGCGAGTATATTTTGAAGAGACTCTCTGACATTGAAAATCTCGAAAAAAGCGTTGCCGAGATGGAGGATATCGTAAAATCAAGAAACAAGGTTTTACGCATAATTATCAAGGAACTTGAAGAGGTTATCAAAAAGTACGGTCAGGATAGAAAGACTGCAATACTCACAGATGTGACCGATAATGACGCAAACGAGCCCGAGGTTGTTGACGACTCGCCCGTAACGCTCTTCTTTACACGTGACGGTTACTTTAAAAAGATAACCCCGCAGTCCCTTAGAATGAGTGGTGAGCAGAAGTTAAAAGAGGGCGACGAAATATCACAGATTATTGAGTCGACCAATGCTCACGAATTATTATTCTTTACCAATAAACAACAGGTTTATAAGGCGAAGGTTTCCGATTTCCCTGACGGTAAGGCGAGCTTGCTCGGCGAATATGTCGCAGGTAAGCTAGGCTTTGATGAGGCAGAGAATGCTGTGTTTATGGTTGCTACTGCCGACTATAAGGGCAATGTTTTGTTTGTCTTCGATAATGGACGAATCGCCAATGTAGCGCTCAGCGCATACGCAACCAAGACAAACCGTAAAAAGCTGATAGGTGCCTATACAGATAAGCACACTCTGCATACAATTATTTACACCCAAAGCGAAGATGATATTTTATTAACATCCACCAACGGTCGTATGCTGCTTGTTAATTCTGCATCACTTCAGACAAAATCAACTAGGGACAACGGCGGTGTTGCTGTTATGACGCAGAAAAAGGGTCAGCGTATCTTCACTGCAGAAATTTATAAAGAGGGCAGTCTTGAAAATGCCCACCGCTACCGCACACGTAATTTACCTGCGGCAGGTAGCTTTAAGGCGACGCCTAAGGCTGAGCAATTAACTATATAAAAAGAACCGCTCCGATATTTCGGAGCGGCTGTCAGCAAAAAAATGAAGGCAAACGCTTAACATTCAAATTGGCTGACAAGTATAATATAACTCAAAAACCGAAGTTTATTATAGGAATTATTTGACAAAGACGAATGATTGCTATAATATAGTTAAGATAAAAACTTTTTGGAGGAACCGACTGTGGCAAAAGAACTTGCGAAGGTATACGATTCGCGTGAGGTTGAAGACCGTATATATAAAACCTGGCTTGACGGCAGGTATTTTCATGCCCGATGTGAGCAGGGAAAGGAAACATACACAATAGTAATCCCGCCACCCAATATTACGGGTCAGCTTCATATGGGACATGCTCTTGATAACACCCTGCAGGATATACTTATACGCTTTAAGCGTATGCAGGGCTTTGATACGCTATGGTTGCCTGGTACCGACCATGCGTCTATCGCAACAGAGGCAAAGATTGTTGAGGCTATGCGCAAAGAGGGTATAACCAAGGACGATGTCGGCCGTGACGGCTTTTTAGAGCGTGCTTGGAAGTGGAAGGAACAATACGGCGGCAGAATTATTGAACAGCTTAAAAAGATGGGCTCTTCATGTGACTGGGAGCGTGAGCGATTTACACTTGACGAAGGTTGTAGTGATGCCGTTAAGGAAGTATTTATTGGTCTTTATGAAAAGGGACTTATATATCGTGGCGAGCGCATTATTAACTGGTGTCCTCATTGCCTTACCTCAATTTCAGATGCTGAGGTTGAGTATGAAGAGCAGGCAGGTCATTTCTGGCATCTGCGATATCCGCTTGTTGACGGTAGCGGTTATTTAGAGCTTGCAACAACCCGTCCCGAAACACTGCTCGGCGATACTGCTGTTGCAGTAAATCCGAGTGATGAGCGATATACGCATCTTGTCGGCAAAATGCTCGATTTACCCCTTGTGCACCGTCAGATACCGATAGTTGCCGATGACTATGTTGAAACCGATTTCGGTACAGGTGTTGTTAAAATTACACCTGCTCATGACCCCAATGACTTTGAGGTGGGTCTGCGTCATAAATTACCGATTATCAATGTAATGACCGATGACGCTAAAATTACAGATGATTATCCTAAATATGCAGGTATGGACAGATATGCCGCAAGAAAGGCAATAGTTGCCGACCTCGAAGTGGAGGGCGCTCTTGTTAAAATAGAGGATTACAGCCATAATGTAGGCACTTGCTATCGCTGTGGTACTACCGTTGAGCCGAGGGTATCAAAGCAGTGGTTTGTTAAAATGAAGCCGCTCGCTACCCCTGCGATAGACGCCGTTAGAAACGGTGAGACAAAGTTTGTTCCTCAGCGTTTTGAGAAGGTGTATTTCCATTGGCTTGAAAACATCCGTGACTGGTGCATTTCACGTCAGCTTTGGTGGGGTCACCGCATTCCTGCGTGGTACTGTGCCGATTGCGGCGAAATAACTGTATCCAAGGACGAGCCGTCGGCTTGTAAGCATTGCGGCAGTACCAATATCACACAGGACCCCGATACACTTGATACATGGTTTTCTTCGGCTCTGTGGCCGTTTTCGACTCTCGGTTGGCCGAATGAAACCGAAGACTTTAAGCATTATTATCCGACCAATACTTTGGTAACGGGTTATGATATTATTCCGTTCTGGGTAATGCGTATGATGTTCTCAGGAATTGAGCAGACGGGTGAAGTACCCTTCAATACCGTTTTAATTCACGGCCTCGTCCGCGACTCTCAAGGCAGAAAGATGTCAAAGTCACTCGGTAACGGTGTTGATCCGCTTGAAGTTATTGAGCAGTACGGTGCCGATGCTTTGCGCTTTACTCTGGCTACTGGTAACAGTCCCGGTAACGATATGCGCTACATCCCTGAGCGTGTTGAGGCAAGCCGTAACTTTGCTAATAAGCTTTGGAATGCCGCACGCTTCGTACTTATGAATTTAAAGTCGGATGAGATACTGCCACTGCCAAATGAACCCGTGTTAGAGGATAAGTGGATACTTTCTAAATACAACAGTCTTGTTCGTGAGGTTACCGATAATCTTGAAAAATTTGAACTCGGCCTTGCCGTTCAGAAACTGTATGATTTTATTTGGGATGTTTACTGCGACTGGTATATAGAGATTGCAAAGGCGCGTCTGAACGGTATTGACGAAGCTTCGGCAAACAACGCAAGAGCCGTGCTCACTTTCGTTCTTGACGGTATACTTAAATTACTACATCCATTTATGCCGTTTATTACCGAAGAAATCTGGCAGTCAATACCGCACGACGGCGAGTCTATTATGGTAGCCGCTTGGCCCAAGTATCACGCCGAATTTGATTTCGTTAAAGAAGAAACCGAATTTGAAAAAATAATGGCTGCTATCAAGGCTATACGTAACCGCCGCGCAGAGATGAATGTTCCACCCTCGCGCAAGGCTAATGTTACCATTGAAACCGATTCAAAGCAAATCTTTATCGACGGTCAGGAGTTTATCTGCCGTTTGGGTTATGCTACCGCAGTTTCGGTTGTCGATAAGGCCGAGGTGGGTGACGCCATATGTGTCATTACCGATGCTGCCAAAATCTATTTGCCGCTGGCTGAGCTTGTTGATTTCTCTGCCGAGCTTGAGCGACTGGGTAAGGAACTCAGCAAAGCGCAGGTTGATAAAGAGTTCTTTGAAAAGAAGCTTAATAACCCGGGCTTCATCGCCAAAGCGCCCGAGCAGTTGGTCGCAACTCAGCGTGAACAGTACGCCAAGGTTCTTGAAAAGATTTCAATGCTCGAAGCGAGTATCGCTGATATAAAAGCTAAAATGTAATTTTATGACCGTATATCTCACGATATGCGGTCTTTTTTTATAAAAATTTAATTTGCCGACTAAAAATGACAAAAATTTTAATGCAAAGCCCCTATACTATATTGGTATAGCGGCTTTTAATTTTTGGAGGTGAAATAAATGGCTGTAAGAATACAACAAACGGGTGAGGTTATGTCTGCCTATTTAATAGGTGAGCTTGACCATCATACCGCCAAGGAAATGCGCGAAGAAATTGACAGTGCACTTGATATGAATATGCCTACATTATTGATAATTGATTTTACCGAGGTGGGCTTTATGGATAGCTCGGGCATAGGACTTGTTATGGGTAGATACCGAAAGCTTAACAAAACAGGCGCCGAGCTTCATATCACAGGCACTTCGCCGCAAATATATAAGGTTATGAAGCTTGCTGGAATCGAAAGGTTAGCAAGACTTGAAAAGGAGAATAGTAATGAAAATAATAAACGAATTTAAAATGACTATACCGTCTAAATCTGCAAATGAAGCATTTGCCCGCGCGGCAGTCTCGTCTTTTGCAGTTCAGTTAGATCCCACCATTGACGAACTTAGTGATATTAAGACCGCCGTAAGTGAGGCTGTGACAAACTGCATCGTTCATGCCTATCGTGAGACCATAGGCAACATATACATAACTGCGCAAATCAGAGATGATTATTCTCTTTTAATTCGCGTGCGTGATAAGGGCTGCGGAATAGATAACATTGAGCAGGCTATGGAGCCGCTGTTTACAACGGCAGGGGGCGAGCGTGCGGGTCTTGGCTTTGCCGTTATGCAGAGCTTTATGGATAACCTTAGGGTTAACTCTAAGCTCGGCAAGGGGACAAGCATAACAATGATTAAAAAAATCAGTATGAGAATAGGTAACAATGCTGTTAAATAAAGAAGAAGAGTTTATTAAAGAGAATTTAGGCCTTGTGCACTCCTGCTGTCGCCGCTTTACAGGCAGAAATATCGAATATGATGATTTGTTTCAGGCGGGCTGTGTGGGACTTCTCAAGGCGTCGCGCGATTTTGATGAGTCGCGCGGCTTTATGTTCTCAACCTATGCCGTACCTGTCATACTCGGTGAAATTAAAAGACTGTTTCGTGACGGCGGTGCCATTAAGGTCTCCCGATCGCTTAAAGAGCTTTCCCTAAAGGTCGCAAGGGTGAGCGAAAGGTTTGAAAAAGAGCATTGCCGTGCTGCAACGGTAGGTGAGCTTGCCGATATACTGGGTGTCACAAGTGACGACATCAGTGAGGCGATAAGCGTATCAGTTCCGCCAACCTCTTTAACATATTGCGATGAAGATGGTATAAAAGAGATGGATTTGCCTACAATAAATGAAGAGGAAAATATATACAATCGTTTGGATGTGTCAAAAGCACTTGAAGATTTGGCGGCAGACGACAGAAAAATTATATTTTTCAGATACTTCAGCGGATATACTCAAAGCAAGGTTGCAAGTATTTTAGGTATGACTCAGGTGCAGGTTTCGCGCAGAGAAAAGAAACTTATAGAAATGATGCGCAAAAAACTTCAATAATTATCACAAAAAATGTGCAAAATTATCACTAAAAATTCACACCGCAAAAACTTGCAAAAAAGTTTGAAAAAACTTAAAAAATTGCTTGACAAAGGGTTTGCGTTGTGGTATTATATTCTGGCACCGCAAAAAGCGGGGCACAAACGGACCTTGAAAATTAAACAACGACGAACTAATAAGGACCCGACGATTCTTAAGAGAAATCAAGAGAAATCAAGGACAAAGAAATGCGTCAGCATTTAAAAAAATGAGCTAAAGAGCTTATCTAAAAGATTTTAACA
>JAZQGO010000017.1:0-19216 GCA_045540055.1 Acutalibacteraceae bacterium
TAGATACAGTCGGTCGAAATAAAAAAGTAATAGCTGAATATATAAGAAATCAGTTAGAAGAAGATTTTGTAGCAGAACAAATGAGCATAAAAGAATATGTTGACCCGTTTACGGGTGAGAAGAGAAAGTAGGCAAAAAAAGGCAGCCGCACGTGAGCGGCTGCCCGAGATGGTAATGCGTTGCCAAACTTTCGAGGTCCCTTTTAGGGACCTAGCCAGTAGGCGCCCCTTATAGGGGCTGTGCATAACACTAGTTTACTAGTGGTTATGATTTAATTGTTGACAATATGCTTTGCGTTTTGTATTGCTTCAGAGAAAATGCTCGCGCCTATTGAAAAGCCATCACAAAAGGCTTGCTCTGAAATGACAATAATATATTCGTTTATACATTCGGTATATCTCCCTAAAATTTCTAATAATGATTTGTCGATAGTATTTTCTAGGTTGGATAAATTTTTATTCATTAGATTTTCAAGTTCTTTAATCTCTTGATTAAATTTTCCCAAATAGTCAATGGGTTCAAGATTTACATACCAAAGTTCCGAAATAATACTATTCATATTACTCCCCCCTTGCTTTAATTTTCTAAAATAAAGCAAGAGCTTTATTTTATGGTACCACTTTGGGTCTAAAAACACAACATAAAAATGCTTTGTCGATAAAATTCGTTAAATGGCACCAAGGTGGTGAACATTTGTGACCGATAAAGTAGAAGTAAAGTTGAGATTACCTCTGGAAGTTAAGGAAAAATTGCAAAAAGAGGCAGAAAAGCAAAAGCGAAGCGTTAATAATCTTTTGGAAGTAATAATCGAAGAATATCTTAAATAAAAACCTAAGTGCTTAGCACTTAGGTTTTTTATGCCTTTATGAACTTTGCGACAGTTAATTTGTTTTATTTTTAACAGTGGTGATAGAAGCTATAAGTTTTCTTCGTATTGTACCGCATTTATTGGTAAGAGAATTGTACGCCTCTTCATTGATAGCACTAACTTTGAAAAGAATTTCAAGCCAATATTCTGTTTCGTAACATTCTTTGAGAGAAATTTCTAATTTGTTTATAAAATCAGCATCGCTTTGGGCATATTTGGCCTCATAGGAATTTGCACCTATAGAAGAGCAAGAGCGCAATAATTGATTTACAAACACCGAGCGCCCTTTTATTTGGTCACATATTGCAGTTGTGTCAACTATAAGTTCAACGGCCAAATCTTTAATTGTTTTATTGTTCATAAAATACCTCCTTCAGCGATATACTCGCTTATGCTCGTGCGATATATTTTTAATAAATGCGATATAACCTCACTTCGTTCGGCCAAGATATGATATAAATTCCAATACGCGTCCCGAAGGGACATATCTCATCGAAATATATCGCATATGAAGTATATATCGCAAATTCTGTAAGGAATTTATATCGCTGAAACTGTCCGCACAAAAAGTGCGACAGTTTCTATATGACTCGTGGAAGGGAACATATCTACCGGTGTATATTCGGTGAGAATATATCCGTAATCGCGAAGCAGTGCGCAATCGCGGGCGAGCGTTGCCGAGTCACACGAAACGTAAACGAGTCTTTCGGGCGCAAAGTCGTGGGCGATAATTTTAAGTAGCTCATCACTGCAGCCCTTACGTGGCGGGTCGACGATTACAACATCGGGCTCTAATCTGCGCCGTGCTAACTCTTTAGCGGCAGCGGCGGCATCCATACAAATAAATTCGGCGTTTTCTATGCCGTTTTCTTGCGCGTTTATTTTGGCGTCCTTTACAGCGTCGGGGATAATTTCAACCCCGATGATTTTTTTTGCCTTATTAGCGAGACTCAATCCAATAGTACCTGCGCCGCAATATAAATCGAGCACCGTTTTGTTATCACACTCGGCATATTCTGCTGCCTTTTGGTAGAGCCTTTCGGCCATATCACGATTAACCTGATAAAAGGATAGCGGCGAAATACGAATTTTGACGTCACACAAAATGTCGGTGATAAAGTCCTGACCGTAAACGGTTTTGCATTTATCGCCTAAAATAACATTTGTATTTTTTTTATTTATATTTATTTGTAGACTTTTGAAGCTATTGCCTGCGACGGAAATACATAAATCGGTCAACTCTTTTGAATAGTCAAGCGTGTCGCCGTTTATAATAATAACAACCATAATTTCCTGAGTTTTTTCGGCAATTCGCAGGTATATATGGCGCACAAGACCCTTGTGAGTATTCTCATGATAAACAGAAATATTATATGTCTTTATCCACTCCGTGATAGTTTTACAAAGTCGTGTGAAAATTTCGGGCTGAAGCATACAGTCGTCATTTTCAATTATGCGGTGTGAATGGGTGGCATAAAAGCCCGTATTGCCGCTCAGTGACACGGGGTACTGCGCCTTGTTGCGATAACGGCATATTCTATCGGTTTTAATTATAGGCTCGGGCGGTAAATCGTAGCCGCCGATACGACGGATGTTATTCTCAACCTTTGCCGATTTAATTTCACATTCCTTCTCGTAATTTATGTGACGGTAAACACAACCGCCGCATTGCGAGAAAACCTTACAATCGGGCTCTTTTCGTGCATCAGATGGTACTAAGAGCTCTGTCAATTTGCCGTATGCGTAAGATTTTTTAACCTTTAAAATCTTAACGCGCGCCGTATCACCCTCGGTGGTCAGCGGTACAAAAACCGCCATACTGTCATATCGCCCAACTCCGTAGCCGTCGGACGAGGTGCCGTGAATTTTTAAAATAATTTCATCGTTTTTATTCATATAAGCCCCATAATTTAATAAAGTTGTTTATCTCTTTTTTTAGTCGTGCGACGGGTAGTCCAACAATGTTAAAATAGTCGCCGTGAATTTCTTTTACAAGGGTTGCGCCAAAGCCTTGAATACCGTATGCGCCTGCCTTGTCAAAGCATTCATCTGTATCAATATAATCTGAAATTTCATTATCGCTTAAATCGTAAAACACAACGTCCGACCGACTTGAAAAGCTCATACTCTTGCCGCCAAAACAAATAGCACAGCCCGTTATTACCTTGTGTGTGCGGCCGGATAATAAATTCAGCATTTTATATGCGTCATTGCGGTCTTTGGGCTTGCCGAGCATCATATCCTCAATAAAAACGGCGGTGTCTGAGCCGATGACAATACTGTCGGGGTGTTGACGCGATATATGAAGCGCCTTTTGCACCGCCAAATATTCGGGCGCAGAAAACACGTCGATATTATCGGGTAAAATCTCCTCAATATCGGCGGGGATACAGTCGAATTTGTCGGTTATAAGTTTAAAAAGCTCATTGCGTCTTGGGGACGATGACGCGAGAATGAATTTCATATTATACACCTCGTGTAATATTTTAACACAATACTTATCTTTTTACAATCATAAGAAACGGAGAAAATCGATGAATATTGGTCTTTTAATAGCCGGAGGTGTCGGCAGAAGAATGAATATGAATATACCAAAACAGTTTATTGAGGTAAACGGCAAGCCTGTAATTATCTATACCCTTGAGGCTTTCCAGAATAACGAAAATATCGACGAAATTGCAGTTGTTTGCCTTAAAGACTGGATGGATGACCTGAAAAACTGGGCTCAAAAATATGGAATTACCAAGCTCACCACAGTAGTTGAGGGCGGTGACACAGGTATGGAATCTTTACGTGTAGGTATGTATGCGTTAAGTGAAAAATATGATGGTGACGACATAATAGTTATACACGATGCGGTTCGTCCGCTGATAAGCGATAGGATAATTGATGATAATGTTGAGGGTGTTAAAAAATACGGTAATGCTATTACGGTGCTGCCCTCTAATTCTGCGCTTTTATATAGTGAGGACTCTCTATCATCAAATAGGGTTGTTGACCGTGATTTAATTGCCAATACACAGACGCCGCAATCATTGCGTCTTAGTAAGTTTAAAGAAATACATTTACAAGCAATAGACAAGGGTATTAAGGATACCGTTGCAACCTGTACACTTTTGGTCGAGCTTGGCAACACCGTTTATTTTGTCGACGGTGACGAAATGAACTTTAAGATCACAACCGCCGAGCATATTGATTTGCTAAGGGCTTATCTTAATATGAGGGACGAATAGAATGTTAAATTCCGTAGAAAAAGAGATTGATAATATTGGCGCCGCGAATTTAGACTGGGATGCTCTTGTCGGTAAGACGGTGCTTGTTACAGGAGCAGCAGGCTTTATCGGCACCTATATTGTTTGTGCATTGTTAAAAAAGGGTATAAAGGTGATGGCGCTTGTTCAAAGCAGGGCAAAAGCTGAGCAAAAATTTGCCGACTATTTGGGCTACAACCTGCAAATTATTGAGCACGACGTCTGTAATGAGTTTTTGGGTGAGCAGAAGGCAGATTATATAATACACTGCGCTTCTTATGCGGCACCAAAGGAATATTCACTTTATCCTGTTGAAACTATGAAGATAAACTTTTGCGGCACTCTTAATATGCTTGATTACGCAAAACGCGTGGGTGCCGAGTGTTTTGTATACATTTCAACAATCGAGATATACGGTAAAACTACGGGTGTGAATTTGATAGACGAAAACACATACGGCGAAATAGATGCTTTAAATCCGCGCTCTTGCTATCCTCTTAGTAAAAAGGCGAGCGAAACGCTATGTATCAGCTATGCCGAGGAGTACGGTGTTAATGTCAAAATTTCGCGTCTTAGTTATATTTTTGGCCCAGGTATGAGTGCAAACGATTCAAAAATTGTGTCGGTTTTCCCGCAGTGCATTGCCAAGAACAAGGATATTGTGCTTAAAAGCAGAGGTGAGCAGCTGCGCTCATATACTTTTGTTAGCGATGCAATAACGGGCATACTGACGGTGCTGATTAAAGGTGAAAATAAAAACGTTTATAATATTGCGTCGTCCCTTTGTAAAACTAGCATTGTCGGTATTGCAAATACGCTTGTAGAACTATATCCTGATAAGCATTTGCAGGTAAAGTTCGATCTGCCCGACGAACAAGAAAAGAAGGCATTTTCGCTAATAGAAAACGCCGTTATGACTGCCGAAAAATTAGAGTCACTCGGTTGGCGTCCTACCGTCGACCTCGCGGAAGGACTTAAAAGAACGGTAGAAGAAAAAATCGAAAGAAACGAGAAGGAAAAGCTATGTTAGAAAAATTAAAGCAAGAGGTACTCGCGGCTAACAAAATGTTGCCCGAGCATCGATTGGTTACATTTACATGGGGTAATGTAAGCGGTATTGACCGCGCAAGAGGACTTGTTGTAATAAAACCCAGCGGCGTACCGTACGAAACAATGTTGTCCGACGATATGGTGGTTTTAGACCTTGAGGGTAATATTATTGAGGGTAGGCTTAACCCCTCGTCCGATGCGCCGACGCACCTGGAAATTTATAAGGCATTTAGCAGTGTCGGTGGGGTGGTACATACCCATTCCAATTGGGCTACCTGCTGGGCGCAGTCCTGCCGAGATATACCCGCATATGGTACAACACACGCCGATTTCTTTTATGGCAGTGTGCCTTGCACACGACCTCTTACAAAAGATGAGGTTGAGTCGGCCTACGAAAAAGAGACGGGCAAGGTAATTGTTGAAACCTTTAAAAACCGTAATATCGACCCCGCCGCCGTTACGGGTGTTATTGTGAATAAGCACGGGCCGTTCTCTTGGGGTAAGGATGCTGCCGAGGCGGTGCATAATTCCGTCGTGCTTGAGGCTGTTTCTAATATGGCATATCATACCGAGCTTATTAACCACGGCTGTACGCCCATAGAAAATTATTTGCTTAAAAAACATTATCTACGTAAGCACGGCCCCAACGCATATTACGGACAGAAATAGAAAAAACACCTACCGCTTAAGCGATAGGTGTTTTTTAGGATTTAGGGGTTAGGATTTAGGGGTATAGGATTTAGGATTTCGGGTTTAGGGGACGGAGTTATCCGTTCCTTTTTTATATATGTCGGTGAATGTCGCAAAATGCCCTGTTATAATACATCGCGTCAGGGGGGCTGGACATGGCAAAAGGTAAAGACCTAAAGAAAATAATGGAGTCGCTTTTAAAACAGAAGGCAAGCGAAAATGAACGTGCATTTTTAACGGAATTAGGCTTTACTGTCAAAAATCCCACACGGCAAACCGTGATAATGGCGGCTTTGTATAAAAAAGCCGCCTCGGGAGACCTGAGTGCAATAAAGGAGCTGCGTTCTATAACGGGCGACAGTAGCTTCGAGGCTTACAGAGGGGTGGTGACCATAGTTGACGACATTAAAAATTAAGATTTCAGAGGTGGTGGGCGCAGGCTATGAAAAATTCTGAAGAGATAAAAGGCGCTACAGAGTACTCAAGGGAGGCAAGGCAAGCAAAAAATCCTCCACAACCGCGCTTAATCTGATATACAGGCTGATGAAATATAAAGATAGCAATCTGCTTGTAGTACGGGCGGTTATGAATACCCACCGTGATTCCACCTTTGCTCAGCTTAAATGGGCGCAGGAGAAGCTTGGCGTTGCTGATCTATGGCAGAATACCGTGTCCCCAATGGAGATGGTATACAAGCCGACGGGGCAAAAAATTCTTTTTAGAGGCTTTGATGATGTGTTGAAACTTGCATCAACGACGGTTAATAAAGGTTATCTTTGCTTTGTATGGATTGAGGAAGCCTTTGAGATTAAAACCCTTGAGGATTTTGAAAAGCTTGATTTGTCGGTGCCGCGCGGCAATGTACCATCACCGCTTTTCAAACAGACCACAATAACCTTTAACCCGTGGAGTGAAAAGCATTGGCTCAAAAAACGCTTTTTCGATAAGGCAGACAAAAATGTTAATGTCTATACAACCAATTATAAGTGTAATGAATTTCTTGATGCTACCGATATAGCCGTTTTTGAGCAGATGAAAAAGGCGAGCGAGCGAAAATATGCCGTCGCAGGACTCGGCGAATGGGGAATAGCCGATGGGCTGATTTACGAGAATTTTGTTACAGGGGTACCGAATATTGCTGATACGGATAGCTGGAAATGGCAGCATTTTTTCGGGCTTGATTACGGGTATACAAATGACCCGACTGCCTTTATAGCCTTTATGGCGAACCCTATTGACAAAATTATTTATATATACGACGAGTTTTATAAAACACGTATGCTGAATTCCGATATAGCCAAAATGATAAAGGAAAAGGGCTACGCTAAGGAGCGCATACGGGCCGACAGTGCCGAGCCTAAATCTAACGATGACCTAAGGCGACTTGGTATTACACGCATAATGCCGAGCGTTAAGGGTAAGGACTCGGTGATAAACGGAATTATGAACATCGTAGAATATTTTATATATGTTAACCCACGATGCACAAACACCTTAAAGGAACTCTCAAGCTATGTGTGGGACAAGAGTGAGGGTGGCAACATAAATATGCCGAGAGATGAAAACAATCATCTTATGGACGCTCTGCGTTACGCATTCTTTGATGTTAAGAGCTTCAGACCCGGTGCAAGTGACAAACTGTCAGGCGGCATTGGGCTTGGAATTACAAATAAAGATATGAAAGGGGAATGGTGAAATTGACATATTTCGCAATTGCTATGACGGGACTTTGTGGCTTTTTGATGGGCTTTTTGTTGCGTGACAAAAGAACAAAAAAGGAGCAACCCAAGCACATAAAAAAAGGTAAGAGAGAGTTGTCGGTAGAATATCTGCCGACAGAATACAAAAATTTTTTAAACTACGATGGTAGTGAACAGGCGTAAGCCTTTATATAAAGGAGAATTTTTATGGAAGAAAAGTTAGAAAGAATGGGCGACGAATATACCAATGAGGCGCCCGAAAAACTCGGCACTGATACGGCGGCCACCACACCGCCACAGGCACAGGAAAATTCTTTAGGGACGGTTACGGTCAAATTTAATAAAGAGATCAGGCAACTGTCCGCCGACGAGGCCGCTATTCTGGCTCAGAAGGGAATGAAATATGACCTTATCAGTCAGGATTTGGTCAGACTCAAGGCGTTGGCCCTTGGTAGTGGCAAAAGCATCAGCGATTATCTAACCGTTATTGAAAACGAGTCCGCTGCAGCACGAAAAAAGATTTTGCTCGAAAAAACAGGCGGTAATGATGAAATGGCTGAACGCATAATGGCGCTTGAAAAAACAAAGGGTGAAGAGCCAATCGGTATGGCGGAGCTTAAAAATGAGTTCCCCGAAATTAAAAGCGAAGACGATCTGCCCAATGAGGTGCTCGAGACGGTGAGGCAAAAGGGCGGCAATTATTTTGATGAATATTTGCGCTATCTCTACCGTCAGCAAAAGAAAATAGCCGAAGCCAACAGCAAGGCCGCAGAGTCGTCAAAGACCAGCGTCGGTTCACAAAACAGATATGTCGGCAACGGCGTATCAAACACGAGCCTTGAATTTATAAAGGGGCTCTGGAGTTAAATTTAATTTAAAAGGAGCAAAAAAGAAATGTCTATCAATTCAGTAGAAACAGCAGTCAGATATTCAGAGGAGCTTGATAAGCTTTTTTCACAGAAGAGTGCTACGGGCTTTTTCGCAGATAATCTGCTTACAAAAAAATTCGTAGGTGCCAAGACCGTAATTATTCCCGACATCAATTTCCAGGGACTTGCCGATTACGACCGTGACACCGGATTTACGCGCGGTGCTATCACCGTTTCAAATACATCATACACCATGCAGATGGACCGTGCACGTTCCTTGCAGATTGACCGCGAGGATATGGACGAAACAGGTGTTGCAAGCCTTGCAGGTAAAATTCTTGGCGAATATGTACGCACAAAGGTAGTGCCCGAGTGTGACGCATATGTAATTTCCAAGCTCGCAGGTCTTGCGGCTACACGCAGTAACGTTATTGACGGCGATATTGCGAAGCCGTTTGAGGCGCTTTGCACCCTTATTCGTCACGTGCAGGAGACCGTCGGCTACGATGAAGAGCTTGTTGCATTCATCGATGGCAGCATCTATGCGCTTTTACAGAATTCACCCGAGATTTCTCGTTTGATTACTGTCAGCGATTTCAAGCAGGGTGAAATTAACCTTCGTGTAAATTCGATTAACGGCGTTGCGTTAATTCCTGTAGTAAGCGAAAGAATGAAAACAGCATACACCTTTAAAAACGGCGAAGCCGGTGGCTTTGCGCCGATAGGCAACGCTAAAGAGGTGTATATGATGGTTTGTCCGAAGAAGGGCGCTCATCTCGTTCGCAAGACCGAGAAGATGCGTGTCTTTACACCTGAGCAGAACATCGATGCCGATGCATATAAATTCGATTACAGAATTTATTATGATGTATTCGTAAAGAAGAGCGGTCTCGATGCTATTTGGGCTTGGCTGTCACCTGAAATCACTATTTCGGCACAGCCTGAAGACACAGTTACCACATACGGTAGCATCACCGAGTCTTTAAGCGTAGCGGCGAATGTAGAGGGCAATTCAACCCTTACATATCAGTGGTATAAGGCGGCAGACCTTAACGGTAGCGATTCTGTTAAGATAGGTGGCGCCAATAATGACACCTTCGCTTTACCTGAAGACCTTGAGGAAGGCACACACTACTTCTTCGTTAAGATTACTGCCGATGGTGCTTCGAGCGTAAATTCAGAAGTTGCCGCTGTTACGGTAGAATAATCGTAGGGCTGACGGGAAAATTCTCGTCAGCCTTTTATTTAAAGGAGGTTTAATTGATGAACTACAGTCCCGAACAGATTTTTGAGGAATATAAAAAGGGAGTCAGCTTTAAATCGTCAATCGGCACCAAGGGCTTGTATGAGCAGAGCCGTGTTAATGAGCGCTTTTTTGTGGGCGACCAGTGGTATGGCTCAAAATGCGGCAACGACCGCCCGCTTGTGAGACACAATGTCATTAAAAGAATAGGCGACTATAAAATGTCGGCGATACTGTCAAACAGGATTGCTATAAACTACTCTGCCGACGGCGTGCCCAACACACTTAATATGCGCAAAAATCTTAAATCGGTCAGAAAAGAGCTGTCGGTACACTCTGTCAGCTTTACGGGTGTGCGTGATGATAATGAAATTTCTCTTATGATGTCGGCGCTCAATGATTATCAGAAGGTCACGGCAGAGCGTGTTAATTTCGATGCACTTGCCGAGCAGGCGCTCAGAGAGGCATATATAAGTGGTACAGCGGTTGTATATACCTATTGGAATCCTAATATTTCAACAGGACTTTATGTCGACGACAATCACACCACCGCCATAAAGGGCGATATTGAGTGCGAGACACTCAGTATTGAAAATGTATATTTTGGCGATCCGTATATTACTGATCTTCAGCAGCAGCCCTATATTATAATCGCAACAAGAAGTGATATTGATTCGGTGGTGCGAGAGGCTGTTTTGTACGGTAATGCGGCGAACGCCGAGTACATAAAACCTGATGAGCTATCGGATGACAACAAAAAGGTTACAGTGCTGACACGTTTTTGGAAGGAATGGGACAAAAATGGCAACTACCGCATTTTTGCTAAGAAAGTAGCCTCGGGTGCCGTTATCAGAGAAAAGTGGGATATAGGCGTGCGCCTTTATCCGTTAGCTCAGTTTTGTTGGGAGAGGAGAAAAAATTCAGCATATGGCGACAGCGAAATCACATATCTGATACCCAATCAGATTGCCATTAACCGTATGATAACCTCGGGCGTGTGGTCAACAATGTCTACAGGCATGCCGGCAATGGTGGTTAACGGCGATATTGTTGACGGCGAGATTACCAACGACCCCGGTCAGATAATCAAGGTGTTTGGCAGTGGTGAGGATGTGGCAAATGCCGTAAGGTATATTACACCGCCCGATAATTCGGCGAATTTTTATGGGGTTATCGAACCGTTTATAACCAACACATTGGCGCAGAACGGTGCAGGTGCGGCGGCGCTTGGCGATGTTGACCCCAATAACACCTCTGCGATTATTGAGCTTAAGAATGCCGCACGTATGCCCTTACAGCTTCTTGAAAGGCGGTATTTCACATTTCTTGAGGAGATTTCGAGAATATGGGCAGAGTTTTGGATAACGCAGTACGGCAACCGAAAAATTAAAATCACCGACGAAAACGGTACATGGTATCTCGATTTTGACGGTGACAGATATAAGGACCTGATTATTTCGGTTAAGGCGCAGATCAGCGCACAGAATACAGTTAGTGATACCCGTGTTTATGAAATACTCGAAAAATTGTTGGATAAGGGAGTTATTACACCTCAGCAATATCTTAAATGGCTACCCGACGGTAGCGTTTCAGAGGTATCAAGGCTGATAAGTGAATTGGAGGAGATGAAAAATGACAGGTCGTGATGTTCATTTTATTGTATCAGGTATGCTGGGCTATGACCCGACACCCACACTCAATGGCGCCAACGATATTATGGCCAAAAACACCCTTACGGCAATAAACCGTATTTTACTTGACCTTACCGATAAGCCTTCGCACCTAAAAAAGCTTACGGATGAAATTGAGGAAGAGCAGGGCCTAAAGGATGCTTTAATTTACGGGGTTGCAATGTTTTTGGCGCTTATAGACGGTGACGCTGTTAAGCAGAGTGCCTACTGTGATATATATAATGCCAAGCGTAAAAGATATAAAAGCACTATCACATCGGTTAAAGATGTTATGCCAAGGTAGGTGCTGTGTATGAAATATCCTAAAATAAGTCGCGAGCAACCAAAGGCATATCTATATGAAGATTTTTCTCAGGGTATCGGCGCTAAGGGGTCTTTGCTTGAAAATTTAAGCAATTTTTATAATAGTGACGGCAAATTTTTAACGAGAAGGTCGTTGTTAACCACGCCCGATAATGCTTTACACACCACCATCAGTACCCAGTCAGCAAATTTCAGTCTTACCGATTCCACAATATTTTTAAATGGTGAATATCATCGTGTAGGACTTATTACCGAAACCGATGAGATATCCTATATAGATTACGGGTTTGTCTTTATAAACCATAATTCAGAGCATATTTATGCGGGTAACATTCGTTTTTCAAGGGCGTCATCCTACGAATTTAACAGACCTCGCTCTATAATGGTCTTTTCGGGTAAGGCTACAAAGGGTATCGGCATATATGCTTTTATCGACGTTAATAAACCTGTTGACGATAACGTCTTGAAGATTTATGAGCTGAGCGAGGATATGCATAGCTGGATTACAATCAACATGGAAGAAACCTATACACCCGATTATTATATAAACGGCAGGGGAACGATGTATCTTGAATCGGATGAAACATATCCGACACCGCAATTTAAAGATCCTATAAATATGCTTAATCCCAAGTATAACTGTTACTATACGAGCGATGGTGTGTCATCATCCTTCCATCTGCCGACCAAACGAATTGAATTCGGTGACGGCGACGGCTTAAGTGTTGATTTAACCTTACCTAACGGGCATAAATATACTTGGAAAATATCCAAAGGCAGTATGATCTCGGAGGAGACTGTAGTGGGGGATTATTCGGTTCGGGTAACCATCAATGCGCTTAGCGGCAGTATTACCTTCATTAGTTCGCCCAGCGGTTATGTTCCACCTAAATCAGAGGGACTTACAAATAATATTAAAATAACACTGCGGCTCGAAAATAAGGATTACCACGATAAAATAGCGGGTATGCAAAGGGCGCTGTGGTATGGCTCAGGTAATTCGGGATCAAGACTCTGCATTACGGGTAACAGAAGCTACCCGTCGCTTGTGTGTATAAGCGAAAAGGACCAGCCATTGTATTTTCCTGAAAGCAATCAATTTTTCGTTGGCGACCCGTCACAGAAGGTTACGGCACTCGCCCGACAGAATAAATCGATAATTATGTTTAAGGAGAAGGAAATTTTCTCTGCCTATTATACCTCGGGTAATTTTACAATTACCAACATTCATTCATCCATAGGTTGTGATTTACCCGAAACAGTGGCGCTGTGTGATAACCGCCTTGTATGGACCAATTCAAACGGTGAGGTGTATATGCTGTCGTCGCTCAGTCAGTACAGCGTTACCGCAGTGTACAAGTTGTCAAATAATATTTCGGCAAGACTTCAGGATGAAACACCCGATGACTTAATGCGAGCGTGCGCATGCACCGATAATGATAAGTATATAGTCTTCGTCAAAAACAGGGCATATGTTATGGATTATCGCTCTGCCATTAAAAAAAGCTCGAGCGGTTTTATCAGCTCGGTTGCGTGGTTTATATGGGATTTTCCAACTGAAGTGAACGTGATAGCGTCCTTTGCCTTTGATAAGGGCATTACGCTCATTTGCCGCGCAGATTCATATAAACAAAGCTGTCATTATGTTTGCCTGCTTGACGGAGATGATGGTAGGGATGAATACTATTCGGCAATCAACGACGAGGAGTTTGCTATTACTGGTAAGCCTGTCTTAAGCAGCATTGAAACGGTGCTTTTAGATGGCGGCTCGGCAGAGCAAAACAAGCTTTACACCGATATATATCTGCGCCTGTTCGCACAGGAGGATGTACATATAGATTATCAGTCGGTCTGTGGTGATATATTGAAGTCGGCGGTAATAAATATAGAATATAACGGCAAAAAAGCACCTAAAGCATATAGGCTTCTGCCGCTTATCCGTTCACCGCAGTTAAAGCTTTGTATGACCTTCAGAGGTCTCGCGGAGTTTGAGGGCTTGGTTTTCTATATAAACAAATTATCTAAAACACGTTGAGGGGTATTTTATGAAAAGAGCGGTGGTAATTCTTATCTGCATTTGCGTCATTTCGTGCGGTTGCACACACGAAAAACAACAGACTGAGCAAACCGAGCGGGTTAGAGAAATGAAGGGCGTATGGATAACATATAGCGAGTTATCGTCATTCTCAAAATCTGAGTCGGGGTTTACAGCCGCCTTTACTAAGGCGGTAGAGAACGCCAAAAGCATAGGTATAAACACCTTTTTTGTGCATACGCGCGCATTCTGTGATGCGATTTATCCGAGTGAGCTTTTTCCGTTCGCCGCTTACATACTGCCGAGTGAAACAGATATTCTTAAAACCATGATAGACATCTGTCATCAAAGTGATATAGAGCTTCACGCCTGGATAAATCCCTATCGCATTTCTACTGCGAGCAACGATATAAACACATTGCCAGACAGTAGTCCTGCGAAAAAATGGCTGACCGATGAAAACACAGATAACGATAAGAATGTCTGTCTGACCGAAAATGGCATATACCTTAATCCTGCTGAGAGCGAGTCTAAAAAGCTTGTTCTCGACGGGGTCAGGGAGATACTGCAAAACTATGACGTTGACGGTATACATATTGATGATTATTTTTATCCTGCCACCGATGAGCAGTTCGATAAAATCAGCTATGAAAGCTATGCCGAGTCGCTTGAACAACCGCTCACTCTCGAAGAATGGCGGCGTAAAAATGTGAGCAGTCTTATAAATTCGATGTATTGCACGGTTAAGGCGCATCGCAAAGATATTATGTTCGGGGTTAGTCCAGCCGCTGATTTAGACCGTTGTTATAATCAGCTTTACGCCGATATAGAGGGGTGGATAGGCGGTGGTTATATTGACTATATTATGCCGCAGTTGTATTTCGGCTTTGAATACCCGCAAGAGCAGTTTTGCTTTGATAATCTGCTTATTAAATGGATGGATATTACCGCCGACAAGGGTGTTTTGCTTTATTGTGGACTCGGCTGCTATAAAATCGGCACCGATTCTGAGCCTGACAGCACAGAGTGGAACGAGTATGACGACATAATCGCAAGGCAGATTGAGTTGCTTAAAACCAATAAAATACCGGGGTATGTGTTTTTCTCATATACGTCACTTTTTTCACAACAGGAACTTAACAAAAAACAACTCGATAACATAAAAAAGGAGTAAAAAATGAATGAAGGAATAATTTCTGCCTTATTAGCACTAATAGGGACGATGATGGGTACCTTCGGCGGAATTATTACTTCAAGCAAGCTTACTAACTATAGAATAGAACAGCTTGAAAAGAAGGTCGATAAGCACAATAATTTTGCGCTACGAATACCCGTTATCGAAGAAAAAATTAAAACGGTACAGGCAAGGGTACTGAATATTGAAGAGAAAGGAAATATATATGAAAATTTCAAAATGGACGATTGTCCGCACAATTATGACCGCTTTGGTGGTTGTTAATCTTATCTTAAAATCGTTTGGTATATCGGTTATAAACATCGACGAAACTTCTGTTGCCGCATTTGTTGAGGTTGCTATTGAAATAGCCGCAATTGTGTGCTCTTGGTGGTATAACAATTCATTTACCGATAAGGCAAAAAAAGCCGATGAATTTTTTAAATCGCTTAAGGAGAGTGACGGTAATGTTTAAAATTGCTATTAATGCCGGTCATTATATCGGCACAGCAGGTAAAAGATGCATAAAGTCACTCGACAAAAATGAAACAAGAGAGTGGGTACTTAATAACCGCATTTGCGATAAGGTTGAAGCGCTTCTTAAAGGCTATACGGGCTATAGTCTGCTTCGTATTGACGATACAAGCGGCAAAACCGATTTATCGGTTGAAAAGCGCGCAAAAAAGGCGAATAGCTTCGGTGCCGATATTTATATATCGGTTCATCACAATGCCGGAATCGGTGGTGGCAAGGGTGGCGGAATTGTTGCCTATACATATTTAAAGGTTGATGAATACACCAAAAAAATGCAACAGCTTTTATACAATAAGTTGATAGAAAAAACAGGTCTTAAGGGCAACAGATCAACACCGCTCGCTAAGGCAGATTTGGGAGAATGCCGACTCACAAAAATGCCTGCGGTATTGCTTGAGTGCGGCTTTATGGACTCAGCTACCGATGTGCCTGTTATATTAAGTGAAGCCTTCGCAAATAAGGCGGCTACCGCCATAGTCGAGGCGGTAGTAAGCTTAGGCGGACTTCAAAAAAAGCCTGAAGAGCCTTCAAGCAGTGTGCAAAAAGACGGCACTATGTACTATGTTCAGACAGGCGCCTTCACAGATAAAGCCAACGCCGAGGCTTTGGTAAAAAAGCTTAAAGCCGCAGGCTTTGATGCAATAATCAAGGTATAAAATAATTGATTCAAAAAAGTGATTTGCCTGAGGCTTTACAAAGCCTTAGGCAAAGGTAAGAAAGGGAATATTTATGAAAGAAAAAATTATTACGGGTACGGATTTTGAAACATATAGCTATCGTTCGGGTTATATATTGGAATCAAACGAGTATATTGTGGGAAGAGTTGCAAATCACAGCGGATATGACACCTGCCGTATGTACGGTGCATTAAATGCGCCTATTTTTGCAGATAATACAAGAATTAAGAAGGCTACACTTACTTTAACCCAGATATCAGGTGGTATAGGTGACAACGAAAACTGCCGCATAGGTCTTTGGGAAATCTTTGAGCCTTTTAACATTGGTCCGTTTGAGGTATATAACACGGCTACGCTTATGGATACTGCGGTACTACAGTCGGGTGAGAATATAGAATATACCTTTGATATTACAAAAATGTTCCGCTGTTTTGCGAGAACGCATATGCTGGGTAGTTTTGAAATAAAGCTTCTTAATGAATCGATTGAATCAGAAATTAGTATTTTGTTTGCAGGCGCCAATAGTGAATATGCACCGAAAATTACGGTAGAGTATGAAACGAATTTTGCAGTCGGCGGTGCTTATCAGGCAACTTCGCACCAGTTGTGTAGACTCGGTAGCGGAAGTGTGGATATTGCCGAGGGCAACCTTATGTTCGAGCTTGAGGACTTTTCTTGGGGCGGCAACCGTATGCCTGTAACAATCAGGCATTTGTATAACAGCGTACTGTATGCTAACCAATATACACAAAACAGCGATATCGAGCTTTTAACCGCCGATTTTTCAGCTATGAAGTTAGGCCTCGGCTGGCGGCTTAATATTATGCAGAGTATGAAACCGCACTCTTTCAGATATGACGGTAACGAATATACAGGATATATTCATATAGATGAAAACGGTGAGGAAACATTTTTCAAACCCAAGGCGGCAGAAAGTGATGCCGAGGCAAACCAAAACCTCAATATTTTTGAGGATGTAGCCGATGAGGAGACAACATACGACGCCAATACACGTACGCTCACATTGGGAGGCGAAAAGCATTTATTTGACGAGTGCGGCAGACTTATAAAGATAACCGATGAGTATAACAACAGTATGGTTATTACATATGAGCAGGGCAAGATAGTCAGTGTTTGCGACGGTGCAGGCAGAGTGTTCTCTTTCAGATACAACAGTGAGGGCTTTTTAACCACCGTTATTGCACCCGATAACTCGAATATTATTTATACCTACAGTGAGGATAAGCTGTGTGATGTATTCTATAGCGGTGGCGAATCACTGCGCTTCGGTCACAATGAGGGCAAAATAAGTGACGTAACTGTATATGAGGCAGACGGCACTGCGGCTAAAAAATACTTATATGATTACAGGGCTAACGGCGTTTGCGGTGTGGATGAATATGGTGTCAAAAACGGCGTATTTACAAGAGGCAGTTATACTACACATATGGTATTTTACAGTGAAAATAAGACAAGCGTCGGCTATACTTCATATGAAGCAGACGGAGTAACTGTGTCACAGAATATTACTACCGAATATACCTTTGATAATGACGGTAATATTATCGGTCAGAGTGTTAACACAGCTGACGGCGATATGTGCGGTATAGGTTTTGACCCGACAGCCAATGACGGCACAGGGCTAATATCATATAAGGGCAATTTGCTTAAGAATCATAATTTTGAGTCGGCGCAGCATTGGCAGGCTACGTCAAACGCTATTACATACAATATAATTGATGATAAAGAGGCGCTTTACGGCGAAAAGATACTCAGCGTAAAGAGTGAAAACGAGATTAATTACGGCGGCGGTGTAGAGCAGCTCAGTAACACTCTTACAGTCGGTAAATACACCTTTTCGGCATATATAAAAATACCTGAGGCGCTTTCGGGCAGTAGAGTCGGCGCATATCTGCGCGTAGCCGATATGCAGGATAACACACTCGGTGTCAGCGAAAAGTTTAGCAAAAAGAGTGATGAATTTATCCGTTTTGCCTGTCCTTTCAGGGTGGATGCAGATACGTGTGTTAAGGTGCAGCTACTGCTTGACGGTGCGGGCGAAATATATGTAGATGCCGCGGCACTAGAAAAAAATGAGTTTGCGCTCGATTATGATTTACTCACAAACGGTAACTTTGAGCTTGGTAATTTAGGATGGACATTAAATCACGGTGCCGAGATATCGGCTGAGAAAAAGCTCAATATGCAAAATTCACTGAAGCTTACCTCTAATTTCGAGGGTGTAGCTACCGCCGAGCAGACAATTAAGGTTAAAACCAAGGCAGATATTAGAGAAAGCTTTACCTTGTCGGGTTGGGCAAACGGCATAGGTATGACCGATAAAAATGCGGTATTTTGCCTCAAGGCAGTCATAAAATATACCGATGAGGCACTTGAAAGAGATATCTTTACTCAAGATTTTGTACCACAGATAGACGGTTGGCAGTATGTAAGCCTAGATTTTGCTAAAAAGCAGTTCGCAGAGGTAGACAATATTACAATAGTATTCGAATACGGTAATAATAACGGCAGTGCATATTTTGATAACCTATCACTTGTGCGCTCAGGAATTGAAACGGGACTCACCGCCGATGACTTTAAGGAGGACGAGGACGAAAACGATACTGCCGAGAGTGAGGAGAGCGTTGCGAATTCATCTGACGAAGAAGAACAAAACGAATTCGAGGAGGCAATGGATGCCTTTGGTAATGCACTTACCGAAACTACATTTAACGAAGAAGACTTTGGTACAATCTACCGCAGCTTTGCATACAGCGAGGACGGTAACGATTTAATAGCCGAGACCGACGCCGGCGGTAATAAAACCGAATATACCGTTGATTCGGTTACCTCAAGGAATAAAGAAATTACCGATAGAATGGGTAATAAAACAGCGTATGAGTACGATATCAACGGCAGAACGACCCGTGTTATAAGCAAGACGGCGGATAACACCGAAATTGCAAATGTATCGTACTGCTATGATGCGGCAGATAATTTAAGTGAAATAATGCGCGGTGACGGGCTTAAGTATGTGCTTAAATATAACGCCTTTAAAAACCTAGAGAGTATTGGTATTGAGGGTAAGGATACAAAGCTTGTAAGCTATACCTACAAGACCTCGGGCGGCA
>JAZQGO010000018.1:0-10415 GCA_045540055.1 Acutalibacteraceae bacterium
CCTCCGACTTGATATACTGGTAAATGTAGAGGATTTTGAGTGGAGGACTTCTGACGATAACTATCGTGTTGAGCTTAAAGGTGTAACAGGCTCTGAAAGCGATATGCTGTTTATGTGTGAGATAGTGCGCACTGACGGAAATCCAGTTACGGATTTTATGACGAATATCATTTTGGGAAATGTTTTAAAAAAACAATTGGTTATTCACCCAAAAGATCAAAATAAAGAAACAAGTATAAATCCCCTCAAATTACAGATAATAACATCACAATTTGTAATTTAAGGAGAAATGTATATATGAAAGCAACAGGAATTGTGAGAAGAATAGATGATTTAGGTCGTGTGGTTATTCCGAAAGAAATAAGGCGCACTATGAGGATAAGAGAAGGTGACCCGTTGGAAATTTATACCGATTCGGATGGTTTGGTAATTTTTAGAAAATACTCACCGCTTGGGGAACTGTCGTCCTTTGCATCGCAGTACGCGCAGGCGTTAAGCGCGGGCACCGACCTCGGTGTTGCCATCACCGACTGTGACCATTTTATTGCGGCGGGCGGTGTGTCTAAAAAGGATATTATCGGCAAGAGCATGCCCGAGGAAATCGAGCAGATTATTTCGTCGCGACAGGTCAAGGTCTTTAAGGACGGCGCGGCGGGTGTCAGCATAAACGACAAGGCGGCTTTGGCGGTAGCCCCCATTATAGCGGCAGGGGATATTGCAGGCTCGGTAATATTACTTGCAAACGATGCAGGGAGTGACGCCAAGGAAAGTGACCTTAAGCTAATACGAGTTGCGGCATCCTTTTTGGGCAAGCAGATGGAGCAATAGGATTCAGGATTCAAGATTTAGGGGTTAGGATATAGGGTGCAGGGGCGAGGATTTAGGGGATTATTAAAAAGTGCTTGCATTTTATATTTATATATGTTATACTCATTATAGTATAAGAAGTAGGAAAGAAGAGTAGGGCGACCTGCTCTTTACTTTTTGTTTAGATAAATGTTTATATAAATCTAAAGGAGGAATGACTTTGGCAGGCGTAGCTGACAGGGTGTTTGCCCTGATTAAAGACACTGTTGCGAGCCAAAACGTAAGGCTTTGGGACGTCAAGTTTGTTAAAGAGGGCGCCTCGTACTATCTACGAATTTTTATTGATAGTGATGAGGGCATAAACATTGACGACTGCACCAATGTTTCGCATGCGATTGACCCCATTATTGATGAGGCAGACCCCATTGATAAATCTTATTATTTAGAGGTATGCTCACCGGGACTTGAAAGGGAGCTAACACGCGTAGAGCATTTTGAAAGGTTTGTTGGCAGCTCGGTAAAGGTTAAGCTCTACCGCGCGCTTGACGGTAAAAAAGAGGTCATCGGCGAATTACTCGGCTTTGATGGCGGCATACAGTTAAAAATTGGTGATGATGAGATATATTTTGACAAGAAGGATTACTCATCCGTTCGCCTTAATGATTTAGATTAACTAACGGAGGTACTTTTGGAAAATGAATAAGGATACTAAGGAATTTTTTGCGGCACTTAAAATGATGGAGGAGGAAAAAGGTGTTCCTCAGCAGTATTTAGCAGAAAAAATTGCTAACGCTATTGTTGTGGCACTTCGAAAGGACTATGGCGGCAACGATATTGTTACCTGCACAATAGACCCCGAGAAGATGGTTTTTGCCGTAACGGTAAGAAAAGAGGTTGTGGATGAGGTTGAAGACCCGATTTCACAGATACTTCGCGATGAGGCTGTAAAAATTGACTCGAAGGCAGTCGAAAACGGCTTTGTTGATATTAAGCTTGATACCAAGCAGTTCGGCAGAATCGTAGCGCAGACCGCCAAGCACGTTATCCGTCAGGGTATACGCGAGGCAGAACGCGGACAGACAATGGCTGAGTTCCAGAATCACAACCGTGAGCTGCTTACCGCCGTTGTTCAGCAGATTGACCCGAGAACAGGCAACGCGACCGTTACCATCGGCAAGGTTGAAACAATTTTACCCAAGCTTGAGCAGGTACCTGGCGAGGAGCTTTACGAGGGCGACCACATAAAAGTATATGTTGTTGACGTTAAGGAAACCGAAAAGGGTCCCAAGGTTATGATTTCGCGTACACACCCCGGCCTTGTTAAGCGTTTGTTTGAGACCGAGGTTCCCGAAATTTTTGACGGTACAATCGAAATCAAGTCAATCTCACGTCAGGCAGGCTCACGTTCAAAGCTTGCGGTTTACAGCCCTAACCCCGATGTCGACCCTGTAGGTGCTTGTATCGGTCAGCGAGGTGCCAGAGTTAACACCATCGTTGAAGAGCTTAAGGGTGAGAAGATCGATATTGTTAAATACAGCGAGGATCCCGTTTTATTTATTGGTGAGGCATTATCGCCCGCAAAGGTTGTTTCTGTAGAAATTGAGAGTGAAAACCCGAAGGTTTGCCGAGTTACCGTCCCCGATGCACAGTTATCTCTTGCTATCGGTAACAAGGGTCAAAATGCACGTCTTGCCGCGAAGCTTACAGGTTGGAAAATAGACATTAGACCTGAAAGCGGCTTTTACGGCGAGGATACCGAGGACTAATTATGCAGAAAAGAAAAATACCTATGCGTATGTGTGTAGGCTGCGGCGAAATGAAGCCGAAACTCGAACTCACACGAATCGTCAAGACCGCCCAGGGTGATATATTTATTGACCCAAAGGGCAAAGCTAATGGCAGAGGCGCGTATATTTGCCACAGTATAGATTGCTTAAATAAGGCAATCAAGGCAAAAAGGCTCGAACGTGCCTTTGGCGCTCAGATAGGTGAGGACGTTTACACTACGCTTAAAGAGGATTTATCGGCAGATGAACAATAAAATTTTAACCCTTTTAGGCTTTTGTTCGAAGGCAGGCAAAATGTCCTGCGGAATGGATGCAACGGTTGATTCGCTAAAAAGAGGTAAAGCAAGCCTCGTTATAACGGCGAGCGACGTATCGGCAAAAAGCCTTAAGGAAATAACCTTTAATGCGGACAAAAACGAAACAAAAGTTTTGGTTTTATCGTGGTGTGATATGCAGACGTTATCCCACGCGATAGGCCGAAAATGCGGAATATTATCGGTTAATGATAAGGGCTTTGCCGAAGCCATAGTTGATGAGAGTCAACAAAATAACGGCAAGTAAAGGAGGAACCGCCAATGTTGGTTAAATACAAGGTCAGCGAGGCTGCTAAGGATTTCGGTGTAGCTACCAAGGAAATTGTAGCGATTCTTGAAAAGCAAACAGGGGAGACCAAAAAGGCAGCAACGACGCTGAGTGAGCATGACCTTGATATAATTTTCGAGGTAATGACTAATAATAATCAGGTTGAAAGCTTTGATGAATATTTTGAGACGGGCGAGCGTGCGCGCAAGGCCGCCAAAGAGCAACGTCAGGCTGAAAAAGACAAAAAGATGGCAGAGCAGTTAGCGCTTTTAGAGCAGCTTAAAAAGGCTGCCGAGGAAGAAAAAGCCGCTAAGGAGCCTAAGCCTGCCCAAAAAGAGAAAAAGGCCGAGCCCAAGAAGGCAGAGCCGAAGACCGAGACTAAAAAGGCAGAGCCCCAAAAAGAAACAGAGGAAATTCTTGTTGCTCCGCCTAAGAAACAGAAGGTGGGCGGTGCGGCACCTAACCGTGGCCCTGCTCAGATTCGCCACGTAGATACCCGTACTGTACACGTTGATATGGATAAATACAACGAGAAGTACGAGAATATTGCCCCTGCAAACTCAATGAGAGATAATTATCAGGGCAAGCAGAAGATTAAGCAGAAATCAAAGGATTATCGCCGTCCGCAGAGTGCAAAGCGCGAGACCGAGGCTGATAAGCTGCGCAGACTTCAGCTTGAGAAAATTAAAAAGACACCCATTACCGTTACTGTAGGTGATGAAATAACGGTTGGCGAGCTCGCTGCAGCCCTTAAAAAGACAGCGGCAGAGGTTATTAAGGAGCTTATGAAGCTCGGTATGCTGGCTACCGTTAATCAGGTTATCGACTATGATACTGCCGAAATCGTTGTAACCGAAATGGGTGCAAAGATTGAGCGTCAGGTTGTTGTTACAATTGAAGAAAAGATTATGGAAACAGCCGAGGATAAAGAGGAAGACCTAAAGCCGCGTAGCCCCGTTGTTGTTGTTATGGGACACGTTGACCACGGTAAAACCTCGCTTCTTGATGCTATTCGTCATTCGGCAGTTACCGACACCGAGGCAGGAGGTATTACACAGGCTATCGGCGCTTACAGAGTTAACTGCAACGGTCAGGATATAACATTCCTTGACACCCCCGGTCACGCCGCATTTACATCAATGCGTCAGCGTGGCGCTATGGCTACCGATATTGCGGTGCTTGTTGTTGCCGCAGATGACGGTATAATGCCGCAGACCGTTGAGGCTATAAATCACGCCAAGGCGGCTAATGTTCAAATTATAGTTGCAATAAACAAAATGGATAAGCCCGAGGCTAATCCCGACCAGGTTAAGCAGCAGCTTACCGAGCACTCTATCGTACCTGAGGAGTGGGGCGGTGACGTTATCTGTGTACCCGTTTCGGCTAAGACCAAGCAGGGTATTGATACACTTCTTGAAAATATCCTTCTTGTTGCCGAAATGATGGAGCTTAAAGCTAATCCCGACCGTAAGGCTAAGGGTGTTGTTATTGAGGCAAGACTCGATAAGGGCAGAGGACCTATTGCTACACTTCTTGTACAAAACGGTACACTCAAAACCGGTGATATTGTTGTTGCAGGTACCGCAGTTGGCCGCGTTCGTGTTATGACCAATGAAAACGGTAAGGTTGTTAAGGAGGCAGGTCCGTCTGTTCCTGTTGAGATTGCAGGTCTTGCCGAAACACCTGCCGCGGGCGATACATTTGTCGCTGTATCTGACGAGCGTCTTGCACGTCAGCTTGTTGAACAGCGTAAGCAAAAGGCTAAAGAGGATTTATTCAACGCAAAACAAAAGGTTACACTCGATAACCTCTTTGACCAGTTAAGTGAGGGTGACCTCAAAGAGCTTAATATTATCGTTAAGGCCGACGTTCAGGGCTCGGTTGAGGCGGTAAGAGAGAGTCTTGAAAAGCTTTCTAATGAAGAGGTACGAGTTAAGGTTATTCACGGTGCCGTTGGCGCAGTTAACGAGTCTGACGTAGTTCTCGCTCAGACCTCGGGCGCTATCATCGTCGGCTTTAACGTGCGTCCCGATGCCGTTGCTAAGGAAATGGCAGAGCGCGAGGGCGTTGATGTACGTCTTTACAGAGTAATCTATAACTGTATTGAAGAGATTGAGGCCGCTATGAAGGGTATGCTGGCACCTAAATTCCGTGAGGTTATTCTCGGTACCGTTGAGGTTCGTAACACCTACAAGATTTCGGGTGTTGGTACCATTGCAGGATCTTATGTTACAAACGGTAAGGTGACACGTGCTTGTCAGATTCGTGTTGTTCGCGACGGTATCGTTCTTGCCGAGGATAAGATCGATTCGCTCAGACGCTTTAAGGATGACGTTAAAGAGGTTGCTCAGGGCTATGAATGTGGTATCGGTCTTGAAAAATTCGGCGACATAAAAGAGGGCGACGTTTTCGAAGCCTTTATTATGGAGGAATATAGAGACTAATGGCTGGATATAAATTAGGCAGAATAACCTCTGATATAAAGGTGACGTTATCGGATATTTTGCGCGATATTAAAGACCCACGCGTTAGTAAGCTGCTTAGCGTCGTTAAGGTTGACGTATCAGCCGACCTTTCGTACGCCAGCGTTTATGTCAGCGCCATTGAGGGTATAGAAAAAACTCAGGAATCTGTCAAGGCACTAAAAAACGCAGCAGGCTATATTCGTCGAGAACTCGGCGCACGTATGAAGCTCAGAAAGGTGCCCGAACTCAAATTTATAGCCGACAACTCAATAGAAAAAAGCTCGCAGATTTCAAAAATCATTGAATCTTTTTAAAAGAGTAAAGGAGTATTATGATAGGAAGTACAAATATTTTAAATCTTTCTACCTTGTGCAAGTTTCTCAAAAAACATGATGATTATATAATTTTAACCCATATTTCACCCGACGGCGATACGCTCGGCTCTGCCTATGCGTTAGCCCTCGGTCTTATCAGTATGGGTAAAAAGGCATTCGTCGTATGTAACGATGAAATACCGGCAAAATACAACTATTTCGTAAAGGAGGCCGCACTCAAATCTATTGACTACAAAACAATAGTTGCGGTTGACGTTGCCGATGCTAAATTGCTCGGCTCACTTTACGAAAAGTACAGCGATAAGATAGAATTGAATATTGACCACCATATTTCAAACACGCATTATGCAAAAAATTTGTATCTCGATGCATCTGCTTCGGCAACGGCAGAGTGTATTTATGACATTTTAAAGAAATTGCGTGTAAAGCTTACGCCGCTTATTGCGACGGCGCTTTACACCGGCATTTCAACCGATACAGGCTGCTTTAAGTATGCAAACGTTACGCCTAAAACACACCTAATCGCCGCCGACCTTCACAAGTACGGTATAGATGCGGCGGAGATTAACCGCAGAATGTTTGATACCAAATCAAAGGAACGTATATCACTTGAAAAAATGGTGCTTGATACCGCTGAGTTTCATTTTGATGACCGTTGCTTAGTGCTGACGGTAACAAGTGAAATGCAGTCACGCTCGGGTTGCTTACCGAGTGATTTGGACGGTGTTGCGTCTATTTCACGCTCGGTTGAGGGTGTGCTGATAGGTGTGTCGATAAAGCAGTCTGAAGAAGACACATATAAAATTTCGCTAAGAACATATGAGCCGTTTGATGCTTCTCAAATATGTAAGACCTTAGGCGGTGGCGGTCATAAAGCGGCGGCAGGCTGTACCCTTACGGGCAGTCTCAGCGTTGTTAAAAAGCAGATTATCGATGCGGTAGGAAAGGCAATTGAAGTAAATGATACGAGGGCTGTTGTTACTGAATAAGCCAAAAGGTATGACATCCTTTTCGGCGGTGGCAAGAATTAAGCGGTTATCGGGTGAAAGGCGGGTCGGACACACAGGCACGCTTGACCCTATGGCAACCGGTGTTTTGCCCGTGCTTATCGGAAGGGCAACCGCCCTTTCTTCATATCTTCTCGATGCCGACAAGCGTTATACCGCTTGTGTGCAGTTCGGTACAGTGACCGATACAGGCGATATTACGGGAGAGGTTATCGAAAAAAGAGAGGTTAATATTACCGAAGCCGATATTGACAAAGCTATAAATAATTTTGTGGGTGAAATTTCTCAGGTGCCGCCGATGTATTCTGCCATAAAGAGAGATGGCGTACCGCTTTATAAGCTTGCGCGTGAGGGCAAAACGGTTGAGATAGAGCCACGACAGGTTAAGATTCATTCAATAGAGAAAATAAGCGGACTTAGCAATAATACCATTAAGCTTGACGTCGTCTGCTCAAAGGGCACCTATATACGTTCTCTTTGTCAGGATATCGGTGAGTATTTGGGTTGCGGTGCGACATTATCGGCACTTTGCCGTACGGCGACATCGGGCTTTACTCTTTCACAGTGTGTAAATCTTGAAGATTTAAGTGAGGATAATATATCGCAATATATTTTACCCGAAGAAATGGCGGTAGAAAATTTTAGATATTTAGGCGTCAGCGAAAAGCAGGCTGTGCGTTTTTTAAACGGCGGCCAGTTATCACTTGAGCGTCTGTATTTGAACGCAGGTGAAGACGGCGAAATCATAAGGGTAAAAAATAAAAATCAGTTTTTAGGACTCGGTGTTGTCGATAATGATAACAGGCAGTTGGCCGTCAAATGTGTTGTCGCCGATGCGCCCAAGCCTAAAACCGCAGTGGCGCTGGGCACCTTCGATGGCGTACACGCAGGGCACAAGGCGGTTATAAGGGGTGCGGTTGAAAGCGGGTTTAAACCCGTTGCTGTCACCTTTGATATGCCGCCTAAATCGTATTTAGATTCGTCCGCAAGGTTGCTTATGACAACCGACCGAAAAACAGAAATTTTAAGCCGACTCGGTATAAAGAAAACGGTCTATCTTGATTTCAAGAAATTCCGAGATTACTCACCCGAGCAGTTCTTAAACTATTTAAAGGATGAACTTGGCTGTGCCTTTATCTCCTGTGGCTTTAATTACCGCTTCGGTAAAGATGGCGCAGGTGACGCCAAAACACTCGAAGATTTTTGCGAGAAAAACGGTATTGGCCTATCGGTGAGCGAGCCTGTTTATGCTAACGGACAGATTGTATCATCAACCTATCTGCGCTCACTTCTGGCTGAGGGCAGGGCAGATGTGGTGGCAGAACTTTGTGGACATCCTTTTGCCTTTACGGGCAGGGTAATTCACGGCGACGCGAGGGGCAGAACTATCGGCTTCCCAACCGTAAATCAGCTTTACCCCGAAAGACTTACGAAATTGAAATTCGGTGTGTATGAAACCCGCGTTATGATTGACGGTAGGCAGTATAAGGGAATTACCAATATCGGTATACGCCCCACCTTTAAAAACGATTTTGTTTCGGCAGAAACCTATGTTTTGGATTTCGACGGTGATGTTTACGGTAAAGAAATCGAAATCAGTTTTATTCGTTTTATAAGAGACGAAAAGAAATTTGAAACATTAGATGAGCTTATAAACGCAATTAAAGATGATGTTAATAAAATAGAAAAAGAACAGCAGTAAAAACTACCGCTGTTCTTTTTTTGTTTGCCCCTAAACGCAATTTCGGGGGCAGGCTATTCAATTCCCATTGTTTCAAGGGGAGCTACGACTTTGCCGTTTTTCAACATTTCAAAATGTAGGTGTGATGTGTCTGCGCTTTCCCCCGGTACAACACCGAGTGTGCCGATTTTCTGCGATGCCGTCACCGTGTCGTCGATGTTGACAAGCACCTTGTCACTCAGTCCGCAATATCTTGCAACTATGCCGTTGCCGTGGTCTATCTCAATTATCGTGCCAAGACTTAAATCGGTATATATATTACTTACAATGCCGTCGCCACACGCAACGACCGAGGCGCCCTTGTCGGCAACAATATCTACGCCTAAATGAAGCCGCATATCACCAAAGGTTGAAGAGTACTGAAGCGTTTTTGCGTCAAACTCCTTCTCAACACTTCCCGAAATGGGCATAACAAAATATGTGGCGACAGGCTTAGTGTCGGTAGGCTGACTCTCGATCTCAGGCTCGATTGACGGTTCATCATACGGCTCATCGACAATTTCGTTCTGAACAGGCTCTTGCGAAGGCAGAGCCTCACTACTAATATATGAACTGTTTTGGTCATTATAGTCCTCGGTTGTGTTTAAATCATTTATTGCCGCAACAGCCGACCAGGCGGCAACACCGACGGCTATAAGACAGCCCGCCAGCACCATATAAAAACCTTTTCCCGAAAAAAATTTTGAAACAACAGAATTTTTATTTTCACTCATTTTTCAACACCTCGATAATATTATCGGGAAAATATTTTTAATTTATACAGAGATATTTAAAAATTTATTCACATTTTAGTGTTATTATAAATATGCAAAAGGGATGCCGCAATTCCTTTTTAAAACCAGTGTAACGACTATTGTTACATTTTTGGTCTCTCCTCAAAACCCCTAAAAAGAAGAAAGACGACCGTGTTCCCCCACGGTCGTTTTTCTTTTATATTGTCTGTGACAAAGTTAACCCCCTGTTCTACAGGGGGTATTAAAATAGCTTTTAGCGAGGAGTAGAGTAGACAATAAAAAAGCTCCTTGGTATAGTAGAAGTGGTTTGCCGACCACACAACTAAAATACCAAGGAGGTCTTAATCGTGAAAGAGAAAGACATAAATAGTTTAGACCATACAAGTTGGAGATGTCAATACCATATTGTATTTGCGCCAAAATATCGTAGACAAGTAATATACAGAGAAATCAAGGTGGACATAGGAAAAATCTTAAGAAAATTATGCGACCAAAAGGGTGTAGAAATAATTGAAGCAGAACTATGCGCAGACCATGTGCATATGCTCGTTAGTATACCACCAAAGTATAGCGTATCACAAATAATGGGATACCTCAAAGGTAAAAGCAGTCTAATGATTTTCGACAGGCATGCGAATTTGAAATATAAGTATGGAAATAGGCATTTCTGGGCAAGAGGATATTATGTAGATACTGTAGGAAGAAACAAAAAGCAAGTGCAGGAATACATAAAGCATCAGTTAGACGAAGACCAAATAGCAGACCAAATGAGCCTCAAAGAATACATTGACCCGTTTACGGGTAGCGAGAACAAGAAGGCATAAATAAAACCCCTTGAGGGGTAGCCCGAAAAAGTAATGCAGTCGGCAAACCTTTCGGCGCCCCTTTAGGGGTTTCGTCTGTAAAATGCCCTTGAAGGGCTATTCAAGCCTCCGGCTTAGCCGGAGGTCCTGACTT
>JAZQGO010000019.1:0-43141 GCA_045540055.1 Acutalibacteraceae bacterium
ATTGAAACTTGTCGTTTCAGTGATATTATATTCGCCTTCAAAACTCGCGAAGCGAATATAACTTGGGCATAGCCCAAATATAACTGCGAAGCAATATCACTCGCCTTTGGCGAATATAACTGTGGCACCTTCCTTACGGAGTGTGCCACAACGGGAAGTTTCTTTTTATACATACTCAACTACATCGGCGAAGCGGTGCAGCACTTCTTTCTCTTCGGGCTTACCCTTAATCGACTGTGAAGCCGCAACAATAGGCAACCACTTTTGTACATACTGATGCGCTGTATCACTTTTTGTACAAAACAGCCTTAAACACTTCTCTGCTCAAGATATTCGTCTATTTTTTCGGGATGTTCTTCTATAAGTGTTTCAAGTGTCTTGCCCTCAATATATTGAAGCGCTATTGCCCACTTACCGTCAATCATTTCAACATCGACTAACTTGGGTACATTAAGACCTGTTTCTTCTACTGCCATTTTAGCCAGCGGTATTCTTGCCTTATTTGCGGCAACGGCGGCGGCTAAAAAAATTTTATCGACCTGAGCCTGAGTAAATGATGCAAACTTCTGCACTGCAGCCTTTGTGTCAACTATTGCCCTTCCAGCGACTCAACCGAATCGATGATGTTATATTCGTGTTTTTTGACATTATATTACGTCCGAAATGACTTATTGTCAATATTTTAACACATTATATTGAAATGTAAATATTTTTTTACTTTTTTAGATGGTTGCACAAAAAAGCAGGTGCAAGACTAATTTTCCTTATAAAATAAATAAAGTCTTAAAACAAAATATTTCAAGACTTTATAGCTTTATACAATATTCATCCATTAAAACAAATCCGTCATCATCAAACTCGATGCCCTCGGATTCAAGTAGTGCGCGTTGCGCATTCTCGCCACCAAAGGCGAAAGCAGGTGCCAGACCGCCGAAACGGTTGACCACTCTGTGACAGGGAATCTCATAAGGCCTTGGGTTTGAATGCAGCGCATATCCGACAATCTGCGACCACCGAGGATTACCTGCAAGATACGCGACCTGACCGTAGGTTGCAACCTTGCCCTCGGGTATTGTGCAGACAACTTCATATATTTTTTCAAAAGTATTCATTATATTACCTTGTGGGAATCGTGAATTTGCGCAATAATATCTCGCATTTGCTCGACACCCATACCGTTTTGAGCGGAAGTAGGTATTATGGTCACTCCTTCAGCCAGTTCCCCGAGTTCATCACAAATACTGCTCATACGCGCACTAAATTCCGTCTTATTTAATTTATCACATTTGGTTAAAATTATTACATAAGGAATACCCATCTGCTTTAAAAAATCAAGCATTGAAATATCAAAATCGGTGGCCTTATGGCGTGAATCTATAAGCTGAAAAACAAGCGGTATATTTCTGCCCGACTTGAAATAACCCTCCATAAGCTCTGCCCAGCGCTGTCTTTCCTTAAACTCAACCTTAGCATAGCCGTAGCCGGGCAGGTCGACAAGGCGCATACCGTCAAGTTTATAAAAATTGACGGTGACAGTTTTACCCGGCTTTGTGCTGACACGAGCGAGCGACTTTCTGCCGAGCGCCTTATTTATTATTGAAGATTTGCCGACATTTGAGCGCCCCGAAAAGCAAACCTCAGGAACGGTAGATTCGCACAACTGCTCGAATGTACCGAAAGCGGCTTCGAAATTTACGTTATTAAAATTCATTTAACTCTCCTACTGGCTGAGCGCGGCGGTTTTTTGTTTGTACTCTTTTTTTAAGGGTGCCGCAAACTCACCCGACTTTTTGTGAACAAGGGCTGCAGAAACTATGTCATCAACATTTGACACAGGAATAAATATAACATTTTTCTTAACTGCCTCATCAACCTCAGCTAAATCGGGCTCGTTTTCTTTGGGTATAAAGACCGTCTTAACTCCGCCACGGTATGCCGCCATACTCTTTTCTTTAAGACCGCCGATAGCAAGCACACGACCGCGTATAGTGACCTCACCCGTCATAGCAACGTCACGGCGAATGGGTGTATCGGTAAGTGCTGATACCAGCGCCGTCACTATTGTTACGCCTGCCGACGGCCCGTCTTTAGGTACTGCGGCTTCGGTGGCGTGAATATGGATATCCTTGTTCTTATAGAAATCAGCATCAATATTATACTCGTCGGCGCGACACTTAACATATGTAACCGCTGCCTTTGCCGACTCCTGCATAACTTCGCCCAGAGAGCCTGTTAGTTCAAGCTTACCCGTACCGTTGCATACGGCAACCTCAAGCTGCATTATCTCGCCGCCAACAGCCGTCCATGCAAGACCGTTGACTATGCCTATCTCGTCATTTTTAAGCACAGCCTCGGGCAGATACTTCTTCTTACCCAGCATCTCGGCAATCATCTTTTCATCTACTGTTACCTTGTCTATGTTGTTTTCAGTAATTATCTTGGCAGACTTACGGCAGACCGACGCTATTTCACGCTCAAGTCGGCGCACACCTGCTTCACGGGTATAAAAATCAATCAAAGTATAGATTGCCTTATCGGTAATTTTAAAGTTATTGACACCCAGTCCATGACGGGCGGTCTGTTTAGAAACGAGATGTCGTTTAGCGATATTGAACTTTTCTTCCCGTGTGTAGCTTGAAAGCTCTATTACTTCCATACGGTCAAGCAAGGGTGCCGGAATTGCGTCGATATTATTAGCGGTGGTTATAAACAGCACATTGCTTAAATCGTACGGCATATCGATATAATGGTCGGTAAAGGTCGCATTCTGCTCAGGGTCTAATACCTCAAGCAAGGCTGACGACGGGTCGCCCTTATAGTCGTTACCAAGTTTGTCAATTTCATCAAGAAGTATAAGCGGATTGCCACTGCCTGCATTAGAGACAGCGCCGATTATTTTACCGGGCATTGCGCCGATATAGGTCTTTCTGTGACCGCGTATTTCGGCCTCGTCACGAATACCGCCTAAGGATATTCGTGCAAAGCGTCTGCCCATACACTCGGCTATGGTTTTACCGATTGAGGTTTTACCAACACCGGGCGGGCCCGCAAGGCAGATTATCTGCCCCTTAATTTCGGGCGCCAACACATAAACCGACAGCATTTCAAGAATTCTCTCTTTAACCTTTTTCATACCGTAAAAGTCGCGTTCTAAAATCTTGGCGGCTTTTTTTATGCTGATTTTAGCGTCGGTTTTGCTGTTCCACGGCAGGCGTATACAGGTATCAAGGTATCCGCGAATAACGGTGCCCTCGTGTGAGCCCTGCGGCATTTTAGCAAGCTTGATTACCTCCTGACGCAGTTTATCCTTAACCGAATCATCAGCACTGAGTGAATCTATCTTTGCGTTATATTCATCAAACTCGTTTTGTTCTGATGCTTCGCCGTAAAGCTCATCGTTAATGGCTCTTATCTGCTCTTTAAGATAATATTCACGCTGATTCTCATCAATCTGATTCTTGACCTTTTCGCTTATATGCGAATCAATTTCAAGAATCTCAGTTTCCTTCTTTAATACATCTATTACAACCTTAATACGCTTGACGGGATTTAACTGTTCAAGCACATACTGCTTGTCATCATACGGTGCCTGAATATTAAAGGCTATATAGTCTGAAAGGTGTCCGATATCCTCATCGGTCTCAACCGTCAAGGGAATATCGGGTGCGATTTTAGGTAATTTTTCTGCATACAGCGCGAATTCACTCTTGGCACGGCGCAGTAGAGTTTCTATGTATACCGCCCTGTTTTTAATGGGTGTGTCGGTCAGGCGCTGAACGTCGGCGGTGTAAAAGCCGCCTGCACACTTGCTGAAGCTTAAATGCTTGGCTCTGTAAAGGCCCTCGATTAAAACACGCGCCGAATTATCGGGCGTTTTTAAAATCTGCGTGACACGTGCCACACAACCTATTTCGTATATATTATTTGCGGTAGGCTCTTCATCACGAATATCCTTTTGCGTGACAAGATAGACCGTCTGCTTGTGCTCCATAGCATAACTGAGTGCCTTTAAGGATATTTTTCTACCCACCTCAAAATGCATCATCATTCCCGGGAAGGAAACAAGCCCGCGTAGGGCTAAAACCGGTAATTTTTGTATATCCGGTGTGGTTATAATTGACATTATATGCCTCCATAAGTTTAATTGCTTATATTATATAATAAAAAACAATTTTATTCAATAGAAAACAGGTGCCAAAAACACCTGTTTTTACCTAACTGTTATTTTTGAACTGTAATTTATAAAGCTCGTCATAAATGCCGCCCTTTTCGATAAGTTCATTATGGTTACCCTGCTCGACTATCTCACCGCCCGAAATTACCGCAATTTCGTCGGCATTTTTAATGGTTGATAGCCTGTGAGCGACAACAATAGTTGTCCTATCCCTGCATAGCTCATCAAGTGACTGCTGTATCAGAATTTCGGTAGTATTATCAAGAGCGCTTGTCGCCTCATCAAGAATAAGTATCGGCGGATTTTTAAGAAACACACGGGCGATACTGAGTCTTTGCTTCTGACCGCCCGAAAGCCTTACCCCTCGCTCGCCTATCTGAGTGTCATAGCCGTTTTCAAGCGTCATAATATAGTCGTGAATATTTGCACGCTTTGCCGCCTCGATAACATCCTCATCGGTAGCGTTGGGTCTGCCGTAAAGAATATTCTCTTTAATAGAGTCATTAAACAGATATACATCCTGCTGAACAATACCTATATTGCGCCTGAGTGATTCAAGCGTTATATCACGTATATCTTTGCCGTCTATTAAAATCGCACCCTGCGTTATATTATAAAAATTGGGTATCAGATGACATATCGTCGTCTTACCGCCGCCGCTGGGGCCCACAAGCGCAAAGGTTTTGCCGCTCTCAATTTTGAGGCTGACATTTTTAAGCACCTCGGTTTCATCCTCATACCCGTAGGTGACCTGTCTAAGCTCAATATCGCCCTTAACATTTTCTATAGGCTTAGCATTTTCATTTTCATATTCAGGCTTTTCGTCCATAATTTCAACAAAACGCTCGAAGCCCGTCACACCGTTCTGAAACTGCTCCATAAAGCCTATCAACGTCATTACGGGGGACAAAAACACATTAACCGATACTATAAAGGTTGAATAGTCCCCAAAGGATATGACGCCGCCGTAAAGAAAAAAGCCACCCGCTATAAGTACCACAACATTAAACACATCGGTTACAAAGGTTGTAAAGGAATGAAAGCGTCCCATATAGCGATATGCACTGCGGCGCGCCTCGACAAATCTTCGGTTTCCGTCCTCAAACTTTCTCTGCTCTGTGGGTGAGTTGGTAAATGCCTTGGTCACCCGTATGCCCGAAATACTGCCCTCAAGTGAAGCGTTAATTTCGGCAACCGCCTTACGACTTTCTTTAAAGGCAGCCTTCATTTTTACCCTTAAAAGTGCTGCGAAAACGACCAGCAACGGCGCACAGGCAAAAATAATTAAGGTAAGCCATATGTTGATAGTTGACAGATATATAAATGCTAGAATAATTGAAACCGACGAAATAATTATATTTTCAGGGCCATGATGCGCCAATTCGCTTATATCCATAAGGTCATTGGTCATTCTCGACATAATTTTACCCGTTTCATTATCGTCATAGTATTTATACGGCAAGGACTGCAAATGATTAAACATATCACTTCGCATCTGAGCCTGCATTTTTACACCCATCATGTGCCCTTGGTACTGTATGAAATAATGAAGTCCCATTCTGGCAAGATAGAGCCCCAACAGACATACCGCCAAAAGCACTATCATTTGGTAGTTCTTATTTGGTATTAAGTCGTTAAGCATTGCCCTTGTAATTATAGGGTATATAATGCCTATAAGCGACACCGTAAACGACGCCGCCATATCAAGTGCAAATGTTCTTTTGTGTGGTTTATAATAGCTTAAAAATCTTTTTAACATTATCAGGTCAACGTCCAGTTTTCAGTATCCACTAAATTTATTCCTATAAGATTATCCTCTTGAAAGAAGAAATCAAGCCTTTTTGCACCGTTTTTATATGTGATGGCGGTACAGTTTTCCATCTCACCGGGGATAAAATAAAGCTCTGCGCTCGTAACAACGCGCTCGGTATACTCATACGACGGGAAGGCCTTTATAATATCGTTCTTACCCGTGATCTCGCTTACCTCAAAGCCAAAGCCACTGACAAGGCAGACAATAGACGAAACACTATCGGCACCCTTTTCATAATAATACATTATTTCGCCGACCTGCAAAGCGTCACTTTTGTTACCCTCAATCTCGTAAATATCGGCGTGATAATGGCCGTCATCTGCTTCTTCCTCGTCAGAGTGGGCATATTGGTCTTTTATTGACTGAACCGCCGTACCGAGCGCAAACTCAGCCTCGGGGATTTCGCCTAAAGAAATATACTCATCAAGATTATAAAGATTAGATACCATGTCATCCTTTTCTTTATCTTCGGTGCCCTTGCATCCTACAAAGCAAAAAACACACGCAAGGGCTAATGACAAAGCTAATAATTTTTTCATCCTACTATACTCCTCGCGAATTGTGTTTATTCAACTGTTCGTAACGCTGATTCCAAAGGTCTTGTGATAAATCGACATAATAGGTATGTGGTTTTTCAAAACGCTTAACCTCATCCCACAGATTTTCAACCTGCTCTTTACGGTAGACCGAAATCTCCTTGACAGAGGGCGATACATATACCTGTTTACCCTTTTCAAAAAGCTTGACTTGAAGCTTTTTAGCGGTAAAGTTTTCTATCATCTTGCGTTTCCAGGTATGAACGGGGTCAAATATCTCGTAAGGCTTACTGTCATCAATTTTTTCATAATTAAGGGTTATAACATCGGCAATCGCCTTGCCCGTCTCATTATCGAACAAGCGCCACGGTATTTTAACACCGGGTATGGTAATTTTAGCGATGTTTTCGCTGATTTTGATTTTAGGTATAATTTCGCCGTCCTTCTCCACTGCGACAAGCTTGTACACACCACCGAAAACGGCCTCGCTCGAAGCGGTTATAAGACGTTCACCAACACCGAAGCTATCAACCTTGGCACCCTGCATAATCATATCGCGAATAAGATATTCATCAAGTGAGTTTGAGACGACGATTTTACAGTCGGGGTAGCCTGCATCATCAAGCATTTTTCTTACCTTGCCCGTAAGATATGTAATATCGCCGCTATCAATTCTGATGCCGACGGGGCGCTTGCCAAGTGGCTTTAACACCTCATCAAACACCCTAATTGCATTCGGTATACCCGATTTTAAAACATTGTAGGTGTCAACAAGTAATGTGCAGCTATCGGGGTAACGCTCGGCATAGGTTTTAAATGCGGTATACTCGTCGGTATACAGCTGAACCCAGCTATGCGCCATTGTGCCCGAAGCGGGTACGCCAAACTCCTTGGCAGATTTCACACAGGAGGTACCCGTACAGCCGCCAATCATAGCGGCTCTCGCACCATAGAATGCGGCGTCATAGCCGTGGGCGCGACGGGCGCCAAACTCCATCACGGCGCGACCCTGCGCGGCGGTAACTATACGGTTGGCCTTTGTGGCAATAAGTGACTGATGGTTAACGGTAAGTAGCACCATGGTTTCAACCAGACACGCCTGCATAGCAGGTCCTCTGACCGTAACAATGGGCTCCATCGGGAAAATCGGTGTACCCTCGGGTACCGCCCACACATCACACTCAAACTTAAAGTCACGCAAATATTCGAGAAAATCCTGACTGAATAAATTAAGCGACTCAAGATATTTAATATCGTCATCATCAAAATATAAATTGTTAAAATACTCAATAAGCTGCTCAAGACCCGCCATAATGGCGAATCCGCCCTCATCAGGAACACGGCGGAAAAACATATCAAAATATGTTATGGTATCCCTCATATCACTGTTCCAAATTCCATTGGCCATGGTCATTTCGTACAGGTCCATCAGCATTGTTAAATCCTTGCGCATAAATATCTCCTCGATTAAAAATTCTTAATTATAATAATACGGCAAAATTCAGCGTATGTCAAATAAAAACCGCTTTTGGTAAGCCAAAAGCGGTTTAAAAATTAGTACATACCACCCATACCGCCTGCGGCAGATGCAGCAGCGGCGGCAGCAGCCGCAGCATCCTCCTTCTTGTCGGCAACCAATGATTCAGTTGTGAGAACCATTGAAGCAACACTGGCGGCATTTTCAAGTGCCGAGCGGGTAACCTTTGTAGGATCAACAATACCCGAAGCTATCATATCGGCATATTCTTCCTTAAGCGCATCAAAGCCGTAATTAGCCTTACCGCTTGAAATTATTTTAACGATTATGACGCTACCCTCAAGACCCGCATTTTTAGCAATCTGTCTTATGGGTGCCTCTAATGCCTTAAGCACGATGTTTACACCTGTTTTTTCGTCGCCCTGTGTCTTTTGGAGCAGCTCCTTGACCGACGGAATAGCGTTAACCAGCGCAACACCACCGCCCGCAACGATACCCTCTTCAACGGCGGCCTTGGTAGCCGCAAGAGCATCCTCAATACGAAGCTTTTTGTCCTTCATCTCAATTTCGGTAGCGGCGCCAACCTTAATTACAGCAACACCGCCTGCAAGCTTAGCAAGGCGCTCCTGCAGTTTTTCGCGGTCGAAGTCAGATGTGGTGATTTCAATCTCCTTCTTAATCTGACCTACACGAGCCTTGATTTCATCGTTTGCTCCTGCACCGTCAACTATAATGGTATTTTCCTTACCAACCTTAAGCTGACGTGCACGACCAAGCTGGGCTACAGTAGCGTCCTTAAGTTCAAGACCCAATTCCTCGGTGATAACCTCACCGCCGGTCAGGATAGCGATGTCACGCAGCATCTCTTTTCTGCGGTCGCCAAAACCGGGTGCCTTAACGGCTACGCAGGTAAATGTGCCGCGAAGCTTATTGAGTACCAATGTAGATAATGCCTCGTTTTCAATATCCTCAGCGATGATTAAGAGCTTTTTGCCGGTCTGAACAATCTGCTCAAGCAGCGGTAGAAGCTCTTGAATATTTGTAATCTTTTTATCGGTAATAAGAATAAGCGGCTCATCAAGAACAGCCTCCATCTTATCTGTATCGGTTACAAGATAGGGTGAAAGATAGCCTCTGTCGAACTGCATACCCTCAACAACTTCCGTGTAGGTTTCAGCCGTTTTAGACTCTTCAACCGTAATTACACCATCAGCACTGACCTTAGCCATAGCCTCGGCTATAAGCTGACCGATATGCTCATCACCCGAAGAAACGGCGGCAACACGTGCAATATCTTCATTGCCGCTAACCTTTTGTGAATTGGATATAACGGTTTTAATAGCGGTATCAACCGCCAGCTTTATACCCTTTTTAATTACCATAGGATTAGCGCCTGCGGCAACATTCTTCATACCTTCGTGTATAAGAGCCTGTGCTAAAACGGTAGCCGTTGTGGTACCGTCACCGGCGGCATCATTGGTCTTTACAGATACCTCTTTTACAAGCTGTGCACCCATATTTTCAAACGGGTCATCAAGCTCAATTTCTTTAGCAATGGTAACACCGTCATTTGTAATAAGTGGTGAGCCGTATTTTTTATCAAGAACGACATTTCTACCCTTAGGTCCCAACGTTACCTTAACGGCATCTGCCAATTTATCGACACCTGCTTGCAAAGCCTTGCGGGCGTCCTCACCGAAAATAATATCCTTAGCCATAATAATACCTCCTATTCTACAATAGCCAAAATATCAGACTGACGAATAATACTGTATTCTACACCGTCAACCTTAACCTCGTTGCCGGCATATTTACTAGTGATTACCTTGTCGCCAACCTTAACATACATTTTAACCTCGTTGCCGTCAACCATACCGCCAGGACCTACAGCCACAACCTCTGCAATCTGCGGTTGCTCCTTTGCGGCGGCGGTCAGAATGATACCGCCCTTTGTAGTTTCCTCAGCCTGTACAGGTTTTGTAACAACCCTGTCAGCCAATGGCTTAATAGTCATAATAATTGCCTCCAATTACTTTAAAATTAATAATTAGCACTCTTGAGCGCCGAGTGCTAATTATATTGTAATCATTTTACATCTAAAATCAAGTCTTTTTTGGAAAATTCTTGATTTCTTAACAAATTTTGTGACACACTTTTGGGAAGGACAAATTTTATCGCATCCTTAACGATTTCAAACCTGACATTCTCTCGCATAATTATTTCGCCGTCAAGATTCAGTGGGAAGGGCTTGTCGGCACTGATTTCCATAGTGATACAGTTTGAATATTCACAGCACTTAAGATCGATATGCGTACCCTTTTCGTACTTTTTAAGGTAGGAAAGTATCTCGAGCTTTGGCATATTATTGACTATAAGATAATCAAGCGTTCTGTCAAAAGGTGACGCCTTGGGCGCACTTGTATAACTGCCGCCGTAAACGGGTCCATTGGCGCAGACCGCAAAAAGACAGTCTTTAACACCCTTATCAATATCATCGACCTTAATTTTAATTTTTAAACCGATTTTTCCGAAAAACACCTTTAAAACGGCAAGCTTATAAGCCATACTTCCTGACACGAGCGGCCAGGTTTTAAATCTCTGCATTTCTCGTGCCACAATGGCATCCATACCGACAGAGCACTGGTTTATACAATAAAACTCGTTTACCTTAATTAAATCTATAGAAATCGGCACACCCTCGGTTATTTCTTTCAAATCAAGAAACAACTCTTTATCGCCGAAAAACTTAAGAAAATCATTGGCCGAACCACACGGGATGGTCACAAGAGATACATTGTCATATCCTACAATACCATTAAGGATTTCAAAAACAGTTCCCTCCCCGCCACAGGCATAAAACCGCATCTCTTCACCCGTCTCGGCTTCTGCCTTCGCAATCTCTCTGCCCTCTTGTGCCTTGGTCGTTATGTAGAGCTTATAGTCGTCCCTGCCTGAAAAGAATTCTTTTATTTGGGGGACTAGAGCCTGCTGCTGCTTACCCTTACCTGCGGTAGGATTGATAATAAAAATATGTTGCATTTTTATCTCCTATTATCTAAAATACATAAACAACTGACATTTTATCATTCCGTTATAAAGCTTGCGGCGCTTGTCAGCCATGCGTCCAAAATGATTTTCAAACTCATCATGGGGACTGATAATAAAGTATTTGCTACCCGGCTGTTTAACAAAAACCTCGCCCATCGTTTTATAAAGGCGCTCTGCCTGTTCTATATCAAGAAGTCGCTCACCATAGGGGGGATTGGTTACGGTAAGACTTCTACCGTCAGGCACCTTGAAATCCTTAATATCGGCAACTCGCGCATTGATAAGACCTTTTACGCCCGCTTTTTGAGCATTTGCCAAGGTAAGCTCAACCGCATTCTTGTCAACATCGAAGCCGTGCGCGGTAAATTCAATCTTTCTGTCGATTTTATCCATCGCTTCACTTCGCGCATTTTGCCAGACCTTTTCACCAATAAAACCAAAACGCTCTGCCGCAAAATATCGGTTAAGACCGGGGGCGATTTTCGCCGCCATCATTGCCGACTCTATAAGCAGTGTTCCCGAGCCGCAGAAGGGGTCAAGAAACTGTGTGTCAGGATAAATGCGTGCCAAATCGCACATAGCCGCCGCCAAAGTTTCTTTGAGCGGTGCGTCATTTGAATTGCGACGGTAGCCACGCTTATGCAGTCCCTCACCCGAGGTATCAATCATCATAGTAACTCGGTTTTTCATAATCGAAAAACGAACACGGTATTCACTGCCCGTCTCACTGAACCAGCTAATATTATATTTTGTCTTAAGCCGTTCAACAATGGCTTTTTTGATTATAGACTGACAATCGGGTATGCTGAAAAGTGTTGAATTAAGGCTCCACCCGTTAACAGGGAAGGCGTCCTCTTTGCCGATAAATCTCTCCCACTCGAGCGCCTTAACATTGTCAAAAAGTTCGGTAAAGGTTTCGGACGAAAACTCGCCTACATTTATCAATATTCTCTCGGCAAAGCGTGAATTTATGTTCACCCTTGCCAATACATCGGCGTTGCCCGAGAAAAGCACACGACCATTCTCAGCAACCACGTCCTGCACACCCATTCTTTTAAGCTCATCGGCAAGTATTCCCTCGACGCCGAAAAGACAGGGCGCAACAAATTTGAAATTATTCATTTTATCTCCTAATCTATTATACAAGTAGCATGCCTTGTTACATGGCAACCAATATTAACCGCCACGGGAAGTCCTGCTATGTGTGTCGGGGCTACCTCAATGTTTACGCCGAGCGCCGTCGTTATACCGCCAAAGCCCTGCGGACCTATACCTAAAACATTGATTTCTTTAAGTAATTCGTCCTCAAGCTGAGCATAAAAAGCATCGCTGTTCGGTTCATCTACGCTTCTGCAAAGTGCCTGCTTGGCAAGTAAGGCACATTGCTCGAAATCGCCGCCTATGCCTACACCGACCACAATCGGCGGGCAGGGGTTGTTTGATGCCTTTTTAACGGTATCAAGCACAAATTCAACCACGCCCTCACGAGCATCGGCAGGTTTCAGCATTTTTATAGCACTCATATTCTCGCTGCCAAAGCCCTTGGGCGCCACCGTAATTTTAACCGAGCTGCCCGAACAAATGCTGCTATGTATTACTGCCGGGGTGTTGTCTCCCGTGTTGACACGTCTGAGTGGGTCAGCGACAACCGATTTACGAAGCAAGCCCTTATCGTATCCTATTCTTACACCCGCATTTACCGCTTCATAGAGGTCACCACCAATAAAGTGAACCTCCTGACCTATCTCTAAAAACACCACAGCCATACCCGTATCCTGACAAACGGGCAGACCCGTTTCAAGAGCGACCGAAATATTCTGACTAATGTCACACATAACGCTTTTAGCAAGCGGATTTGTCTCGTTTGCCCGTGCACATTCTATGCTTTTTACAATATCGCACGGCAAAACCTTGTTAGCCGACACACAAAGCTCGGCAATCTTGTCACGAATGAGTTTAACATCGATCTCTTTCAAAATTTTTCTCCTTTAAAAAACGGCAGACAAAATGTCCGCCGCAATTTATCTCACGCCAGCACCGCGTTTTGTACGGCGAGCTTCGGGATTTTTTCTCTTTAAATCTGAAAACTTTTCTTCACTTGTAACCTTAAACTTGCTCATCATTTCTTCAAATGAAGCCTGCTCGGGTTGTTTTGCGCCCCAGACAAAAGAATTGTCGGGCTTGGGCTGTGCCTTGCGCTCAAAGTTACGCCCCTTTTTTTGTTGCTCAGCGGCACGCTTAATTGAAAGGCTAATTTTGCCCTCTTCAGAAATTGCCAAAACTTTCATTTTAACAACATCATTTTCTTTGACGTGGTCGCGAATTTCGCTGACATAGGTCTGCGCAACCTCAGAAATATGTACCATACCCGTCGTGCCATCCCCTAAATCGACAAAAACGCCAAAATTGGTGATGCCTGTAATTTTCCCCTCAACTATCTGTCCAACCGTAAGCTCCATAAAAGCCAGAAATCCCCCTTGAAATTAACTAATCAGTTTCCGGAATTGTCGATATAAACCTGTTCTCCGGCGTAAACGTAGCCGAGCCTTTGTCTTGCCGCTTTTTCGATAATCTCACTCTGCGAACCTTCAAGCACCGCCACAAGATTATCAATATCGGCATTAAGACTATTTCGTTGCGCTTCGAGTTGTTTATACCGATTCTGGCTATCAATCAATTCACCCCAAAGGCCGCAGAGAGTAACTATCATATAAACAGAAACTGCAAAAATGGCAAGTCGAAGTATAACGCTTGACTTATGTTTACGGTTGTTACTCATTCTTTGCACCCTTTCGGAGTTTAAACATCGGTTTTAGTATACACTACCAACCGCCTTCGTTTCAAGACATTTTTTAAAGTTTTGATGAATTTTTTTAAATATTTTTCCAAAAAATCTAATATTCTTGAAAAAATACGCAAAAATTTCAATTTAATGCGCTTAAACACCCTATTTGTAAACCCGAACAGCTTTACGAGCTGCCCCAAAAATAAGACGAGCACCCGTCTATGAATTCGTGACAAAGTATAGTTGCATATAATAAAGCCCAAGAATATAGCAAACAGTATATAAAATCTTATTTCGCCGCAGGTGTAGGCAAGCATTAGCATAAAGGTAACAAATGCTATAACCGTAAAATATACTACATCCTGAACGGCAACCCAAAAGACACCGTTAAAGCCAAAGTGCCTTATACCTCTTAGTATATCGTAAGCCAAGCAATACAGCGCCCCAAAGCCTAATGAGATGGCAAAGGATATTACCTGATTATAATTACTGACTTCCCACATATCACTTGAATATTTTAGAAAAAAAGGTGCCGTTTTTAGCGTCGTGGGTATAGACAAATGCCACAATCAGCCCTTCAATATCAAGCTCACCCTTTTCGGTGCTGAAGCGGTTAATTTTAAGGTCGGTACCCTTAATTGTGAGATTTCCCATATCGGTTATAAGCGAAATAGATTCGGCATCGAAGCCTACAACATCCTTGACCCCCGACAATGTGCCTTTCTTTCGGTTTTCAATTATTATATTATGTATCAGCGCTGTATCTGAGGACATAAAAAAACACCTCCTAAAATATTTATATTAGGAAATGTTTTGTTTATGATTTAATCAACTATTTTGTAAAGTAAGGCGGCATCATCTTTTTTGATAACCTCGGCGACAGCTGTCACCTGCAATCTGACGGTTCTTGCACCAAAGGCAATTTCTATTATATCGCCCTGCTTCACATCGTACGAAGCGCGCGCCACCTTGCCGTTAACCAGCACCCTGCCTGCGTCGCAGGCCTCGTTGGCAATCGTTCTTCTTTTAATTATTCTTGATACCTTTAAATATTTATCGAGTCTCATATTGCACATCCCATAAAAGAAATCAAGCCGCCCAAGCGGGCGGCTTGCAATAATTGTAAACAATTATTTAATAGCGTCTTTGAAAGCCTTACCAGCCTTGAAAACAGGAGCCTTAGAAGCAGCGATTTCGATAGCTTCTTTAGTAAGGGGATTGATACCCTTTCTAGCTGCACGCTCACGAACTTCGAAAGTACCGAAGCCTACGAGTTGAACCTTGCCACCCTTCTTCATTTCTGTTTCAACTGTGCTAACGAAGGCTGCTAAAACCTTCTCAGCGTCCTTCTTTGCTACGCCTGTCTCTGCAACGATTGCTGCGATTAATTCTGCCTTGTTCATTATTGAGTTACCTCCAAATTTTTATTTCTAACGGCCGCGCCGTTTGAATTACTTCTTTATGTCCTCCCAAAAGCTATCAAGAGCTTCGAGTGACATTTCTTTCATATCCTTGCCTTGTTTTATTGCGGCATGCTCGACCGCCTCAAAGCGTTTTATGAATTTATCGCTTGCCTTCTGTAAGGCTTGCTCACTATCAATTTTAAGAAAGCGGGATATATTGACTAAGGTAAAGAGCAAATCACCGTATTCCTCGATTATGCGCTCGCTATTGCCCGACTCTATTGCCTGCAACAGCTCATTCTTTTCTTCGTCAAGCTTTTCAAACGGTCCGCCTATACTATCAAAATCAAGGCCTGCCTTGCCAGCACGCTTTTGAAGCTTTTGCGCACGCATAAGTGCAGGATACGCCATCGGCACACTTTTAAGTGTATCGGTATAGCTTGTCTGATGCTTTTCGCCCTGCTTTATTTTGTCCCAGTTTTCAAGCACCTGCTCGGTGTTTTCAACACTTACATCACCAAAGACATGCGGGTGTCTGAGCACCATCTTTTTAGCAACACCGTCAATTACATCGTTTATATCAAACGTGTTTTCTTCTGACGCTATCTGTGAGTGTAGCATTATCTGCAACAGCACATCGCCAAGCTCTTCACACAGGTCGACTGAATTATCCCTATCAATAGCGTCAACCGCCTCGTACGTCTCTTCAATAAACTCATTGCGAATTGTGTGATGTGTCTGCTCTCTATCCCACGGGCAACCACCCGGCGAGCGAAGAATTTCTATAATCTCTTTAAAGTCATCAAAACTATACTTATCTTTTTTCGTCCACATATATTTTTACCATATTTTCTTAATAAAATCAATAACAAATTAGTTAAAAAGGCATCATTTTATCAAAAATATGTGTTTTTTTACCTAAAAACATAAAAATTACACCTATTTTTGAACAATATTAAGCCTCAATCAGCCTGAAAATTATCTCTAAAAGATAATTTATAAGTGTATCCTCAGCCAAATTATTAAGCTGTCTGTAGGATATACCGGCATCATTTCCTGCATTATCGGATACTTTTCGCAACGATAAAAAGCCTATATTATACGCCGAACAAACATAGGCTATAGCCGCCGTTTCCATATCACAGCACATAGCTGAAAACTCGGTCTTTAAAAAGTCACGCAGCTCATCATTCTGCACAAAGCAGTCACCCGTAGCGGCGGTGCCTGTTTTAGCCTCGGGTATAACCGAAAGCGCAAGGCTCAAAAGTCGGCTGTCACAAGTGTAAACATAATCCTGCCCGGGCTTTTGACAAAGCTTATAGCCAAGCCCGGTCAAATCGAAATCGTGCTCGACAAATTTATCGGGTATGCAAATTTCGTTTTTGCATATACCCGAAATACCACCCGATAATCCGCAATTCAAAATAATATGTACACCCTGCTCGGCAAGTGCGGTGGCGACGGTGGCGGCATTTACCTTCCCTATGCCACATTCAACCGCTGTGACCTCGGCACAAGCCTCATCACCGGTTACATAGAACCTGCAGGCCTTTCTGCCTGACACAAGACAATCCTCAGCCGATAGAGCCTGCCGCTTTGTTTCAAGCGGCTTATATTCATCACTATCGGCTATAACAATACCTATTTTTAATTCCTTTTTCATAGCGCTTCTCCTATTTATCGAGTTTTGCCCCACACGCATTACAATATGCCGACTTCGGATCTACACCGACTGAGCATTTAGGACAAACCTTTTTATTCTTAAGCTTTAGAATCTCGGCATTTGCATTTTCGATATCCTTAAGATTTTCTCTTATTCGCATTACGGTAAATTTGGTTTCCTCGTCACTTAATGTATCGAAATCGAGCTGATTATAGTATATCATACCAAGCGCTTCATAATTTTTAGAAAGCTTTGATTTGAGCGCGGCTATGTCATACTTCTGTTTACCTACGGCGGCAACCTCCTCGGTCTTTTTTGCCGCTACATCAAACATATCCTTTGCCTTTTCTAAGGTTTCGTCAAAAAATCCCATATAACACCTCTTAAAGTTTTAATCGTACTTAAACTGACCGTCACCGATAAATTCTCTGATAAGCGAATCTCTTGGCACGCAGGAAAAATCGATATCTGCAAACTTTTTAACGGCATTCATCGTATAGGTGGCATATGCGTAGTTAAAGGTCTCGGTATCAATTTTCGCGACAGCATCTATAAAATGCTTGCGATAAACGCAAACCTCGTATGGATGCAAAGTAACGAGCAGCTTATCGGCAACCGATTTAAAGGGATATAAATATTTTTCTTCACCCTCAATTACCTTAATCCACATTTTTAATGTGGTTTTTATATCGGTGTTTCTGAAGCGTTCATCTCTGAGCACGCGGCGCATAAGACGAATTTTACGCGAAGAGAGAAGCTCATCACCGTCATCATCATAAATGCTATCATTTACACTGACATAAATTTTATAAAAGCTGTCTTTAGGCAAGCTTTCGGTAATCAAGGGATTAAGGGCGTGCAGTCCTTCGACTATTATAACCGAGTCTGTGGCATCAATATACAATGCGTCTTTAATACTCTTCTTCACTTCAAAATCAAACTTCGGCATACTTGATTTACCTGTTTTGATAATATTGTCAAAACAACGCTTCATTGAATCGATATCGAGCGAGTGGACCGATTCGGTATCCTTTTCGCCACCCTCAAGCAGTGGTAAATCATACTCACTTAAATAGAAATTATCGAGTGAGATCACCTGAGAACTTGTACCTAACTTCTTTAGGCATTCCTTCAAAATATGCGCCGTGGTCGTCTTTCCGGAACCTGACGGACCGGCAAGCATAATTAACCTCAAATGGCGGTTGCAGGCGATATGCTCTGCGATGCTTTCTACTTCTTTTTTGTAATTAGTTTCCGATTGCGCTATAAAACCTTCAAGGTCCTCACAAACGGCTTTGTTAATTTCAAATACGGTATTCTTCATAAAAAGCAGTTATTCTATCCTTTCTTGAAAGAATTTCGTGAAAATTATTTATATACTCGTACGGGTATTTATAATTAAAAATTCTTTCAATATAAGAACCGCCGGGTTGCCTTAACTTTGTTACAGCCGAAGCACCGCACGCTAGTATTGTGTGTGTCTCGTCCATAATATATACATTGTAAAAACTTTCTTTTGTTTTGACGGCATAGCCAACATTTTCGTTGTTTCCGACGGTTTTGCTCTGTCTATACATATAATATGGTAAAATATCTTTTTTTGATAAAGCATCCTTGGCAAAATCGACCATCCTAGAAGCAATAACACCGCTTTCAAATTCCGGCAGACCACCCGAGCCCGTAAGACTCGACGCACGCTTCAACGCAAGCGAATGAACGGTGACACTGTCGGGATTAAGATTAATAACCTGCTCGACCGTTTCGCAAAAGCTTTCAAGGGTATCGCTCGGAAGCCCAGCTATCAAATCCATATTGATATTATCAAAGCCCATACTTCTCGCAAGAGTGAATGCCGCTACGGTATCAGCCGACGAATGACATCGACCGATATTTTTTAAAACGGCATCATTCATAGTTTGCGGATTTATGCTTATTCTCGTAGCGCCATTTTCTTTAATTACATGTAGTTTCTGCTCGGTTATGGTATCGGGACGACCCGCCTCGACGGTATACTCTTTACCCCGAATGTCAAAATTCGCCGAAATGATTTTCATCAAAATTTCAAGTTGTTCGGCGCTCAAGATGGTCGGTGTGCCACCGCCTATATAAATCGAGCGAAGCTTCAGATTATTATTATTTGCTATTTTTGCCGTTACAATTATTTCTTGAAGCAATTTTTCTAAATAATCGGGAATAAGCTTTTTTGCCTTATCTACCGAATGTGAAACAAACGAACAATATGAACAGCGTGTCGGACAAAACGGTATAGATACATAAAGACTAAAGCTATCCCTTTCAGACTGCCGTGTTATTTCACCCTCGCGCTCATAGGTCTGCTCGCATAGGTCTATTTTTTTATCCTGTATTAAAAATTTTTCTTTAAAAAAACTGCGCGCGTATTCTTGACCGCCCTTTTTACAAAGCGACGAATAGAGCTTAGCAGGTCTGACACCTGTAAGAATACCCCAGGGTGATACATAGCCCGTAACCGCAGTAAAGCATTTAAAAAGCTGAACCGCAAGCACACGCTCACATTCCTTATCGTAGTCGTCGGTATCGTTTTGCACGCTATCACAGAACTCAGCTTTTTTGCCGTAGAAATTGAGAAAAGCCTTTAGAACAGTTACCTTTTCACCCTTTTCTAAACAGGTATTCGCAAATACATCGTCAGGCACCACGGTGGGTGTAAATGTTATTTTTTCGTGTGGCAAAAAAATTCGGCAAAGCTTTTCAAGCTCGTAATTATAGGTATTGTTTTGATTATATAAATTCATATTAAAACTCTTTTATGTAAGGATTATGCGCCTTTTCATAGGCAATAGTGGTTTGGGGGCCGTGCCCCGAATAGACCGTTATGTTCGGGTCTAACCGCATCAGTCGCTTTACCGACTCTATTTCGGCTTGGTAAGAGCCGGTCGGCAAATCGGTGCGCCCTATACTCGTATTAAAAAGGGTATCACCGCTAAAAAGAAGGTCATTTACCAGATAGCACACGCTACCCCCCGTATGTCCCGGTGTATGTATCACCTCGGCTTCAAGGCTGCCAATTTTGATAATTTGCGCGTCGCTTACCGTTTTATCGGCAATGATTGATATAGGTCTGGTACCCCAGTCTGCCGAAAAATTTATTTTGTTGTTTTTTAGTCCCTCTGCCTCGTGTTCTCCAATAATAACGGGACATTCCCAAATAGCTTTTACCGCCTTCACACCGCCTATATGGTCAAAATGACAATGTGTGAGCAGAATAGCCTTATTTGGCTTATCGGCATTTTTTAGCGCAAAATCAACAATGCGGTCATCATTATCGCCAGGGTCTATTACAACCGCAAAATCTGAACCGCTAAGCCCGTAGCAATTGGTACTGCAGATACCCGTAATAACCGTTGTAATTTCCATCTATTTTCTCCAAATATCAGTATCAAGAATAATGGTTACGGGACCGTCGTTTAAAAGCTCAACCTTCATATCCGCACCAAAAATGCCCTTCTGAACACTGTCTACGCCGTTACCTTTAAGAAAATCGCAAAAGCATTCATAAAGCTTATCTGCCTGCACAGGCTCCTTTGCGTTTATAAAGGACGGCCTGTTGCCCTTTCTGGTATCTGCACATAATGTGAAGTTAGAGATAACCAACGCTTCACCCTTAACATCAAGCAATGACAAATTCATTTTATCGTTTTCGTCACAAAAAATTCTGAGATTGGCAACCTTGCTTGCAAGAAGCTCGGCCTCCTTTTCGGTGTCGTCCTTACCGACACCGAGCAATATCATGAATCCCTTTTGGCACGCACCGACTGTATCTCCACCGACCTTAACCGATGCGTGTGCAACCCTTTGTATAATAGCCTTCATTTTTGCACCTACTGATTTATTCTTTCAACGCTGAAAACGCCGTGAAGCTTTTCGATATGATTTATAATGCTTTTCAGATGCTCAACATTTTCAGCACTCAGCGTTATTAAAATCACCGAGTTGCCGTCCTTAGTGGGACGGGCATTAACGGCGTGAAGTGACACGTGCATATTGTAGAGCATAACCGTAACATCGGCGAGCAGACCGTCACGATTGATACCCGAAATGCGAAGTGTCGAAATAAAGCTTGTACGACGGCTCGTAGTGGACCAGTGCGCATTAATCCACCTGCCTGGCTCTGCGGCAGAGGCGATATCAACAGGCACATTATTGCAATCACGCTTATGAATAGACACACCGTGACCTCGTGTTATAAAGCCGATAATCTCATCACCCGGAAGTGGCGCACAGCATTTTGAAAACTTAATCAGGCAGTCGTGCAAACCATCAACGATAACGCCGTCTGAGGATGCCGCCTCGCGAATAGGCTTAATCTCAACCGGCTCGGGCTTTGTGACCTTGACAAGCTTGTTGTAATCGTCCTTAATTCGAGGCATAATTTTTGAGAGGAATATACCGCCATAGCCAATGGCGGCATAAAAGTCTTCTACGCTTGCCAGCTTCTGCTTCTTGGCAATATCCTCGATGAATTTCTCCATTTCATCCTCAGGCAGAGTAATTGAGTTTCTTCTGAACTCCGACTCAACCTCATTTTTACCGCTATCGATGTTTTCGGCCTTGCGCTCACGTTTGAACCAGCCGCGTATTTTAGCCTTGGCCTGATTGGTAACGGCAATTTTAAGCCAATCACGGCTCGGCCCGTGACCTGCCTGATTGGTGGTAAGTATATCCACAATTTCACCCGTTTTGATAACGTGGGTAATGGGCACTATTTTACCGTCAACCTTTGCGCCCACCATCTTAATTCCTATCGCCGAATGAATTGCAAAGGCAAAGTCGATAACGGTAGCACCTGCGGGCAGATTTATAACATCACCCTTAGGTGTCATGGCAAAGACATCCTCCTGCGCTAAGTCGACCTTTATGGTGCTTATAAGCTCTGAGGAATCGCCCGAATCGCTCTGGCTTTCGAGTATCTGACGAATCCAAGCGAGCTGATTTTCCATCTTCTCGTCATTGTCCTTGATACCCTCTTTATACTTCCAATGCGCCGCAATACCGTATTCGGCAGTATGGTGCATTTCGTGGGTACGTATCTGTATTTCAAACGGCACCGCATCACGACCGACAACGGTGGTGTGAAGTGACTGATATCGGTTGGGCTTAGGCATAGAAATATAATCCTTAAACCTACCGGGAAGCGGCCGGAAAAGGTCGTGCATAAGACCTAAAATATTATAACAGTCAGGCACCGTATCAGTAATAATTCGCAGGGCGTAGATATCATAAATTTCATCAAAATCCTTACCCTGAATATACATCTTTCGGTAGATACCATGAATTGATTTTACACGTGCCTGAATCGACACTTTTGTATTAGGCATTATTTCACTTATTCTCTGCCCAATCTTTTCTCTTATATCCTTTAAGATTTTTTCACGCTGGTCCTTACGGTGAGTAAGCAAATCTTCAATTTCGTTGTAGGCCACAGGGTCAAGATGCTTGATTGACAGGTCCTCAAGCTCTTCTTTGATGTGTCTGATACCAAGGCGGTGAGCAATAGGCGCAAAAACCTCAAGCGTTTCAAGTGACTTTTCTCTCTGCTTATAATCGGGCACAGCGTCAATTGTACGCATGTTGTGAAGGCGGTCGGCAAGCTTTATGATAATAACTCGTATATCCTTTGCCATCGCCATAAGCATTTTTCGCAAATTTTCCGACTGCTGTTGCTCTTTTGAGGAATATGAAATTTTACCGAGCTTTGTAACTCCGTCAACTATAAGCGCAATTTCTTCGCCGTAGTCCTTCTTTATATCCTCAATAGTAACCGCCGTATCCTCTACCGTGTCGTGCAAAAGCGCTGCGACAATCGACTGGGTATCCATACCCAGAGATACCACAATTTTTGCAACATTGAAGGGATGCAGATAAAACTCTTCGCTCGATACACGCAGTTGTCCCTTATGCGCATTGACGCAACGCTCATAGGCGCGACGAATAAGCTCGTAATCATAATTACCGCCCTGTGTTTGCATAAGCTGCTTAAGCTCATTATAGTTTTGCTCATAGATTATATCCACATTTATCCCTCCCTTATTGATTTAAGTATTTTTGAATTATTAAGGTCGGCCTTCACGCCCGATACCGATTTATATGTTTTAGTTCCTGCAGATGTGTATAGAGATATGATGCCCAGCTCCTCAAGAACATCTATAGCAACCATAGTCTTAAAATATCCTAAAGATCCGATAAAATGCTGTCTGATTTTTTCGGGTGTTGCAGCCTTTACTAAATAGCGGTAAACCTCACCGATTTCTTCACGCTGTATTTGTGAAAAATTGATTTTTTCGCTACGTTTAAAAGCCTCATAAAGTCGTATATCATCAAACAGTGCATCCTGATTTATGCCCGAAGTGCGCCAGTTTTTTATCACAACCGACAGACCTCTTTTGCCTCCAAACTCGTTTATATCAAGCGTTACGGCTATGTCTATTTTGTCACCGACATCAAAGGGTACTGCATCGGGGCTGACCGAGAAGGCTAATGCCTCAAGCACATTACCATCTTTACAAAGCAACAGCTTGCAGTGGCGGTTCTGCCCGAGCGGCACAATACGCTGAAGCTCTAAATTATATACACCGAAAAGCGGAGTCGGGTTACCCATACCAAAAGGTTCAAGCTGCTTTATGGCATCGGCAAGGTCTATCGACATACCAGCAGGGTTTAATCGGCATTCAAGCTTAAGCACCGCATCAAGAGGCGGCAGAGCTGACGCATATTGATTTATCCGTCGGCAGAATTTATCAAAATTATCGGCTGACATAGACACACCTGCCGCTAATTCGTGACCGCCGAAGCGTATCAGGTCATCTGCGCAGAAGGCTATTGCATCATAAAGCGAAAAGCCCGATATGCTTCTGCCCGAGCCCGAAATTTCGCCCGACTCATCTTCACTTAAGACCAGCGCCGGCTTACCGTATCTCTCGACAATGCGTGAAGCGACTATACCCACTACGCCCTTATGCCAGTTTTTACCGCTCACCACTATTACATGATTATACATAAGACCGCTGTTTTCTATAATGGCAAATGCCTCTGACGATATATTTTGCTCGGTTTTTTGGCGCTCGGCATTAAACTGCTCAAGCTGCTCAGCCAGAGCCACCGCCTCGTGAAAATCTTCACTCAGCAGTAATTTAAGCGCAATATCGGCGCTGTTCATTCTGCCAGCGGCGTTGATTCTCGGCGCAATACCAAACGACACCTTGCCCGCCGTGACATCGCCTCTTTTTATACCTGCGCTGTTAAGAAGCGCAACGATTCCAACCTTAGAGGTCGTATTTATCGCCTTTATACCCTGCTTAACAATATCACGGTTTTCGTGTTTAAGCGGCATAATATCGGCAATAAGACCGATAGCAACCAAATCGGAATAAATCGGTGCTAACTGCTCGGGCTCAGAATTGTCAAGCGCACAAACCAGCTTAAAGGCAACGAAAACTCCCGATATATCCTTAAATTCTACCGCACTGCCCTTAATATGCGGGTCAACCACCGCCTCGGCATCGGGCAATACTTCGGGCGGTAAATGGTGGTCGGTAACAACAGTTTTTATGCCTAAAGAAGCGGCATATTCCACCTCTGTGGCACAGCTTATACCGTTATCGACCGTTATTATAAGCCCCACACCCTGAGAATACAGCTTATCTATGGCGGCAGGGGTCATACCGTAGCCCTCATCTATACGGTCGGGAATATAGTAAACGCATCTTACGCCACGCTTTTTTAAATACCCGTACAGCACAGCCGTAGCGGTTATACCGTCACAATCATAGTCGCCGAAAACGGCTATGATTGTATCATCCTCAATGGCTTTATTTATGGCCGCAACTGCCTTTTCCATATCGGGAAGCTCATAGGGTGAAGAATATAACGGCTCATCGGCTAAAAGCTCTTCAAGCTCGGCAGGCTCGCTATACCCGCGTGAAGCCGCAATTAACGCTACAAACGGGTCAACATCACATTCCTGTGCGAGCTTTATTGCGTGTGCCTTATCGGTAGCGCCTACAACCCATTTTTTATAAGCCATTATTCTCACCGCCTTATATATATAATAAATTAATTTATTATATCATATTACTGCGGTTTTTGCAATAAAATTAAAGTCCTTCGTAAAGTGCAATACTATCGGCGATTTTTTTGAAATAGGGTGCACCCGATGTGCCGTTTTTCTGTTCATCCTCTATAAGAACAGATACTACATATTTTGGATTATCTGCAGGAAAAAATCCGCAAAACCACGAGTTTTGAATCAGTCGCCCACCCTTGCGCCAGCCCGTCTCGGCGGTGGCCGTCTTTCCTGCGGCGGTGGTAAATTCGGGTTTGGCGGCAGTGCCGGTACCGTTTATCAGAACATCGCCCAGATATTCCTTAAGAATACCTGCCGTTTGCCCACTCATAGCTCTGGTGGGCGGTGTTGCTTGCGTTTTTTGGATAATTCCGTTTTTAACCACCCCTTCGACTACGCTCGGCATACTGTAGATACCGCCGTTCGCAATCGCTTCGTAAAGACTTAACACCGATACAGGACTCAGCAGAAGTCTGCCCTGCCCGATTGATAAATTGGCAAGCGAGGTGGGGCTGTTTTCGAGGTTTTTCAATGTATCTATGCTACCCGAAGCCGTGCTTATTTTACCCATATCAATGGCCGTGCCGAAATTCAGCTTGCGTGCCATATTATAAATATCCTGCGCACCCAAGAGCGTGCTTATTTTATAAAAAAAAACATTGCAGGACTGACTGATTGCCGTACCTAAATTGACCTTACCGTGACCGCTTAATTTATGACACTTAAAGGTGTGCTCTGCCACCGAGGTGCTGCCCGTACAGTTGCAGACATACCCCGTATTGCTACCGCTTTCAAGCAAAGCCGCCGCAACACAGGGCTTAAATGCCGAGCCAACATTATATGCCGATAAAGCACGGTTGACAAGCGGCGAATCTTTTGCCCCCAAATAGTCGCCTATATTTGATAAATCAAACCTCGGCATACTTACCATTGCCCTGATTTTGCCCGTACCTACCTCCATAACCACCGCCGCACCACTTGATACATCCTGCATAGCGGTCTGCGTCAATTTTTGCAACTGAGTGTCAATGGTCAATGCCACGCCCGATGCCGTAACATTTTCGTTATATATAACCTGTGCTTCGTCGCCCAAAAGAAAATTACCCAAAGCGTCACTTGGATAAATGACCTCAATTTTTTCATCGCTGTATAGATATTCATCGTACGCCTTTTCAATTCCTGAAACGCCGTGTCGGTCATTATCAAGGTGCCCTACAAGGTGCTCACAAGCCGTCTGCGATGAGGTATATTCAGGCACCTTTAAAACAATTATGCCTTCACAATCAATCTCTTGCTCTAACTCTACCACCGTCGGTTTATTGGTTCTTAACACCTCTAATGCGGCCTCTAATTCAGCACCTGACAGTGCCGCACTTATGGCAGTTATAGCGCGCGGCGTGGGTGACACTGCCGCTAAAATTTTAATTTCACTATTGGTTATCGGCACCATATTGCAATCAAATATTGTGCCACGCAGTCGGCCTACATCAAGCGTGTATCCGTTGCTTACATTCTGCACCCGCTCGATTTTATTGCCTATGATATAAATTCGCCAGAAGCACGCCAATGCTACAACCGTAAAGCACAAAAACACACCGGTTATTCTTCTTGCTATCACAAAAGTTTTTGGCATAAAAAAACACCGCCTCAAGTTAAGTATTACCTTAAAGCGATGTTATAAAACATATTAAATTTCTTTAATTCTGAGTAATGAGCCCGCCTTTATCTGACGCCCAAACGGTATTTTAACCTTCATCATAGGATGGGGTGCTACTAAAATCTCTTCGCCCTTCTCATTATAAAGCGGTTGAGCCTTAACCTCAAACGGAACACTTCCGCTCTCAAGACAATCAAACACCTGACCTGTGAAGAATTTGTTTTTAAGGGTGGCGACAACACAGCCGTCCTCATAACCGTCTACGACAGCGCCTACGCTGTAATCTCTGACATATCCCGCATTAGCATAGGTTTGTGAGTTTTCGGGTGTGCCGAAATAAAAGCCCGTTGAGTAGTTCCGGTGACTTATTTTATTGAGCTCTTCACCCACCCATTTTGGCAGCGTCCAGTCACCGTGACAGTTTTTAAGACTATCGAGTGCGCCACGATATGCATTGGTGACTACCGATACATAATAGTGTGATTTTGCCCTGCCCTCAATTTTTATACTGTCAATACCTGCATCGCACATCTCCTTAAGATGCTCGGCCATACACAAATCGTTTGCGTTGAGAATGTATGTGCCCTTGTCGGTCTCGGTAATATCAAAATACTGCCCCGGTCGCTTCTCCTCCATTAAGGAATAACTCCAGCGGCACGGCTGAGCACAATCACCTCTGTTTGCATCTCTGCCCGTCATATAACTTGAAAGCAGACATCTAGCCGAGAAGGATACACACATAGCGCCATGCACAAAAGCCTCTATTTCAAGGTCTTTAGGCGTCTTTTCGCGAATTTCGGCAATCTCACGAAGGGATAATTCGCGTGCTAACACAATTCGTTTAGCACCCATCTCGTAAAATGCGTTGGCGGTTAGGTAATTGACTATACCCGACTGCACCGACACGTGCAGGTCGCACTTCGGTGCGTACTTTTTCACAAGCCCGATTGTGCCGATATCTGCCGCTATTATAGCGTCTGCCCTAAGGTCGTTTACCATCTGCAAAAACTCGGGCAGGCGGGGTAATTCGTCATTGTGGGGCAATACATTGCAGGCGATATGCACCTTTACGCCGTGTGCGTGGGCATACTCTATGCCCTCTTTTAAATCCTGCTCGCCAAAATTCTTGGCGGCGGTACGCATGCCGAACTCCTCACCTGCGAGATAAACCGCGTCGGCACCAAAATCGACTGCCGCTTTTAGTCGCACAAGGTCGCCCGCAGGACACAGAAGCTCGGGGATTTTGTTTTTTTTAGTCGAAGTATTCATATATCCAGTTCTTATCTTTTTGTAGTTTGTTTATGGTTTGCAACTGCTCCTCATAGGTTTCATGATAGTAGAAATTACCCTTCGAATCGGTTACAAAATAGAAGTAAGGTGTGTTTTCGGTGGGATAAAGCGCCGCATTTATGGCAGCAATACCGGGTGAACACAGGGGTCCCGGCGGCAAGCCTTCGATATTGTAGGTGTTATACCTGCCGTCATCGTTTTTAAAGGAGTCTCCGTAATAACAGGTTGGCGATGAGCCAAGGCTCTTAAAAGAATCACTCTTTAAGCGGTTATAGAAAACAGCCGCCACGTTGGGCAGTTCTTCGGTGTTTTGACCCGACTCCATTTGAATGATGGAAGCTATTGTCATTATTTCGTTTACGGTATAGCCCAGCTTTTTAGCGCGTGCACGCATTTTGTCGGTAAAGCGTTTTTCGGTTTCTTCAAGCATACGTCTTACCGCTAAAACGGCACATTCCTTTGAATTATAGGAATACATCTGATAGGTTTCGGGGAATAAATATCCCTCTAAAGCATAGTAGGCATTTTCGCGGTCGGCACTATCAAGAATTTCATACTCCTCGCCCACCTCGGTAAGTGCATCATAGAAATCCGCCTTTTCGCATACGCCCGCTTTTTCGAGTATAGTTGCGATACCGGGCACCGTAACCTTTTTGCCGTTTACGTTTTTAATATAGTCGTTTATACCTGTACCCTCGGGTATAGTTACGGTAACGGTCTCGGCCTTTTGGCCCTCGGTCATAAGAATTTTTGCAAGCTGTTCATATCCGATAGAGTTACTTACCGAATATACACCGTAGGAATATTTACCGTCATAGCCGTAAAGGCGCGAATATATACGGAATAGGAAGGGGTTTGTTATTGCACCCGCCTCATCCAAAACCTCGGCTATTTGACGGGTTGACATACCCATCTCAATATCTACGGTAACGTCGCGGCCTCTTCTTGAGCGTTTACCCAAAATCTCACGTGTAACTGCCAGAGAGGTTGTGATAATTGCCGCAACGCAAAGCACGGCAATGGATGCCAACACCAATTTTCGAATACGCTTTTCAAGACGTTTTTTGCGGCGTCGCTCTACACGGGCGAGCTCTAATTCATCTAATTCTTCATCATTTACAAGGTTTTCCTCAAATTCAGGTTGCATATTGTTGTTATCACTCATAACTTACCCTCCTATCTATATTTAATAGCCTTTTTAATTTTTTCTGAAACGCCTCGGTCTGACGTTAGGTATGCAACAATTTCGAGTGCAAAATCATTTGCAACACCTGCACCGCAGGCGGTAATTACGCCCTCGTCAACACATACCGAGTCGGCAATAAAGTCAGCACCGATAAGTGCGTTTTCGAAGCCATCATAACAGCTCGCCTTTTTACCCTTTAGAAGTCCTAAATGGCCTAAAATAGAGGGTGCGGCACAAATTGCCGCAAGCAAAATGCCCTTATCGGCGGCATATTTTACGGCGTTTATAACGCGCTCATCCTTTTCGAGATTGGTTGTACCCGGCATACCACCCGGCAAAACCACTGCCGACATTTTATCCATATCCAAATCATTTATATCTATATCGGCCTTGACCGCTATATCGTGTGCACCTATTACGGTACGGCCCGTAACGCCGACAGTTTTACAGTCAATACCCGCACGACGTATTATATCGACGGTGGCAAGGGCTTCAATCTCTTCAAAGCCGTCTGCTAAAAAAACATAAACCATACTTTTCTCCGTTAAAAGAGTGTTTTTACTTTATTTTTAATATCCTCGGCAATATCCTCTATTGTGCGAGGCTCGCCGTCACACGCACATGACACTATCTGCCAATGTGAGAACTCGGCGGTAAAAAGTGCCGCTTTTCTACAATGCTCTAAATAATCAACGTCTCGCTCGTGGATATCCTTCTTTTCATTATCGCCGCTATAACGCTTTGAAAGCAGCTTTTGCGATACGTCGGTCGGCATATCGAGAAAAATCACCATATCGGGCTTGGGTATACCGATTTTTTCGTATTCAAACTCATATAGCCACGATAAAAAGGCTTCCCACCTTTGAGGGTCTAATTTTGATGCCTGATGCACTGCATTCGATGTGGTATATCTGCCTGCAACGACGGTGCCGCCGTTATCATAAAATTCGCCCCAATCGGTCTTGTACGATGCAAAGCGGTCAACGGCATAAAAGGTTGAGGCGGCATACGCGTTTACGGCATCAGGCTTTGAACCGAACTCGCCCGAAAGATACATTTTAACGAGTGCGCTTGAGTCACTGTCATAATTAGGGAAAGATACGGTGCGACACTCAATGCCAAGCTCACTAAGTCTTTTCGGTAAAAGCTCGAGTTGTGTTGACTTACCGCTACCATCAAGACCTTCAATTACAATAAGTTTGCCCATTTTTTGACACATTCTCACTTTCCGAGATATTTGTTTCTGATTTCTTTAGCCATACCGCAGGACATTTTGCCCTCGGGACAACCACCTGCAACACAGGGCGGGCCTGCTTTTTTGAATATTTCGGGTGCTACGTCCTTAACGAGTGAGAGCATCTGATTTGCTACATCCTGTATCTCCCACTGAGCACGATTGCAGCAGCGGTGGCGGAAGAAGTTAAGCAGACTTCGGCAGTTCATAGTAAGAATCATCTTGGTTTCGCAGGCATTGGGAAGCACAAATCTTGCATCCTCTATTGCCTTTTTCTCAGCCATACGTTCGGCAGTTTTTTCGTCCTTACCGGCATCCAAAAATGCTTTTTTGTGCTTAGCCTTTAAAATAGCGGTTATTTCGTCATAACGGCGCTGGTCCTCTGCCATTGCCTCTTTAAAAATAGCTTCGGCTTCGGGTACCTCCGCTATTTCGGGCGGGGTAACAAACTCAAAGCTTTTTTCGGCAACGTAGCGTTGACTCTGCACCGAGAATGATGCCATACGATGACGTGTTATCTGCGCTAAAAGTGCGCGCGAAACACCCTCAATACCAAAGGTAAAGCTTACATGTTCAATAGGACTCTCGTGTCCTATCTCCGACAGCATTTCAACAAATGAAGTTACCTTCTCATCGGTAAGTCCCTGATGTACCGTCTCGATTGTAGAGGGGCTATAACAAAGTTTCGCGGCGCACGCAATTGTACGCTCGGGGTCAGGGGTATGAGCTATTAAGGTTACCTTAGCCATAAAAAGCACTCCTTAAAAATTCTTATTCATCTTATTATATCAAACAATATATATTGATTCAATAAAAAAATTTGCAATAAAGTTATAATTTTTTAAAAAAAAGTCTTTTTTCGCCATAAAAAATGTGGTATTATAATATTGTTAAAATTTTCTGGGGGTATTAAACATGGCATCTGTCGATTTTAAACACACACCGCACGGTGATTTAGCCATCATCAGCATGCGCGGCTGTGAAGACATTTCAGCAAAGGTTGACTATTATTTGAAGCAATGGCGCAACGCCGACGACGACCAAACATTTGTAATTCCTGCAAACTGTCCTCGTTTTGGCTCAGGTGAGGCAAAGGGCGTGCTTGAGCATACTGCACGTGGCCTCGACGCATTTATCATTTGCGACTGCTTCAACCACGGTGTAACCTACAAAATGTACGGACAAACCGTACCTATGAGTCCTGACGACCACTATCAAGATTTAAAGCGTATTATTGCGGCATTCGGCGGTAAGGCAAGCCGTATCACCGTTATTATGCCCATGCTTTATGAGGGCAGACAGCACCGTCGCACAAAGCGTGAATCGCTTGACTGTGCAATGGCACTGCAAGAGCTCGTTTCAATGGGTGTTAAGAACATCATCACCTTTGATGCTCACGACCCGCGTGTTCAAAACGCTATTCCGCTTGATGGCTTTGATAACGTACAGGCCGCATATCAGATGATTAAGGCTTTACTCAAAAGCGTTCCCGATATTAAGCTTGACCGCGAGCACACTATGATTGTGTCCCCTGATGAAGGCGGTATGGGCAGATGCATTTACTACTCATCGGTGCTTGGTCTTGAGCTCGGTATGTTCTACAAGCGCCGCAACTATTCGGTAATCGTTAACGGCAAAAACCCGATTGAAGCTCACGAATTTCTCGGTACCGACGTTAAGGGCAAGGACCTAATTCTTGTTGATGATATGATTTCATCGGGCGAATCAATGCTTGATATTGCCGAAAGGCTTAAAAAGCGCGGCGCAAACCGCATATTCATCTTCTCAACCTTTGGTCTTTTTGTTGAGGGCTATGAGAAATTTGATGAGTACTATGAGAACGGCTACATAGATAAGATTTTCACAACCAACCTTATCTACAACGAGGAAGAATTACTTTCTAAGCCCTGGTATTGCAACGTAAATATGGCAAAATATATTGCATTGTTAGTGGATACCCTCAATTACGATAACTCTATAAGCGGTCTTTTAAATCCTGCTGATAAAATTAAGAATATCGTTGCAGAGTATAACAAAAATAAATAAGCTGTAAAATAAAATCCCGACTCGAGTGAGTCGGGATTTTTTATTTTGTACCATTTGTGTTTGCTTGATATCGTTTATTCCTCTATCATCTCAAATAAATCATTGGGACTGCAATCAAGCAACAAACATAAAGTTTCTATATTTTCATAGCGTATAGATTTTGTTTGATTGTTTATCATTTTATTGAAATTTTGATAACTCATTCCTAATTGTTTATATAACCAATATTTCGTCTTACCGTTTTTCTCGAGTAGTTCTTTTACTTTTAATTTAATAATAAGATATTTCCTTACAACTGTTATCCTTAGTTCGTCCCTGTTGAGCCGAAGCCGCCTGCGCCACGCAAGGTATCATCAAGCTCGTCGGCTAATATGAAATTAACTGTAAGATAGGGCGCAATTACCATCTGGGCGATGCGCTCGCCATCGGCTATTGTTTGAGCTTCATCCGAATGATTATGGAGTGCGACCATAATTTCGCCGCGATAATCGGAATCGACAACGCCCACCTTGTTTGCGGGGGCAAGACCGCGTTTTAAAGCAATACCGCTTCTCGCATAAATAAAGCCTGCATAGCCATCGGGAATTTCGAGTGCGACACCCGTATGCACAAGCACCGTTTTACCCGCCTCGATAGTTATCTCCTTGCCCTCGCAGGCGTATAGGTCGGCACCTGCTGCCGAGGATGAGCCGTAGGTTGGTATTATAGCATTTTCATTAAATTTTTTTATCTTAACGTCCATTATAAATCGTCCCCTTCTTCTGTTCTATTTTAGTTTAGCAGAAAAAAACAGAAAAGACAACCATTAAATATTTTTTCTAAAGCCCTCACCTATTATCTGTCCGACCTCTGCAACAACGGTGAATGCAGTATCATCAGCTTCTGCTACACTGCGAAGAACACTGCCTACTTCATGAATTCTTACAGCGCACAGAAGTAATACCCTCTTTTCACCCGTATATCCACCCTTGGCATCGATTTTGGTAACACCGCGCCGCAGTGCCGAATATATAGCTGCCGAAACCTCGTCCTGCTTTTTGGTTATTATATAGACCATTTTGCCCTTGTCCGCACCGTAAAGCACCGCATCAACAACCTTACTTGATGCGTATATCGTCACCATCGAATAAAGCGCACTTTCGATATTACCGTAGGCAATGACCGATAAAACAATCACAGCAAGGTCGGTAAGCATTATTATTCGCCCGACGGAAAGATGGGTATATTTTTTATTAAGCAATTTTGCTACGGCATCAGCACCGCCCGTAGTGGCGCCACGAAGCAACACAAGACTAAGCCCAAAGCCCGTCAGCACGCCGCCGAATACTGCGGCAAGAATTCCGTCAAGCTTGAATGTGGGCAGTACAAATTCTGCAACGCTCAGACTCACCGATAAAATAAAAGTAGCGGCGGCAGTTTTAATAATAAACCCGCCGCCGAAATTTTTATACTGTAAAATCAAAAGCGGTATATTCAGCACAAAGACCGTAACACCAACAGGCAACCCCCACCAATAATTAAAAACGGTGGCAATACCCGTAAAGCCTCCGGGTGAAATTTCATTTGGCTCAATAATAGAAATTACGCCGAACGAAAAAATCATACATCCGACAATAAAATACACTAAATCTTTAAGTCGCTCGCTTTTGATTTTTACCTTCAAGAAAAACCAACCCTTCGCAGTTATAGATTCTCCTTAAAGTTTTCCCATATTATTTCGAATAATTCGTTAATGCGCTCACTCTCACCGCAAAGATGCCAATAACCGAACAAGGTTTCAAGCCCCGTCGCATTATGGTATTCGCCCTTTGTAGAGTTTTTAGGGGTGTTTGAGGTGTGAAAATTTCTGCCCCTTTTAAAGATAGCCATTTCGTCTTCGCTAAGCAAATCTTTAATTAACTCGAAGGCCTTACTCTGTGCTGTGGCATTAACGAGTTTAACCGAAATGCTATGCAAATCGCCCGATTTGCGCGGAGCATCGGCTAATTTTTCCCTAACTAAAAGTCCGTAAACAGCGTCACCGACAAAGGCGAGCACCGACGGATTTAACTGTTTTGCATCCATAGTTTCTCCTTACGGAACGTAATCGAACTCAACACCGCATATACTTACGGTATCGCCCTCGCCCGCACCTGCATCCTCAAGTGCTTTGATAATACCGCTGCTACGCAGTATTCTTTCAAAATACTGAAGTGACTCGTAATCGTCGGGGTCAACCTTGTTCATAACGTCGTCAACCCAATCGGCATCGTCAACATAATAAATTCCGTCGCGGTAATTTATGGTAAATGTCTGTTTATCACCGAAGTCCACAACGATATTCTCGGTTATTATTTCGGGCTCGTAAATCTTAATTGCGGGAAGCGTTGCGAGTGTTGCCGCAGTATGATTTATAAGCGGCTCGGTACCCTCGGCTATTGCCGCCATAATGGGAAAGAAGGCATAGCCCTTATCGGTAAAGTATTTTGCGAGTTTTTCGACCTCTTGCTCATCAATTAAGTCGCACTTATTGCCGACAATAATCTGGGGACGAAGGGAAAGCTCCTCACTGAATATCTTTAACTCGTTGTTAATTTTTTCGAAATCGTCAATAGGGTCTCTGCCCTCACTGCCCGAAACGTCGATAACGTGTAAAAGCAGACGACAACGCTCAACGTGGCGCAAAAACTCGTGGCCGAGTCCTACACCCTGACCTGCGCCCTCGATAAGACCGGGGATATCAGCCATAACGAATGAGCTGCCCTCACCCATCCTTACAACGCCCAAAACGGGTGTTAGGGTTGTAAAATGATAATTAGCGATTTTAGGTTTAGCCTCACTTACCACCGACACAAGTGTTGATTTGCCAACATTTGGGAAACCTATCAAGCCGACGTCGGCTAAAAGCTTTAGCTCCAAACAAACATCGAGCTCCTCGCCCGGTTTGCCGTCATTAGCATAGCGCGGTATCTGGCGGGTAGCGGTTGCAAAATGGGTATTACCCCATCCGCCGTTACCGCCCTTGGCAATAACAACGGCTTCATCGGACGAAATATCTGCAATTATTCTGCCTGTCTCGGCATCCTTAACCAGCGTACCTCTGGGCACACTGATAATTAAGTGTGGCGCACTTTTACCTGTGCAACGGTTAGGACCGCCCTTTTGACCATCCTCTGCGATATATTTTCTTTTATAACGGAAATCGGCAAGGGTGGAAAGATTGTCGTCAACCTTAAAGATAATATCGCCGCCGCGTCCGCCGTCACCACCGTCAGGACCACCTGCCGCGACATACTTTTCTCTGTGAAAGGTTGCGGCACCGTTGCCGCCTTTTCCTGCTCTAAGATGTATTTTAGCTACATCAACAAACATAAAAAATTCTCCAAATCAAATAAAAATAAAAGCTCGGGACTTAAACCCCGAGCTTAATGCTTAATTACTGCTCAACAGCATAGATGCTAACCTGCTTGCGGTCACGGCCAACTCTTTCGAACTTAACCTTTCCATCTATTAAAGCAAATAAAGTATCATCAGAACCGATACCTACATTATTGCCCGGATGAAAATGTGTTCCTCTCTGGCGAACGATAATATTACCTGCAAGTACAAACTGACCGTCTGCACGCTTTACACCAAGACGCTTAGCCTCACTGTCACGACCGTTCTTTGTGGAACCCATACCTTTTTTATGAGCAAATAACTGAATATTAATCTTTAACATGAATTACACCTCCGAATAAACTTTAATGTTACTGCTGTACTGCTCGGCCAACTGTTCAATATGAAGCTTAAAACCCTTTAAAACGGTTATAACCTCATCCGACGGCTCGCTTACCTTCAAAATCATCAAAGCATCGTCAACACTCACGCGCGCATCTGCCTTTATGACCTCAATGACGGTGTTGGCAACCATATATGCCGCACTCGATACCGCCGAACAAACTATTTCGCCGATTTCGTCGTCACTACTTTGTGTACTGTGACCTTTAATCTCAAAACCACAAAGGCTTTCGAGATTATAAAAAAATTTTACTGAAGTCATAATTAAACGATTTCGTTAATCTGTACTTTAGTGTAGGGCTGTCTGTGACCCATCTTGCGTGAACTGCTCTTCTTGGGCTTGTAGGTGAAAACAGTAATTTTCTTACCCTTACCGTTCTTAACAACGGTACCCTTTACAGCAGCATCCTTAACATAGGGCTTGCCAACCTTAAGAGTTGTTTTCTTTACAGCAACAACCTTATCGAAGATAACCTCAGCCTCAGCTTCTGCATCAAGCTTTTCGATGTAGATAACATCGCCGGGTTCAACACGGTACTGCTTACCGCCGGTTTCAATAATTGCGTACATTCTCGTACACCTACCTTAATTTAAGTCTCGCTACAATAGGCGTATGCTCGGAGCATAACTTAACAAGCCCATAATATGCGGCTTTACCATTCTATCACCGACTTCCCCTTTTGTCAAGAGAAATATTTTAAAAATATAATTGCGTCTTGAAAAACTTTTAATTTTGTATTATATTATTAATGTTATATATTTTTGTCCCGCCATATAAGGAGGATTTTTATGGCAAGTTATCTGCAAATGAGCAAAGAACAGTTGGCCGCTGAGTTTGAAGCGGTTAAAAAAGAATACACCCGACTTAAGAGTCTGGGCACTGCGCTTGATATGACACGCGGCAAGCCCGGCTTTGACCAAATGGATGAGTGCGGTGAGATTTTTGAACTCGTAGGCAATTCGACCGGCTTTACCAACTGTGAGGGTACCGACTGCCGCAACTACGGCGGCCTCGACGGTCTTATAGAGCTGAAATACCTGTTTTCACATATACTCGGCGTTGACCACAGCCAGATAATAGTGGGCGGCAACTCGTCGCTTAATATGATGTTTGATACGATCGCGCAGGGTATGACACACGGTTTCGGTGATAAGCCGTGGATGTTGCAGGGTGGCATTAAATTTATATGCCCAAGCCCCGGTTATGACCGTCATTTTTCAATTTGCGAGCATTTTGGCATTGAAATGATCCCCGTTAAAAACACACCTGATGGTCCCGATATGGATATAATCGAAGAGTTAATTAAGGACGAAAAAGTCAAGGGTATGTGGTGCGTGCCTAAATATTCAAACCCCGAGGGTATCACCTACTCTGATGACACGGTACGTCGTCTTGCGGCTATGAAGCCCGCCGCTCGTGACTTCCGTATAATGTGGGATAACGCCTACGCTATACACGATATTTACGACAAGGGCGAAAAGCTACTTAACATTTATGACGAATGTGTTAAACACGGAACAGAGGATAACATCATTATGTTCACCTCATCATCTAAAATCACCTTCCCCGGCGCAGGTGTTGCGGCTGAGGCGGCAAGTCCGTACAATGTGTCACTTTTAAAGAAGCGTATGTCTTTTCAGACCATCGGCCCCGACAAGCTTAATCAGCTTCGCCACGCAAGAATGTTTCCGAATTTTGAAATGCTTAAAAAGCATATGAAAAAGCACGCAAAAATTTTAAGACCTAAGTTTGAGGCTGTAATCGATGAATTAAATAAGCAGCTCGGCGGTAAGGACATTGCCGAGTGGACCAACCCCTTAGGCGGTTATTTCATAAGCCTTAATGTAAGAAAGGGTTGCGCAAAAAGGGTTGAACAGCTTTGTGCTGAAGCCGGACTTAAACTTACAAGTGTCGGCGCTACCTACCCCTACGGCAAGGACCCCGATAACAGCAACATACGTATTGCCCCCTCCTACCCGTCGGTTGACGAGGTTAAGAGCGCGTCTGTAATTCTCTGTTGCGCGGTACGTTATGCGGTACTTGAAAGCCTGCTGTAAAAATCCGTATTTGTTGACATCAAATAATTATATATGTATAATATAACTTATAAAATCAAATGGTTTATTGGAGGAAACACCAATGAAGTCTAAAAAAACGACAAAAAAATATACCTTTGTAGTGGTATTGGTACTTATATTAGCGCTCACCTATACCGCTTTTTTCGGTGTAGAAAATTACTATGGCGATACACGTCAGGTATATGTAAAGGGTGCCAACGATATACGTTGGGGTATTGATATACGTGGCGGTGTTGAGGCAGTTTTCTCGCCCGATAAGAATGAGGTAGACATCACAAATGAGGATATGGCATCGGCGAAGTCGATTATCGAAACCCGTCTTGTCAATGAAAATATAACCGACTATGAGGTTTACGCCGATAATGTTCAACATCAGATAATCGTACGCTTCCCTTGGTCTGCAGATGAAAGCGAATTTGACGCTATGGCGGCGGTTGACAGTCTCGGCGAGACCGCACTTCTCAAGTTCTGCGCCAATCAGGATTCGAAGTCTGTGCTGCTTAGTGGCTCGGCTGATATTGCCTCTGCCTCGGCAGGTGTTTATCAGGACGAAACCACAGGTCAAACCGAATATGTAGTTAATCTGAAATTCACCGATTCGGGTATGAAGAAGTTTTCATCGGCAACCGCTAAATATTCACAGATTTCTATCTGGATGGATGATACCATGCTCTCTGCCCCATCGGTTAGCGAGCAGATTACCGATAATAACGCCTACATAGAGGGCAATTTCACAGCCGAGCAGGCAACCGACCTTGCAAACAAAATCAATGCAGGTTCCTTGCCCTTCGCTTTAACGGTTGATGACAGTAAGCTTCAGGTTATCTCCCCCACGCTCGGCGCTGAGGCGCTTAACGTAATGCTTATTGCAGGTGCTATTGCTTTTGTTCTTATTTGCGTACTTATGATTACACGCTACAGACTCCCCGGTGTTATTGCATCATTTGCACTACTCGGTCAGCTTGCGGGTATGGTTGCCTGTATTTCAGGCTTCTTTGGCGGTGCCGCTAGTTTTACGCTTACCATCCCCGGTATTGCGGGTATTATTCTTTCGGTAGGTGTTGGTGTTGATGCCAACGTAATTTCCTTTGAGCGTATTCGTGAGGAGTTCAAAAAGGGCAAGACCATTGACGGCGCTATTGAGAATGGCTACAAGAACAGCTTAAGCGCAGTTATCGACGGTAACGTTACCATTATTATTGTTGCCCTCGTTCTTATGGGTGCCTTCGGTACACCTGACAGCATAATCGCTAAAATCTTCTCACCGCTTATGTCACTGTTTGGTACCGCTATAACAGGCTCTATCTACTCCTTCGGATATACCTTACTTGTAGGTGTTATCTTCAACTTGATTATGGGTATCTACGCTTCAAAGCTTATGATGACCAGCGTTTCACGCTTTAAGTTCCTGCGTGACCCTTGGTTGTACGGCGGACCTAAGGCCGACAAAGAAAACAAGCCCAGCAAACTCGACAATCTCTACATCAATACAAATAAGACATTAAAGCCTGTGCTTATTGTCTTTGCGGCAATTATAGTTGTTGGCATTGTTTTGACGGCAATTTTCGGTATTAACCTTGATATTAACTTCAAGGGCGGCGCAATGATTTCTTACTCATATACAGGCAATATTGATGAAGCCGCTGTAGAAAAAATCGTTAAAGAAAATGTTAATAAAAACGCAACCATATCACTTAGTTCAGGTATCAGCGATTCTACCAAGCAGGTCATAGTAACAATGCCCGGTAACGCTTCGCTTTCGGCCGAAAATCAGGATAAGCTTACCACCGCAATGCAGAAGGAATTTAAAGAAAATAATGTTACACTTTATAATGCTAACTCGGTAAGCCCGACCATTGCAGGCTCCTTCTTCGCTAAGAGTCTTGTTGCGGTGCTGATTACAGCGTTACTTGTTGTTATTTACGTTGGTTTCCGATTCCGCAATATTGGTGGTGTATCGGCGGCAATATCTGCCTTCATAGCATTGATTGTCGACTGTATCATCGCTTTCCTCGCTTGTACGGCATTCGGTCTTACCATTGACTCAAACCTCATTGCCGTAATTCTTACACTTCTCGGTTACTCACTTAACGATACCATCGTTATCTACGACCGTGTAAGAGAAAACAAGCGTCTCTACCCCGGCAAGTCAATCGACGTTTTGGTTGATGAAAGTATTAACTCGGTTAAGACACGTAACTTTGTAACAACACTTACAACTGTTTTGGCGGTTGTTACAATTATTGTTGTTGCTGAAATTTACGGTCTTACAACACTCCGCAGCTTTGCAATCCCGATGGCATTCGGTATTCTTTCGGGCTGCCTCTCGTCCTTGTTTGTTTCGGGACCTGTATGGGTTATCTGGAAGAACTACACCGCAAAGCGTGAAAAGGCCAAAAAGTAAATTTATTTTTTTAAGCATCGCGTTAAACGCGATGCTTTTTTTGTGTTTTGGGGCATATTATTGATATATTGGGGGTAGTTTTATGAAGAAAAAACACGCACTAATAGGCATAATTTTTACGTCCGTTTTAGGCACACTGGCGCACTTTTTATATGAGCTTTCGTCTTATAATACGTTTGTCGGGCTGTTCGCACCAATAAACGAAAGCACGTGGGAACATTTAAAACTACTGTTTTTCCCCGTTTTATTATTTTCGTTATATGAATATTTTGTGCACAATAAAAAGGAATGCTTTATACGCTCTCGCACCACCGCCCTTTTTATAGGTATGCTTTTTATTGTTGTAGCTTTTTATACAATAAGCGGAGTTATCGGCAAGGCTTACGACTGGGTAAATATTGCGATATACTACGTATCGGTGCTTATAGTATTTTTGAGCACCGAGATTTTAATTAAAAACTGCAATAAACCGTCTAAGATATGCATTGTATCCTGCTTATTGCTTTTAATATTAATGGCAATACTATTTTTTGTCTTCAATTTTTATACCCCGAACTTAAATATATTTATTGACCCTGCGACAAAACTTAGGGGCATTTACAGAAAATAAAAGACGCGGTTAATACCGCGTCTTAAAAATTTATTATACCTAAATGCTCAAAAAGAATTTTAAGTCCTATTAAAATAAGAATAACGCCGCCTACAAGCTCGGCCTTTGATTTGTGCTTGGCGCCAAAGACATTGCCTATCTTAACACCCACAGCCGACAGCGCAAAGGTTATAACACCTATAAACAAAACGGCAAGCGGCAGTTCATTTGTTTTAAGCAGCATTGCAAATGAAATGCCCACCGCTAAAGCATCAATACTTGTAGCCACCGCCATAACAAACATTGTTTTTGCGCAGAAGGATGAATCGGTAGAATCTTCTTCCTTCGAAAATGCCTCTTTAATCATATTTGCACCGATTAACCCAAGCAGTACAAAGGCAACCCAATGGTCGTACGCCTCAATATACTTTTTAAATGTGACACCCAAGAAAAAGCCAATTGTCGGCATAAGTGCCTGAAATCCGCCAAACCACAAGCCCGTAATAACCATATGTTTGCATTTTAGCTCGATTGTGGCAAGCCCTTTGCAAATAGCAACGGCAAAGGCGTCCATTGAAAGACCGACCGCCAATATAAAAAGCTCAAAAATTCCCAAAGTCTATCTCACCCTTTAAAACAATGTTTAAAAAGTATAACACCTATTAAAAAAATTGTCAATCAGCCAATTTTTTTTGGCACAGATATTGACAAATAACCAATAAAAATTTATTATGAAATATGTTATTTATCATATACTATTCAAAAGGATGATATAAAATGAAAATAGGAATTTACGGTTACGGTAATCTTGGCCGAGGTGTTGAGTGCAGTATTGCACAAAACAGCGATATGGAAATTTTCGGTGTTTTCACACGCCGAAACCCCGATACTGTTAAACCAATATTCAGTTCAACAAAGGTCTACAGTGCCGATGATATACTGAAATTCAAAGACGATATTGATGTGCTTATCATTTGCGGCGGCTCGGCTACCGACCTGCCCGAAATGACACCGTCATTAGCCGCTAATTTTAATGTTATCGACAGCTTTGATACCCACGCAGATATTCCGAAGCATTTTGCGAATACCGACTTATCGGCTAAAAGCGGTAAAAATATAGCCATTATTTCGGTGGGCTGGGACCCCGGTATGTTCTCACTCAACCGTCTGTACGCATCAGCCATTTTACCCGAAGGTAACGACTATACCTTTTGGGGCAAGGGCGTAAGTCAAGGTCATTCTGACGCCATTCGTCGCATAGAGGGTGTTAAGGATGCAAGGCAGTATACCTGCCCTGTTGAATCGGCGCTCGAAAGAGTAAGAAGCGGCGAAAGCCCCACCCTTACAACAAGGGAAAAACACACACGGCTTTGCTTTGTTGTAGTAGAGGACGGCGCTGACAAGCAAAGAATTGAAAAAGAAATCAAGACAATGCCCAAATATTTCGCCGATTACGACACAACCGTTAACTTCATCTCTCAGGAAGAGCTTGATAGAGAGCACAAGGGTATTCCGCACGGCGGCTTTGTGATTCGTACAGGCAAGACAGGTAAGAACAAAGAGAACAATCATATTATTGAATACTCTTTAAAGCTTGATTCTAATCCTGAATTTACGGCAAGTGTTTTGGTGGCATACGCCAGAGCCGCGTATCGTATGCATAAAAAGGGCGAAATTGGCTGTAAAACGGTTTTTGATGTTGCACCCGCCGATTTATCCGCTATGTCACCCGACGAAATCAGAGCCAAAATGTTGTAAAAGTCAGGACCTCCGGCTAAGCCGGAGGCTTGAATAGCCCTTCAAGGGCATTTTACAGACGAAACCCCTAAAGGGGCGCCGAAAGGTTTGCCGACTGCATTACTTTTTCGGGCTACCCCTCAAGGGGTTTTATTTATGC